>NZ_CALROB020000016.1:0-105979 GCF_943369675.1 Polaromonas sp. YR568 | reverse complement strand
ATGCGCTTGACCACGCTGCGCGGCGTGATGCCGTTCTCGAGGTTGAAGGCGATCTGCTTGTTGCGCCGCCGCTCGGTTTCGTCCATGGCTTTTTTCATGGAATCGGTGATGCGGTCGGCATAGAGGATTGCGCGGCCGTTCAGGTTGCGTGCCGCCCGGCCAATTGTCTGGATCAGGCTGCGCTCGGCGCGCAAAAAGCCCTCCTTGTCGGCGTCCAGGATGGCCACCAGCGACACCTCGGGGATGTCCAGGCCCTCGCGCAGCAGGTTGATGCCCACCAACACGTCAAAAGCGCCCAGCCGCAGGTCGCGCAGGATTTCCACGCGCTCGACCGTATCGACGTCGCTGTGCAGGTAGCGCACCTTGACGCCGTTGTCGCTCAGGTAATCGGTCAGTTGCTCGGCCATGCGCTTGGTCAGCGTGGTGATCAGCACCCGCTCGTTCTTCTCGACCCGGATGCGGATTTCCTGCAGCACGTCGTCGACCTGGTGCGTGGCCGGCCGCACTTCCACCTGCGGATCCACCAGGCCGGTGGGCCTGACGACCTGCTCGACCACCTGGCCGGAATGCTCTTTTTCGTAGGCGGCCGGCGTGGCCGACACAAAAATTGCCTGCCGCATCTTGGCTTCGAACTCCTCGAACTTCAGCGGCCGGTTGTCCAGCGCGCTGGGCAGGCGGAAGCCGTACTCCACCAGCGTGGTCTTGCGCGCGCGGTCGCCGTTGTACATGGCGTTGAGCTGGCCGATCATGACGTGGCTCTCGTCCAGGAACATCACCGCGTCCTTGGGCAGGTAGTCGCACAGCGTCGAAGGCGGCGAGCCGGGCGGCGAACCGCTCAGGTGGCGCGTGTAGTTCTCAATACCCTTGCAATGGCCGATTTCGCTGAGCATTTCCAGGTCGAAGCGGGTGCGCTGCTCGATGCGCTGGGCTTCCACCAGCTTGCCGTCGGCGACGAACTGGGCCACGCGTTCGGACAGCTCCAGCTTGATGGTCTCCACGGCCGTCATGACCTTGTCGCGCGGCGTGACGTAGTGGCTCTTGGGGTAGACCACAAAGCGCGGGATTTTCTGGCGGATGCGGCCCGTGAGCGGGTCGAACAGTTGCAGCGACTCGATCTCGTCGTCGAACAGTTCGATGCGTATGGCCAGTTCGGAATGCTCGGCCGGGAAGACGTCGATCACGTCGCCGCGCACCCGGAAAGTGCCGCGGGCGAAGTCCTGCTCATTGCGCGTGTACTGCATGCGGATCAGGCGCGCGATCACGTCGCGCTGGCCCATCTTGTCGCCTATGCGCGCGATGAAACGCATCTGCGTGTAATCCTCGGGCGCGCCTATGCCGTAAATCGCGCTGACCGTGCCGACGATGATGGTGTCGCGCCGCTCCAGCACGCTCTTGGTGGCCGACAGCCGCATCTGCTCGATGTGCTCGTTGATCGCCGAGTCTTTTTCGATGAACAGGTCGCGCTGCGGCACATAGGCCTCGGGCTGGTAGTAGTCGTAATAGCTGACGAAATACTCCACCGCATTCTTCGGGAAAAACTCGCGGAACTCGCTGTACAGCTGTGCCGCCAGCGTCTTGTTGGGCGCGAACACGATCGCCGGGCGCCCCAGGCGGGCGATCACATTGGCCATGGTGAAGGTCTTGCCGGAGCCGGTCACGCCCAGCAGGGTCTGGAACACCTCGCCGTCGTTGACGCCTTCCACCAGCAGGTCAATCGCCTTCGGCTGGTCGCCCGCCGGCGGATAAGGCTGGAACAACTCAAATGGGGAATCCGGAAAACGGACGAACTGGCCCTCGCTGGGGGCCGGATCCACCACCTCGGTTATGACTTCTATTGCTTCTGGCATAAAACCTCGATCAAGCCCCGTTAAAATTCAGGGCAACCAAGCAGAATACGACATTCGGCCGAAAATGGGAATTGCAATCCCCAATCGCCCCGTAATGAACTTTTGATACCTCTTGTAGCGCTTTTTCCGGTCAACTTGTGACCTGAATGGAGCCTCTGAATTCAACACACCGCTTTCGCCTTTTTTCACTTTTTCTGAGGATATTTCATGTCTTTGTTTACCGCTGTCGAAATGGCCCCGCGTGACCCCATCCTGGGCCTTAACGAGCAGTTCAATGCCGATACCAACCCCGCCAAGGTCAACCTGGGCGTAGGCGTGTACTACGACGACAACGGCAAACTCCCCCTGCTGCAGTGCGTGCAGGCGGCTGAAAAGCAGATGATGGCCGACCCCAAGGCCCGCGGCTACCTGCCGATCGACGGCATCGCCGCCTACGACGCGGCCGTCAAGGGCCTGGTCTTCGGCGCCGACAGCGAACCCGTCAAGAGCGGCCGCGTCGCCACCGTGCAAGGCATAGGCGGCACCGGCGGCCTCAAGGTAGGCGCCGACTTCCTCAAAAAGCTCAGCCCCAACGCCAAGGTGCTGATTTCCGACCCGAGCTGGGAAAACCACCGCGCGCTTTTCAGCCAGGCCGGTTTTGTCGTTGAAAGCTACCCTTACTACGATGCAGCCAAGCGCGGTGTCAACTTCGACGGCATGCTCGCCGCCCTGAATGCGGCAGCCGAAGGCACCATCATCGTGCTGCACGCCTGCTGCCACAACCCGACCGGTTACGACATCACCGCAGCCCAGTGGGACCAGGTCATCGCCGCCGTCAAGGCGCGCAAGCTGACGCCTTTCCTCGACATGGCTTACCAGGGCTTTGGCCACGGCATCGCCGAAGACGGCGCCATCATCGGCAAGTTTGTGGCGGCCGGCTTGAACTTCTTCGTCTCGACCTCGTTCTCCAAGAGCTTCAGCCTCTATGGCGAACGCGTGGGTGCCCTCTCAGTGCTCTGCGAGTCCAAGGAAGAGGCCGACCGCGTACTGTCGCAGCTCAAGCTGGTCATCCGCACGAATTACAGCAACCCGCAGATCCACGGCGGCATGGTGGTGGCCATGGTGCTCAACACGCCAGCGCTGCGCACCCAGTGGGAGCAGGAACTGGGCGAGATGCGTGTGCGCATCAAGGCCATGCGCCAGAAGCTCGTGGACGGCCTTAAGGCCGCCGGCGTCAAGCAGGACATGAGTTTCATCACCGCCCAAATCGGCATGTTCAGCTATTCCGGCCTCAACAAGGACCAGATGGTGCGCCTGCGCAATGAGTTCGGCGTCTACGGCACCGACACCGGCCGCATGTGCGTGGCCGCGCTGAACAGCAAAAACATCGACTACGTCTGTGCGTCGATTGCCAAGGTCGTCTGATTCCCCTGACGCCTTTTGAGGCCCCAAGCCCGGATGGCTTCATCCGGGACGCCCTGAAAAACCGCCACAACCAGCGCATCCTGGCGCAGCTGCCCGCCCTGGGCCTGCCGGATGCGTGGCTGGTTGCGGGTTGCCTTTTTCAGACCGTCTGGAATGTGCGCTCGGGCCAGCCGCCCGAGGCCCATATCAAAGACTACGACCTGTTCTATTTCGACCCCACCGATCTCTCGGAGGCGACTGAAGCCCACGTCAACGAGCGGGCCCAGTCCTGTTTTGCCGGCCACGGCATCACAGTTGAAGCAAAAAACCAGGCCAGGGTCCACACCTGGTACGAGGACTTCTTCGGTTTCCCCTACCCCGCCCTGCGCAGTTCCCGCGAGGGAATCGACCGCTTCCTGGTCCGCTGCACCTGCGTGGGACTGAAAGCGGGCGGCTCAGACGTGGAGCTTTATGCGCCCAACGGTGTGGATGATCTGTACAAAGGCAGGCTCAGCCCGAACCCGCTGTGCCACCACCTGCCGCTGTTTGAGAAAAAGGCAAAGGCCTACCAGGAGCGCTGGACCTGGCTGCAAATCTGCGCGTGAACGCCTAGCCCCACACCACCGAGCGCATCGAAATCGACCCAGCCTGGAAGCTGGTGTTGAAAAAGCGCATGGGCTCCTTCGCATCGACGGCGCCGGCCGCATACAGCAAGGGCAGGTAGTGCTCGTAGGTCGGGTGCGCCATTTTGGCGACCTGGCCCAGCTTCTGGAAATTCTGCAGCGCATCGAGGTTGCCCTGTTGCAGGTAGCCGCCCGTGATCTGGTCGAATTCCAGCGCCCAGTCGTAGGCTTGGCTGCCCGACGCGCCGCGCTGCATCTGGCGCAGGTTGTGCACGATGTTTCCGCTGGCCACAATCAACACGCCGCGGTCGCGCAGGGCCTTGAGTTGTTTTGCCAGCGCATAGTGGTCCTCGGGCGCGCGGCCGTAGTCCATGCTGAGCTGGAGGACGGGAATCTCCGCATCCGGGAACATGGGCTTGAGCACCGACCAGGTGCCGTGGTCCAAGCCCCATTCACCTTCGTCCAGCCCCAGCGGCGCCGAGGCACGCTGCCGCACCAGTTGGCTGATAGCCCGCGCGGCGGCCGGGTCGCCGGGCGCGGGGTACTGCTGGTCGAACAGCTCCTGCGGAAAACCGCCGAAGTCGTGGATGGTTTTGGGTTTGTCCATGGCGGTCAGCCACCAGCCTTCGGTCAGCCAATGCGCGGAGATGCACAGGATCAGCTGCGGCCTCGGGTATTTCGAGCCAAGTTCGGCGCCCAGCGCCTGCCAGCTGCGCCGGTATTCGTTGTCGCCAATGGCATTCATGGGACTGCCGTGGCCCACAAACAGCACCGGCATCCTGTCGGATTTCTTCAGGGCGGCCAGTTGGTCCAGCGCGGAGGCGTCAATCGTGGGGAGCATCTTGTTTTTTCCTGTTCAGGGCTGCTGCCGCAGTGCCGGCAAAAACCGCCGACTGTGGGCAGAATGGTAAGTGTTCGTTCAATTCCGCAGGTGGCGGCGGTTTATCGCCAAACAAGCCCCGCCCCACTGTGGCGATTTGGCACCAAAGCCGTGAAAAGCGCCCGGAATTGGTGGTTGTCCTCAAAACAGTGCAGCCTTACGCCTGTTATATTGCACTGCAACATACTACGATTTACCTCATAACGACATAACCAAGGTTGACCCCCGATGCTGTACCAAGTCTATGAAACCCAGCGCACCTTGATGGAGCCCTTTGTCGACTTCGCACAGGCCGCCGCCAAACTCTACGGCAACCCCCTGTCGCCCCTCGGCCAAAACCCCTTCGCCCAGCGCGTCGCGGCGGGCTACAGCCTGATCTACCGGCTGGGCAAGGATTACGAAAAACCAGCCTTCGACATCCAGACGGTGGACGTCGACGGCACCAGCATCGCCATCCACGAACGGGTGGAAATCGACAAGCCCTTTTGCGAACTGCGCCGCTTCAAGCGCTTTTCGGACGACACCGCGACGCTGGCCAAGCTCAAGGGCCAGCCGGCTGTCTTGATCGTGGCGCCGCTGTCGGGCCACTACGCCACCTTGCTGCGCGACACCGTCAAGACCATGCTCAAGGATCACAAGGTCTACATCACCGACTGGAAGAATGCGCGCACCGTGCCGCTGTCCGACGGCGCCTTCCACCTGGACGACTACGTCAACTACGTGCAGGAATTCATCCGCCACCTCCAGGGCATTTACGGCAACTGCCACGTCATCAGTGTCTGCCAGCCCACCGTGCCGGTGTTCGGCGCCATTTCGCTGATGGCCTCGCGCGGCGAAACCACCCCGCTGTCCATGGTCATGATGGGCGGTCCCATCGACGCGCGCAAATCACCCACGGCCGTCAACAACCTGGCCATGAACAAGAGCTACGAGTGGTTTGAGAACAATGTGATCTACCGCGTGCCCAGCAACTTTCCGGGAGCCGGCCGCCGCGTCTACCCCGGCTTTTTGCAGCACACCGGCTTCGTGGCCATGAACCCCGACCGCCACGCCAACAGCCATTACGACTACTTCAAGGACCTGCTCAAGGGCGACGACGCCAGCGCCGAGGCACACCGCAAGTTCTACGACGAGTACAACGCCGTGCTCGACATGGACGCCGACTACTACCTCGAAACCATCAAGACCGTGTTCCAGGAATTCAAGCTGGTCAACGGCACCTGGGACGTCAAGAACGTGGACGGCGAACTGGAGCGCGTGCGGCCCCAGGACATCAAGACCACGGCCGTGATGACGGTCGAAGGCGAACTCGACGACATCTCCGGCGCAGGGCAGACCGAGGCGGCCCTGGCCATGTGCAGCGGCGTGCCGGCCGGCCGCAAAAAACACCTGGAAGCCAAGGGCGCGGGCCACTACGGCATCTTCAGCGGCCGCCGCTGGCGCGACATCGTTTACCCGTCCGTCAAGGCCTTCATCCTTGAGCAAAGCAAGGCCGCTCCCGCAAAGCCTGCGGCCCGCGCCGCCGCAAAAACGCCCAAGGCCGTTGCCAAGCCGGCCCGCAAAACGGCAGCCGCCAAGAAGACCGCACGCGCCAAATAAGGTGCGGCCGTGCCTTATTTGGCGCGGCCTGCGGTAGGACAATAGGCGGGTGACGTCTCACTCCCATACCAGCCTGGCCGCGCGCCTCAACGCCGCCCTGCCCCAAACCCAGTGCACGCGCTGCGGCTATCCCGACTGCGCGGCCTATGCTGAGGCCATGGCCTCTGGCGAAGCCGCCATCAACCAGTGCCCGCCCGGCGGCGCTGAAGGCGTGCAGCGCCTCTCGGCCATCACCGGCCTGCCCGCCCTGCCCCTGAACCCTGCCAACGGCACGGAAGGCCCGCGCGCCCTGGCCGTCATCGACGAGAACTGGTGCATAGGCTGCACGCTGTGTCTCAAAGCCTGCCCGACGGACGCCATCATGGGCAGCAACAAGATGATGCACACCGTGATAGAGCCCTGGTGCACGGGTTGCGAGTTGTGCATCCCGGTGTGCCCCGTCGACTGCATCAGCCTGGAGAACATCACCGGCGAGCGAACCGGCTGGGATGCGTGGTCGCCGCAGGAAGCCGACACCGCACGCACCCGCTATGAATTTCACGTACTCCGCTATCCGGGAGAGGGCGCCGCAAATCCTCCCGCAAGCGAAAGCGCGCAACCGCCTCAAGCGCAACACCAGCCCACCCTTCCCGCTGCGGCCCCGCAAACCGACAACGACGCCGCCGAACGCAAGCGCGCCGTGATCGAAGCCGCACTCGAACGCGCGCGCGCCAAGCGCGGCCCCGCAGCCTCAGGCTGACACGATGTTTTTGTAGACGCCGCAGCCCACGAAGATATCGCCGGCCTGCTGCACGAAAGACATCTTGGTCTGGACTTTGCCCGTCGCCGGGTTGGTGATGTCGTATTCGACCCAGCCCGGCTCTTCACCGGCCTGCGCAACTATGGCGTCCAGCAGGCCCTGGCCGTCAATGCCGGGGATGTCCTGAACGCGTGTGCCCAGCTTGGCCGGGTTGCCGCCGAAGGCCAGGTAGGTGCCCCGGCAGTCCAGCGCAAAGACGTACATGTCGCGGTCATGAAAGCCCTTGGCGGGGTTGGTCAGGTCGCGTAGAAAGGCATCCCTGGGGATGTTGCGGCCATGCGCAATCGCGCGCGCCACCATGGCGCACGCTTCTTCCGCCGATCCCTGCTGCAGCCTGAAACCGGCCACCGACCGCACCAGCGTGCCGGCCCGCCCTTCAAGCTGGGCGGCCTGCGCCACGGCGCGCTCCACCATCTGCGCATTGTGCTGGGTGATTTTGTCCAGCTGCCGCACCGCCATCGTGATTTCACCGAGGCTGGCGCTTTGCTCGGTGCTGGACTTCGAAATCTGCGCCATATTCGCCGCCACATCGCGGATGCCGGACACGATGCGCGTGATGCTGCTGCCCGCGGTGCGTATGGTCTGCACGCTCGCCTCCACCTGGCGGGAAGACTCGGCGATCAGCTGGCGAATCTCTTTGGCTGACTCCGCCGAGCGCTTGGCCAGCGATCGCACCTCAGCCGCCACCACCGCGAAACCCCGGCCGGACTCACCCGCGCGGGCCGCCTCCACCGCCGCATTGAGCGCCAGGATATTGGTCTGGAATGCCAGGCCGTCGATCACGCCGACGATCTCGCCCATGCGTTTGGCGCCGCCGTGAATGGCTTCCACGGACGCGACGGCTTCCGTCATGGCCGCCGCGCCGGTCTCGGCCAGGTCCCGCACCTGGGCGGCCTGCACGTTGGCCTGGCCGGCCCTGCCCGCGTTGTCCTGGACGGTGGAAGACAGCTGCTCCACGCTGGCGGCCGTCTGCTCCAGGTTGGCGGCCTGCTGCTCGGTACGGTCCGACAGCTCGCGGTTTCCCCTGGCCATGCTCTGGCCCGAGTGCGCCACAAAGGCGGCGTTGCTGCGCACATTGGCCACCATGCCCGACAAGGTGTGGCTGAGCGCCGCCGTGGATACCAGCAGGCGGCCCAGCTCGTCCGCACCGCCGCCTGCCGGACCCTGGCGCAAATCACCGGCCACCATCTTGCCCGTGGCGATGGCCAGTTGGGCCATGCCGTCGGCCAGAACACAGCGAAGGGCGAGCAGAAAATAAACCAGCACCGCGAGGATCAGGCCGCACGCCGCCGCCAGCGCAGCGAGGCCCTCGGCAGGTTTGACGGACAGGGTCAGCTGCAGCACGACCAGCACAGGCGGCAGCGCCGCCAGGGCCGCAAGCCATGCGAGCTTTCCCCCCAGCTGCAGGCGACAGAGCAGCCGGACGCCGGGATTCAACAGCTTGCCGGGATTCATCAAATGGGTTTCTTCCAGTGGAAACGCAGGGTGCGCTTCTCTTGAAACCATTGTGAAGAATTGCGCCACGGCCAATTGGCGGATGAGGGGGCTGAAGCGGCCCCTCATCAAAGGGAGCCAAGCCCCGCTTACCCGCGTTTACCCGAGGGCCGAAAACGCCTTGATGACTTCAGGCGGCGCCTGCACCATCTCGATCAGCACACCCTCGCCCGACACCGGAAACTCCTCACTGGCCTTGGGGTGTAAAAAGCAGATGTCAAAACCCGCCGCGCCCTTGCGGATGCCGCCGGGCGCAAAACGCACGCCCTGGACCGTCAGCCATTCCACGGCCTTGGGCAGGTCGTCTATCCACAGGCCCACGTGATTGAGCGGCGTGGTGTGCACTGCGGGTTTTTTGTCCACGTCCAGCGGCTGCATCAAATCGACCTCGACCTTGAACGGGCCGCTGCCGATGGCGCAGATGTCTTCGTCCACATTCTCGCGCTCGCTGACGAAGTTGCCGGTGACTTCCAGGCCCAGCATGTCCACCCACAGGGTGCGCAAACGGTCCTTGCTGGTGGCGCCTATGGCGATCTGCTGGATACCCAATACCTTGAAAGGACGGCTGGTGCTCATGCCTGGAACTCCACGATGGGCTGATCCACGCTCAGCGATTCACCCTTGGCCGCCAGCACCTTGCCGACTACACCGTCGGCGACCGCGAACAGCACGTTCTCCATCTTCATGGCTTCAATCACCGCCACGCGCTCGCCGGCCTGCACCTTCTGGCCCACCTGCACCGCCACGTCCACCAGCAGGCCGGGCATGGGCGACAGCACATAGCGGCTCATGTCGGGCGGCGCCTTGTAAGGCATCAAGGCATGCAGCTGCGCCGCGCGCGGCGTCAGCACCAGCGCGTCCAGCCGTGTGCCGTTGTGGGCAATGCGGATGGCCAGCGGGTTGCTGCCCACGCCGCGCTCCACCTGCGCCATAAAAGCCTGGCCGTTGGCCGTGCCGCGTATGCGCGCACCGCCCAGGTGCCAGTTGCTGCAGATTTCATAACTCCGCGCGCCCACCTCCACCGTGCCGGATCCGGTCTGCGCCTGGTAGTGGCGCACCGTCACCGGGTGCGGCGTGTTGGCCCCCGCTGCGCCCAGCCCGACCACGACGAACTCTTCGCCCACCGTCACGCCATGGCCTGGCAGTTGCCCGCTGATGCCGGCCGCGCGGCCCAGCATGCGGCGGTTGACGTAAGCGGCCAGCGCCAGCAGGAATGACGGGTCTTCATGCGGCACGTCCTCGGCGTGAAAGCCTTTGCCGTAGTTCTCGGCAATGAAGCCGGTGTTGAAATCGCCCGCCACAAACTTCGGGTGCGCCAGCAGGGCCGCCTGGAAGGGGATGTTGCTGGAGATGCCGCGGATCACAAACCCGTTGAGCGCCTCGCGCATCTTGGCGATGGCCTCCTTGCGGTCCTTGCCGTGCACGATGAGCTTGGCGATCATCGAGTCGTAAAACATCGGGATCTCGCCGCCGTCCTGCACGCCGGTGTCCACGCGCACGCCGTACAGCTGCGAGGTATCGGACGCGAACATGGTTTCCTTGGGCGGCTGGAAACGCACCAGCCGGCCCGTCGAAGGCAGGAAGCTGCGAAACGGGTCTTCGGCGTTGATGCGGCACTCGATGGCCCAGCCATTGCGCTGCACGTCTTTTTGTGCGATCGGCAGCTTCTCGCCGGCCGCGACACGGATCATCAACTCCACCAGGTCCAGCCCGGTGATGCATTCCGTCACCGGGTGCTCCACCTGAAGCCGGGTATTCATCTCAAGGAAATAAAAACTCTGGTCCTTGCCGACCACAAACTCCACCGTGCCGGCGCTCTGGTATTTCACGGCCTTGGCCAGCGCCACCGCCTGCTCGCCCATGGCCTTGCGTGTCGCGTCGCTGATAAAGGGCGATGGCGCCTCTTCGATCACCTTCTGGTGGCGCCGCTGGATGGAGCATTCGCGCTCATTGAGATACAGCACATTGCCCTGGCTGTCGCCGATCAGCTGGATCTCGATGTGGCGAGGTTCCTCGACAAACTTCTCGATAAAAACCCGGTCGTCGCCAAAGCTGTTGCGCGCCTCGTTGCGGCAAGAGGTAAAGCCTTCAAAGGCTTCCTTGTCATTGAAGGCAACCCGCAAGCCCTTGCCGCCGCCGCCTGCGCTGGCTTTGATCATCACGGGGTAGCCAATGCCCTTGGCAATCTCCACCGCTTTTTCGGCCGTTTCAATCGCATCGTTGACGCCGGGAATGCAGTTGACCCCGGCCGCACCGGCCAGCTTCTTCGATTCGATCTTGTCGCCCATGGCGGCAATCGAATAATGCTTGGGGCCTATGAAGATGATGCCTTCTTCTTCCACGCGCTTGGCAAAACCCGCGTTCTCGCTCAGGAAGCCATAGCCCGGGTGAACCGCTTGTGCACCCGTCTGCTTGCAGGCCGCGATGATCTTGTCGGCCTGCAGGTAACTGTCACGGCTGGGCGCCGGGCCTATGTTGACGGCTTCGTCGGCAAGCTCGACGTGGCGTGCATCCTTGTCGGCGTCGGAATACACGGCGACGGTTTGGATGCCCATCTTGCGGGCGGTGAGGATCACGCGGCAAGCGATTTCGCCGCGGTTTGCAATAAGTATTTTGGTGAACATGGTTGTCGTGCTCCTGCCGATCACAGCGGAATATTCCCGTGCTTGCGCCAAGGATTCTCAATCTTCTTGTCCCGCAGCATCACCAGCGAACGGCAGATGCGCTTGCGCGTTTCGTGAGGCAGGATCACGTCGTCGATAAAACCGCGCGCGCCGGCCACAAAGGGGTTGGCGAAGCGGGCCTTGTATTCGGCTTCCCTGGCAGCCAGTTTTTCGGGGTCACCCTTGTCTTCGCGGAAGATGATTTCCACCGCACCTTTGGCGCCCATCACGGCGATCTCGGCGTTGGGCCAGGCAAAGTTGACGTCGCCGCGCAAATGTTTGGAACTCATCACGTCGTAAGCGCCGCCATAGGCCTTGCGCGTGATCACCGTGATTTTCGGCACGGTGCATTCGGCGTACGCATACAGCAGCTTGGCGCCGTGCTTGATGATGCCGCCGTATTCCTGGCTGGTGCCTGGCATGAAGCCGGGCACGTCGACAAAGGTGATCACCGGGATGTTGAAGGCATCGCAAAAGCGCACAAAACGCGCGGCCTTGATGGAGCTCTTGATGTCCAGGCAGCCGGCGAGTACCAACGGCTGGTTGGCGACGATGCCTACCGTCTGCCCTTCCATGCGGGCAAAGCCGATGATGATGTTCTTTGCGTACTCGGGCTGGATTTCGAAGAAGTCGCCGTCGTCCACCGTCTTGACGATAAGTTCCTTCATGTCATACGGTTTGTTCGGGTTCTCGGGCACCAGGGTGTCCAGGCTCAGGTCCATGCGGCCGGCCGGGTCGGCGCTGGGGCGGATCGGCGCTTTCTCGCGGTTGTTCAGCGGCAGGTAGTTGTAGAGACGGCGCAGCATCAGCAATGCCTCAACGTCGTTCTCAAAGGCCAGGTCGGCCACACCGCTGCGTGTGGTGTGCGTGGTGGCACCGCCCAGTTCCTCGGCCGTCACTTCCTCGTGCGTCACGGTTTTCACCACCTCGGGGCCGGTGACGAACATATAGCTCGAATCCTTGACCATGAAGATGAAGTCGGTCATGGCCGGCGAATACACCGCGCCGCCGGCGCAGGGGCCCATGACCATGCTGATCTGCGGCACCACGCCCGAGGCCATCACGTTGCGCTGGAACACGTCGGCATAGCCGCCCAGCGACGCCACGCCCTCCTGGATACGGGCGCCGCCCGAATCGTTGAGGCCGATGACGGGCGCGCCGACCTTCATGGCCTGGTCCATCACCTTGCAGATTTTCTCGGCATGGGCTTCGCTCAAGGCGCCGCCGAAGACCGTGAAGTCCTGGCTGAAGACAAACACCAGGCGGCCGTTGATCATGCCGTAGCCGGTGACCACGCCGTCGCCGGGCACCTTGTTGTTCTCCATGCCGAAGTCGGTGCAGCGGTGCTCGACGAACATGTCCCATTCTTCAAACGTGCCTTCGTCCAGCAGCAGTTCCAGCCGCTCGCGCGCCGTCAGCTTGCCTTTGCCGTGCTGCGCGTCTATGCGCTTTTTCCCGCCGCCCAGGCGGGCCGCGGCGCGTTTCTTTTCGAGTTGTTCAAGGATTTCTTGCATGGCTTGCTTTCTCTTCTTTGTGCTCTGTGCGTTCTGGTGGTTGGGTATTTACGGATTGGCGTCTTGCGGCCGCCCTGATTGGGACGCCAACAGGCTTCTTGCCGCGGTGGAAGCCGGCATGCGGCCATCGGCCACCTCGGCCACCAGTGTGGGCAGCAAGGCGCTTACCGACGGGTCACGGCGGAAGGCCTGCTTGAGGCCCGCGTCTATGCGCTCCCACATCCATGACAGCGACTGCTGCTGGCGCCGGGCGGCCAGCCGGCCGTTGGCCGTTTGCAAAGTCTTGAACTGCGTCACGGCTTTCCAGAACACGTCCACGCCCTTGTTGTGCAAGGCGCTGAGCTGGATGACTTGCGGGTGCCAGTTCTTGTCATAGCTGGCCGCCTGCGTGCTGTCCATGGCGTTGTTGACCAGGCCGAACAGGCGCATGGCGGAGGTGATCTGCGCTTCAGCCCGCATGGCCGCGTCGGCATCGATGTCGGCCTTGTTGATGATGACGAGGTCGGCCAGCTCCATCACGCCCTTTTTGATGGCCTGCAGGTCGTCGCCGGCATTGGGCAGTTGCATCAGCACAAACATGTCGGTCATGTTGGCGACGGCGGTTTCGCTCTGGCCCACGCCCACGGTTTCGACGATGACCACGTCGTAGCCGGCGGCTTCACAGACCAGCATGGCCTCGCGCGTTTTTTCGGCCACGCCGCCCAGGTTGCCGCTGGAAGGGCTGGGTCGTATGTAGGCACGCTCATGCACCGAGAGCTTTTCCATGCGGGTCTTGTCGCCCAGGATGGAGCCGCCCGAGACGGTGGAAGACGGATCGATGGTGAGCACCGCGACGCGGTGGCCCTGCGCGATCAGGTGCAGGCCCAGCACCTCGATAAAGGTGGACTTGCCGACGCCGGGAACGCCGCTGATGCCCAGGCGGAAGGCCTTGCCGGTGTGCGGCAGCAGGGCCGTCAGCAACTCGTCGCCCTGGGCGCGGTGGTCGGCGCGGGTGGATTCGAGCAGGGTGATGGCTTTGGCGATGGCGCGGCGCTGGGCCATCGCATCGCCGTTTAGCAGGGCGGTCAGGGTACTCATTGCTTTACCGGCAGGCCTGGCAGTCAACATCAACACTGGTGACCCGCCCATTTCTGTGCTCCAGCAGCAGACCGGCACATTCCCCCAGCAGTTTTATCGGGGAGGGCATTGCGGAACTGATCGTCACTCCGAATTTCCAGCTCGCGGATGAAAGCGTCTCGCCAATTTGAACCTGCCTGAAAAAATGCCAATGGGGTTCATTCACCTTGAAGGTCAGAACGCTGATGTCCTGCGACTTCTTCGTTACCAGCAACCTGGCGTTCAACCCCGAAAAATCGAGCGTCCTTATCTCGCAGGAATTTTCTGGTTCGCAATACTCCCCAGCAGGCTCGACAGTTTGACTTTTCACCTTGCCCAAAGCGACAGCCTCGCTCAATCTTTTAGGAAATGAGGACTGTAATTCGCTACAAATCAATGCTGGATCGGCTTTGCTTGTCCTGATCCACTCTTCCGGCGGGTTTGCATATGCATTGAGCGCACCGGCAAGCAGCATGATCGAACTGAGCCTCAGAAACACACCAAAAATCACTTCAACGCAGCCCGAATCTGTTCCAGCACATCCTTCGCACTCGCCGGAATCGGCGTGCCCGGGCCGTAAATGCCCTTCACGCCGGCTTCGTACAACATCTCGTAGTCCTGCCGCGGAATCACGCCACCGACAAACACAATGATGTCGTCGGCGCCCTGCTTCTTGAGTTCGGCGATGATGGCCGGCACCAGCGTCTTGTGGCCTGCCGCCAGCGTGGAGACTCCCACCGCATGCACGTCGTTTTCAATCGCCTGGCGCGCGCACTCTTCAGGCGTCTGGAACAGCGGGCCCATGTCCACGTCGAAGCCCAGGTCGGCGAAGGCCGTGGCCACCACCTTGGCGCCGCGGTCGTGGCCGTCCTGGCCCAGCTTGGAGATCATCACGCGCGGGCGGCGGCCCTGCTCTTCGGCGAAGGCATTGATTTCGGACTTGAGGGTTTCCCAGCCTTCGGCCGAGTCATAAGCGGCAGCGTACACACCGGTCACCTTTTGTGTATCGGCGCGGTGGCGCCCGTAGATTTTCTCGAGCGCATCGCTGACCTCGCCCACCGTGGCGCGCAGGCGCACGGCCTTGATGCTGAGGTCCAGCAGGTTGCCGCTGTTGTTTTCGGCGGCCGCCGTCAAGGCGTCCAGCGCGGCCTGCACCGCGGCGTTGTCGCGTTTGGCCTTGATGGCCTTGAGCCGGGTGATCTGCCCGTCGCGCACGGCCACGTTGTCGATGTCGCGCGATTCAATCGCATCTTCGGTCTTGAGCTTGTATTTGTTGACGCCGACGATGACGTCCTTGCCGCTGTCGATGCGTGCCTGCTTTTCGGCCGCGGCGGCTTCGATCTTGAGTTTGGCCCAGCCGCTGTCGACGGCCTTGGTCATGCCGCCCATGGCTTCGACTTCCTCGATGATGGCCCAGGCGGCGTCGGCCATGTCCTGGGTGAGCTTTTCCATCATGTAGCTGCCGGCCCAGGGGTCTATCACATGGGGAATGTGGGTTTCTTCCTGGATGATGAGCTGGGTGTTGCGGGCGATGCGCGCGCTGAATTCGGTGGGCAGGGCAATCGCCTCGTCAAACGAATTGGTGTGCAGGCTTTGCGTGCCGCCGAAGACCGCGGCCATGGCCTCTATGGTGGTGCGCACCACGTTGTTGTAGGGGTCCTGCTCAGTCAGGCTCCAGCCGCTGGTCTGGCAGTGCGTGCGCAGCATCAGGCTCTTGGGGCTCTTGGCATTGAAGCCCTTCATGATGCGGCACCACAGCAGGCGGGCGGCGCGCATCTTGGCGACTTCGAGGTAGAAGTTCATGCCTATGGCCCAGAAGAAACTCAGGCGCCCGGCGAACTCGTCCACGTCCAGGCCCTTGCCCAGCGCAGTCTTCACGTACTCTTTCCCGTCGGCCAACGTGAAGGCCAGCTCCAGCGCCTGGTTGGCGCCGGCTTCCTGCATGTGATACCCAGAGATCGAGATCGAATTGAACTTGGGCATGTTCTGCGCCGTGTATTCAATGATGTCGCCAATGATGCGTATGCTGGGCTGGGGCGGGAAGATATAGGTGTTGCGGACCATGAACTCCTTGAGGATGTCGTTCTGGATGGTTCCGCTCAATTTGTCCTGGGCGACGCCCTGCTCTTCGGCCGCCACCACATAGCCTGCCAGCACCGGCAGCACCGCGCCGTTCATGGTCATGGAGACGCTGACCTTGTCCAGCGGGATCTGGTCGAACAGGATTTTCATGTCCTCGACCGAGTCAATCGCCACGCCAGCCTTGCCCACGTCGCCGGTCACGCGCGGATGGTCGCTGTCGTAGCCGCGGTGCGTGGCCAGGTCAAACGCCACCGACACGCCCTGCCCGCCGGCGGCCAGCGCCTTGCGGTAGAAGGCATTCGATTCTTCGGCCGTGGAAAAACCGGCGTACTGGCGGATGGTCCACGGGCGCA
Organism: Polaromonas sp. YR568; assembly: GCF_943369675.1. GTDB lineage: Bacteria > Pseudomonadota > Gammaproteobacteria > Burkholderiales > Burkholderiaceae_C > Polaromonas. Next base: position 89,647 of record NZ_CALROB020000016.1, on the reverse strand, counting down.
CCGCATACATGGTGGCTTGGGGGCCGCGGATGAAAGGCTCAAATCCCGGCAACGTGTTGGTATAGGCCAGGTCCTTGGTGTCTTCGGCGGTGTAGAGCGGCTTGACGCTGATGCCGTCCGGGGTCTGCCAGTTCAGCGCACCCACATCGCCGCCGGGCGCCGATTTGGCTGCCGCTTTGGCCCAGGCTTCCAGGCTGGCGGCGGGAAATTCAGGTTCAGGAGGGCGCTTGGACATGGGATGTTTACCGTAACAGGATCTGCCCGGGCTGGCGATACGCGCCGGCACCCTGGTAGATGGAATTCATGATCCGGCCAAGTTTACATCATTTATAATTATTGATACAAAATTCAGTTTCGAGTAAGATCCCCTTCAGCGCTGACAGGCAGCAGCGCCATTTGACGTTTTGCCCATTCCAAAAACACCCCTATGTCCATGGCCGCCGTGTCCCTGACCCCCCGAGCGCTTTATGAAGAAGTCGCCGAGCTTTTGCGCCAGCGCATTTTCAGCCGCGAACTGACGCCGGGCAGCTGGATAGACGAACTCAAGCTCGCCGAGGAATACGGCATCAGCCGCACGCCCCTGCGCGAAGCCCTGAAAGTGCTGGCCACCGAAGGCCTGGTCACGATGAAGGTGCGGCGCGGCGCTTACGTGACCGAGGTGTCGGAGCGCGACCTGGCGGACGTGTACCACCTGCTGGCGTTGCTCGAGAGCGATGCGGCCGGCGTGGTGGCCGCGCAGGCGACGCCGCAGCAACTCAAGGAACTGCAAAACCTGCACGATGAACTTGAAAAAGCCGCGGGCAGCCGCGAACGCTTCTTTGAGATCAACGAGGCCTTTCACATGCGACTGCTGGAAATCGCCAACAACCGCTGGCGCGACCAGATGGTGGCCGACCTGCGCAAGGTGATGAAACTGAACCGCCACAACTCTCTGCTCAAAAGCGGCCGCATCGAAGAATCCTTGGCCGAGCACCGCGCCATCATGCAGGCGCTGGCCGCGCGCGATGCCGACGCCACCGCGCAGCGCATGCGCGAGCATTTCATGAACGGGCTGGAAGCGGCGGCCTGACGGTTACGGGCTTAGGGGCGCCTGCCCGTCACCAGGAATACACCGGGAAGGATCAGCAAGGCGCCGACCGCGTGGTGCAAGCCCAGCGGCTCGCCCAGCACACCCCAGGCGGCCAGCCCCGCATAGAGCGGCCCCAGGTAAAGCGACACCGCGACGCGGCTGGCCCCGAGGATTTTTTGCGCCCAGCCGTAAATCCAGTAGGCGCCCAGCCCCGGCACAATCGCCGCCACCACGATCAGCAGCAAGCCGTAGCCGCTCAGCGGCAAGGCATCGGCTTGCGACATTTCCCATACGGTCAGAGGCATCAACACCAGCGTGCCGCCAATACAGATGGCCGCCAGCCGGGCCGTGGCGCCCAGCGGGCTAGGCCACTGCTTTTGCAGCAAGGCATAGGCCGCCCAGGACACGGTGGCCGCCACGATCCACAAATCGCCCGCCGAAAACTGCACGCCGGCCAGCGCCGTCCACTGGCCTTTGACCACCACGTGCACTACACCGGCAATCGCCAGCGCCACGCCCAGCCCCTGGCGCGGGCCAAAGCGCTCGCCGAGCCAGATCACCGCGCCCAGGCCTATCAACACCGGCGATGCGGCGTAAATCAGCGCGATGTTCATCGCCCCCGTGGAGCGCGCGCCCTGGTAAACCCAGGCGCCGCAGATCACCATGCCCAAGGTGCCCAACACCAGGTACTGCCACCAGACCTTGGCGATGTCGGCGCGCTGGCGCCACAGCTCGGAGCGCGTCAGCACCAGCAGGAACAGGGCCGCCAGGCCCCAGCGCCCAAAGGCCAGCATATAAGGGCCGATCACGCCAGGCGCCTTGCGCGCCACGATGTAGTTGACCGTCCAGAGCGCCGGCACCAGCCACAGCAGGGCCAGCGCCTGGCGCGCCTGCTTCTGCGCGGAATCAGGCATCGGCCGTTGCGGGAGAGTCGGCAAGCGCAGATGAAGAGGCCGGCATTTCATGCGCCAGCGCCATCACCGCATGCGGCGCCATGTCGCGCAGGCGGTGGTCACTCCAGACCTGGCGCCAGCGCCGCGCACCGGGCAGTCCGTTGCGCAAGCCCAGCATGTGGCGCGCGATGGCGCTTTTGGGTGTGCCGTGCTCGGCGGCTTCGCGCACCATGTAGTCGCACATCTGCGCCTCCACCGCTTCACGGGTCAGCGGGGTTTCGGCCTCCGCAGCGCCGAAGAAGGCGCTGTCCCACGAGGCCAGCCACCAGGGGTTGTGATAAGCCTCGCGGCCAATCATCACGCCGTCCAGCGCGGCCAGGTGCCCGGCCACTTCTTCCTGCGTGTTGATGCCGCCGTTGATACAGATCACCAGCTGCGGGAATTCCTTCTTGAGGCGATGCACAAGCTCATAACGCAGCGGCGGCACCTCGCGGTTTTCCTTGGGGGAAAGGCCCTTGAGCCAGGCATTGCGGGCATGCACGATAAACACCTTGCAGCCGGCCTCGCTGACCGTGCCGACGAAGTCGCGCACAAACTCATAACTCTCGCCCTTGTCGATGCCGATGCGGTGCTTGACTGTGACCGGCACGTCCACCACGTCGACCATGGCCTTGACGCAGCCGGCCACCAGTTGCGGCTCGGCCATCAGGCAGGCGCCAAAGGCCCCACGTTGCACGCGCTCGCTGGGGCAGCCGCAATTGAGGTTGATCTCGTCGTAGCCCCATTGCTCGCCGAGTTGCGCGCAACGCGCCAGGTCAGCCGGTTCGCTGCCGCCAAGCTGCAGTGCCACCGGGTGTTCTTCGGCGTTGAAACGCAGGTGGCGCGCGACGTCGCCGTGGATCAGCGCGCCCGTCGTCACCATCTCGGTGTACAGCAAGGCATGGCGCGACAGCAGGCGGTGAAAGTGGCGGCAATGCCTGTCGGTCCAGTCCATCATGGGGGCGACGCTGAGGCGCCAGGGATGGCCGGACGGAATGACAGGGGAAAACGGGACAGACATGCCCCATTTTCCCAGAAAGGGCGGCGCCGGCGGTGACGCGGGGTCTTGCCGCCTGGCGCCGCGCGGGTGCGCTCAGACCTCGGCGGTCTTGTACTCTTCCATCAGTTCCATTTTTCGCTGGCTCAGTTCGTCGGCCAGGGCCACCAGGTCCAGCTCGGACTTGCGGGCTTTGGGGAACATTTCCTCGCGCTCTTCCTTGACGTGGTGGTCGATGTATTCGCCCAGCACCGTCACGCGGGCGTCATACAGGTCGTCTTCGGGGTCCATGCCGGAAATCTGCGCGATCAGGTCTTTGGCCGTGCCGTGCTCCACCTCGGCTTCGTCCAGCAGCGGGTCGTCGTTGATGGCTTCGCGAACCTGGGGGTAGAAGATTTCTTCTTCAATCTGCGCGTGCACCGTCAGTTCCTGGCATATCTTCTCGGCGATTTCGCGCTTGTCTTCGGCGGGCGCATTGTTGTCGCACAGCTTTTTGTAGGCTGTGAAAAGCTTTTTGACCGCAATGTGGTCGGCATCGAGCAGGTCAACGGCGTCGTGTTTTTTGGCGGGTGCTTTGCTCATGGGGTTCCTCTTTGGGGTTGGTCATCGGTTTGTGGGGCTCTGTCAACAAGCGGTGGCTGAAACCCGACCGCTGGCTTCAATTTAGATTCGGCCCGGCGGCTGCGGTGTGGGACGTGCCGGGGGTGTCATGTAGGAATGCGCGAAGCGGCCTATTTGCGCCCTTGCGTCGGTAAAAGCAGACATACCGCGAGCCGGCAAGGCGGTAACATGGCAACTCATCCATAGCACCAGGCCATGCTCGAGGCGCAGAACCCATGACGACCACCATGCCGCGAACCCCCACAACCCCGCCCAACGCCGCGCGCCTGTATCGCGCGCGGCCGCTTGCCTTGCTGGCGCCGCTGGCCTTGCTGGCCGCCTGCGGCACCTCCGTTCCCTTGCCGCCGTGGACGCCGCCCGCCACGGTGACGCCCGCACCCACCGTGCAACGCCCCTCCACACCGGTGGCTCCGCCAACCACCGTGCAGGTGACGCCCGTGCCTCCGGCCGCCCTGCCGTCCTCACCGTCCTCGCCCGCAGCGCAGGCTGAACAAACCGCGCCTTACAGCGCCGCCGTCGCGGCCCGCTTCCCCGCGCCCTCCGTGGTGTACAACACCCCGGGCCTGCAAGCGGGCCGCACCAGCTTCACCACCCAGGCCGAGATCCAGGCCTGGCTGCGCGAGCAGGCCGCGGCCGCTTCGCGCACGCCTGGCGTGCGGGCCAGCGTGCTGCCCTTCGGCCGTTCGCAGCGCGGCGAAACGCTGGAGGCGCTGGTGCTGACGCGCGCCGGCGGCACCGATGCGGCCGTGCTGCAGTCGGCCGGCAAGCCCAGCGTGCTGCTGGTCGGCCAGCAGCATGGCGACGAGCCCGCCGGCAGCGAAGCACTGCTGGTAATCGCGCGCGAACTCGCGCAGGGTCTGCTGCAGCCGGTGCTCGAACGCATCAACGTGGTGATCGTTCCACGCGGCAATCCCGACGGCGCCGCCAGCGACCAGCGCGCCACCACCGGCGGGCTGGACATGAACCGCGACCACCTGCTGCTCAACACACCCGAAGCCCAGGCACTGGCCCGGCTGGCGCGCGACTACAACCCGACCGTGGTGGTCGACGCCCATGAATACACCGTGGTCGGCCGCTACCTGCAGAAATTCGGCACGGTGCAGAAGTACGACGCGCTGTTCCAGTACGCCACCACCGCCAACCTGCCTGAGTTCCTGACCAAGGCCGCCGAAGAGTGGTACCGACGCCCGCTGCTGGCCGCGCTCAAGGGGCAGAACCTCAGCAGCGAGTGGTACTACACCACCTCCAGCGACCTGGCCGACAAAAAAGTCTCCATGGGCGGCACGCAGCCGGACACCGGCCGCAACGTGAACGGCCTGAAAAACGCCGTCAGCCTGCTGATTGAAACGCGCGGCGTCGGCATAGGCCGGCTGCACATCCAGCGACGCGTGCATACCCAGGTCACGGCCATCACCAGCGTGCTGGCCAGCACAGCCCAGCGCGCCAACGAACTGCACCAGCTGCGCCCCTACCTCGACAAGGAAGTCAGCGCTCAGGCCTGCAAGGAACAAGCCGTCATCGAAGCCGGCCCCACCGGCGCCCAGTACGACCTGGTGATGCTGGACCCGGCCACCGGCGCGGACAAAACCATCAGCGTGGACTGGGATTCCGCGCTCGCGCTGCGCACCCTGAAGGCGCGGGCCCGCCCTTGCGGCTATTGGCTGTCGGCGGCTTCCACCACGGCCGTCGACCGGTTGCGCCTGCACGGCGTGCAGGTGCTGCGTGTGGCCGAGCAGGGCTCCATGCTGGGCGACAGCTACCGCGAAACCGCCAGCACCTCAGGCGAGCGCCAGGACGTGCGCGGCGCGATCGCCGACGGCAACGCCATCATCAAGGTGCAGGTCAGCCTGGCGCGCGGCGTGGTCGACGTGCCGCGCGGCAGCTACTACGTGCCCCTCAACCAGCCCATGGCCAATCTCGTGATCGCGGCGCTGGAACCCGACACCCAGAGCAGCTTCTTCGCCAACCAGATCGTGCGCGGCTTGCAAAGCACAGTGCGTGTGATGGCCGAGCCCAGCGTGAAGCTTGAAGAGCTGAACTAGCGACCGCCCCCTCCGGCAGAGCCAACGAGAAGCGCTGGACATTCTTCACTAGCAGGGGCCGCGGGACTGGCTTTGCCAGACCGCAGGCGCAGCGGCCCCCTCGGGGGGGGCAGCGCATTACACGAAGTGAAAAGCGTGGAGGCCACATCCAGCTTGACGATGGCGTCTGACAGGAAGAGGATGTGATGGCTGACCGGAAAATTACAATTTCCGCGCCTTAATGATTCGTTGAAGCAACGCAATTCATGAAAGGACTCGCCATGAAGCACTTTGAACTGACAAAAAAAATGATCAGTATGGGCGGTGTGTTTTACCCCACCGGCTATGCCTTCATCATGTTCCCCGACGCCGAGGATGCGAAACAGGTGGCCCAGGAACTGGAAGTGGCCAGCGACGGCGTGATGCTGTTGACGCCGGAAGACATCCTCGCGGACCTGAGCCAAGCGGACGGCCACTCGGACGTGCGCCTTCCGCGCGTCGGCACCGAAGGCGCCACCGTCCACAAATACGTGGACCTCGCCCGCGAAGGCCACCATGCGCTGATGATTCCCGTGCCCAACAAGGATGCCACGGAGCGCATCATGACGGTAGTGCGCAGGGTGCCGTTTTCATATGCGCAGAAGTACCACAGCCTGGCCATCGAAGACCTGGAATAAAGCACTGGATTAGCGCCTGTCCCGCAGGGGTCAAAGGGCAATCGCCGGCGATTGAAAACCGCCCTGGCTTTGAGGCACACTGCGCCTCATGCCCAGCCAACCCGCACCCCTCACTACACCCCGCGCCCGGCAGCTGATTGAACAGCTGCAACTCCAGCCGCACCCCGAAGGCGGCTGGTACCGCGAGGTCTTCCGCTCCCAGGGCCAGGTCACGCCACAGGACGGACGGCCCGCGCGTAGCGCACTGACTTCCATCTACTTTTTGCTCGAAGCCGCGCAGCAGTCGCGCTGGCACCGCGTGCTCTCCGACGAGGTCTGGGTGCACCTCGAAGGCACTCCGCTGGACCTCTGGACCTGGGACGCGGCGGACAGCCGCCTGCACAACGCGGCGCTCGGCCCCGTCAGCGCGGCTACCCTTCCCCAGCATGTCGTCGAAGCTGGCCTCTGGCAAGCAGCCAGGCCGCAGGCAAACAACGCTGCGGGTTACACACTCGTCGCCTGCATGGTTGGGCCGGGATTTGATTTTTCCGACTTCCGCATGATGGAGCCGGGCGGCAGCGAAGCCCGCAAGGTCGCCGCCGACCATCCGCATCTGGCATCGTTGATCTAGACGCCCAACACGTTTCAAGAACCCCGAGGATTCCCATGATCGACCTGCACTACTGGCCTACCCCCAACGGATGGAAGATCTCCATCATGCTCGAGGAATGCGGGCTGCCCTACCGGCTGGTCCCGGTCAACATCGGCAAGGGCGAGCAGTTCGCGCCGGACTTCCTGGCCATCAGCCCCAACAACCGCATGCCGGCCATCGTCGATCACGCGCCCGCCGGCGGCGGTGCACCCGTGGCGGTGTTTGAAAGCGGCGCCATCCTGCTCTACCTGGCCGAAAAGACCGGCCGCTTCCTGCCCACAGCATTGCGCGAGCGCTACCAGGCGATGCAGTGGCTGATGTGGCAGATGGGCGGGCTGGGCCCCATGGCGGGCCAGAACGGCCACTTCCTTTTGTATGCGCCCGAGAAGATTCCCTATGCCGTCGAACGCTATGGCAAAGAGGTGGACCGGCTTTACGGCGTGCTCGACGCGCAGCTGGCGCGAACCGGCGCGTACGTGGCCGGCGCCGACTACTCCGTCGCCGACATAGCCATCTTCCCCTGGGTGCGCACGCACAGGGCCCAGCAGGTGGACCTGCAAAAATTCCCGCAGGTGCAGCGCTGGTACGACGCCCTGTTCGGACGCCCTGCCGTCAAGCGCGGCTTGGACCTGGGCAAGGAGTTGCGCGCACCGGCACTGACCGAAGAGGCGCGCAAGGCGCTGTTCGGGCAGACGGCGCAAAGCGTGCGTGAGGGCGCGCACAAGGCTTCCTGATTTTTTTCCTGATTAACGCCTGATTTCAAAACAAAGAGACAGACCATGATTGAATTTTTCTTCGACTGCTCCAGCCCCTGGACCTACATCGCCTTTCGCAACATCCAGCCGCTGGCGGCCGAACTGCGGGAGACCATAGACTGGAAGCCCGTGCTGGTGGGCGGCATCTTCAACAGCGTCAACAAAGGCATTTACGCGGCGCGCGAAGACATGGACACGCCCAAGAACCGCTACACGCTCAAGGACGTGCAGGACAACGCGCGCGAAGCGGGCCTGAAGATTGCCTTCCCGCCCAAGGTGTTCCCCGTCAACAGCGTCAAGGCCATGCGCGGCTGCCTGTGGATCGCGCAGGATGCCGCTGCCAAGCCGCATTACCTCGCATTTATTGAAGCCACCTTCGCGGCCTACTTCACGCGCGAAGAAGACATCTCGCAGGACGAGGTGCTGGCCGCGATCTGCCGACAGGTGGGCATAGACGCCGACGCGTTCCTGGCGGGCATCGCCAGGCCCGACGTGAAGGAGCAACTCAAGGCCAACACCGACGAGGCGATACGCCGCGGCGCCTTTGGCTCACCCACCTTCTTTGTGGGCGAGGACATGTATTTCGGCAACGACAGGCTGGCGCTGCTGCGCTCGGCCGTGCTGCGGGCCAAGGCCAAAAACTAGTGAGCTGAACCCGACGAGCCGGCCGCCACCCCGGAGCGCTCCAGCACATGGCGCGTCATGGACATCGCCAGTTCGTGCTCGCCCAGGAAAACCTTGCCGGCCTTCTCGGTGTCGAGCAGCCGTGCTTCAGCCTCGTTGTGCGTGCGCACCACGGTTTCAATCGCCGGGTTCAGAGCGCGCGCCGTGGCCACCATCTGCCGCACGTCCAGCGTGTCGGGCGTGGCGATCACCAGCATGCGCGCCTGCGCGATGTGCGCCTGGATCAGCACTTCGGCCTCCACCGCATCGCCGGACACGGCGGCCATGCCCTGCTCCCGCAGCCGCTCCACCGCCTCGCGGTTCTGTTCGGCCACCACAAAAGGAATGTGGTTGGCCTTGAGCGCGTCGGCAATGCGCCGCCCCACCCGTCCGTAACCCACCAGCACCACGTGGTTGGCCAGGTATTTTTCGTCCGTGGTGGCCGGCAGTTCGGCCGTCGGGTCGTCGCGCGCTTCGAGCTTGCGCGCCAGCGGCGACTTGGCCAGTATCCATTTGTGCAAGGGCGCAACCGCCTTGAACACCAGCTCGTTGAGCGCGATGGAGATCAGCGCGCCGGCCAGCACCAGGCTTTGGCCCTCGGGCGGCAACAAACCCAGCGAGGCGCCCAAGCCGACCAGGATGAAGGAGAACTCGCCGATCTGCGCAAGGCTCGCCGAGACCGTGAGCGCGGTGTTCAGCGGGTAGCGGAAGGCCATCACCAGCACGCCGGCCGCCAGCGTCTTGCCCACGATGATGATGCCCACCACCGCCAGCACCTGCAGCGGACGCTCCAGCAGCACCCAGGGGTCGAACAGCATGCCCACCGACACGAAGAACAACACGGCGAAAGCGTCGCGCAGCGGCAGCGACTCTTCGGCCGCGCGGTGGCTGAACTCTGATTCGCGCATCACCATGCCGGCGAAGAAGGCGCCCAGCGCGAAGGACACGCCGAACAGCGCCGTGGCGCCGAAGGCGATGCTGACGGCGGCAGCCACCACGCACAGCGTGAACAGCTCGCGCGAACCGGTGCGCTGCACTTGCCACAGCACCCAGGGGAAGAAGCGGCGCCCCACCACCAGCATCAGCGCCACAAAACCACCCACCTGGAGCAGCGTGATCCCCAGCGTTTTCCACAGCGCGTTGACGTCGGCATCGACCTTGCCAGACAGCCAGCCGCCCAGCGGCGGCAAGAGCACCAGCACCAGCACCATGGCCAGGTCTTCAACAACCAGCCAGCCCACGGCGATGCGCCCGTTGACGGAATCGAGGATGCCGCGGCTTTCAAGCGCCCTCAGCAACACCACGGTGCTGGCCACCGACAGCGACAGGCCGAACACCAGCGCGCCGCCCAGGTTCCAGCCCCACCAGTGCGCGAGACCCATGCCCAGCGCAGTCGCGACCGTCATCTGCACGACGGCGCCGGGCACGGCGATCTTGCGCACCGCGAGCAGGTCGTCGAGCGAAAAATGCAGGCCCACGCCGAACATCAGCAGCATCACGCCGATTTCGGCAAGCTGGCTGGCGATCTCCGCGTCGGCCACAAAACCGGGCGTGAACGGCCCGATGACCACACCCGCCAGCAGGTAACCGACCAGTGCGGGCAAGCGCAGCCGCACGGCGAGAAAACCAAAGATGAGGGCCAGGCCCAGGCCGGCGGCGATGGTGCTGATCAGTGAGACGCTATGGGGCATGCGAGAGGGATTCCTTTTGGAAATGGATTAAGGAAGGCCTGCGACGCAGCCCGGCAGGCGGGCTGTCCCCGTAGAACACGTGGCTTGAATTTACTACAGATGCCCGAGCGCCCCGCGGGCAAATCCCCACGCGCCGGCAGTATTTGCCGCGACGCGCCACCGGCCGTCCGGTGAATCCTGCCATTGAGGGTAAAACCAGGGGCCCGGCCGCAAGGCCCTGCCTACAATCGCGCCATGCTCAAGCCCATGCCTGCCATCAACCGCAACAGGCTGATCGGCTACTGGTGGGCGCCGGTGACGCTGATCGCCCTGGGTCTGGCGGTGGCCGCCTACCTGCATCCCTACCAGCCGCTGGAGCTCTCGGACCTTTCGCCTCAGGCCGTCGCCGGCGCGGCATCGCTGGACGCATCCTTCGGCAAGCCCGTCACACGCTCGTTCAAGTACGCCACCCGGCGCAGCTATTCCTCTTCGGCCGGCCTGCTGGAAGTGGAGATCCGCGTCAGCCTGCAACCCATGGGCAAGGGCCTGGTGCTGCGCCAGGACGACTGGTACGACCTGGGCGGCCGCAACGTGGTCTACCAGGAGCGCTACGTTCTCTTTCGCAACCTGTTTTCGGTGCACACGCGTAGCCGCGAAGTCGCGCCGCTGGTGCACGACCTGATGGGCCGGGTCGGCTGGTACAACGACTCCGCCGAATCCCTGAGCAGCACGCTGGAAGGAGGGACGCCCGACGCCGCCGCATGGAAGCTGGACCTCGTCATGGAGCGGCTCTCCGACACCGACGGCAAAGGCCTGACGCTGCAGACCACGCGCTACCAGCGCCGCCAGCATTGCGAACGATCCGGGCAGGTGGACGGCGCAGCGATAGGCGCCGGCTTCACCGGCTCCTACGCCAAGGTCAGTTGCACCAGCCATACCAGCGAGCAGTCGGCAGAGCGCCGGTCGGAGTACGTCTGGCTGCCGGAACACGGCATCTTCCTGTCGCTCGGGTTCCAGCAGGCGGCGGAAGCGCCGGAAAAACCCGGCACCGCACTCGATGTGAAGGGGCGCTACGTTTCCTTCGAAGCCCTGCCCTGAGTCTGAGTTCTTCCCGGGCAGGCAATAAAAAACCCGCCGAAGCGAGTTTTTCAACGAACGCCAAGGCGGCGCTCAGCCCATGTGCAGTCCGCCGTTGAGCGAGAAGTCTGCGCCCGTGGCATAACCACCTTCGTCGGAGGCGATCCACGAAATGATGGAGGCGATCTCTTCCGGTTGGCCCAGGCGCTTGGCCGGCACGCCCGCCACGATTTTCTCCAGCACGTCGGGACGAATGGCTTTGACCATGTCGGTGCCGATGTAGCCGGGGCTCACCGTGTTGACCGTCACGCCCTTGGCCGCGACCTCTTGCGCCAGCGCCATGGTGAAGCCGTGCAGGCCGGCCTTGGCGGTGGAGTAGTTCACCTGGCCGAACTGGCCCTTCTGGCCGTTGACGGAAGAGATGTTGACGATGCGCCCGAAGCCCGCCTCGATCATGCCTTCGATGACCTGCTTGGTCACGTTGAACATGCTGTTGAGGTTGGTGGAAATCACCGCGTCCCAGTCAGCCTTGCTCATCTTGCGGAACTGGCCGTCGCGTGTGATGCCGGCATTGTTGACCAGCACGGCAACGGGGCCGTGCTCGGACTTGACCTTGTCGAAAGCCGCGACGGTGGAGTCCCAGTCGCCGACGTTGCCGACCGAGGCGTAAAAGGTATGGCCCAGCGCCTTCTGCTCATCGAGCCACTTGGTGTAGTCGCGCGTCGGGCCGCAGCCCGCCACCACGAGGAAGCCGTCTTTCGCCAGGCGCTGGCAGATGGCGGTTCCAATGCCGCCCATGCCACCCGTGACGTACGCTACTTTTTTTGCCATTGCGATCTCCTTGATTGGTTTTGTGAATTATCTGAATGCCGTTTGACTTTGAACAGTTCCAAACCGGGCCCGTGCTATGAATCCTATAGCCTCATATGCATGATTTGTGCCGGTTACAGCATTGTTACTTCAAACTCAGCGTTCCAGTGTGAGGGCAACCCCCATGCCGCCGCCTATGCACAGGCTGGCGATGCCCTTCTTTGCGTCGCGGCGCGCCATCTCGTGCAGCAGCGTCACCAGGATGCGGCAGCCGGACGCACCAATCGGGTGGCCGATGGCGATGGCGCCGCCGTTGACGTTGACCTTGCTGGTGTCCCAGCCCATTTCCTTGTTGACCGCGCAGGCCTGGGCCGCGAAGGCCTCGTTGATTTCGAGCAGGTCTAGGTCCTGGGCTTTCCAGCCCGCGCGCTGCAGCGCCTTGGTCGAGGCGGGCACCGGGCCCATGCCCATGTAGGCCGGGTCCAGACCGGTGGTGGCGTAGCTGGCGATGCGCGCCAGCGGCTTGAGGCCCAGCGCGGCGGCCTTCTTGGCCGTCATCACCATCACGGCGGCGGCGCCGTCGTTCAGGCCGGAGGCATTGCCGGCCGTCACGCCGCCGGCCTTGTCGAAGGCCGGACGCAGGCCGGCGAGGCCTTCGGCGCTGGTCTTGCGGTTGATAAACTCGTCGGCGGCGAACACCACCGGGTCGCCCTTCTTCTGGGGAATGGTGATGGGGATGATTTCGTCCTTGAACTTGCCGGCGTCCTGCGCGGCCGCGGCCTTGGTCTGGCTGGCCAGGGCCAGCGCGTCCTGCGCCTCGCGGTCAATGCCGTACTTCTTGGCCACGTTCTCGGCGGTGATGCCCATGTGGTACTGGTTGTAGACGTCCCACAGGCCGTCGACGATCATGGAGTCGACCATCTTCCAGTCGCCCATGCGCTGGCCGTCGCGCGAGCCGTTGAGCACGTGCGGCGCGGCGCTCATGTTTTCCTGGCCGCCGGCGATCACGATTTCGCTGTCGCCCGTGGCCACGGCCTGGGCCGCCAGCATCACGGCCTTCAGGCCCGATCCGCAGACCGCGTTGATGGTCAGGCCCGGGATGCCGTTGGGAAAACCGGCCTTGATGACGGACTGGCGCGCCGGGTTCTGGCCGACGCCGGCCGCGAGCACCTGGCCCATGATGACTTCACCGAGCAGGTCGGCGCTCAGGCCCGAGCGCTCCAGCACGCCCTTGATGACGGCCGCGCCGAATTCGGTCGCGGGAATCTTGGCCAGCGAGCCGCCGAATTTACCCACGGCGGTGCGGCCGGCTGCAACGATAACGATGTCTTCCATGATGTGTTTCCTTGTGAAGTTTTTGAGGGAGTTTGAATAAAAGCTTGGCTTGGACGGTTCAGGACCTGGCCTTGACGTAGCGGCCCGGCGCGGGCTCGATGACCGGGTGTTTGCGGCTGCCGTAGGCCTTGGGGGCGGCGACCTGCTTGCCGGCGTGGCCCTTGAGCCAGTCCGACCAGTCCGTCCACCAGCTGCCGGGGTGCTCGGCCGCGCCCTTGAGCCATTCGGCCTGCGTGGCGGGGAATTTGCCCTGGGGCAGCTTGTCGCGCGTCCAGTAGCTGCGTTTTTTCTTGGCCGGCGGGTTGATCACGCCGGCGATGTGGCCCGAGGCCCCCATCACAAAACGCTTGGGGCCCGGCAGGTGCTGGGTGGAGGCGTAGGCGCCGCCAATCGGCACGATGTGGTCTTCGCGCGAGCCGTAGATATAGACCGGGATGTCGACTTTGCTGAGGTCGACCTTCTGCCCGCAGACCACGGCCTTGCCGGGCTTGATCAGGTTGTTTTCGAAATAGGTGTTGCGCAGGTACCAGGCGTAAAAAGGCCCGGGCAGGTTGGTGGAGTCGCTGTTCCAGTAGAGCAGGTCAAAGGGCGGCGGCGTTTCGCCCTTGAGGTAGTTGCCCACCACGTAGTTCCAGACCAGGTCGTTGGGCCGCAAAAAGCTGAAGGTGGAGGCCAGGTCCTGGCCTTTGAGCAGACCGCCCTGCCCCATCTCGGCCTCGCGGTACTTGACCGAGGTTTCGTCGATGAAGATGTCCAGGATGCCGGTGTCGGTGAAGTCGAGGAAGGAGGTCAGCAAGGTGGCGCTGGCCACCGGCTTTTTGCCGCGCGCGGCCAGCACCGACAGCGCCGTGCCCAGGATGGTGCCGCCCACGCAAAAGCCCAGGGCGTTCAGCGTTTTGGCGCCGGTGATTTCCTGCACCACCTCGATGGCCTTGATGGCGGCGTGCTCGATGTAGTCGTCCCAGGTCTTGCCGGCCATGGACTCGTCGGGGTTGCGCCAGCTGACCACAAAAGTGCGGTGGCCCTGGCTGACCGCGTAGCGGATCAGCGAGTTCTCGGGCTGCAAGTCGAGGATGTAGAACTTGTTGATGCAGGGCGGGATCAGCAGGAAGGGCTTTTCATAGACCTTGGGCGTGAGCGGCTTGTATTCAAGCAGCTGGAAAAATTCGTTTTCAAACACCACCGCGCCTTCGGTGGTGGCGACGTTCTTGCCGACCTCGAACACGCTTTCGTCCGTCATGGACACATGGCCCTGCTTGAGGTCGTGCAGCAAATTGGTCAGGCCCTGGGCAATGCTTTCGCCCTGGCTCTGGATGGCTTTTTGCTGGGCTTCGGCATTGAGCGCCAGGAAGTTGCTGGGCGCGGTGGCCGCCATCCATTGCTCGACGGCAAAGCGCACGCGCGCGCGCGTCTTGGCATCGGCCTGCACGGCGTCGGCCAGTTCCATCAGGGTTCGGGCGTTCAGCAGGTAGGTGGAAGCAGAGAATTTGGAGACCGGGTTGGCCTTCCAGGCGTCGTTGGCAAACCGGCGATCGGAAGCCACGAGGGTATCGGCGCCTTCCTGCAGTCCCTGGTTCCACAGGGCTGAAGCGTCCGCGATGTAGCGCTGCTGCAATTCCTTCAGCTTGGCCGGGTCGAACTGCAGCAGGGGCTGGCCCTGCGCACCGTTCGCACCGTTGGCAGGCCCAAAACCCGGCGGCATGCCGCCGCCTGCCATCGCGCCCAGGGCCTGTTGCAGGCCCGCGGCAAAGGTCTCTTGCATCTGACGGGCCGCCTGGGCCCGGTTTGCGTCAGAATTCATCTGTCTCCCCGATCATGTTGAGTCTCGGTGACTCTTTTGAGCACACCATCAGTATCGTAGGATTTGCTTTCAAAATTCCCGACCGCACGCAGAGTTTCAAGTATTTATGTATTTGGTTGTCATCGCCTGGATTTACGTCGTGCTCATGATGAGCGTGGCCGAAGCTACGAACAGCAACGGCACGCTCCTGGGTGCACTGTTTACCTTTGTACTCTATGGACTGGCGCCGGTGGCATTGGTGGTTTACCTGATGGGCGCGCCCGCGCGCAGCAAAGCCCTCAAGAAACGCGCCGCGCAGGAACTTGTGCAGCAAACTGCAGATGCGGACGCCAACGCAGCCCACGAAAAAACCGAAGAAGCGCACAAGCCCGCCGTGCAAGAGCCACCCAAGGGCTGACAGTTTCTCAGGGCTGGCGCGGTTTGGCCGCCTCACCGTAATGCTGCAGACACAACTGCCGCGTCAGCTGCACTAAAAAGCGGCTCACGCGTGTGGCCGGCCTGGCCTTGGGCACGGCGATGCATAAACGGTTGCGGATTTGCGGCGCATGGATGGCCGCCATGAAGGGCGGCGTAGCGTCCGTCCATTCATGCACCGCGCTGGCCGGCAGCACCGTGGCCGCCACGCCGCGCGCCACCAGCGACAGCACCGTCTTGATCGACTCGACCTCGGCCACCACCTGGAGGCGGTAGCCCCGGGGTTTGACCTCGCTTTCCAGCAACTGCCGCAGCGAATTGGGTTTGCTGGGCAGCACCAGCGGCCGCGCCGCGACGTCGGCCAGGCGTATGCGCGCGGGCAAAGGCGTCGATGCCATCAGCACCAGCGATTCACGCGCCACCGTTTCGATGTCCAGCAGCGGCGAGGCCGGCGGGTCGAACAGCACGGCCACGTCCAGCCGGCCCGCCACCAGGCCTTCGCGCAGGCGGATGCTCAAGCCCTCTTCCACGCTGATGGCCGCATCCGGAAACTCAGCCCGGAAGCGCTCCACCAGGTCAGCCGTCATGGCGTGCGCGACGCGGGGCGGCAAGCCCAAGGTGATGCGTCCGCTCGGGATCAATTGCCGCTCGCGCATGTCGGCGCGGGCGCGTTCGGCCAGCTCAAAAATGCCGCGCGCGTGCGCCAGCAGGGCCAGGCCCGCGGCGGTGGGCTCGGCGCCGCGGCCGGTGCGGGTCAGCAGGCGGTGGCCCGTTTCCTGTTCCAGCGTGGCGATCTGCTGGCTCAGCGCGGGCTGCGACATTACCAGCGCGGCGGCGGCTTTGCTGAAACTGCCGGCTTCGGCCACGGCGACAAAATATTCAAGACGGCGCAGGTCGATGGCGGCTTCCCCAAAAAATGCGGTTCAGCCCATTCTAGGAGTTATTGCTATTTCCGATAACTGATATCCAGAATAAGACACGCCAAACAGGGCGACGGGGCACCAGAATACGGGGCAGCACCATGAACACAGAACCCGTCCTCACTTACCTGCCGGAGCCTTCGCAGCCGGCCTTCCGCCCGCCGCCCGGCGCTTGCGACAGCCACGTCCACGTCTTCGGGCCGGCCGCGCGCTTCCCGTTCGCGGCCACGCGCAACTTCACACCGGCCGATGCGACAGCACGCACGCTGTTCAGCCTGCACCGCAAGCTCGGCATTTCGCGCTGCGTGATCGTGCAGTCGGCCGTCCACGGCTTTGACAACTCGGCGGTGGAAGACGCGATATCGGCCGGCCGGGGGAATTACCTCGGCGTGGCGCTGGCGCCGCACGACGTGCCCGATGCGGAACTACGGCGCCTGATGGCCGCCGGTTTTCGCGGCGTGCGCTTTAACTTCATGAAACACCTGGGCCAGGGCGCTACGGTGCAGCAGGCCGTTGCCCTCACCCATCGCCTGGCGCCTTTGGGCATGCATTTGCAGGTGCACTTCGACAGCAGCCTGATCCACGACCTGGCCCCGCTGCTCAAGACCTCGGCCGTGCCGGTGGTGATAGACCACATGGCCCGCGTCGATGCGCGCCTGGGGCCCGACCATGCGGATTTCCGTGCGCTCTGCACGCTCATGGAAGACCCGCTGTTCTACGTCAAGGTCAGCGGCGCGGACCGTATCGATTCCAGCCCGCCCCATACCTATGCCCACGGCGTGGCGCTGGCGCGCCGCCTGGTCGAGTCCTTCCCCGAGCGCTGCCTCTGGGGCACCGACTGGCCGCACCCCAACCACACGCACGTGCCGGACGACGGCGCGCTGGTGGACTTGCTGCCCGCCATCGCCCCCACGCCCGAACTGCAGGACAAGCTGCTGGTGCGGAACCCGCAGCGCCTTTACCAATTCCCCGCATGAACGCCACCGCTTTGAATACCCACCCACCCGTCGCCGGCCGCCTTGCCGGCAAGGTGGCCTTTATCACCGGCGCCGGCTCCGTTGGCCCGGGCTGGGGCAACGGCCGCGCGATTGCCGTGCGCTTTGCCCAGGAAGGCGCGCGCGTCTTCGCGGTGGACCGCGACACCGAGCGCATGCAGGAAACCGTGCGCCTGGTCGAGGAAGCCGGCGGCGAAATCGCCACCGCGCAGTGCGACGTGACGCAATCGGCCTCCATCGCCGAGGTGGTCGCTGCCTGCATCGCCCGCTTCGGCCGCATCGACGTGCTCGTCAACAACGTGGGCGGCTCGGCCGCCGGCGGGCCGGTGGAGATGGCCGAGGAAACCTGGGATGCCCAGCTGGACCACAACCTCAAGAGCGTGTTCCTGGCCTGCAAGCACGTGCTGCCGCTGATGGAAAAGCAGGCGGCAGGCGCCATCGTCAACATCGCCTCGACCTCGGGCCTGCGCTGGACGGGCTCGGCCCAAGTGGCCTATGCCTCCACCAAGGCCGGCGTGATCCAGTTCTCGCGCGTGGTGGCCGTGCAATACGCCAAGGCCGGCATACGCGTGAACACCGTCGTGCCCGGCCAGCTCTACACGCCCATGGTCGACGTGCGCCTGGCAAAGCAGCGCACGGGCGGCGACGTGACGGCCTTGCTGCAGCAGCGCCAGTCGCGCATCCCGCTGCCCTTTATGGGTGACGGCCGCGACACGGCGAATGCCGCGCTGTTCCTGGCGTCCGACGAAGCCCGTTTCATCACCGGCACCGAGATCGTGGTGGACGGCGGCATGTCGGTGCGCTGCGATTAAGAAGTTCAAACATTGAGATTCACGGAGACAAAGGAAAACACCATGACAAGCAAAAACATCCCCCGCAGGGCCGCCCTGCTACTGACGGCCGCCGCGCTGGCCCTGGGCTTTGCGGCGCCGTCCACCTACGCGCAAGCCAAAATCACCCGCCTCGTGGTCGCATTCCCGCCCGGCGGGCCGGTCGACTTTGTGGCCCGCACCATCGGTGAACAACTGGGCAAGGAGCTGGGCTCGCAGGTGATCATCGAAAACCGGGCCGGCGCCAACGGCGCGATCGCGGCCGAGTACGTGGCGCGCGCCACGCCGGACGGCAGCACGCTGTGGCTGACCAGCGTGGGCGCGGTGGCCATCAACCCGCCGCTCTATGAAAAGCTGCCTTACGACCCGGTGCGCGACCTGGCACCGGTCTCGCTGGTGGCCAACAACGTGGAGCTGCTGGTGGTGGGCGCCAACAACCCGGCCAACACCGGCGCCGAGTTCATCGCCAACGCCAGGCTGCGCAAGGACGGCGCGACCATGGCCTCGTCGGGCACCGGCAGCGTGCCGCACCTGGCCATGGAGCTGCTGGCCGATTCCACCAAGGCGCCGCTGGTGCACGTGCCCTACAAGGGCGCGGCGCCGGCCATCACCGACGTCATCGCCGGCCATGTGGACGGCTTTTTCGGCGACATCCCCGGCCTGGTCGGTTTCATCAAGGCCGGCAAGCTCAAGCCCATAGGCATCGCGTCGAACCGGCGCCACCCGCTGTTGCCCGAGGTGAAAACCTTCCAGGAAATGGGCATGGCCGGCGTGGATTCCGACAACTGGTATGCGCTGTTCGCCGGCAAGGCGACGCCGGCCGCCGACATCGCGCGACTCAACGAGGCCGTCAAGCGCACGCTGGCCAACGAGGGCGTGCGCAGCAAGCTGCTGGCGTCCGGCGCCGAGCCGGCGGCTTCCAGCCCCGCGGAGCTGGCCCTGCTGCTGAAAAATGACACGGCCAAGTGGGGCAAGGTCATTCGCGCCAAGAAGATCAAACCCGAATAAAGGCCGACGCCAACATGCGCATCACTCCCGTCACCCCCGGCAGCCGGCCGGAACTGGCCGCCATCGAGGCCGGCATCACGGCCGAACGCGGCCGCGTCTCACCGCTCTACCAGGTGCTGCTCAACAGCCCGCCGCTGGCGCAAGGCTGGGAACAGTTGCTGACCGCCGTGCGCAACCGCAGCTCTGTGCCCGCGCTGCTGCGTGAAATGGTCATCCTCCGGGTCGCGGTGCTGAACCGCGCGCCCTATGAATTTGACGCGCACGTGCCGCACGCGCTGGCCGCCGGCATGCCCCCGGAAAAAATCGAGGCGCTGCGCGACCCGCAAGCGGGCACGCAAGCCACCATGTTTTCGGAGCTGGAGCGCCACGTCATCGCGCTGACCGACGCTATGACGCGCGACATCGACGTGCCCGACAGCGTCTTCGATCCGCTCAAGCCCTTCTTCAACGAACAGCAACGCGTGGACCTGGTGGCCACCGTGGCTTCCTACAACATGGTGTCGCGCTTCCTGGTGGCGCTCAAGATCGGGCATTGAGGTGAGCGACGCAAGCCACCCCACCGATGCCTTGCTGGTGCAGGCCCGCGCCACTTCGCGCCACACCGTCGATTTTGCGGACCTGCTGGAACGCCTGCGCTGCGCCGCGAAAGCCACGGCCTTGCCGGCCCATGCGGCCTTCAACAAGGAACAGGGGATTTTTTACGCCTATGTGTTCCTGGATGCGCGCAGCGAGCTCGACAAAGCGCTCACCACCACGCTGGAATCCGACCTGCAGTTACGCTGGCCCGCGCTGACGGAACTGCGGATCTCCCGGCTGGAACGTGTGTTCGACACGGCCGGCGCCTCCGCCGGTGCAACGCCTGTATTTCATTACGTCGTGGAAATGGACCCCGAGGCGGGCTGGATGCCCCAGCTGGCCGACTGGTATGACACCGAGCACATGCCGGGCCTGGCCAAGGTCAGCGGCTGCATACGCGCCAGCCGTTTCCTGAACCATGACCACGGCCCGCTGTCGCTGGCCTGCTACGACCTGGTGAGTGAAGAAACGCTGGGCTCGCCGCCCTGGCTGGCCGTGCGCGGCACCGAATGGAGCAGCCGCATGCGGCCGCGCTTTACGAATACCCTGCGCACCATGTTTGAGGTCTTGCCGGGCCGCTGATAGCTTCAGTCGCGCCAGATGCACGCGGCCATGCGGCCGGTGGTGCCAAAGCCGTTGCCGGTGGGGCCGGCGTCGCGCCTGTGCGAGAAAAATTTCGAGGGATTGCGCACGGTGCACCAGTCATCGCTGCCGTCATTGCCGTACACCGCTGTAATGCCCAAGGCCTTGAGGTGCAACCGCGCCAGGCCTGGCAGGTCGGCCAGGTATTTATCCGCGCCGGTGGGCGTGAACAAACTGGCTGCCTCTGGCTGAACGGCTTCGAATGCCGCCTTGACTTCAGGGCCGACCTCAAAAGCTGAAGGCCCTATGCAAGGCCCCAGCCAGGCGAGGACGCGGGCATCAGTGTTCATCGCTGCATGCACAGACTCCAGAACGCCCTTCCCGTCTTTGCCGCCTGCCAGCCCGCGCCAGCCCGCATGCGCAGCGGCGACCATCGCGCCGTCTTCGGTGGCGAGCAGAACAGGAAGGCAGTCGGCAACCATGATGGTGCAGGCCACGCCGGTTTCCTTGGTCACACAGGCATCGGCTTGCAGGCCGTCTTCCGTGGCAGCATCCAGCGCGAGCACTTCATTGCCATGCACCTGCTGCAGGAAGACAGCGCGCTTGCCCAAGGCCTGGCGCAGCACAGCGCGGTTGGCCGCGACCTTGGCCGGCAGGTCGCCGACATGGTCGCCCAGGTTCAGGCTGTCATAAGGCGCGACCGAGAGGCCGCCGGCCCGGGTGGTGAAGACCGCGCGCACGCCGGCGGGCGCCGGCCAGTCGGGAATCAACCAATCCGCATGCACAGGGAGCTCAGGCTTCGTTGTCGGGGCAGGCCGAAGGCTGGGCTTTCTGGAAAGCCGGCAGCTTCATGCAGGCGTCATAGGCGGCCATGGTGCGCGGCAGGCCGTCAAAGCTCACGTTGAAGCGCTTGGCATTGAAGATCTGCGGCACCAGGCAGCAGTCGGCCAGCGTGGGCGTCTCGCCGTAGCAATAGGTCGACGGGGGCAGTTGGGCCAGCTGGCGCTCAAAGGCTTCCAGCCCTTCGCGGCACCAGTGCACATACCAGGCGTTCTTGGCGGCTTCGTCGAGCTTGAGTTCTTTCACCAGGTATTTGAGGACACGCAGGTTGTTGATGGGGTGGATTTCGCAGGCAATGGACTGGGCCAGGGCGCGCACCTTGGCGCGGCCCAGGGCGTCGGCCGGCAGCAGGGCCGGTGTGGGGTGTTTTTCGTCCAGGTATTCGATGATGGCCATGGACTGCGAGAGCTTTTCGCCGTCAACTTCGAGCAGCGGCACCAGGGTGTCGGCGGCCAGGGCGGCGTAAGGCGGTTGTTTGTGTTCGCCTTTGGCGATGTGCACGGGAAGGTAGTCGTAGCTGAGGCCCTTGAGTTCCATCGCGATGCGTACACGGAACGAGGAGGAGGAGCGGAAATAGTTGTGGAGTTTCATCTGCAAAGCATAAACCGAAACCGTGACGGCCCGCTGGCCGAATCGCCTGCGCGACTGACGCCGGGCCATGCCGCCGCTACCATGGCCCGGGCACCCTTTCAACAGATCCAGCGGAGACAACCATGAGCGCCATCACCAGCCTGAGCAACCACCAGATTCGCCTGGCCAGCCGCCCCGTCGGCCTGCCCACACGCGACAACTGGAACTTCACCACCGAGCCCGTCGCCGAACCCGGCCCAGGCGGCGTTCTCGTCAAGACTTTGTACCTGTCGCTGGACCCGGCCATGCGCGGGTGGATGAACGATGCCAAGAGCTACATCCCGCCGGTGGAAATCGGCGCCGTGATGCGCGCCGGCGGCGTGGGCAAGGTGATTGCCTCACAGAACCCGGCCTTTGCGGTGGGCGACTATGTGAACGCCGCGCTCGATGTGCAGGAGTACTGCCTGATCGCGGCCGACCAGGTCAAGCGCAGCGGCATGTTCAAGATAGACCCGCGCCTGGGCCTGACCTCCTGGCTCAACGTGCTGGGCCTGCCCGGCATGACGGGCTATTTCGGCCTGCTGGAAGTCGGCCTGCCCAAGCCGGGCGAAACCGTGGTGGTCTCCGGCGCGGCCGGCGCGGTGGGCCAGACGGTGGGGCAGATCGCCAAACTCAAGGGCTGCCGCGTGGTCGGCATCGCCGGCGGCAAGGCCAAGTGCGACTGGGTGGTGAACGAGCTGGGTTTTGACGCCTGCATCGACTACAAGAACGGCGACGTGCGCGCCGGCCTGAAGGAGCACTGCCCCAAGGGCATAGACATCTATTTCGACAACGTGGGCGGCGAAATCCTGGACATGGTGCTGGCGCGACTGGCGCGCGGCGCCCGCATCATCATCTGCGGCGCGATCAGCCAGTACAACAACACCACGCCCGTGAAAGGCCCGGCGAATTACCTGTCGCTGCTGGTGAACCGCGCCCGCATGGAAGGCATCGTGGTGTTCGACTATGCCGACCGCTACCACCTCGGTGTGGCCGAGATGGCGGGCTACCTGAAGGCCGGCACCATGAAGAGCAAGGAAGACATCGTCGTGGGCCTGGACACCTTCCCGGAAACGCTGCTCAAGCTTTTCAACGGCGAGAACTTCGGCAAGCTGGTGCTGCAGGTCGCGAAAGAATAGTTCTTACCTGCCGCCGCGCACCAGCCGCACTGCGGCCGAAGTGGCGCGCGGGGCCTCACCGGCGCTGCCGTCGCTGAACCCCACAAACGTGAAGTAACCGGGGCCGGTGCTGCTGGATGTCCAGAAGCGGGCGACCGGTGTGGCGGGAAAGGCGTTGGGTTCTATTGCCGCCTTGCCCTCTTCGGCTTCGCGCACCGAAACAATGCTGGAGAGTTCCTTGAGGATGGGCAGGCGCCATTCAGCGGCCGGCGTGGAAGCCGCCTTGGCACGCGCGGCCGCATCGGGCTGGGTGAAAAACGTCGCTTGCCCGGTGCAGGTTTTCCCCTTGAAGACCATGCCCTCGGCGCAGCGCCGCCAGACCAGGCCGGTGCGGCTGTCGGTGACTTCCTGGCCGTCGGCGGAGGGCGTGAAACGTTCCTGCGCGAAGCCGGCGCTGCATAGCGACAGCAGTAAAAGGCAAAAACCCAGGGTGTGAACGGGAACGCGATGCATAGGACTCCTCCATGGCCGGAACGGCTCTGACAGCCTTGTGGCTTGTCACGGATGCTAGGCAAGTCAGGCGCGCGCAGCTATAGGGAAGCTATGTAGTGGCTAGTACCTAGAGCGGCTCCCAAACCAGCGAAGCTGGTCCTGTACGGTTTTACCCCCTCGCCCTCTGGGAGAGGGCGGGGGTGAGGGCCGCGGCCTGTGCATGAAACCGGGGCCTATTTACCGCCGCCGGCCCTCACCCCAACCCTCTCCCAGAGGGCGAGGGAGTAAGACGTCAAGGCTGGTGTAGCTGGTAATCCAGCCCCAAGCCACCGGAATCCAGCACCTCCTGCGTGACCTGCTCCACCAGGAAATCCAGCAGCACGCGCACACGCGCCGGCAGGCGGCCGCCGCGGCCGACGAACACCGCGTGGATGGGCTCACGCTCGCCGGGGTTGAGTTCTTCGGCCACGGGCACCAGCCGGCCCGCCTCAATGTCGCGGCCGACGTGGAACATCGACATGCGGGCCAGGCCGGCGCCGGCCAGCAGCAGGTGGCGCAGCGCTTCACCGTCGCTGGCGCGCACATAGCCCGCGATGGGCAATTGCTGGATCTGCCCGTCCACGCGCACCGGCCAGTAATGCATGTTGCGCTTGAAGGTGTGGGCCAGGCGCTGGTGCGCCTCCAGCTCCTGCAGCGTATGCGGCATGCCGTGGCGCGCCAGGTAGTCCGGGCTGCCGACGATGACCTGCGCCGTGTCGCCCAGCTTGCGCGCCACCAGCTGAGACGAGGCCAGCGCGCCCCAGCGTATCGCCACGTCGGTGCGCTCGTCCAGCAGGTCGACGACGCGGTCGGTCAGGGTGATGTCCAGCGAGATGTCCGGATAGCGCTCGTGGAAGGCCGGCACCAGCGGCAAGAGCAGGCGGTGCGCGGTCGGCATGCTGGAATTGATGCTGACGCGCCCGCGCGGCATGGCGCCGGCGGCCGCGCCGCGCTCGGCTTCGTCCATGTCGGCCAGCACGCGCGTGCTTTGCTCGTAAAACGTCGTGCCTTCGGGCGTGAGCTGCAGCTTGCGGGTAGTGCGATTGACCAGCCGCGTGCCGAGCCGCGCCTCCAGCCGGGTGACCAGCTTGCTGACGGCCGAGGGCGTCATGCACAGCTGGCGGGCGGCGGCCGAAAAGCCGCCTTTTTCCACGACCTGGACAAAAGCCTCCATTTCGCCGGAGCGGTTGACGTCGTTGCGGGGCATGATGCGGGTATTTTGAGGTGGATCGAACTCGATTTATTGTGAATTCAATTCACAGATCATTGTCTCCAGGCCATTCTAGTCAAAGTACCGATTCGTTTCCATACTACCGGCATCCTCTTTTTAAGGCGATTCCATGGCCGCGCAAAAATCACTCCTCTCACTTCCTTTAGGCCTGCTGGCCCTCACCGTCGGCTCCTTCGGCATAGGCACGACGGAGTTCGTCATCATGGGCCTGCTGATGCAGGTCTCCGCCGATCTCGGCGTCACCATCGCCTCGGCCGGGCTGCTGATTTCCGGCTACGCCCTGGGCGTGGCGGTGGGGGCGCCGGTGCTGACGCTGGCCACACGCAAGCTGCCGCGCAAGACCGTGCTGCTGGCGCTGATGGCCATCTTCACGCTGGGCAACCTGGCCTGCGCGATGGCGCCCGACTACGGCAGCCTGATGGCCGCGCGCGTCATCACCTCGCTGGCGCACGGCACCTTCTTCGGCGTGGGCTCCATCGTCGCCACCGGCCTGGTGGCGCCCGAACGCAAGGCATCCGCCATTGCCATCATGTTCAGCGGCCTGTCGCTCGCCACCCTGCTCGGTGTGCCGGCCGGCGCCTGGCTGGGCCTGCACTACGGCTGGCGCTCCACCTTCTGGGTGGTGGCGCTGATCGGGCTGCTGGCCTTCCTGGTGCTGGCGGTTTTTGTGCCGCGCAGCGCGGCCGAAAACGGCAACGGCTCCATCCGCCAGGAACTCGCCGGACTCGCGCGCCCGCAAGTCATGCTGGGCCTGTTGATGACGGTGTTCGGTTTTGCCGGCGTGTTCGCCATCTTCACCTACATCCAGCCCATCCTGACCCAGCTCACCGGCTTCAGCGAAGCCGCCGTGTCGCCCATCCTGCTGGTGTTCGGCGGCGGCATCTTCATCGGCAACCTGCTGGGCGGCCGCCTGGCCGACAAGGGCCTGCGCATGTCCCTGCTGCTTACCCTGGGGGCGATGGCGCTGGTGCTGGGCGCGATGGGGTTTGTGCTGCACTCGCCCGTGACCACGGTGCTCTTCGTCGGGCTGCTGGGTGTCACGTCTTTCGCCACGGTGGCGCCGCTGCAGATGCGCGTGCTCCAGCAAGCGCACGGTGCGGGCCAGAACCTGGCGGCCAGCCTCAACATAGGCGCCTTCAACGTGGGCAATGCGCTGGGCGCCTGGCTGGGCGGCCTGGTGGTCAGCAGTTCCTTCGGCCTGGGGGGCTTGAGCTGGCTGGCCGCGCTGATCACCGTCACCGGCATCGCCGTCGCGCTCTACAGCCTCTCGCGCGACAAACCTGAACTGCCGGCCAACGCCGCCACCTGCTGAGGCTCACATGAATACCTTCCTGAAACTCCGCGTGTTTGGGTGCGCCTTCGCCATCACGCTGCTGTGCGCCGGTTTTGTGCCGCAAGCGCAAGCGGTCGATACCGGCACCTGGGTTCCGGCGTGGACGGCCAGCCCGCAGCCCATCTGGGCCGGCGACTTTGTGTTGCCGCTGGGCCTTCCGGCCAGCCTGCGCGACCAGACGGTGCGCCAGGTCGTGCGCGCCGGCATGGGCGGCTCGCGCGTGCGCATCGTGCTGTCCAACGAATACGGCACACAGCCCTTGCAGATAGGCGCGGCGCACATCGCGGCTGCGGGCGCCGACGGGGGCGGCAGCACCGGCCCCAGCCTGGCCCTGACCTTTGGCGGCCAGGCCACGGCCACCATCCCGGCGGGCGCGCCCCTGATCAGCGACCCGGTCGTGATGGACGTCGCGCCGCTGCAGCGCCTGGCCGTCAGCCTTTACTTTCCGCAAACGACGCCCGTCACAACCATCCACTGGGACGGCCTGCAAGCCGCGCAGATCGCGGCAGGCAATGTCACCGGCGCGGCCACCGTGAAAGCCGACAGCGTGGTGAACAGCCGCCTCTTTCTGAGCGCCGTGCTGGTGGAAGCCGCGCCCGGCACGCGCAGCGTGGTGGCCTTTGGCGACTCCATCACCGACGGCGCGGCCTCGACGCCGGGCACCGACCAGCGCTGGCCCGACTTCCTGGCGCGCCGCCTGGCCGGCCAGAAGGTGGCCGTGCTCAATGCCGGTATCTCGGGCGGGCGGGTGCTCAAAAACCACATGGGGCCCAATGCGCTGGCGCGCTTCGACCGTGACGTGCTGGGCCAGCCCGGCGTGGCCGGCGTGGTGCTGCTGATGGGCATCAACGACATCAGCTGGCCCGGCAGCACCTTTGAGCCGAATGAGCCGGCGACGCAGGCCGAGACCCTGATTGCCGGCTACCGCCAGCTGATCACTCGCGCCCGCAGCCGCGGCGTGCGCACGGTGGGCGCGACGCTGACGCCTTTCGAGGGCGCGCTGACCATGCCGGGATCGCCCATCGCCAACTACTACAGCCCCGCGAAAGACGCCCTGCGCCAGCGCATCAATGCGTGGATACGCGGCAGCGGTGAATTTGATGCGGTGCTGGATTTCGACGCGGTGGTGCGCGACCCGCAGAACCCGCTGCGCATACTTCCCGCGTATGACTCGGGCGACCACCTGCACCTGGGTGATGCCGGCAACAAGGCTGTCGCCGACGCGGTGGACGTCAAACTGCTGCTGGGCGAGCGCTAACCGCCCACGACCAAGCGCAGCCCCGGCATCACGCTTTCGGTTTCGGCGCGCCGCTCCAGCGCCATGCGCATGTTCATTTGCGCGACTTCGGTGTGCTCGACAGCCAGGGATTGGGCGCGCGCGCCCTCGCCGGCCTTGAGCGCCGCGAACAGCATGTGGTGCTGGCGGTGCGCGTAGTGCATCCAGTCGCGGTCCTGCTCCAGCGTCGATTGCATGGGCAGCATGGCCGAGGCTGAGGCAAACGGCAGCTTGTCGTTGAGCTGGATCGCGCGCTGCAAGGCGCGGTTGCCGCTGGCCTCCAGGATCAGCGCGTGGAAGCGGTCGTTCATGGCGGCATACGCCGCGTAGTTTTCATAGCCCAGCGGGTTGGCCGCCAGCGCGCGGTCGCCTTCGTCCAGGCAGGACTGCAAATCGAGTTGCAGCTGGCGCGACACGCCGTGCTCGGCCACCAGCCGCGCCGCCATGCCTTCGAGGTGGCCGCGCACCGCGATCGCGTCAGACACTTCGCGCGGCGTGAACTGGCGCACCAAATATTTGCCAGTGTCGTTGGCCTCGACCAAACCCTCCTGCTCCAGCGTGACCAGCGCGGCCCGCACCGGCGTGCGCGAGGCGCCCAGTTTTTCGGCCAACTGCTGCTCGGCCAGGCGCTGGCCGGGCTCGAACTCGCCGCGCAGGATCAGGTCGCGCAGCTGCATCAACACCGTTTCTTGCAAGTTCATGGCAGCGAATGTACACTGAATTTTAATTTCGGGATACCGTTTTACGGTTTGTCTCCAGAATCGCCCTCACAGCCACCTCACAAGGCCGCCATGAACGCTGAACAAAACGAGTTGTTGACCCGCATCACGCCGGGCACGCCCTGCGGCAAGTTGCTGCGACAGTACTGGCAGCCCGCTGCGTTGGTCGATGAATTCAACCCGGCGCTTGACCCGCGCATGGAGCTTCGCCCGGTCAAGGCGCTGAAGCTGTTCGGCCAGGACCTCGTGCTGTTCAAGGACGCCTCGGGCGCCTGGGGCCTGCTGGACCGCGACTGCGCGCACCGCGGCGCAGACCTGTCCTTCGGCCGCCGCGAGAGCGCGGCCCAGGGCGGCGGCCTGCGCTGCCCCTTCCACGGCTGGAAGTTCGCCACCGACGGCCGCTGCCTCGAAACCCCGGCCGAGCCCACGGGCAGCAAGCTGTGCGAGCGCATACGCCAGCGCAGCTACCCGGTCGTCGAAAAAGCCGGTGTGCTGTTTGCCTGGCTCGGCGACGAGGGCAGCACGCCGCCGCCCTTCCCGGCCTTTGACTGCTTCACCGCGCCGGCCACACACAGCTTTGCCTTCAAGGGCCTGTGGAACGCCAACTGGCTGCAGGCCTTCGAGGTGGGCATTGACCCGGCGCACCCGTCCTTCCTGCACCGCTTTTTGCAGGACGACCCGCTGGACGACATCGGCGAGAACCCCGCCGGCAAGCAGTTCCGCAGCGCCAGCGCCGGCAGCAAGGACGGCGAGCAGTGGCCGATGACGCGCATCATGCGCGAGTTCGCCCAGCCCGACATCAGCTTCGAGAACAAGCCCTGGGGCATGCAGCTGACCGCCCTGCGCGCCATGACCGACAAGCTGACCCACGTGCGCGTGACCAACGCGATCTTCCCTGCGACCTTTGTGATCCCGCTGTCGGAGACCATGACCATCACGCAGATGCATGTGCCGGTGGACGACACCCACACCTACTGGTACACCTTCTTCACCAGCTTTGCCGGCCCGCTGGACCGCGAAAGCATGCGCGCGCAGCGCCAGCAGTTCATCGCGCTGCCCGACTACATCCCCAAGTCCGGCCGCCACAACGGCTGGGGCTTCAATGCCGAAGAGCAGATGAGCAGCACCTACCTCGGCATGGGCGAGGAAGACATCAACGTGCACGACCAGTGGGCCGTGGAAAGCATGGGCGCGATCCAGGACCGCACGCGCGAGCACCTGGGCACCTCGGACAAGGTCATCATGGCGAACCGGCGCGTGCTGCTCAAGGCGATCGAGACCGTGCAAAACGGCGGCGTGGCACCCGGCATTGCCGACCCCGCGCAGGCCGCGATGATCACCGGCCCGGACACGGTGGACGGCATCGCACCGGCTGGCGAATGGGCCCAGTGGTGGCAGCACACCGCGCGCGCCAAGCGTGAAGCCGCACCGTGGCTGGACGCAAAGGCCAGCTCGCCAGCGCCAGCCGACACCGCCACGCAATCATGAGCTTCGCGGCGCAATGCGGCGTGCACGACGCCGCGAGGCAGGCCGCGCAGGCCGAAGCCATCCGCCGCATCGAAGCCGGCGGCCTGGAACTGGTGCGCTTTGCCTGGTGCGACCTGCACGGCATGCTGCGCGGCAAGACGCTGGTGGCGGCCGCGGCGGCGCAGGCCCTGGCCGACGGCGTGGGCATGGTCAGCACCCTGCTGCTTAAAGACACGGCCGACCGCACCGCGTACAAGGTGTTCGAGGCCGGCGGTGCGGCCGGCTTGCCGGGTTTTGAATTCGGCGGCAACGTGATGCTGCTGGCCGACCCGGCCAGCTTCAAGGAATTGCCCTGGGCCGAAACAACCGGCTGGCTGCAGTGCCAGCCCTGGTTTCCCGACGGCAGCCCGGTCGAACTCGACACACGCCGCGTGCTGCAAAACGCGCTGGCCAAACTGGCCGAAGCCGGCTACGGCATGAAATGCGGGCTGGAGATCGAGTTCCATATTTACCGGATCACCGGGGATGGACTGAATCCGCAGCTGGATCCCGAACTGGCCGCCTGGCCCGGCCTGCCGCCCGAAGTGCGCATGATCCACCCCGGCTACCACCTGCTGTCCGAGCAATGGGTGGACATGGCCGAGGAGCCGCTGCGCATCGTGCAACGTACGGCACAGGCGCTGGGGCTGCCGCTGCTGTCGCTGGAAATCGAACTGGGCCCCAGCCAGGTCGAGGCGGTGTTCGAGGCCACCGATGCGCTGGCCGCCGCCGACAACATGGTGCTGTTTCGCAGTGCGGTGAAACAAGCCCTGCGGCGCGCCGGCTACCACGCGACCTTTATGTGCCGGCCGCCCTTCCCCAACATCATGTCCAGCGGCTGGCATTTGCACCAGTCGCTGGTGGACCTGAACACCGGCGCCAACCTGTTCAGGCGGGACAGCCCCGCGGCCGGCAGCACACCGGCGGACGCGCAGTACACGCTCTCGGAAACCGGCGAACATTACCTGGCCGGGCTGCTCGCTCATGCGCGCGGCATGACGGCTTTCTGCACGCCCACCATCAATGGCTTCGGGCGTTTCCGGCCCAACGCGCTGGCGCCGCAATCGATTCTGTGGGGCCGCGACAACCGCGGCGCCATGCTGCGTGTGGTCGGCCAGTGCAAGGACAACAGCACGCGCATTGAAAACCGCCTGGGTGAGCCCGCCGCCAACCCTTACCTCTACCTGGCCTCGCAAATCCACGCCGGGCTGGACGGCATGGAACGCCGCCTCAGGGCCCCGCCGGCCACCGACGCGCCCTATGGCGGCGGCGCCGACAACATCCCCACCAGCCTGGGCGAGGCGCTGGAGGCGCTCCAGGCCGACGCCGCGCTGACGGCCGCCTTCGGCGATACTTTCGTCAGCTACCTCACGCGAATCAAGCAGGCCGAAATCACCCGCCACGCCGACGCCGAGGACAAGGACGACTGGCAAAGGCGCGAATACTTCAGCCGCATCTGACGGCACACCCCCTACTTCATGATCACCCTTCATTTCATCGCGGCCGACGGCCGCGCCACCGAGGCCCAGGGCAAACCCGGCAAAAGCCTGATGGAAGCCGCCGTGGCGGCCGGCGTGGACGGCATCGCCGCCGACTGCGGCGGGCTGCTGACCTGCGCCACCTGCCACGTGCACGTGCAGGAGCCCTACGCCTCCAGCCTGCCGCCGCCCGACGGCGAGGAGCTGGGCATGCTGGAATTCACCGCCGCGCCGCGCAGCGCCACCAGCCGCCTGAGCTGCCAGATCCGGCTCACACCCGCGCTGGACGGATTGACGGTAGAGTTGCCAGCTACCCAATACTGAGACATCAAACCAAAAGGAGCTTTTTCTCATGATTCTCGAACTCGCCGACATCCGCATCCACCCGGGCCAGCAGGCTGCTTTTGACGAAGCCATCCAGCGCGGCATCCGCGAAGTGATTTCCAAGGCCAAGGGCTTCCAGGGCTTCACGGTCAACAAGGGCATTGAGAGCCCTGAGCGCTACATCCTGCAGATTTTCTGGGGCACGCTGGAAAACCACACCGTCGATTTCCGCGAGTCGGCCGCTTTTGCCGACTGGCGCGCCATCGTCGGGCCGTTCTTCGCCGGCCCGCCCACGGTCGAGCATTTCAACCTGCTGGCCAAATCGGACTGAGGTTTCGCGAATCAAACAAAAACGGGGCTGAAAAGCCCCGTTTTTTATTGGCGTGCCACCTTGGGCGCTGCCCTAGCGGCCGTCGTTCTCGTGGCCGGTGACCAGCTTGGCCAGCAACTGGTTCAGTTGCACACGCTCGTCCTCGTCCAGCGGCGCCAGGATGCGCTGCTGGGTCCGGCTGACGGCGCGTTTCATCTGCAGCGCGAGTTTTTCGCCCTCGGGCGTGGTCCACAGCAGCTTGCGGCGCTTGTCGGACGGGTCGGCTTCGCGCTTGACCCAGCCTTTGGCTTCCAGCCGGCCTATCACCGAGCCGAAGGTGGCCGGGTCGAAGGCGACGCGGCCCGACAGCGTGATCTGGTCTTCGCCGGGGTCGTCCATGAGGGCGTTCAGGATAGCGAACTGCACCGGCGTGGCGTCAAAACCAGCCGTTTCCTCCATGAAGATCGCCACCGCAAGCTGCTGCGCGCGGCGAATCAGGTGTCCGGGGGCTTCGCTGAAATTAAAAGTTTTTGCCATGTGCGCAGTTTAACGGCCAGCTTTGCAATTCAGGGTATCTACTAGGGACGGAAATAATAAGTATACTTATCATTAGCGCATAAAACCCGGTTTTATCCTCTGCTCCCCCGGTTCAAACCCCACATCCATCCTCTCATATATGGCACAAACATCCCCACTCCCACTCCTCATCTCGGGCGGCGGCATTGGCGGGCTGGCCGCGGCCATGGTGCTCGCGCAAGACGGCCACCGCGTGACCCTGTTCGAGCAGGCCGCGACCTTCGGCGAAATCGGCGCCGGCATCCAGCTCGGCCCGAACATCTTCCGCATGTTCGACTACCTGGGCCTGACCGAAGCCATCAACCGCGTAGCCTTCTTCCCGCCCGGCCTGGGCATGAACGACGTGCGCACCGGCGAAAAAGTCGTGCGCGTGCCGCTGGGCGATGTCGCCCGCGCGACTTACGGCTTTCCTTATGGCGTGATTTACCGCGCCGACCTGCACCAGGTCTTCCTGGACGCCTGCCGCGCGCAGCCCAACGTCACCCTGCGCACCAGCGCCAAGGTGGAATCGTTCGACCAGAGCGCCGACGGCGTGACGGTGAAGCTTGAAGGCGGCGAAGTCGTTGAAGGCAGCGCGCTGATAGGCGCCGACGGCATGTGGAGCCGCATCCGCGAGGCCGTGGTCGGTGACGGCAAGCCCCGCGTGTCCGGCCACATCGCCTACCGCGCGGTGCTCAAGCGCGAGGACGTGCCGGCCCATTTGTGGAGCGACGACGTGACACTCTGGGGCGGCGAAAAAACCCACCTGGTGCACTACCCGCTGCGCCGCGGCGAGCTGTTCAACCTGGTGGCCGTGTTCCACAGCAACAAGTACGACGAAGGATGGAACACTTTCGGCGACACGGCCGAGTTGACCGAGCGTTTTGCCGAGGCCTGCTCGCAGGTCAAGGAGCTGCTTGGCAAGATCGAGACCTGGAAG
This sequence comes from Polaromonas sp. YR568, assembly GCF_943369675.1. Lineage (GTDB taxonomy): Bacteria > Pseudomonadota > Gammaproteobacteria > Burkholderiales > Burkholderiaceae_C > Polaromonas. The sequence continues at coordinate 56,493 of NZ_CALROB020000016.1, read as the reverse complement.
ATGTGGGTGCTGTGCGACCGCGAGCCGGTCAAGAACTGGACCGACAAGCGCGTGACGCTGCTGGGCGACGCGGCCCACCCCATGCTGCAGTACCTGGCCCAGGGCGCCGGCCAGGCCATCGAAGATGCGGTGGTCATGCGCGAAGCGCTGCGCCACACCCGCGGCGACCTGCCCCTGGCCTTCCAGAAATACCAGCAGGCGCGCTACCTGCGCACCGGCCGCGTGCAACTGACCGCGCGTTTTTATGGTGATATTTACCATGCGGCCGGCGTACAGCGCGAGCTGCGCAACCAGATGTTCCAGAGCGGCGCCGAAAGCGCGGGCTTCGCGGGCCTGAAGTGGATGTACGACGGCATCGAGCCTTCCAAACTGTTCCAATGAGGGTTTTATAGCCTCAGGGACTGTGATGAAGCCTCTTTCCACCGTGTCTTTCGCCTTGTTTTCCGCCGTACTCGTCGCTGTGTCTTCTGCCGCCTGCGCGCAGTCCGCCGCAGCGGCCTGGCCGACGAAGCCGGTGCGCATCCTCGTGGGCTTTCCCGGCGGCTCCACCCCCGACATGGCGGCGCGCACGCTGGCTGAACCGTTGAGCCGCGCGCTCGGCCAGCCGGTGATCATCGAGAACAAACCCGGCGCATCGGGCAACATCGCGGCCGACCAGGTCGCCAAGGCCACCGACGACCACACGCTGGGCGTCGTCATCAACGGCAACCTGACCTCCGCCAAGCTGCTCTACCCCAAGCTGCCTTACGACCCGGCGAAAGATTTCACGCCCATCTCGCTGCTGGCCACCGCGCCGCTGGTGCTGGTGGCGCCCGTGGGCGAACCCGGCGGTGCCGACTTCTTCGCGGCCGCGCGCCAGGGCGGCAGCCGCTGGAACTACGGCTCGGTCGGCAACGGCTCGGTCGCCCACCTGGGCATGGAGCTGCTCAAAAGCCGCGTACCCGGCCTGACGCCCGTGCATGTGCCTTTTGCCGGCAATCCGCAGGTGGTCACCGCCATGCTGGGCGGGCAGATCCAGATGGCGCTGATCCCGCCCGGCGTGGCCATGCCGCATGTGCGCGCGGGCAAGCTTAAGGCCATAGGCCTGGCCGGCGGGCGTTCCTCGCTGGTGCCGGAAGTGCCGCCGCTGGCCGATGCCGGCGTCGCCAGCGTGAACCTTGAAGTCTGGACGGCACTGATCGGCCCGGCGAATCTCTCCAAGGCCGCGCAGGCGCGGCTGGCGCAGGAAGTGCCGCGCATCATCCGCGACGCCGACACGCGGCAAAAACTGTTCAACCAGGGCTGGCAGGCCGTGGGCACCTCGCCCGACGGCCTCAAAAGCCGCGTGAAGGAAGAAGCCGCCATCCTCGGCGGCATCATCCAGTCGCGTGGTATCAAACTTGAGTAAATGATGCCCCCACGTTCGCTCACTGCGTGTAGCTCTCTGCCCCCCGAGGGGGCCGCCCGCCTGCGGCCCGGCAAAGCCGGTTCCGCGGCTCATGCTGGGTTGAAGAGTTCAGTGGGCACGACCAGTGGGGGCCGCGGGACTGGCTTTGCCAGACCGCAGGCGCCGCCCCCTCGAGGGGGGAACAGGCTACACGCAGTGAGCCTGGACGGGGGTGTAACTTGATCACCGAAGCCGCGCGCAGCTTGCCTGTTTACGGCGAATTCGACGTCGTCGTGATCGGCGGCGGTCCCGCAGGCCTGGCCGCAAGCGCCAGCGCCGCGCGGCATGGCGCGCGCACCTTGCTGGTGGAGCGCTACGGTTTCCTGGGCGGCATGGGCACGGCCGGCGGTGTCACGAATTTCGCGGGCCTGTACGGCCGCAAGAACGGCCAGATGCGGCAGGTGGTGCGCGGCGTCGCCGACGACCTGCTGCAGCGCATCAACGCCCTGGGCGGCCTCAACGCGCCACAGGACGGCATGCAGGGCCGCATACGCGTGCGTTCTTACGACGTGTCGGCCTACAAATGCGCGGCCGACCAGTTGCTGGTGGCCGCCGACGTGAACATCCTCTTTCACGCCTGGGCCGCGGCCGTGGTGATGGAAGGCGAGCGCATCAGCGCCCTGGTGGTGGAAACCAAATCCGGCCGCCAGGCGGTACGCGCCACGCGTTTCATCGATTGCTCGGGCGACGCCGACGTGGCGAACTTTGCGGGCGTGCCTTTCGAGCTCGGCGACGGCCACGGCAGCGCGCTGTTTCCCTCGACCATGTTCCGCGTCGGCCATGTCGACGCCGAGCGCGCATTGGCCGCCGTGGGCGAGTTCAAGGCCATCAACACCCTGATGGCCGAGAGCCAGGCGCGCAACCCGGGCCGCTACCAGTTCCCGCGCGAAGGCGCAATCCTCAGGCCGCAGAAAAACCCCAGCGAATGGCGCGCCAACGTCACGCAGATCCGCAACGCCCAGGGCACGGCCATGGACGCCACCGATGCGCGCCAGCTCAGCGAAGGCGAACTCGAAGGCCGGCGCCAGATCACCGAATACTTCCGTTTCCTGCGCAGCGAAGTGCCGGGCTTTGCGGGCTCCGCCATCGTGGACATCGCGCCGCAAGTCGGCATCCGCGAAACGCGCCGAATCCAGGGCCTGTATGCGCTGAGCGGCGAAGACATCCTCTCCTCGGCGCGCTTTGACGACGCCATCGGCATCAACGCCTGGCCGATGGAGCTCCATGCCGACGGCCGCATCGACTGGCAATTCCCGCGCAATGTGGACGCCACCCAGGGCCGCGCCTACAACGAGCTGCCCTGGCGCATGCTGGTGCCGCAGGGCATCGCCAACCTGCTGGTGGCCGGGCGCTGCGCCTCGATGACGCACGAAGGCCAGTCGGCCGCGCGCGCCAGCGGCGGCTGTTTTGTGATGGGCCAGGCGGCGGGCACGGCGGCAGCCATGCCAGGCGCGGGCGCCTGTTTTGCCGATACCGACGTGAAGCAGCTGCAGCAGTTGCTCACGCGGGACGGCGTGTATTTCGACAATGACAACGACGGCGATCTTTAAAAAACCCTAGAGACTGGACACCCACCATGGACATGACGCCCCCTCCCACCCACGGCAAGCCCGCGGCGCCCAACGGTGCCGCACGCAAGGCTTTTTACGATGCCATCTCGGCGCACAGCATGACGCCGCTCTGGGAAGTGCTGCACGCGCTGGTGCCGCAGTCGCCCTGCACGCCCTGCAAGCCGGCGCTGTGGAAGTACGCCGACGTGCACCCCTTCCTGATGCAGTCGGGCCAGCTGATCACCGCTGAAGAAGCGGTGCGCCGCGTGCTGATCCTGGAAAACCCCGGCCTGCGCGGGCAGTCCTGCATCACGCAGTCGCTGTATGCGGGCCTGCAGGTCATCATGCCGGGCGAAATCGCGCCCAGCCACCGCCACACACAAAGCGCGCTGCGCTTCGTCGTCGAAGGCCATGGCGCGTTCACCGCCGTCGACGGCGAGCGCACGCAGATGAAACCCGGCGACTTCATCATCACCCCGAGCTGGACCTGGCACGACCACGGCCATGAGGGCCGCGTCGAATCCGACACGCCTGTCGTCTGGCTGGACGGCCTGGACATCCCCATGCTGCGTTTCTTCGACGCGGGCTTTGCCGAGAACGGCGGCGCCAGGCAGCAGGAAGTCACCAAGCCGCTGGGCATCAGCAGCCACCGCTACGGCGCCAACATGATGCCGATGCGCTACGACGCGCCCTTCGGCCAGACCTCGCCCATCTTCAGCTACCCCTACGACCGCACCCGCGAGACCCTGCACCAGCTGGAAACGCATGCCGACATCGATGCCTGGGACGGCGTCAAGTTGCGCTACGTCAACCCGGCCACCGGCGGCTCGCCCATGCCGACCATGGCGACCTTCATGCAGCGCCTGCCGGCCGGCTTTTCCGGCAAGTCCTGGCGCCAGACCGACGGCGCGGTGTTCAGCGTGGTCGAGGGTTCGGGCACCGTTCACATCGAGCGCAACGGCGAAACCGAAGTTTTCGAATTCGGCCCGCGCGACCATTTTGTGATTCCGTCGTGGCACACTGCGCAATTGCGATCGGCGCAAGGTTGTGTGCTGTTCAGTTTTTCAGACCGCCCGGTGCACCAAGCCCTGGGCATACACAGAGAAGAAAGGTTGTCATGAGTTTTGTCATCACCCCACCGGCCACGGTATCCGTTCCCGTCAACGGCACCCAAGAGCGTTTTCCGGTTCACCGCATTTACTGCGTGGGCCGCAACTACGAAGAGCACGCCAAGGAAATGGGCTTCACCGGCCGCGAGCCGCCGTTCTTTTTCCTGAAGCCCGCCGACGCCATCGTCGCTGTGGACAACGGCAGCACGGGCAGCATCCCCTACCCCAGCCTCACCAAAAACCTGCACCATGAGATCGAGCTGGTCGTGGCCATCGGCACCGGCGGCAAGAACATCAAGGCCGCCGACGCGCACAAGCACATCTACGGCTATGCCGTGGGCCTGGACATGACGCGCCGCGACCTGCAGGGCGAGATGAAAAAGCAGGGCCGCCCCTGGTGCATCGGCAAGGCCTATGACCATTCCGCGCCCATCGGCCCCATCACACCCGTGGCCCAGGCCGGCGACGTGAACAATGCCGAGCTGTACGTGCAGGTGAACGGCACGGACCGCCAGCGCAGCAACGTTGCCAAGCTGATCTGGAACGTCGCCGAAACCATCGAGCACCTGTCGGCCGCCTGGGAACTGCAACCCGGCGACCTGATTTACACCGGCACGCCCGAAGGCGTGGCGGCTGTGGTCTCGGGCGACACCATGGTCGGCAGCGTGGCCGGCCTGGGCACGCTGACCGTCAAGGTCGCGTAAGTACAGAAAGCGCATCAAGCTGCGTCCCTGCGCCTGTCACGCAGGCGGGGACGGCAGCGTGAACAAAGACAAACGGCCGCCCTGCGCGGCCGTTTTTTTTGGGCCGGCGGTTTGCGCGATGAACGCGCATCTGTTTTAATCACCGCGCAAATACCCCGGCCTCTTCGGGTAAGCCGCCTGCCCGTATCAAGCCGCAATTCTGATAATCGGCCCATGCGGCTTGGGGGCGTTCCCGAGACCCGTCCTGCCTTTCGGAGACCCTTCTTGAAAATCCTGCAGTCCCTTGCAAAACTCTGCGCCATTCTGGCGGGCGTGCTGCTCACCGCCATCACCCTGATGACCTGCGCCAGCCTGATAGGCCGCAACCTGCTGGGGGCCACCCTGGTCGGCGACTTTGAACTCACCGGCGTGGTCACCGGCGCGGCCATCGCGCTTTTCATGCCCTTTTGCCAGATCCAGCGCGGCAACATCATCGTGGACTTTTTCACCGCGAAGCTGAGCCAAAAATCCAATGACAGGCTGGACCGCTTCGGCGCGTTCCTGCTGGCCCTGGTGTTCGGCCTGCTGGCCTGGCGCACTGTGCTGGGCGGCCTCAATTCCTACAACACACATTCGGAAACCCAGATCCTGGGCTTTCCGGAATGGACGGTGTATGCCGCCATGGTCCCGCCCTTTGTGCTCACCTGCGTGATCGGTTTTTACCAGACCGTGTTCGGCTTCGGGGATGCCCATGAGCCGCACAATCCGCTGGACGAGCTGGAGGCGCACGTATGAGCTCCATCACGCTGGCCCTGGTCATTTTCGGCATCATGCTGGTCTTCATGGCCGTGCGTGTGCCCATCGCCGTCGCCATGTTCGCCGCGGGCGCCATCGGCTATGTGATGCAGACCGGCTGGGGCCCGTTCTCCAGCTTCCTCAACACCCAGGCCTTCGCGCGCTTTGCCAGCTATGACCTGTCGGTGATTCCGCTGTTCATCCTCATGGGGCATTTCGCGACGCAGGGCGGCATCAGCCGGGCGCTCTTCGGTTTCGCGGCGGGCGTGATGGGCGGCTTCAAGGGCGGGCTGGCCATGGCGTCGGTTCTCGCGTGCGCGGCCTTCGGCGCGATCTGCGGTTCCTCGGTGGCGACGGCCGCAACCATCACCGGTGTGGCGCTGCCCGAGATGAAGCGCCACGGCTATTCGGGCCGTCTCGCCACGGGCACGCTGGCGGCCGGCGGCACGCTGGGCATTTTGATCCCGCCTTCGGTGCCGCTGGTGATCTACGCCATCCTCACCGAGCAGAACATCGCCAAGCTGTTCGCCGCGGCCATGGTGCCGGGCATCATCGCGATGCTGGGCTATATGGTGGCCATCGCCATCTACGTGCGGCTGGTGCCCGGCCAGGCCCCCGAGGTGGACAAAGACAGGCCACCCATGACGCTGGCCTCCCTGCTGGGCATACTGCCCATCGCCGTCATTTTCCTGATCGTGTTCGGCGGCATCTACGGCGGCTGGTTCACACCCACCGAAGGCGCGGCCGTGGGTGCGGCCGCCACCTTTGTGGCCGCCCTGCTCAAGCGCGAGATCACCTGGGCCAAGTTCAAGCTGTGTTTTTATGCCACGGCGGAAAGCTCGGCCATGATCTTCCTGATCTTCATTGGCGCTGACCTGATGAACTCCGCGCTGGCTTTGACCCAGGTGCCCAACCAGCTCGCCGGCGTGGTCGGCGGCTGGGGCCTGTCGCCGCTGATGGTCGTCACGGCCATCCTGCTGTTTTACGTGGTGCTGGGCGCGGTGATGGACGAGCTGTCCATGCTGCTGCTGACCATACCGATCTTTTTCCCCATGGTGATGGGCCTGGACTTCGGCATGAGCAAGGAATCCACCGCGATCTGGTTCGGCATCATGGTGCTGATGACCGTGGGCTTCGGCATGCTGGCGCCGCCGGTGGGCCTGAACGTCTACGTCGTCAACGGCCTGGCCAAGGACGTGCCCATCAGCGAAAGCTACAAGGGCGTCATGCCCTTCCTGATCAGCGACACCATCCGCACCACCCTGCTGCTGCTGTTCCCGGGCATATCGCTGTGGCTGGTGAAGTACATCAGCTAGACCCAGGCTCCTAGGGCTTTCACCGCTTCCCAAACCCACCCGCTTGCCTTAAGTTAGCCATATTGGTTAGCCACATTGTTCACAGGAGACACGCCATGATTCAGCGACGAACCCTTCTTAAAACCGGCGCCGCCGCGGCGCTGGGCGCCCCGGCCCTCTCGGGCCTGGCCCAGCAGGCCGTGACCCTGAAGTTCCACACCTTCATGTCACCCTCGTCCAACGTCTGGCTGGCCATGCACAAGCCCTGGATGGACAAGGTCGAAAAAGAATCCGGCGGGCGCATCAAGTTTGAAGGCTACCCGGCCATGCAGCTGGGCGGCACGCCCGTGCAGCTCTACGACCAGGCCAAGGACGGCGTGGTCGACGTGGTGTGGACCCTGCCCGGCAACACCGCCGGCCGCTTCCCGCGCATCGAGGTGTTTGAGCTGCCCTTCATGATGTCGAACGCCGAAGCCACGTCCAAGGCCTATTGGGAATACGTGCAGACGGTCGCGCCCGATGAATTCAAGGACACCCAGGTGCTGGCGCTGCAGGTGCACGGCCCCGGCGTGATCCACACGGTGGACAAGCCCGTCAAGTCCATCGCCGACATGCGCGGCCTCAAGCTGCGCGCGCCGACGCGCCAGGTGACCAAGCTCATGGGCGTGCTGGGCGCCACGCCGGTCGGCATGCCGCTGCCGCAAATCCCCGACGCGCTGAGCAAGGGCACCATCACCGGCTGCGTGATTCCCTGGGAAGTCGTGCCTTCGGTCAAGGTCAACGAGCTCACCAAGTTCCACGCCGAGTTCGACCCCGCCGGCGGCAGCCTCTACACCACCACCTTTGTGATGGCCATGAACAAGGCCAAGTACAACTCGCTGGCGCCCGACCTCAAGAAGGTCATCGACAACAACTCCGGCATGGCCACCTCGGCCTGGCTGGGCAAGGTGCAGCAGGGCAACGACGTCCCCGGCCGCAAGACCGCCAGCGACCGCGGCAACACGATTTACACCGTGAGCGCCGCCGAAGCCCAGGAATTCCGCCGCAAATCGCGCACGGTGGAAGTCGAGTGGGTGGAAGACATGAACAAGAAGGGCTTCGACGGCAAGAAGCTGCTCGACACGGCGCGCAGCCTGATCGAAAAGCACACCAAGACGACCAAGGCCTGAGTGCCTGCCGCGCTTCGTGCGCACCCCCAAAAAACCGGGCCTGTGCCCGGTTTTTTGATGCCCCGGCCGGTCTGCGCCGGGCGAGCCGCCCCCCGGGGCGAAGCCGCTACACTCATTCGATGCACCGCCTTCCCCTGAAACACTGCCGTGTCTGCGGCACCGCCGTGGCCTACCGGCTGCCGGACGACGGCGACACCAAGGAACGCGCGGTCTGCCCGGCCTGCAACACCGTCCACTATGAAAACCCGCTCAACGTGGTGGGCACCGTGCCCACCTGGGGCGAGGACGGCGCGCAGGTGCTGCTCTGCAAACGCAACATCGAGCCGCGCTGGGGCAAGTGGACCTTGCCCGCCGGCTTCATGGAGCTTGGCGAAACCACTTCCGAAGGCGCGGCCCGCGAGACCGACGAAGAAGCCGGCGCCCGGTTTGAAATGCTGGGGCTCTTCACCGTGATGAACGTGGTGCGCGTCGGGCAGGTCCACCTGTTCTACCGCGCGCGGCTTTTAAGCGACGAGTTCGACCCCGGCCACGAAACCATAGAGGCCCGGCTGTTCACCGAAGCCGAAATCCCCTGGGACGAGATCGCCTTCAAAACGGTCAAGGAAACCCTTGAACATTACTTTGAAGACAGGCGTAAGGGCACCTTCGGCATCCACACGGTGGATATCACATAAACCCCGGCCGCGCGCGCAGCGGTCCCCGGTAGAATTTCCCGCATACCCGCGAATCCTCACAAAGGCCTTCGCTTGCAGCCGGCCCCAGGGCCAGTCTCCCTTCCTCCAACACCCTCCCCGGAATCCATGTTCACTACCGCGATTTTTTTCCGCATTGCCGAAGATTTTGTGTTGCCGCCCCTGGAGGCCCTCGAAGAAATTTTCCAGTCCCACCGTTTTGTGCCCTGCGGCGCGACCGAGCCCGAGTCCAGCGGCTGGGTGCCGCCGCGCGGCAACAAAAGCACCGTGCTGCTCGAAAGCGTGGGCCGCTCCGTGATCGCGCGCCTGTGCACCGAACGCCGGCCCGTACCCTCCTCGGCCGTCAAAGCCGCGGTGGACGAACGCATTGAAAAATACAAGGAAGAGACCGGCCGCGAACGTGTGGGCGCCAAGATCAAGAAAGAGTTCAAGCAGGAAGTCATGCTGGACCTGCTGCCGCGCGCCTTCACCAAGCGATCGACCACCACGCTGTGGATAGACCCGGTGAACAAATTCCTGGTCGTCGATTCCGGCAACCTCACGGGCGCCGACAAGGTCATCAGCTACCTGGTGGAAGCCCTCAGCGAAATCCCCGGCGCCCTGCCGGGCCTGAAGGCCAGCCCCATCCAGACGCAGATGTCGGCCGCTGCCGCGATGTCGCACTGGCTGTCGACGCGCGAAGCGCCCTACAACTTCACCGTCGACCGCGACTGCGAACTCAAGACGCCCGACGACCAGAAGGCGACCGTGCGCTATTCGCGCCACACGCTGGACATCGACGAAGTGGCCCAGCACATCGCCGCGGGCAAAGTGCCCACGCAGTTGGCCATGACCTGGAACGAGCGTGTGTCTTTTGTGCTCACCGAAACCGCTCAGCTCAAAAAACTCAAGCTGCTCGACGTGGTGCTGGACGGCGTGCAGGACAGCGGCAAGGACGACGACGGTTTTGACACCGACGCGGCCATCATCACCGGTGAGCTGGCCTCGCTGATCCCCGACGTGCTGGACGCGCTGGGCGGCGAACTGGGCGATGGCGAAGCCGACGCCGCGCAGCCTGCGTCGGAACCCGCGCCCGAGCCGGCCTAAAGCCGCACGCCGTCTTCCTTCAGAAGGCGGAGCATGCTATCCAGGTGCGCCCGCGCGCTGGCCGGGTCGCCCACCCGCATCTGTTCATAGGCGCGCTGCGCCACCTCGTGGGGAATGCCGCGCAACGGCCGCCCGGTGCTCATGGCCTTGAGCTGGACTTCGGCGGCGCGCTCCAGGTAATAAAGATCGTCCCAGGCTTCGGCAACCGTCGGGCCCGTCACGATCACGCCGTGGTTCTTGAGAAACACCACGTCGGCGTCGCCCAGGGTGGCGCTGATGCGGTCGCCCTCGGAGTTGTCGAGCGCCAGGCCGTTGTAGTGCTCGTCAACGGCGACACGGCCGTAGAACTTCAGGGCAGTCTGGCCCAGCCACAACAGCGGCGGGCCCTCCAGCATGCTGAGCGCGGTGGCGTTGGGCATATGGGTGTGAAAGGCGACGCGGACACGCGGCTGCAGGCGGTGCAGGCGCGCATGGATGAAAAACGCGGTCGCTTCGGGCTGGCCCTCACCGTCCAGCACATTGCCGTCAAAGTCGCAGACCAGCAGGCGCGACGCGGTGATTTCGCGAAAGGCGTAACCGAAGGGGTTCACGAAGAACAGGTCGTCATGGCCCGGCACCAGCGCGGAGAAGTGATTGCAGATGCCTTCTTCAAAACCAAACCTGGCCGCGAGCTGGAAGCAGGCGGCAAGCTCCATGCGGGTTTGCCGGACGGCGTCGGAAGACAGGTCAACACGCCTGCCTTTCGCCGGCGCGGCTACTGAGAGGGTATGGGCCATCTGAAAATCTCCTTCGTGTTTACCCGTTAGCGTTTACCAGCCGAGCTTCTGGAACAGGCCCGGCACTTCATCCAGCCTGGACAGTGTTGCATCGGGCGTGTAGTCCGGCAAGGGGGCCCTGACGCTGCGGTCTATCCACACGCAGCGAAAACCCATGTCGCGCGCCGCCGCATGGTCGAGATGGGGACTTGCGCAGATGTGCACGACGTCGTCCTTGCCCACGCCCAGTTCGGCATGGGCATAGTCGAACAGGCGCCTTGCCGGCTTGTAAGCGCCGGCCTGCTGGGCCGTGATGACGCGGTCTATCGTTCCGCCCAGCTGCGCCACGTTGCCGGCAATGATGTCGTCGTCGGTGTTGGACACGATGCACAGCTTGAAGCCGAGCGCCTTCAAACGCTCAAGCGTGCCGACGACCTCGGGAAACGGCGGCATTGCGCCTATGCCGTCGGTCAGGATGCGGCCGTCTTCCGCGTCGCTGGGCAAGCCCAGTGCCTGCAGCGCCATTCGGAGCGACTGGTCGGACACCTCGCGAAACGAGCGGTGCGGCTTTTCCTGTTCGAGCTGGTGCTCATAGCGGTCATGCAAAGCGATCAGGCTGGCCGGCGCGACGTCGGGCGCGCCCTTGAGCCGCAGGATTTTCTGGACCGCCGCCCGCAGGCCTTCATCCCACTGAATCAAGGTGCCGTAACAGTCAAAGGTCAGCCAGTCCGGCTTGGGTGTGTTTTCAAGTGCCATGCCGCAGACTGTGCAACTCCCACCAGATATTTGCAAATTAAATTATCATTTAGATATCAGTTGATTTACGAATAAGCCTCTCATGCTGGATCTCGAACTCCTCAAAACCCTGGTCTGCGTCGTTGATGAAGGCAGCTTCACGCGCGCCGCCGAACGCGTGCACCGCACCCAGTCCACCGTCAGCCAGCAAATCAACAAGCTGGAAGAAAACGTCGGCCGCGCGCTGCTGGTCCGCGACCGGACCGGCAAGCGCATCAGCCCCACCGAGCATGGCGAGATCCTCGCGGCCTATGCGCGCCGCCTGCTGGCCATCGCGCAGGAGGCCGAGGACGTCCTGTCGGCGCCCACGGCATTGACGCCAGTCCGTGTGGGCGTGCCCGAAGACTTCAATGCGCAGCGGATGTCGGCGATGCTGTCGGACTTCCTGGCCATCCACCCGGGCGTGCGGCTGGAGACCGTCAGCGGCATGAGCACCGACCTGCACCACAAGCTGCAGCAGGGCGAGATCGACATCGCCTTGGTCAAACGCGAACCCGGCAGCGCGGAGTGCATCGCGTCGTGGCCTGAATCCCTCGTATGGGTCGCCGGCAAGGCCGCGATGCACGGCGAACAAGAAAAAGAAGAGGTGCCGCTGGCGGTGTTTCCGCAAGGCTGCGTCTACCGGCAACGCGCCATCCGGGCGCTGGACAAGATCGGCAAACGCTGGCGCGTGGTGTTCGGCAGCCACAGCCTCACCGGCATCCAGGCCGCCGTCGCCTCGGGACTGGGCATCACCGTGCTGCCCACGACGGCGGTCCTGCCGGAGCATCGCGCGCTGGGCGAGGCTGACGGCTTCCCCCCGCTTCCGCCCACCGAGCTGGCCTTGATCTCGTCGCCCGGAACTCCCAATACAGCCCAACGCCATCTGATTGAATTTCTGGTGAACTCCATCAACAAGCCTGCTGCGAAACCGGCAATCGGGCTTGCCCGTTAACGTAAATCACAACGACTTATGAACACCATGCCCAAACCCCAGCACATCGGCATCGTCGGCTGCTCCGCGGAAGGCGCGGCGCTTTGCTACCAGACCATTTGCAGCGAAGGCGCAAAACGCCTGGGCCCGCACACCCATCCAGAGGTGTCCATGCACACGCCCTCGCTCTCCGACTACATGGCCTGCATTTACCGCGACGACTGGCGTGGCGTCGGCGACCTCATGCTGGCATCGGCCCACAAGCTCGCGGCGGCGGGCGCCGATTTCCTGGTCTGCCCCGACAACACCATTCACCAGGCGTTTGACTATGTGCTGGAGCGCTCGCCCCTGCCCTGGCTGCACATCGCGGAAGTCGTGGCCGAAGAAGCCGCGCAGCGCGGCTACAAGCGCATCGGCATCACCGGCACACGCTGGCTGGTGGGCAGCGAGGTCTACCCGGAAAAATTCAACGCGCGCGGGCTGGACTACCTGCGCCCTACCGACATCGAACGCGACGAGGTCAACCGCATCATCATGGACGAGCTTGTGTACGGCGTCTTCACGCCCCAGGCGGTCGCGTATTTCCAGCAGGTCATGGCACGCATGAAAAGCGAAGGCTGCGATGCCGTCGTGCTGGGCTGCACCGAAATCCCGCTGATCATGAGTGATGCGAATTCACCCCTGCCGACGCTGGACTCGACACGCCTGCTGGCGCGGGCCGCGCTTGGTCGCGCGGTGCGGGGCGCTACGCCCCCGGCCTGACCCAGCGTCTCCGTTTCGCCGGGCCGTTGCGCTTGCCACGGGCCGAGATTTGGCCTAATATGAATTTCAATTCACTTTTAATGAATTCCAATTCACAAACCCATGCCAGCAGCAAACCACCGTATCGAACGGCTCCAGGCCACCAAAACCGCCATCCTGGAGGCGGCCCGTGACGCAGTCGCCCTGAGCGGCTGGAAGGACGCGCAGATTGCCCTGATCGCCGCCAAGGCCGGCGTGGCCACCGGCAGCGTTTACCGCTACTTTGATTCCAAGGCCGACCTGTACGCGCAGGTGCTCGCGCTGGTCTCGCAGCGCGAGGTCGACGTGGTCCGGGAGATCGTCGACTCCGAAGGGCCGGCCGCGCAGCGCCTGGTCGACGCAATCTACAGCTTCTCGTTGCGGGCCATGCGCGGGCGCCGGCTGGCCTACGCCCTGATCGCCGAACCCTGCGAGCCCGAGATCGACATGGCGCGCCTGCAATACCGCGCGGCGTTGAGCGACCAGATCGCGCGGCTGGTGGTGCAAGGCATTGCCAGCGGCGAGTTCATCGAGGTGGACCCCGGCGTGGCGGCCTCGTGCGTGACGGGCGCCTTCATGGAGGCGCTGGTGGGGCCGTTGGCGCCCGAAGCTGTGCCTGATTCGGACTCGGCCAAATCCATCGCCCAGACCACGGCCAGCCTGTCGGCGCGCATGCTGTTTCGCCATGCGGCGCCCAAGCTCAAATTGATTTCGAAGGATGCGCCATGAACAAACCTTATGAGCCGCCTTTCACGGCGCGGCCTTCCCCAACGGCGGCAACGCATGAGGTCCTGAACCAGGCCGCCCCGGCCACCGGCTTCAACGCCTTCGAAGGCGACGAGGCCTTGCGCGGCCTTGTGATGAAAATCGCGCCCTGGGCCGCCGGCAAATGCAGTGCACTCGGTGCACTGGCCGGCGACGAAGCCCTGCAGGACGCCGCGCGCCTGGCCAATGAATTCGAGCCGCAGCTGCGCACCCATGACCGCTTCGGCCAGCGCATCGACTGGGTGGAGTTCCACCCGGCCTGGCACCAATTGATGGCCGCGGCCTTCGGCCATGAGGTGCACAGCCTGGCCTGGACCACGGAGAACGGGAATGGCCACTTTGCGCGCGCCGCCTTGAGCTACCTGTGGAACCAGGTCGAGAACGGCGTGGGCTGCCCGACCGGCATGGCGTATGCGGCGGTGGCGGGTTTCACCGGCAAAGCACCCTTCGAGAAATGGCGGCGCATGACCCTGGCGGCGGACTACGACCCGCGCCGCCTGCCGCTTGAGCAAAAACGCGCCGCGGTGATCGGCTACGCCATGACCGAAAAACAGGGCGGCTCCGACCTGCGGCAGACGCAAACCACGGCCGAATTCGCAGGCAGCGGCGCGGACGGCGACATTTACAGCATCACCGGCCACAAGTGGTTCTGCTCGGTCCCGGTGGCCGACGGCTTCTACACGCTGGCGCAAACCCGCTCGGGTGTGAGCTGCCTGTTTGTCCCTCGCTTCCGGCCGGATGGAAGCCTGAACAATTTCTTCATCCAGCGGCTCAAGGACAAATGCGGCAACCGCTCCAACGCCTCCAGCGAGATCGAGTACCGCGACACCTGGTCCATGCTGGTGGGCGAAGAAGGACGCGGCATACGCGAAATCCTTTCGCATGCGCATTTGACGCGGCTGGACTTCGCGGTGGGCTCAGCCGGGCTGATGCGCCAGGCCCTGACGCTGGCGCTGAACCACGCGCAGACACGCACGGCCTTCGGCAAGCCCATGGCCGAGCTGCCCATGCAGTGCAACGTACTGGCCGACCTGGCGATCGACAGCGAGGCAGCCATGCTGGGTGCACTGCGTGTGGCGCGCGCGGCGGACGGCATGGAAACGAACGAGCATGAACGCCTGCTCTCGCGCGTGGCGACGCCGGCCATGAAATTCTGGAACTGCCAGCGCGCACCGGCCTTTGTGTATGAATGCGTGCAGGCCCATGGCGGCAACGGTTTCATCATGGAGAACCCGGTGGCCCGGCTGTACCGCGAGGCGCCGCTCAATTCAATCTGGGAAGGCACCTCCAACATGATGTGCATGGACGTGCTGCGCGCCATGGACAAGGACGGCCGCTGCCGCGACGCCCTCGTCGAAGAGCTGCGGCTGCACCGGGGCGCGAATGCCGCTTACGACCGTTTCACCGACGACCTCGCCGGGCGCCTGGCCCTCGCCTACCCGCACGACGGCCACGCGCGCATGCTGGTCACACGCATCGCGCTGGCCTTGCAAGCCGGTGAAATGCTGGCGCACGTCACGCCGGACGCCGCGGAGCTTTTCATCGAATCACGCCTGGCAGGCGGCGGCATGCATGTGTTCGGCGCCCTGCCCGATTCGCAGGCCCTGCCCGCCATCGTGCGGCGGGCCGCCGTGGTGAGGCACTGAGTTAGCCGCCAGCGAGCCACCATGACTGCCGTGCTCACGCTCCCCGAGGCCGAACTTCGCGGTCATGTGAGCGACGTGGAATGGGCGACGCGCGTCGAACTCGCGGCCTGCTACCGCCTGCTCGCCGTTTACGGCATGACGGACCTGATCTACAACCACATCAGCGCGCGTATCCCGGGCAGCGAAGGGCAGTACCTGATCAACCCCTACGGCATGCTGTATGAGGAGATCACGGCTTCCAGCCTGGTGAAGATCGACGTGCAGGGCAACACCCTGCTGCAGCCCGACCATGGCTACAGCGTCAACGTCGCGGGTTTTTACCTGCACGCGCCCATCCATGTGGCACGGCCTGACGTGCAATGCATCATCCACACGCACACCCGGGCCGGCACGGCGGTCAGCGCGCTCAGCGAGGGATTGCTGCCGCTGTCGCAGACCGCGATGCGGTTTTACGGGCGCGTGGCGTATCACGACTTCGAAGGCCCGGCGATCGACGGCGACGAGTGCGGCCGCGTGGTGGGCGACCTGGGCCCGCACAACGTCCTTATCCTGCGCAATCATGGCTTGCTGGTGTGCGGCGCCGGCATCGCGCAGGCCTTCAACACCATGTACTGGCTTGAAAACGCCTGCCGCATCCAGGTGGACATCCTGGGATGCAACCGGGCCATCCACCACCCGGGGGCATCGGCTATCGCCAACACGGTCAGCTGCTTTTCGGGCGAAGAGATCACACTCGCCAACGAGGCGCAGACCAACCCTGTGTTGAACCCTTCCGCGCAAGTGCGGCACGGCGGCTACGGCAGCCTGGAGTGGCCCGCGCTGCTGCGCAAGCTGGATCGCCTCGACGCGTCTTACAAGGACTGACCATGCGCAGCAAGGACAGCACCATGGGTTTTATCGGCTGCGGCCGGGTGGGCAGGACGCTGGCCCGCGCCCTGGCGAATGCCGGCTACCGCGTTTCGGCGGCCTGGACACGCGACCCGGCAGCCCTGCAACGATTCACGGACGAAGTGCCCGGCGTGATCCCGTGCCAAGCGGCGCAGGAGGTCGTCGAGCTCTGCGACTTTGTCTGGATCACGGTGGCCGATGATGCGATTGAAGCCGTCGCACAATCACTCCAGTGGTCGCCGCACCACCGCGTCGTGCATTGCAGCGGCGCCACCGGACTGTCGGCATTGGAAAAAGCCGGACACGACGGCGCCCGGACCGGCGGCTTTCATCCTCTGCAGATGTTCGCCAACCCCGAGGTTGCCTTGCGCGGCCTGCCGGGCTGCACCGTCGGCATCGCGGCGGATGGCGGCTTCGCGGCGGAGCTCGGCGAGATCGCCACACGACTCGGCTGCGTGCCCTTTCAGGTGCCCGAGGGCAGCCGGGCGCTGTACCACGCGTCAGCCTATTACGTGGGGCCTTTCCTGATCGCGCTGCTGCGCGAGGCGTCCCTGCTCTGGAAGTCCTTTGGCGGCACCGAGCAGCAAACGCTGGATGCCTTGCTGCCGCTGCTGGCCGGCACCGTCGCCGCCGTGAAAGACGCGGGGCTGGCCAAGGGCATGGGCGGCTGCGTGGCGCGTGGCGACGTGGGCACGGTCGGCAAGCACCTGGATGCGCTGCACGAACTCTCCACCGATGCGCAAGCGCTCTACCGCGACCTTGCGCTGCGCACCCTGCCTATGGGGCTGGAACGCGGGACGCTGAACAAGGATGCCGCCGCGCGCATTCATTCGGTGCTGCGTGAAGCGCCGGCATCGCGCAAGGCACACCGGGTGAAGGCTTATCTGTGAGCGTGAGCCTGGTTCAGGTTAACGCGCAATATCTTGAGCCTGGAACGCCGCAATCGCCTCGTCGCCATAGCCCAACTCCGCCAGCAAATCCCGCGTGTGCTCGCCCAGCCGCGGCGGGCTCATGCGGATGCCCGGGCGTTCGCCGCCCAGGGTCAGGGGCATCAGCACCGTGGGTGCCGTCGTGCCGGCCCGGGGGCCATCGCTCAGTGTGATGGGCGCGAGACCGCCGGTGGCGATAAGGTGCGGGTCATCAAACAGGTCTTGCGGCCGCGTGATGGGCGCGAAGGGCAAGCCGTTGGCCTCGAACACGGCGCTCAGTTCGGCTGCGTCGCGGTCGGCCAGGTGCGAGCGCAGCAGGGGCATCAGCCATTCGCGCGCGCGCACACGATCATTGTTGGTGGCCAGGCGCGGGTCGGCACGGAGTTCGGCCAAACCAAAGGCTTCGCAGAAGACGGCCCATTGCGTGTCGCTGACGACCGCCAGGAAAACCTGCGCGCCGCCCTTGACGGTGAACACATCGTAAATGCCCCAGGCTGAAATCCGGCTGGGCATGGGCGCGGCCGGCTGGCCGGTCACTGCGAACTGCATCATGTGCTGGGCCACCAGGAAGACATTGTTTTCAAACAGCGCGGCTTGCACTTCCTGGCCTTCGCCGGTTTTTTCCCGGGCGGCCAGGGCGGCCATGGCGCCGATGGCGCCGAACATGCCGCCCATGATGTCGTTGACGCTGGTGCCGGCGCGCAGCGGATCACCGGCGCGGCCCGTCATGTACGCCAGGCCGCCCATCATCTGCACCACCTCGTCCAGCGCGGTGCGGTGGTCGTAGGGGCCGGGCAAAAAACCCTTGTGGCTCACGTAGATCAGGCGCTTGTTGAGCCTGGACAGCGTGGCATGGTCCAGGCCCAGTTTTTTCATGGTGCCGGGCTTGAAGTTTTCGCTCACGATATCGGCAGTGGCGATCAGCTTGAGCGCGAGTTCGCGGCCCTCGGGCTTTTGCAGGTCCAGCGCAATGCTCTTCTTATTGCGGTTGAACATCGGGAAAAAACCCGAGCCCGAACCGATCAGCCTGCGGGTGTTGTCACCGGCCAGTGGCTCAATCTTGATGACCTCGGCGCCCAGGTCGGCCAGCAGCATGCCGCAGGTCGGCCCCATCACCATGTGCGTGAACTCCACCACCCGGATGCCGGCGTAGGGCAAGGGTTTCGGCGGAGTTGCGCCTTGGGCCTGTTCTTCGGAACCGCTCGATTTCACCGCTTCAGACATTCATGTTTCCTTGTACAAATCCTTTGGGCAGGCCCGCTTCCGGTGTCATGCCATAGACCGGCTCGCCCGGCAGCCCGGCCATCAGCGGCAAACGCGCCGCCATGAGTTTTTCAAGGTCGACGCCGGTGCTGACGCCCATGGCTTCAAACATGAACACCAGGTCTTCCGTGACGACGTTGCCGGACGCGCCCGGCGCATAAGGGCAGCCGCCCAGGCCGCCCAGCGACGCATCGAAAGTGCGCACGCCTTCTTCGTACGCAGCCAGGCAGTTGGCCAGGCCCAAGCCGCGCGTATTGTGCATGTGGGCCGCGCCGGCATGGCCGCCGATCTCGGCGCGCAGGCGCCTGAACAGGCGCCGCACCTGCGCCGGGTTGGCGTAACCGACGGTGTCGGACAGGCCCGATTCGTCGGCACCGGCTTCAATGCACTGGGCCGCCAGCCGGATGACTTCGTCCTCGGGCACCTTGCCCTGCAGCGTGCAGCCGAAGGCGGTCGAGATGCCGGCTTCCAGCCTGACATGCGGCGCCATGGCGCGGCGCAGGTCCGAGATGGCGCGCACTTCTTCGACCATTTCTTCCCGCGTCTTGCGCACGTTGGCCAGTGAATGCGCCGCGCTGGCCGACACCGGCACGGTGAGCTTGTGAACGCCGGCGGCCAGTGCCGCTTCGGCGCCGCGGCGGTTGGGCACCAGCGCCATGACGGTCAGCCCCGGCAATGTGAGGGCGTGGCGCACGACCTCCGCCGCGTCGGCCATTTGCGGCAAAAGCTTCGCCGGCACGAAGGAGGCTACTTCAATCTCGCGCAGGCCCGCGTCATAAAGCGCGGTGATCCAGCGCATCTTGTCGGCGGTGGGCATCGTCGCCTTGACCGACTGCAAGCCGTCGCGGGGGCCGACCTCGCTGACCAGGATGGAATTATCGGATGAATTCATATTTTTAGAATAATGTTCTTTCTGTCAGAATGATCGTTCGACAACCCGAAATTGTCAAGTTCGGGGCGTTTTTCCACCGCCTGAAAGAGGTTTATCCATGCCGCGCAAAGCCCAGACCGAATCCATTGCCGACGCCGACGCGGCACCCGGCGGCGCTGCCGCGGTAGACCGCGCGCTGTCGCTGCTGGCGGCCTTTCGCCAAGGCGACAAGTCACTCACCTTGTCAACATTGGCCGAGCGCACCCTGCTCTACAAAAGCACCGTGCTGCGCCTGCTTGCATCGCTGGAGCACGGCGGCATCGTGCAGCGCCTGGAGGACGGCCGCTACACACTCGGCCCCGAGATTGCCCGCCTGCACGCGGTGTATGCGTCCTCGTTTTCACTTGACAGGGTGATGCTGCCCGCCCTGCGCGAACTGGTCAGCCTGACGGAGGAAAGCGCGGCCTATCACGTGCGGCAGGGTAATGCCCGGCTCTGCCTTTACCGCGTGGATTCGCCGCATCCGGTGCGCGACCACATCAAGGCAGGCGACGTATTGCCTGCCGACCGCGGCACCGGCGCGCGGGTGCTCAATGCCTTTGGCGCACCGGCCCTGCGCGCGGGCACGGAAGCCGAGCAGACGCTGTACAACCGGATTCGCCACCAGGGCTACCACGCAGCCACCGGGGACCGCCTGGCGGAAGTCGCGGGCATCTCCGCCCCGGTGTTCAAGGCGGACGGCACGCTGGGCGGCGCGCTGACGTTGACCATGCCAAAAAGCCGCTATGACGAAAAACATATCCAGGCAGTGCTGGCTGTGGCCTCGGGCCTGAAAGGTCGGGTCTGACCCCAAAGTCCGTCAGGGCCGTGAGACGACCTCCCCAGGTTGAGAGATGCGCAGTCAGGCATCCGCACCCGTGCAGCCCCTCTTGACAGGCGTTAATGCCTGGATAGAATTATAGAACTATGTTCCGTAAGATAGAACAATAATTTTCGATTCAACAAATAACTGGAGACAAGACATGGATTCATTCAAGCCAACAAAGCCAACACCCCCCACTTTTTTGTTGGGCCGCCGCCAACTGTTGGGCATGACGGGCATCGCACTGTCGGCGCCTTTTGCCGCTTCCCGCGTTTTTGCCCAGGGCGACTGGCCGGCCCGCGCGGTGAAGTTCGTCGTGCCCTTCTCGGCCGGCGGCGCCGCCGACACCGCGGCGCGTGCCGTGGGCACCAAGGTCGGCGACATCCTGGCGCAGTCCATCATCATTGACAACCGCACGGGCGGCAACGCGGTTGTCGCGGCCAATGCCGTGCTCGGCGCGCCGAAAGACGGCTACACCTTCATCTGGGACGCCGCCAACCAGCTCACCAACCCCATGCTGGTCAAGGACCTGCCCTTCAATTACCAGAAGGCATTCGTACCCATCACCATGGCCGTGAAGGTGTCGCAAGCCCTGGTCGTTCGCAATGACTTTCCGGCAAAGACGGTCGAAGAATTCCTTGACTACGTCCGTTCCCATCCCGGCGCGGTGTCCTGCGGCACGCCGCCTTCCGGCGCAATGGGCCACCTCGCGCTGGCGCTGTTGCAGCAGCGCGCCAACGTCAAGCTGATCCACACGCCTTACCGCGGCGGGGCCGATGCGGCCCGCGACCTGATGGGCGGGCAGATCGACTCGGCACTGATCACGACGTCCACCGCGCGCGGCGCGGTGTCGGCAGGCAAGGCGCGCATCCTGGCGCTGACCAGCGCCCAGCGAAACCCGGCCTATCCCGATGTACCGACGCTGGCCGAGCGCGGCTTTCCCAAATACGACATGGACGACTGGTTTGCGCTGTTTGCCGCCGCCGGAACGCCGCAAGCCATCATCACGCGCCTGCAGCAGGCCGTGGCGCAGGCCGCGCGCGATCCGGGCCTGACCACCATCCTCGCGCCGCTGGGCGCCGTGGCGGTGGCCAGCACACCGCAAGAGTTCGCAAGCTTTCTGGCCCAGCAACGCGAGGTGCTCGAAAAAGTCATCCGCGAAGCCAACATCACACTCGGTTAAAAAGCAGGATTCCCCAAAAAGCCATGACGCTTCCAGATACCAACCGCCAGATTATTTTCGCCAGGCGTCCCAACGGCGTTCCCACGCCGGACTGCTTTGCGCTGGTCACCACACCCATACCGTCGGTGGGCCCGGCTCAGGCGCTGATCCGCAACGACTTCCTGTCGGTGGACCCGTACATCCGCATGCGGATGGAAGAAAAGGACTCGTACGCGCCCGTGATGGCCATCGGCGAGACGCTCGTGGGCCGCACCGTGGGCCAGGTCGTCGACAGCCGGATTGACGGTTTCGCGGCGGGCGACTGGGTGGTTGGCCGGCTGGGCTGGCAGGACTACAGCGCGGCGAAAGCCGCCGACCTTCAGAAGATTGACCTGGCAGCGGCGCCGGCCACCGCCTACCTGGGTGCGCTGGGCTCCACCGGCATCACCGCCTGGGTCGGCCTGATGACCTTCGGCCGTCCGCAAGCGGGTGAAACGGTGCTGGTGTCGGCCGCGTCCGGCGCGGTCGGCAGCGTGGTCGGGCAGCTTGCCAGGCTCCAGGGTTGCCGCGCGGTCGGTATTGCCGGCGGTGCGTCCAAATGCGCGCTGGTCAAGGATGAGTTCGGCTTTGACGACTGCATCGACTACAAGTCCCCCACCTTTGTCGAGGACCTGGCCCGGGCCGTGCCTGAAGGCGTGGACGTGTACTTTGACAACGTCGGCGGCCCGATCCTGGACGCCGTGTTGCCGCGGCTCAACAACTTCGCGCGCATTCCGCTGTGCGGCCTGGTGTCGCAGTACAACGCGACCGAGCCTTACGGCGTGAAGCACCTGCGCGAGGTCTTCAACCGGCGCGTGACCCTGCGCGGTTTTGTGCTGTCGGACCACAAGGACTTGTGGCCTGCCGCCACGGCGGCGCTGGCCAACGCCTATGGCGCCGGACGGCTGAAATACCGCGAGACCATCACCGACGGACTCGAGAACGCTCCGCAGGCCTTTATCGACATGCTGGGCGGCTCCAACATCGGCAAACAACTGGTGCGACTGCGAGCGGCCTGAGCCTGGCCTCGCGCGCGCTCTTTCTCTCGCTCTCTTTCTCTCTCGACTCATCCAACCCTGACGGGATCCCATGGAACAAGCGTTTTCAATCATCAGCGGCAAGCGCTGGTCCAGCCCCGGCCTGCGCACGGCAAACGTGCTCAATCCGGCCAACGAAGAAATCATCGGGACGGTCGAGCTGATCGATCCGGCCGGCCTGGACCAGGCGCTGGCCGCGGCCGCCCGCGGATTCACCGTGTGGAAAAACACCTCGGCCTATGACCGCGCCACGGTCATGCGCAAGGCCGTCGCCCTCATCCGTTCACGCAAGGACGAGATTGCCCGTGTCATGACGCTTGAACAAGGCAAACCGCTGGCCGAGTCGCTCGGCGAAGTGGCCGCCAGCGCGGACAACATCGAGTGGATGGCCGAAGAGTGCACACGCGCGTACGGCCGGCTGCTGGTGCCGCGCACCCCGGGCGTCAACCAGCTGGTGCGCCGCGAGCCGATCGGGCCGGTTGCCAGCTTTTGCCCCTGGAACTTCCCCGCGCTGACGCCGGCCCGCAAGATCGCGGGCGCGCTCGCCGCTGGCTGTTCACTGATCCTCAAGCCGGCCGAAGAGACCCCGCTGACGGCAGCCCTCATCGTGCAGGCATTCCATGAAGCCGGTGTTCCGCCGGATGTGCTGAGCCTTGTCTACGGCGAACCCCGCCAGGTGTCCGCGCACCTGATTGCATCGCCCATCATCCGCAAGATTTCCTTTACCGGCTCCACGCCGGTCGGCAAGCTGCTGCTGACGCTGGCTGCGCAGGGCGTGAAACGCGCCACCATGGAACTCGGGGGCCATGCGCCGGTGGTGGTGTTTGACGATGTGGATCCTGTCAAGACCGCACAGCAGGCAGTGGCCGCCAAGTTCCGCAATGCGGGCCAGGTCTGCACCAGCCCCACGCGCTTTTATGTGCAGGCAGGCATCTACCCGCAATTCGTCAAGGCCTTCGCGGAAGCAGCGCGCGCACTGCGTGTGGGTGACGGCATGGACGCCACCGTGCAGATGGGCCCGCTGGCCAACAGCCGGCGCCTTGATGCCATGGCAGCCATCACGGCTGATGCGCTGGCCGCAGGCGCCAGGCTTGAATGCGGCGGCGAGCGCATCGGCAGCCGCGGGTATTTCTTTGCGCCCACCGTGTTCTCCGATGTGCCTGAAAGCGCCCGCATCATGCAGGACGAACCCTTCGGCCCGATCGCGCCCATCGCACCGTTCAACACGCTGGAAGAAGTTGCAGAACGCGTGAACGGCCTGCCTTTTGGCCTGGCGGCCTATGCGATGACATGCTCGCTGGCCCGCGCCACCGCCATCAGCGAGTTGCTGGAAGCCGGCATGGTCGGCATCAACCACTACACCGTGTCCACACCGGCATCGCCTTTCGGCGGCGTCAAGGAAAGCGGATACGGCTCTGAAGGCGGCACCGAAGGGCTGGACGCTTACCTGGTGACCAAGTCTGTCACCCAGCGCTCATCCGGCGCCGACCTTGGCCCGCTTTGAAACCTTTTCCTGCATCCTTTAAATGACCACACTTCTATTCGGCACAGCCGTGCAATTCGGCCACGGTTTTCGGCGCACCCTGCCGGCCGAACTGGCCAAGGCCCGCGTCAAAAAACCGCTGTTCGTGACGGACAAGGGCGTGCGCGCCGCAGGCGTATTCGCCAAGGCGGTGGAGGCTGTCGCGAATGCGGCCGGCCTGCCGGTTTTTGATGACGTGCCGCCCAACCCCACCGAAGCGGCAGCGGCAGCCGGCGCCGCCCTCTACCGGGCAGCCGGCTGCGACGGCGTGGTGGGCATAGGCGGCGGCGCGGCGCTGGACCTGGCAAAGGCCATAGCCATCCTTGCAAGCAATGCGCCGCCCCTATGGAACTACTGCAACCGGCATGCCGCGCCGCAAACCATCGTCAATGCGCCGCCGCTGATCCTGATGCCCACGACCTCAGGCACAGGCAGCGAAGTCGGCCGCTCGGCGGTGATCATTTTCGACAACGGCATCAAGGCCGGCGTGCGCTGCCCGGAAATCATCACCGCCGCCATCTGCGACCCTGAACTGACGCTGGGCCTGCCCGCCAGCATCACGGCCACCACCGGCATGGACGCGCTGTCGCATTGCATCGAAACCTTTTGCTCTCCGGTGGTCAACCCGCCCGCCGATGCGATTGCGCTGGATGGCATGCAACGCATCTTCGCCAACCTGGAACGCGCGTTTGCCACCGGCAGCGACGCCGAAGCCCGCTGGAACATGATGATGGGTTCGCTCGAAGGCGCACTGTGCTTCCAGAAGGGCATGGGTGCGGTGCATGCGCTATCGCACCCGCTGGGCGCGCTGGGCCACCACCACGGCACGCTGAACGCCATCCTGTTGCCGCATGTGCTGGCCTACAACGTCGAGGCGCTGGGCCGCAAGGCCGATCAGATTCGCCGCCAGGCCGACCTGCCCGCGGGAGCTGACGTGGCCGAAGCCGTGGGCGCCCTGGTATCGCGGCTGGGCATCCCGACCAGACTGAGCGAACTGGGCCTGAGCTGGCAGCAACTTGAAAACATTCCAGGGGCGGCGATGGAAGACAACGCCCACAAGACCAACCCCAGGCCGATGAAACAGGCGGACTACGAAACGCTGCTGCAGTCCGCCTTCTGAACGGGCTGCGCAGTGGATGCGCCCGGAGTCAGGGCCGCATCGCTTCTGGCGCAGAGCGGCCAGGTTCTTTGCACGGTATCTGCTGACGATCGTGGGCTTGTCACTGGATTTCAGTGTGCGCCCCGGACATCCATTGCCCTGCCGCCCCAATGAAAAAGGGCGTCCGGTTTATTCAAACGGACGCCCTTGGACATTCATATGGTCGGTGTGAAAGGATTCGAACCTTCGACCCCTTGCACCCCATGCAAGTGCGCTACCAGGCTGCGCCACACACCGACAAGCCTCAGATTATAGCCTGCCGCGATGCTCTCTCAGAGGTTGTTTCCAAGGAGATCGCGGATTTCGAACAACTCGCGGCGCACGAGCAGCAATCTTTGCTGCGCGGCGGTGCCGGTGGGCAAGTCAGATCCCTCACTGTCTTCGAAATCGGAGTGGTCCCTCGAGTCCTCAAAATCGTCGAGTACTGAATCACCGCCCTCAAGCAGCGACTCACCGCCTTCGAGCACCTCAACGCCCTCGAGCATGACCTCGCCGTTGCGGCGCTTGTCGCGTTCGATCTGGACGATTTCCTGGAGTTTGTTGCGCGCGCCGCTGATGGTGAAACCCTGGTCATAGAGCAGGTCGCGGATGCGGCGGATCATGAGCACCTCATGGTGCTGGTAATAGCGGCGGTTGCCGCGTCTTTTCATCGGGCGCAGCTGCGTAAACTCCTGCTCCCAATAACGGAGCACATGAGGTTTGACGCCGCACAAATCACTGACTTCACCGATAGTGAAATAGCGTTTCGCCGGAATGGGTGGAAGGGTTTTCTCCAATTAAATCAATGCGCTAAGGAGGAAACCTCCAAATCTACTCTAAGTAGAAAGTTAGCGCAAAGAGTTGCTGGGGTTTTTTGAAATGTGTTGTTACGTCACACAAATGACGCCCCGTTACCAAACCGCTTTCGCGGTGTAATAAAAAAGGGCTCTTTAGCGAAAATCCGCTAGCTGCTCTGTTCAGCCGCGTTTTCACCCTGGATCTGGTCTTTGAGCTTGTGGCTGGCGTGGAAGGTGACCACGCGGCGGGCCTGGATGGGAATGGCTTCGCCGGTACGGGGATTTCGGCCGGGGCGTGGCGCCTTGGTGCGGATCTGGAAATTACCAAAACCGGAAATTTTTACATCATTGCCGTCGACCAGGCTGTCTGAAATCAGGTCAAAAAACGCGTCGATCATGTCTTTCGATTCGCGTTTGTTGAGCCCGATCTGTTCAAACAGCAATTCGGCGAGGTGCGCTTTGGTCAGCGCCGGGGTTTCCAGGCTTTCTACAGAAAATTCCATGCGGCAGTGCTCCTGGCGTTTTTATTTTGGGAAGTTTTCGTGGAAGCTTCAGGCACGCAAACGTGCCCCGAGCTGACCTTGCAGATTCGCGAGAACCGCCTGAACGGCCGCCTCAATCTCCTCGTCAGTCAGTGTAGCGGCGCCACTGGAAAGCACCAAGCGCACGGCCAGGCTTTTTTCACCCATTTGCATGCTGGCGCTGGCCTGCTGCGGCCGGTAGACGTCGAACAATGTGGCGCCCTTGAGCAAGCCTTGCGTGGCCGCGCCATGGATCGCTGCCATCAAGGCGGCGTGGGTGGTGCTTTCCGGCACGATGACGGCGATGTCGCGCTCCACGGGCTGGAGCTTGCTCACCGGCTTGAATTCGGGCACCGGGCGCTGCAGCACCGCGTCGAGTTCCAGCTCAAACAGCACAGGCGCTTGGGCCAGGTCATAGCCCTGGCGCCACTGCGGATGCAGCTCGCCCACAAAGCCGATGGCCTTGCCGCCCACAGACACGCTGGCGCAGCGGCCGGGGTGCATGGCGGGATGCGCCGCAGGTGCGAAGACCGCCTGAAGCGGTGCCAGCAAAGCCTCAACGTCGCCTTTGATGTCGAAGAAATCCACCGCCTTGTCAGGCTGGCTCCAGTTCAGGGCTGCCCGCGGGCCGTAGGCCAGGCCTGCCACGCGCATGGGCTGGTTGAAGCCGGCAACGGTGGTGTCGGTGTTCTGGACCTCGGCGTCGCGCAGAAAAACACGGCCCAACTCAAACACGTTCACGCGCGGAGCCTTGCGGTCCAGGTTGAACTTCAGCACCTGCAGCAGCGAACCGAGCAAGGAGGAGCGCATGACGCTCATCTGGCTCGCAATCGGGTTGAGCAGCTTGATGGGATTCGGGTTGCCGGCGAGTTCATGCTCCCAGCGCTCTTCCACAAAACTGAAATTGATGGTCTCCTGGTAGCCCAGCGCGGCCAGCGCGCGGCGCACGGCAAACGGGCTGCGCTCGGCTTCGACGCGCAAGCTGGCGGTGATGGGTGCCAGCGGCGGGGTGTCGGGCAGTTGCTGGTAGCCCACCATGCGCACGACTTCTTCGATGAGGTCTTCCTCAATTTGCAGGTCGAAGCGATAGCTGGGCGGCACGACCGTGAGCGTGCCCTCACCCTGCTCCACCGGCAAACCCAGGCGCTGGAGCGCGCCCAGGCACTGCGCCTGCGTGAGCGGCATGCCGATCACTTTGGCGGCGCGCGCCACGCGCAAAGTGACGGGCGTTGCCTTGGGCACATTGACCTGCTGGTCGTCCATCGGGCCGCACGCGGTGTCCGGCGTGCCGCAGATGTCGATGATCAGCTGGGTGATGCGCTCGATGTGTTCCACGGTCTGGCCGGGATCGACGCCGCGCTCGAAGCGGTGGCCCGCGTCGGTCGAGAAGTTGTAGCGGCGCGAGCGGCCGGCGATGGCTTTGGGCCACCAGAAAGCGGCTTCGACATAGACGTGCCTGGTGTCGTCCGACACGGCGGTTGCGTCGCCGCCCATGATGCCTGCCAGCGACTCGACCTGCGCGTCGTCGGCGATGACGCCGACTTTTTCGTCGACCGTCACGGTGTTGCCGTTGAGCAGCTTGAGCGTTTCGCCGGGCTTGCCCCAGCGGACATCGAGCCCGCCGTGGATTTTGTCGAGATCAAAGATGTGCGAGGGACGGCCCAGCTCGAACATCACGTAGTTGGAAATGTCCACCAGCGCTGTCACACTGCGCTGGCCGCAGCGGGCCAGGCGGTCCACCATCCATTGCGGCGTGGCGGCTTTGGTGTTGACGTTGCGCACCACGCGGCCCGAAAAGCGGCCGCACAGGTCGGGCGCACTGATCTTCACGGGCAATTTGGTGGCATCGCTTGCAGCCACAGTCGGGAAGGCCGGGGCCTTAAGCGGCGCGCCCGTGAGTGCGGCGACTTCGCGCGCGACGCCGTAGACGCTCAGGCAATGCGCGAGGTTGGGCGTGAGCTTGAGGGTAAACAAGGTGTCGTCAAGCCGCAGGTGCTCGCGGATGTCCTGGCCCAGCGGCGCGTCGGCGGCCAGTTCGAGCAGGCCGCCGTGGTCTTCGGAGAGCTTGAGTTCGCGCGCCGAACACAGCATGCCCTGGCTTTCCACGCCACGCAGCTTGCCGACCTTGATGAGGAAAGGCTTGCCATCCTCGCCGGGCGGCAACTCGGCGCCGACCAGGGCACAGGGCACCTTGATGCCGACGCGCGCATTGGGTGCACCGCAAACGATGTTGAGCAGGCTGCCCTGTCCCACATCGACCTGGCAGACGCGCAGGCGGTCGGCGTCAGGGTGCGGGACGGCTTCCTTGATTTCACCGACGACGATTTTCGTGAAGGGCGGCGCCACCGGCTTAAGTTCTTCGACCTCCAGGCCGGCCATGGTGAGGGTGTCGGCAAGTTGCTGGGTGCCAATAGTCGGGTTGCAGAATTCGCGCAACCAGGATTCTGGGAATTGCATGGTGATACCTTGTTGTTCTTGTTCTTCTGGCTTATGACTGGAACTGCGACAGGAAGCGGATGTCGCCGTCGAAGAACAGGCGCAGGTCGTTGACGCCATAGCGCAGCATGGTCAGCCGGTCAGGGCCCATGCCGAAGGCAAAGCCTATGTATTTTTCAGGGTCCAAGCCCATGTTGCGCACCACGTTCGGGTGCACCTGGCCTGAGCCGGCCACTTCCAGCCAGCGGCCGGCAAGCGGGCCGGTCTGGAACTGGATGTCAATCTCGGCGCTGGGCTCTGTGAAGGGGAAAAAACTGGGCCGGAAACGCAGCACCAGGTCGTCGCTTTCAAAGAAGGTGCGGCAGAAGTCGGTGAAGACAAACTTGAGGTCCTTGAAGCTCACGTTCTCGCCTATCCAAAGGCCTTCGCACTGGTGGAACATGGGCGAATGCGTGGCATCGCTGTCGACGCGGTAGGTACGGCCCGGCGCGATGACGCGGATCTCGGGCATGCGGCCGCCGGCATCGATGAGCGCGCGGTGCTTCTTGACATGCTGGACCGCATAGCGGATCTGCATGGGGCTGGTGTGGGTGCGCAGCAGGTTGGGTGCAGCCTCGCTGCCGCCTTCAACGTAGAAGGTGTCGTGCATCGAGCGCGCGGGATGGTCTTCCGGCGTGTTGAGCGCCGTGAAGTTGAACCAGTCGGTTTCAATCTCGGGGCCCTGGGCCACGTCGAAACCCATGGAGCCGAAAATGCCTTCAATGCGCTCCAGCGTCAACGACACGGGGTGCAGGCCGCCCTGCGTGCGCTGGCGGCCGGGCAGGCTCACGTCGAGCGCTTCGGCTTTCAGTTGCTTTTGCAATTCGGCATCGGCCAGCGCCTGGCGGCGCTCATTCAGCGCGGCTTCGATGGCCTGCTTGGCCAGGTTGATGGCGGCGCCGCGCGATTTTTTCTCTTCGACGCTGAGGGCCGCCATGCCCTTCATCAATTCGGTGACGCGGCCGGCCTTGCCCAGGAACTGCGCCTTGGCGTTTTCCAGATCGGCGGGCGTATTGGCCTGCGCAAAACTGGCCTGGGCGCTGCTGACCAGTTCTTGGAGGGCATCAAGTTGAGTCATGTGTTCTCTTGTTCGAAATACAAAACAGCGAAGGCGCTTTCGGCAGCACTCCCACCATACGGGTGAGCCGTGAGCACTGCGGAAAGGGCCATGAAAAAGGGCCAGAGCCTTTTCAAGCTCCAGCCCTTATTTTCTTGCGTCGGCAGTTATTGATTGGATAGTGTCAACACCGCCTGGCCTGAAAATCAGGCGGCCAGCTTGGCTTTCACCTGGTCAACGATAGCGCCGAAAGCGGCGCTGTCATGGATGGCCATGTCGGACAGAACCTTGCGGTCGATCTCGATGCCGGCTTTCTTCAGACCGTTGGCAAACTGGCTGTAGGTGAGGCCGAACGAACGGCTTGCAGCATTGATACGGGCGATCCACAGGCGGCGGAACACGCGTTTCTTGGTACGGCGGTCACGGTAGGCATATTGCCCAGCCTTCATTACCGCTTCTTTGGCGATACGGAAAACATTACCGCGGCGGCCGCGGAAACCTTTTGCAAGGGCTAAAACTTTTTTGTGGCGGGCGCGAGCCGTTACACCACGTTTGACGCGAGGCATGTGTGTACTCCTTGTTCGTCTTTAATTAAATGCCCTGGCCTGGGAGCATCTGTGCCATGTGACCCATATTGGTCTCATGAACAGTCACCGCACCACGCAGATGGCGTTTGTTTTTGGTGGTCTTCTTGGTCAGGATGTGACGTTTGAAGGCTTGGCCGCGCTTGACGGTACCACCCGGACGAACGCGGAAACGCTTTTTAGCGCCGCTCTTGGTCTTCATTTTGGGCATGTGAATGCTCCTTTTCATTTGTGCTCGTGAGGCGCTGCGAACCTTCCGCAGACTTGATGGCCCCGAGCCACTTGTAGCGGCGAGGTATCACCCTTGCCACTGCCGGCGACGCCTTGCGGCATTCGCTGGTCGCGACGGGTTTGACCCCGTCACTTTCGGAAGAAAGGCTAGTTGCCTCCCCTCGCTGGAAAATGCATTGCAGCATCCTCCTTAACGACCTGCCGGATAACTCCGGCAAGCCAATATTCTTTTAACTACCCTCAGGCCGCAGCCGAAGGGACCGGTGCCACCGCAGTTTCCGCTGCCGGCTTGGCACCGGGTTTCTTGCGGCCCGGCGCGATCATCATGACCATCTGCCTGCCTTCAAGCTTGGGGAACTGCTCCACCACAATCAAATCCGCCAACTCGTCGCGAATACGCGCCAGCAGGGCCAAACCCAGTTCCTGGTGCGTGATTTCGCGGCCACGAAAGCGCAAGGTAATCTTGCACTTGTCGCCTTCTTCCAAAAAGCGCTTGATGTTGCGCAATTTGATGTTGTAGTCCCCATCGTCAGTGCCGGGCCGGAATTTGACTTCCTTGATCTCGATCACTTTTTGCTTGGACTTCGCTTCCGCCGCCTTTTTCTGCTCGGCGTACTTGAACTTGCCGTAATCCATCAACCTGCACACCGGGGGAACCGCTGTGGGGGAGATTTCAACAAGGTCCACGTCGGCCTCACCTGCCAGGCGCAAGGCCTCCGTGATGCTGACAATGCCCAAAGGCTCGTTGTCCGGCCCGCTCAGACGTACTTCGGGGGCCATGATTTCACGGTTCAAGCGGTGCTTGCGTTCTTCACGGTGACGGCGGTCACGAAATTCAGTAGCGATGGTGCTGTCCTTTAACTCTTGCTATAAAAGCTATAGCGGCTTGCGCCCGTCCTACAGGGACGAGAAGCTTTAGTGCCAAAAAATTCAGGTGAATTCGCCGGCGGTTCAGGCTTTTTGTGCGATGTCAGAGGCGATTTGCTTGGCAAACGCATCGAGGGGCATCACTCCAAGGTCTTTGTTACCCCGGGCGCGCACTGCAACGGCTCCGTCTGCCTTCTCCTTGTCGCCCACGACCAGGATGTAAGGCAGCTTCTTCATCGAGTGCTCCCGTATTTTATACGTAATTTTCTCATTGCGCAGGTCCAGGTTGACCCTAAGCCCTTGATTTTGCAGCGTTTTGGCCACTTCCCGGGCATATTCGGCCTGGGAATCGGTGATATTGAGCACCGAAACCTGCTCCGGAGCCAGCCAGGTCGGCAGCGCGCCAGCATGTTCCTCGATCAAAATCCCGATAAAACGCTCCAGGCTGCCCACAATCGCGCGGTGCAACATCACCGGGCGGTGGCGGTTGCCGTCTTCGCCCACATATTCAGCATCCAGGCGTTCCGGCATCGAAAAATCCACCTGCATGGTGCCGCACTGCCATTGGCGGCCGATGGCGTCTTTCAGCGTGTATTCGATCTTGGGCCCGTAAAACGCGCCGTCCCCGGGGGCGATTTCGAACTCGCAGCCGGACGCGCGCAGGCTTTCCATCAGCGCGTTTTCGGCCTTGTCCCAGCTTTCGTCCGAGCCGATGCGCGCCTCGGGGCGCGTAGCGACCTTGTAGATGATGTTCTTGAAGCCGAAATCGGTATAGACCTTCTGCAGCAGGGTGGTGTAGTCCACGCATTCCTTGAGGATCTGGTCCTCGGTGCAGAAAATGTGGCCGTCGTCCTGCGTGAAGCCGCGCACCCGCATGATGCCGTGCAGCCCGCCCGAAGGCTCGTTGCGGTGGCACTGGCCAAATTCGCCGTAGCGCAGCGGCAGGTCGCGGTAGCTCTTGATGCCCTGCTTGAAGATCAGGATGTGGCCGGGGCAGTTCATGGGCTTGAGCGCATATTCGCGCTTTTCGCTTTCGGTTGTGAACATGTTGTCGCGGTACTTGTCCCAGTGGCCGGTTTTTTCCCACAGCGTCTTGTCGATGATCTGCGGGCCCTTGACTTCCTGGTAACCGTTGTCCTGGTAGACCTTGCGCATGTACTGCTCCACGCCCTGCCAGATCGTCCAGCCCTTGGGGTGCCAGAACACCAGGCCGGGCGCGTGGTCGTCGATGTGGAACAGGTCCAGTTCCTTGCCGAGCTTGCGGTGGTCGCGCTTTTCGGCCTCTCCCAACATGGTCAGGTACTGTTGCAGCTCGTCTTTGGTCGCCCACGCCGTGCCATAGACACGCTGCAGCATCTCGTTGCGGTGGTCACCGCGCCAATAGGCGCCGGCCACCTTCATGAGCTTGAAGAACTTGAGCTTGCCCGTGCTGGGCACGTGAGGCCCGCGGCACAGGTCTTCAAAGGCGCCCTCGCGGTAGAGCGACACATCCTCATTGGCGGGAATGCTGGCGATGATCTCGGCCTTGTAGTGCTCGCCTATGCTCTTGAAGTGCGCCACGGCTTCGTCGCGCGGCAGTACTCGGCGCGTCACCGGCTCGTCCTTGGCGGCGAGCTCTGTCATGCGCTTTTCAATCGCCACCAAGTCCTCCGGCGTGAACGGGCGCTTGTACGAGAAGTCGTAGAAGAAGCCGTTTTCAATCACGGGGCCGATGGTGACCTGCGCATCCGGAAACAGCTCCTTGACGGCGTAGGCCAGCAAGTGGGCGGTGGAGTGGCGGATCATGTCCAGGCCATCGGCATCTTTGGCCGTGATGATGGAGAGCGCACTGTCCTTGTCGATCAGGTAACTGGTGTCGACGACCTTGCCGTCGACCTTGCCGCCCAAGGCGGCTTTGGCCAAGCCGGCGCCAATCGAGGCGGCAACTTCGGCCACCGTGACGGCTTGCGGGAATTCGCGCTTGGAAGCATCGGGGAGCGTGATCTGGATCATGGGATGAACTTTTAAGGCAACAAAAATGAGGAGGACAAAACAAAAAAGCGCGGAACAGGCCGCGCTTTGATGGGGAAATTTGGATTTAAGCTATGAATCGTGTAGCTAACAATCACCAAGGGGTGCGGACTAGCGCCCTGGATGACTCCAGAAAACGGACGAGGATGTAGTTCGCGGTGTCATAACCCGAACGATCCTTCCTGTTTCCAGTTTGATTGATTGCATCCGTCTATTTTACGGCAGGTTGGCGGACTTGTTGAGAAGACGCCTGCCGGAGGTGCCAAAAGCGCGACTACGACGAACCCGGCGGCAGAAATCCCAAGCCAAGGCAACGCGGGCATTCGGTAATGATGGTCTGCTTCTCAACTTCGAAATGCTCGTTGATGTTCTCGCTCTCAATGCGCAGTTCGCCGGAGCCCTCGCAATCGGGACACGAAATACGCTTGAAACCCACGGTTAAGTCCGACACGGCAGCCCTCCTCCAGTTGATGTTCAAAGCCTGTTTTTGTAACAAATCGCACTCTACGCGAAAAAGCACCCGCAAAAAAGCCCGGACAGGCCCTATGTTCCTGTCCGGGCTAAAGCCGCGCCCCTGAAGGCACCAGCGTCTGGGTAATCGTTGGAATGAAGCTAGTTCAGTGGAACTGTTCTTCTTCAGTGGAACCTGTGAGCGCGGTCACGCTGGACTTGCCGCCCTGGATCACGGTGGTGACTTCGTCGAAGTAACCGGTGCCGACTTCCTGCTGGTGCGACACAAAGGTGTAGCCGCGGTCGCGTGCCGCGAATTCGGGCTCCTGGACTTTCTCGATATAGGCCGTCATGCCGCGCTTCACGTAGTCCTGTGCCAAGTCGAACATGTTGTACCACATGGAGTGGATGCCGGCGAGGGTGATGAACTGGTACTTGTAGCCCATCGCACCCAGCTCTTTCTGGAACTTGGCGATGGTCGCGTCGTCCAGGTTTTTCTTCCAGTTGAAGGACGGCGAGCAGTTGTAGGCCAGCATCTTGCCGGGGTGCACCTTGTGCACGGCATCGGCAAACTTTTTGGCGAACTCCAGGTCGGGCGTGCCGGTTTCGCACCACACCAGGTCGGCGTAGTGGGCGTAGGCGATGGCGCGGCTGATGGCCTGGTCGATGCCTTTTTTGGTTTTGTAGAAACCTTCGGACGTGCGTTCGCCGGTGATGAAAGGCTTGTCGTTTTCGTCGTAGTCGCTGGTCAGCAGATCGGCCGCTTCGGCGTCGGTGCGGGCAATCACCAGTGTGGGCACGCCGCAGACGTCGGCGGCCATGCGCGCGGCCACCAGCTTTTGCACGGCTTCCGCGGTGGGCACCAGCACCTTGCCACCCATGTGGCCGCATTTCTTGACGGATGCCAACTGGTCTTCCCAGTGCACGCCGGCGGCGCCGGACTTGATCATGGCCTTCATCAACTCGAAGGCATTGAGCACGCCGCCGAAACCGGCTTCGGCATCGGCCACGATGGGCGCGAAGTTGTCGATGTAGCCCTTGTCGCCGGCATCGATGCCCTTGGCGTGCTGGATCTCGTCGGCACGGCGGAAGGTGTTGTTGATGCGCTCGACGACGGTGGGCACCGAATCAACCGGGTACAGCGACTGGTCGGGGTACATGGAGGCGTAGCTGTTGTTGTCGGCGGCGACTTGCCAGCCCGACAGGTAGATCGCCTTGACGCCGGCCTTGACCTGTTGCATGGCCTGGCCGCCCGTCAGCGCACCCAGGCAGTTCACGTAGGGCTCGTTGTTGACCAGGTCCCAGAGTTTTTCTGCGCCACGGCGCGCCAGCGTGTGCTCGATCGGGAAGGAGCCGCGCAGGCGGACAACGTCGGCGGCGCTGTAGCCGCGCTTGATGCCCTTCCAGCGGGGGTTGGTGGCCCAGTCTTTTTCCAGGGCGGAAATCTGCTGGTCGCGGCTCAGTTGTTCAGTGAGGGTTTGTGGCATGGTGGGCTCCGTGGGTTGAAGATTGAAGAAGAGAAAAAGTGGTGAATGCGATGAAGTCACTTTAAGTCTTCTACAAGACCATTGGAAGCTCTTATGTCTTATATAAGATAAAAATTAAACCCAATAAAATCAAATACATTTTCACGAAATACCACAATACAAAAATCACTCTCTCATATTGAGAAATATTGCGGCAGCGCACCATTCACTATTTTCGTATAGTGAAATGAATTTATTGGATCGTGAAATAAGGCGATATTCCTGTGGCCTGCAATCGACGGCCATAAAGGGAGCACTCTCAGAACTGGTGTACGCGGGCTCAGGGCTCGCGGCCGGTTCGGTGCAACACCCAATCGCCGCTGGCGATGACGGGCTTTCCTTCGGTGCGCTCCGGTGCGATTTCATAGAGGACGCACAGCAGTTCGGGCAATGGCTCATCCGGTTCTCCGGCAGCGGAGTCGGCGTCTCCTTGTTCCAGTTGCACCGTCACCTCCCGCTTTGCGTATTCACCGGTTTGTTGCGGCCAGACTTCTTCGATCTCGTCGAGCACCCGCTCCAGTTCGGCACTGACCGCATACACCTCTCCGTGCACCGTGCCCGGCGCGCCTAAAACCAAGCCTGGGTAGCGGCCCAGATGATGCATGACCCCACCCACGCTCGCCCTGCCTACCCACTTTGGCACGGGCTGCAAGCGGTTGATGTCGCGCTCCTCCCCCTTGCGCAAGGTGCCGTAGACAAAAACATGGCGGGTGGAGGGTAGCGGCATCGCGTGAAATCCTGGGTGTCGGGAACTCTGGAAGGCTTGAATCCGGTCCTGGGAATTGAGGCATGATTCCGGCCTGCCGGCCAAATCCAGCCGGCGGGCCGCAGGGCCTTCAACATCAGGAACTCCCAGTTTAATGAATCGCATCGTGGCTTATGCCTGCCTCGCGCTCAGCATGTCTTTGGTGGGCAGCTATGTGGCGCTGTCCAAACCCCTGGCCGCCGCCCTCCCCGTCTTTCTGCTCGCCTGGCTGCGCTTCGGCATAGGCGGCGCAGCCATGCTGCGCTGGCTGAAAAAACCCGCCGACGAGATTCCGATGAGCGGGCCGACCCGCCGGTTGCTGTTCGTGGAATCCTTCCTGGGTAACTTCCTGTTTTCCATCTGCATGCTGTTCGGCGTGAGCATGACCAGCGCCGTTGCGGCTGGCGTGATCATGGCGTCCATCCCTGCCGCCGTTGCACTTATGAGCTGGGCCTTCCTGCGCGAGCGCATCGGCCTGCGGGTGTGGGGCGCGGTGGCCTGTGCGGTGATAGGCATCGCCCTGGTTTCGCTGTCCAAAAGCGGGCTGCCCGTGCAAGCTGAGCTGGAAACGGGATCGCAGTACACATGGCTGGGCAACCTGCTGCTGGTGGGCGCGGTCCTGTGCGAAGCCGCTTATGCGGTGATCGGCAAGAAGCTCACCGGCGTGCTCAGTCCCAAGCGCATCTCGGCCTTGATCAACCTCTGGGGCTTTGTGCTCGTCACCCCGCTGGGCCTGTGGATGGCCTGGAGTTTTAAGTTCGGCCGGGTGGCGCCCTCCACCTGGTTGCTGCTGCTGTTCTACTCGCTGGCCGCCAGTGTGTGGACGGTCTGGCTCTGGATGACCGGCCTCAAGACCATCCCGGCCAACGAGGCCGGCGTATTCGCGGTGCTGCTGCCCATCAGCGCCGCCGCGGTCGGCGTGATCGTGCTGGGTGAAACGCTGAACCCCACGCAGATCGGCGCCTTCGGCATCGCGCTGGCAGGTGTGGTGCTGGCTACTTTGCCGGGGCGGGGTCTGGAAAAGCCTGTTCCGGTCGAGCCGCCGCACTGATCTCGCGGTCCAGCCGTTTTTGCCGGCGCATCACGTAGATGCTGTAGGCGATGATGCCCAGCGACACCACCGTGATCAGGATCGTCGCCGCCGCGTAGATCGACGGGTTCACGCCGCGGCGGGCGTAGCTGAAGATGACCTGCGGCAAGGTCGTCACGCCCGGCCCCGACAAAAACTCCGAAATCACCACATCGTCAAACGAGAGCGTGAAGGTCAGCAGCCAGGCCGACACCAGGGCCGGCGCGATGTTGGGCAGGGTCACGAGAAAAAACACTTGCATGGGTCGGCAGCCCAGGTCCATCGCGGCCTCTTCGATGGTGCGGTCCATTTCACTGAGGCGCGACTGGATCACCACCGTGGCATAAGCCATGCCCAGCAAGGTATGGCCGGTCACGATGGTGATGAACCCGCGATCCGGCCAACCCACAGTGCGTTGCACCGCCACCATGAACAGCAGCAGGGACAGCCCGATGATGACCTCGGGCATGACCAGCGGTGCGTTCACCAGCCCATAGAACAGCGTGCGCCCGGTGAAGCGCAGATAGCGCACCAGCACAAAGGCGGCAAAGCTGCCCAGCACCACCGACAGCGTGCCGGTGATCAGCGCCACCTTGAGCGACAGGAAAAAACCCTCGACCAGGCGCGAGTCCGCCAGCAGCGCCTCGTACCAGCGCGTCGAGAAACCGGTGAAGACACCGTCCTGCCGCGTGCTGTTGAAGGAGAAGACGATCAGGAAAAACAGCGGAATGTAAAGAAACAGGTAGACCAGCCCCATCCAGAGCTTGCCCACGTTGTTTTCCACCAAGCGCAAAACGCCACGCATGCTGGTTTTCATCTCAGTGGCCTCCCTGCGCGTCACGGTCGCTGCTGGAGCGGTAATAGAAGGCCAGCGGCACCAGGATCAGCAAGATCATCACCACCGCCAGCGCGGAGGCGCGCGGCCAGTTGTTGCTGCTGAACATCTCGTCCCACACCACGCGGCCGATCATGATGTTTTCAGCACCGCCCAGCAGCGACGGAATCACGAACTCACCGACGCTGGGAATGAACACCAGCATGGAGCCGGCCACGATGCCCGACTTGCTGAGCGGCACGGTGATCAGCCAGAAGGCTTTCCAGGCGCTGGCGCCCAGGTCGTGGGCGGCCTCCAGCAGGCGGAAGTCCATCTTCACCAGGTTGGCATACAGCGGCAGGATCATGAAGGGGCAGTAGACATAGGTCATGCCCACCAGCATGGAGACGTCGGTGTAGAGCATCACCATGGGCTCCTGGATGATGCCCAGCGACAGCAGCAGGTTGTTGAGCACGCCCTGGTCGGCCAGGATGCCCTTCCAGGCATAGACCCGCAGCAGGAAAGAGGTCCAGAACGGCAGCATCACCAGCATCAGCAAAGCCGGGCGGATTGCGGCCCGTGAGCGCGCAATGAAATACGCGAAGGGGTAGCCGATGACCAGGCAGGACAGCGTGGTCAGCAAGGCGTATTTCAACGAGGTCTTGTAGGCCTCCATGTAAATCGTGTTGCCGAAGCCGCCCACGGCGTCCTGTGCGCTGTCGATGAAGATGGACGCGTAATTGTTGTAGCGCAGCAGGACGTGCCACGAACCCTGCACCGTCTCGATCAGCGGCGCGAAGGGATCGACGCCGTTGCCCATGTCCGTCACGCTGATCCGCAGCAGGATCAGGAAAGGCACGACAAAAAACAGCAGCAGCCAGACGTAAGGCACGGCGATGACGAAGCGCCGCCCGAGGTTCAGCTGGAGCCAGGAAGGAATGTTCATGCCGGGCCGCTCACTGCGTCAGCACCACCGGCGCCGAATCGTCCCACCAGAAGAACACCGGGTCTTCCCAGGTGATGGTGTCGCTTTCATGGCGTGTGGTGTTGGTCTCGGTGATCTTGAGCCTGCGCCCGCCGGCCGCTTCGACGATGAAAGTGTTGTAACTGCCGAAGTAGGCAATCTCGCGCACCTTGCCGGTGAACAGGTTGGCACTGACCCCGGGCGGCCGGGCCTTGGCGATGTGGATTTTCTCGGGCCGCACAGCCACCGCAACCGACATACCCTGCGTGCCGCTGATGCCGTGCCCGACGCTCACCACGCCCTGGTCGGTGGTGACTTCGCAGCGGTCGGCCTCGTCCAGCGTGAGTTCGCCTTCGAGCATGTTGACGTTGCCTATGAAGTCGGCCACAAAACGGCAGTTGGGGTGCTCGTAGATTTCCTTGGGCGTGCCGACCTGCAGCACGCGGCCGTGGCTCATCACCGCGATACGGGAGGCCATGGCCATGGCTTCTTCCTGGTCGTGCGTCACCATGACGCAGGTCACGCCGACGGATTCAAGG
The DNA here is from genome assembly GCF_943369675.1 of Polaromonas sp. YR568. GTDB lineage: Bacteria > Pseudomonadota > Gammaproteobacteria > Burkholderiales > Burkholderiaceae_C > Polaromonas. Next base: position 16,674 of record NZ_CALROB020000016.1, on the reverse strand, counting down.
ATGTTGACGAGCTCAAACTGCGTGCGCTCACGCAGTTTTTTGTCGAGTGCACCCAGGGGTTCGTCGAGCAACAGCAGTTGCGGCCGCTTGGCCAGGCTGCGCGCCAGCGCCACGCGCTGCTGCTGGCCGCCCGAGAGCTGGTGCGGCTTGCGTTTGGCAAAGGCCTCGAGCTGGACCAGCTTGAGCATCTCCTGCACGCGCGCCGCTATCTCCGCCTTGGGCATGCCTTCGCGCTTGAGGCCGAAGGCGATGTTGTCCCAGACCGTCAGGTGCGGGAACAGCGCATACGACTGGAACATCATGTTGATGGGCCGCTCGTAGGGCGGGAAGGACGCGATGTCCACGCCGTCGAGGATGACCGCGCCGGAGGTCGGTTTTTCAAAACCCGCCAGCATGCGCAGCAGGGTTGATTTGCCGCAGCCGGAACTGCCCAGCAGAGCAAAGATTTCGCCCTTGTGGATGGACAGCGACACATCGTCGACCGCCGCCACGCCGTCAAAGCGCTTGACCAGCTGGTCGGTCCGCAGATAGCCATCGCCAGGCGATAGGGGCAAGTTCATGAACAGCGCTTCCCGTCGTCTCAAGATGAAAAAAAGCTGCGCACGCAAAACATTGCATGCACAGCCGGGTTCGAACTCACTCTCGTCAGTTCAAGACAGCAAAAACCTCACTTGCCTTTTTTGAAGGCGGTGAAGACATTGCTCATGGACTCGCGCGCTTCATTGCTGAAGCTGGCCGGAGAGACCATTTTCTTCAGGTTGTCCGCATCGGGGAACACGGCCTTGTCCTGGGCGATTTCAGGCTTGACGTTGGCCAGGCTGGCCTTGTTGGCAGTGGCGTAGCCCAGCTCGTTGGTCAGCGAGGCCGACACCTCGGGGCGCAGCGAGTAGTTGATGAAGGCCAGCGCATTGTTGGGGTGCTTGGCATCTTTGGGGATGGCCAGGGTGTCGAAGAAGATCAGGCCGCCGGTGCTGGGCAGCAGGGCTTCGACGTCGTTGCCGCTCTTGTTTTCAATCGCGCGGCCGCGGGCGATGTTGATGTCGCCGGCCCAGGCGAGAGCCACGCAGGCCTTGCCGCCGGCCAGGTCGTCAATCATGGTGCTGGAGAACATGCGGATGTGCGGACGCACCTTGGCCAGCATCTCGGCCGCCGCCTTGTGGTCGGCCGGGTCGTTCGAATACGCGTTCTTGCCCAGATAGTGCATGGCGGGCGGCAGCACTTCGGTCGGCGAGTCGAGGTAAGCGATGCCGCAGGACTTCAGCTTGGCGGTGTAGACCGGGTTGAACACCAGTTCCCAGGCGTTTTCGGGCATGGGGGTGGAGCCCAGGGCCTTGGTGACCTTGGCTTTGTTGATGCCGACCGTGGTGAAGCTCCAGGCCCAGGGCACGAGGTAGGCGTTACCCGGGTCAATGGTGCCCAGCTTTTCCATGATGGCCGGGTCCAGGTTGCCGTAGTTGGCGATCTTGGTCTTGTCGAGCTTGGCGAGCAGGCCGCCGTCGATTTGCGGCTTGGCGAACACGGCGCCGGGCACGACGATGTCATAACCCGTGTTGCCGGCCACCAGCTTGGCGTGCAGGGCTTCGTTGTTTTCAAAGGTCTGGTAGTTGACCTTGATGCCGGTTTCTTTCTCGAAATTGGCGATCATGTCTTTGGCGACGTAGTCGGGCCAGTTATAGACATTGAGGACTTTCTCCTCGGCGGCTACAGGCGCCGGTGCGCTTGCGGCGGCAGCCGGTGCCGCGGCGGCGGGCGCCTCTTCTTTTTTACCGCAGGCCGTCAGTGCCGCGACCAGCATGGCCGAAAACGCCCAATACCCAAGATGCTTTTTCATAATGTCCTCAACTCCTCTTATAAAACTTGGAAGTAAAAACCAGGAAACACTAGCAAAAATCAGACCGGAGCAATTGTATAAGAGGGCTGAAAGTGCGGGAACCTTTCTTATGCGGCCTTTGCATGAAGCCTGCCGCCCGCCGCCTGGCAAATCCGCCTACAGCCAGACGGGCCGAGCGGCCCTAGGCGCCGGGCCGCGCACTGCGTACGCTGGACCCATCTTTACTTCCCTCCGGAGACAACATGGGATTTGCCCACTGGCTAGGCCAAGCCGCCATGAAACCCTTTGCCCAGGCCCTGCCCGTGATGGGCGACACAGAACGGGCCGCACTGGAAGCGGGCACCGTCGGCTTTGAAGGCCGGCTGTTTTCCGGCCGGCCCGACTTTGACACCCTGCTCGCCGCCGGGCCCAATGTGCTCACAGCCAAGGAACAAGCCTTTCTCGACACGGAAGTCACCGCACTGTGCACCATGCTGGACGATTTCGCGATCGACCAGGCCGGCGACCTGCCGGCTGAAGTCTGGGCTTACCTGCGTGAGCACCGTTTCTTCGGGATGATCATCCCCGAGGAGCACGGCGGGCGGGGTTTCAGCCACTACGCCCACGCCACCGTGGTGACGCGCATCGCCACGCTCAACATTTCCGCAGCAGTGACCGTCATGGTGCCCAACTCCCTGGGCCCGGCCGAACTGCTGCTGCGCTACGGCACGGATGCCCAGAAGCAGCACTACCTCCCGCGCCTGGCCGACGGCCGCGACCTGCCCTGCTTCGGGCTGACCTCGCCGTATGCGGGCTCGGACGCGGCGTCCATCCCCGACAGCGGCGTGCTGGTCGAGCGCGAGATCGACGGCGCCATGGTGCGCGGCTTCAGCGTGAATTTCTCCAAGCGCTACATCACCCTGGCGCCGGTGGCCACCGTCGTCGGCTTGGCTTTCAACGCGATTGACGAAAGTCTCCCCGAAGGCCAGCGCAACCTGGGCATCACCTGCGCACTGATTCCGGTGCCGCAGCCCGGCATGGAGATAGGCAGGCGGCACCGCCCCATGGATGCGGCTTTCATGAACGGCCCCATCGAGGGGCGTGAGGTTTTCATCCCCATGGACTGGGTCATAGGCGGTGAGCCGCGCGTTGGCCACGGCTGGCGCATGCTGATGGAATGCCTGGCGGCGGGCCGCGCGATTTCACTGCCGGCGCTGGGCGCGGCCATGCAGCAAACCTCGCTCTTCGTGGCCAACGGCTACGGCCAGGTGCGCGAGCAGTTCGGCCTTCCCATTGGCCGCTTCGACGCGATTGCCGGCGTGATCGCCGAAATGACCTGCGAACTCTACGCAACGGATGCCGCACGCCGCTACACGGCCGCCGCGCTCGACCACGGCGAGCAGCCCAGCGTGGCCAGCGCCATCCTGAAGGTGCACCTGACAGAAGCCGGCCGGCGCGCCGTCAACCACGGCATGGACATCCTGGGCGGCAAGGGCATCATCCAGGGCCCTTCCAACCTGCTGTCGGTGGCTTACCGCGGCGCACCCATCGCCATCACCGTAGAAGGCGCCAACATCCTGACGCGCTCGCTGATCATCTTCGGCCAGGGCGCGGTGCGCTGCCACCCTTACGTCATGAAGGAAATGCAGGCCGTGCAGGACAAAGACGCCGAGGCGCTGGGCCAGGCCTTGATAGGCCACGGCGGACACCTGCTGCGCAACTTCTGGCACAGCATCGCGGGCGCACCGCTTTTGGGCACGCCGCCCGAGGGCCTGGAAAAGGAGGCCCGGTTGATCGCCCGCCTGAGCAGCCAGTACGCGCTCACCTGCGACCTGGCCATGGGCCTGCTGGGCGGCAAGCTCAAGCGCATGGAACTGCTGTCGGCCCGGCTGGGCGATGTGCTCGCTCACCTCTACATAGCCAGCGCCTGCGTCTGGCGCTACGCGATGGAAAAAGATACGGACATGCTGCCGGTGGCAAGGGCCGCCATCCGCATGCAGCTCGACCAGGCCGGCAATGCGCTGGAAGCGCTTTACGCCAACTTTCCCTCGCCGCTGCGACGGGTGGTCGGCGCGCTGGTGCTCAACCGCAGCACGCGGCTGGCGCCGCTTCGGGACGTGCAGTTGCTGGAACTGGCCAAACTGCTGCGCACCAACAACGCGCTTGTGAAGCGCCTGTGCCCCGACCTGGCCATGCCGGCCGGCGGCGGCTTGCGCGATTTGATGGATGCGCTGGCCCTGGCTGCGCAACTGGGTGAAGAAACGGTGACGCTTAACAAGGCCGTTCGCCGCAGCCAGTCGATGGAGCGCGCCGCGCAGGCCTCCAGCCGGCCCGAGCTGGCGCTGGCCTACCTGCGCGCGGCGGACAAGGTCATCCAGGTCGACGACTTCGCGCCGTAGACGCCGTTACTCAAGCGAACAGGCCCTTGTACTGTTCGCGCAGCAAATTCTTCTGCACCTTGCCCATGGTGTTGCGCGGCAGTTCGCCGACCACAAAGCACTGCTTGGGAATCTTGAAGTTGGCCAGTTTGGACTTCAGCTCGCCCACAATCTGGCCGGCTTCCAGCGAGGCGCCCGGCTTGGCAATTACCACGGCCACGCCGACCTCGCCGAAATCCGGGTGCGGCACGCCGACCAGGGCGCTTTCGGCCACGCCCGGCATGTCGTTGATGTAGCCCTCGATCTCCGCGGGGTAGACGTTGTAGCCGCCACTGATGATCAGGTCCTTGCTGCGACCCACAATGACGATGTAGCCGCGCTCGTCAACCTTGCCGACGTCGCCGGTCTTGAAGTAACCGTCCGCCGTGAATTCCTCTTTCGTCTTCTCCAGCATGCGCCAGTAACCCTTGAAGACGTTCGGGCCCTTGACCTGGATGCCGCCTATCTCGCCGGCAGGCAGTGATTTACCGTCGTCGCCCTGCACACGCAGGCTGACACCGGGCAGCGCAAAGCCCACGGTACCGCCGCGCCGCTCGGCGCCCTGATAAGGGTTGGAGGTCAGCATGACGGTCTCGGACATGCCGTAGCGCTCCAGGATCGTGTGGCCGGTGCGTTCCTGCCATTCGTTGAAGGTTTCGATCAGCAGCGGCGCCGAACCCGCGACAAAGAGGCGCATGTTGCGGCAGGCCTCGCGCGTCAGGCCCGCCTCGGCCAGCAGGCGCACGTACAGCGTGGGCACGCCCATGAAGACCGTGGCCTCGGGGAGTTTTTTCACCACCAGCTTGGGATCGAATTTCGAGAGCCAGATCATCTTGCTGCCGTTGACCAGCGCGCCGTGGATGGCGACAAAGAGGCCATGCACATGAAAAATCGGCAGGGCGTGGATCAGCACGTCGCCCTTCTTCCAGCCCCAGTAGTCTTTCAGCACCAGCGCATTGCTCAGCATGTTGCCGTGCGTCAGCATCGCGCCCTTGCTGCGGCCCGTGGTGCCGCTGGTGTAGAGGATGGCGGCCAGGTCGTCGGCCTTGCGCGCCACGGCCTCATGCTTGTCGCTGCAATGCGCGGCGCGGTCCAGCAGCGAGCCGGTGCGGTCATCGTCAAGCGTGAAGACGTTTTGCGTGTCGGCCTTGAAGGCGATCTTGCTGACCCAGCCGAAGTTCTTGCCGCTGCACACCATCACCGAAGGCTCGGCGTTGCCGATGAAGTACTCGATCTCGGCGCTCTGGTAAGCGGTGTTGAGCGGCAAAAACACATAACCGGCGCGCAAGGTCGCCAGGTACAGCATCATGGCCTCCACCGACTTTTCGACCTGCACCGCCACCCGGGCGCCCGCGGGCAAACCCAGAGAGACCAGCAGGTTGGCCATCATTGCGGTGCCGCGTTCGAGGTCGCGCCACGAATAACTCAGGCCGTTGTCGGTTTCGACGGCGACTTCATCCAGCGAAGAGGGAAAGGCGGCTCGCAGCGCCGCGAACAGGTTGTGGTTTTTCATGGATTAGCTGTCGGTGTTGGTCGTTGCCGCAGCCCGGGCGTCAAACCGGGGTTGGCGTTTTTCAATGAAGGCCATGACGCCTTCCCGGTGTTCGGGTGACGCGGCGTAGCGGTAGGCGCCTCTTATCAAATCTGTCATGGCTTGCGTGCCGTGGGCCCCGGCCAGTGCCCGAAACGCCTGCTTGTTCAACCGTGCCGCAATGGGTGCAAGCGCCGCGCTGCGTTCCACACAGGCCATGGCCGCAGCGCCCGCCTCATTGGCCGGCACAACATGATTAAGAAAGCCGCGCTGCTTCATCTCGGCGGCCTCCAGCACGGCGGCCGACAGCAGTATCTCGCGCGCAGTCAACTCACCCGCCGCGCGCATCACCAGCGCCGCCTCGCGCGGCGCCATCGGAAAGCCGAGTTTGGCGATAGGCGCGCCGAACTTCGCCGTGTCGCCGGCGATGCGCATGTCGCAGCAACTGGCGATTTCCAGGCCGGCGCCCATGCAGTTGCCCTCAATCTGCGCGAGGACGGGGACGTCGCAGTCCAGCATGGCCTGCAGGCCTCCCCAGACCTCGTCTTCGTGAAACTCGCGCAAGCCGGCCTCTTCAAAACGGAAACCGGCGTATTCAGAAATATCACCGCCCGCGCAAAAATGCCCGCCCTCCCCGCGCACCAGCACGCAGCGCAGGGTTGCTGTTTGCTGGATGCGCTCAAACGCCGCGCGCAGCTCGCGCCACATGGCGCGGCTCATGGCATTGAGCTTGCCGGGGTGGGAAAGGGTCACAAAGGCAAGAGGGCCCTTCACCTCCAGCAAGACGGCACCGGTCATCAGGACGTCAATCGAGTTTTGCGCCGGAGGTCTTCACCACAGCCGCCCAGCGCTTGACTTCGCCGCTCACGAAGGCGCCGAACTGCTGGGGCGTGAGGTTGCCGAACTCCGCGCCATTGTTGGCCCAGATGCTCTTGAGCTCGTCGGTGGCTGCCGCCTTGCGCAGGTCTTCGACGATGCGCGCCTGCACGTCGGCGGGCGTACCCTTGGGCGCCCACATGCCGTACCAGGTGGTTACGGTGTAGTCGGGCAAGCCCAGTTCGCCGGCGCAGGGCACGTCCGGGAAGGCGGGGTTGCGCTTGGTGCCGGACACCATCAGCGCCTTGATACGCCCGCCCTTGATGTGCGTGGCCGAAGAACCCAGGCCGTCAAACATCATGTCGACGTTGCCCGAGATCAAATCCTGCAAAGCCGGGCCCGCGCCGCGGTAGGGAATGTGCGTGATGAAGGTCTTGGTCTGCTGCTTGAACAGTTCGCCCGCCAGGTGGTGCGAAGTGCCCGCGCCGGCCGAGCCGTAGTTGTACTTGCCCGGCGCCTTGCGCACGGCGTCGATGTAGGCCTTGAAATCGGCAAACGGCATGTTGCGCGGGTTGACCACCAGCACCTGCGGCACGTTGGCCATCAGGGCCAGGGGCACAAAGTCTTTTTCGATGTCGTAGTCCAGCTTGGGGTACATCGAAGGCGCAATCGTGTGGTGCACGGCGCCCATGAACAGCGTGTAGCCGTCGGGCTGCGCCTTGGCCGCGATACTGGCGCCCAGCGTGCCACCGGCGCCACCGCGGTTGTCGATGATGAGCTGCTTGCCGGTCAGCCTCGCGAACTGGGCGGACAGGGGACGGGCAAAGGCGTCGGTGCCGCCGCCGGCCGGAAAGGGCACGATCACCGTCACGGGTTTGGTGGGCCAGGCCGATTGGGCGTAGCTGCCAAAGGACAGTGTGGCGGCGCCGGCTGCCGCGGCACGCAAGATGTTGCGCCGGGAAGCCGTGGCATGAAAGCTGAATGTCATTGTTGTCTCCTGTCGTTGCTAAAACCAGAAAAAGCAAGCCGAAAGTTCACACGGGGTGGACCCAGGCTGCCGCTACGCAAACTCATCCCAAGTACGCTCTTAAGTACACGTTCAAATGTACAAATCTTCGATGTCGCCCGACACGGGGATTTCCCCCTGTGCGAGTTGCGCGCGGTGCCGGTCCAGGCGCTTGAGGTCATAGAGGTAATTCACCATCAGGCCGTAGGACTGCTTGAGCCCCTTGGGCGTCGGGTCACCCGCCCAGTTGATGCGCTCTATGCGCGCGCCGTTGCCCAGGTGAAAGCGCGCCACCGGGTCCAGCGGCTTGCCCTCTTCCATGGTCCGCCCGAGGTAATGGGCGGCGCACTGCAGCAGCATTTTGCGCACCGGTGATTTTTCGCCGAGCGAAAGAGGATCCTCGATCGCCGTGAAGAAATGCCCGGCACCCGGCGGCTCGAAGCCCACGGCCCGGCCCAGCGCGCTGCGCTCCTTGTCGCCCAGTTTCTCCAGCATGGCAGCTGCATTCTTGCCGAGCCAGTTGCGAAAACCCGGGATCGGCGACAGCGTGGCGAAGGTCTTGAGCTTGGGGAATTCTTCCTTCAGGCTTTCGACCACGCGCTTGATCAGTGAATCGCCAAAACTCACGCCGCGCAGGCCGGCCTGGGTGTTGCTGATGGAATAAAAAATCGCGGTGGTAGCGCGGCTCAGGTCGGAGGGCGCGGCCAGTTCGTCAAGCAGCGGCATGATGTCACCCGCGATGCGCTCGACCATCGCAACTTCGACAAAAATCAGCGGCACCTCAGGCAGGCGCGGGTGGAAGAAGCCGTAGCAGCGCCTGTCGCTGTCGAGCCGGTTCTTCACGTCGGCCCAGCCCTTGATATCGTGCACTGCTTCGTACTTGATCAGTTTTTCAATCAGCGAAGCCGGTGAATCCCAGGTGATGCGGCGCAGGTCGAGAAAGCCCACGTCGAACCAGGTGGAGAACATGTATTCCATCTCGACGTCGAGCGCCAGCAGGCGCTTGTCGGCCTTGAGGCTGGGCTGCATGTCGGCGCGCATGTCGACCAGGAACTGGATGCCGCCAGGGTAGACGCTGAAGCGCTGCAGCAGGCGCCGGCGCGGCGACACCGTGGCGCGCCGGTAGCGCACCTCGGCCACCGCCTCTTCGGGTGTGCCTACCGCGGCCGCGAACTGCGCCTGCGCGGCCTTGACCTTTTGCGGGTTGGCGACGAACTGTTCGCTCATCAGCATCCACAGGTCGCGCCGGCGCGCCGGCGTGGCGCCCTCGTACCAGGCCGCGATGGCCATGGCACGGCGGCCGCCCTCGACCTCGCTGACGCGCGGGTCGATGATGGCCTGCAGCTCCTGCAGGGTGCGGCGCAGCACGCGCGGCGACAGCGCTTCGTCTTTCTGGCTCAACGTCGCCTGCAGCCGTTCGTGGGTGCTGCGCTCGGGCAGCGCGGCTGCCGCCGCCTTCTTTCCGGCGGCCTGTGCGCGTTCCGCAGGCGCACCGGCCTTGTCGCTCGCCGTGAAGCGCGAGACGTTGCGGCTGAGCCATTCGGCGGCGCTCATGAGGCCACCCGCGAGCGCTGGTTGCGGGCCAGGTCGCGCAGCGCTTCGCGCTGGCGCGTCAGGTGTGTGCGCATGGCGGCTTCGGCGCCTTCGCTGTCGCGAGCCTTGAGGGCGGCGAACACGGTCATGTGCTCCGACAGGCTTTGCGCCAACCGGCCCGGCGCGTGCAATTGCTGCAGCCGCGCCAGTTTCAGGATCTTGCGCAAGTCGGCGATCGCCTGGGCCAGCCAGCGGTTGCCAGCCAACAGGATGATGGCCTCGTGGATCGCGAAATTGGTGGCGTAGTAATCATTGATTCGGCCGGCCTTGGCATGGCTGTTGAGCCGCTCATGCAAGGTGGTGAGCGCCGCCAGGTCGGCATCGGTGGCATTGCGGGCCGCCTCGTAGGCGCAGCGCCCTTCCAGCAGCGCGATCACAGGGAAAATGTCGTCGAGGTCCTTCTCGGTCACTTCGTTGACGAAGCAGCCGCGCCGCGGCTCGTGGCGCAGCAGGCCTTCCGAGGTCAGCACCTTGAGCGCCTCACGCAGCGGTGTGCGCGATATCTCCAGCCGTTCACACAGCGCGACCTCGTCCAGGAAGCTCCCGGGCGCCAGCAGGCCCGCGAAGATCTGCTCCCGCAGCGTATCGGCGACTTCCTGGTGCAGTGAACTCTGGACAAGACGCATGGCATGACCCTTTGGCTGACCCGCCGCCGAAATGGCGAACCTTGCTGGAACATCACCCCGCAGTGACGATTTGATCGTTCAATCCGGCAGTAATTTCAAGTAATTACGTGTAATTATGAAAAACAAAGCCTGCACAATCAAGTAGCTTGTGCCTGAAAACGACAGGGAGAAACCCGTAAGCGGGCGGCAATGCGCGCAAAGCCCGGTTATCGCGGCTGGCGGCGGAACCAGCCTGCACAGCCCGCCGCCACGAACAAGCGCTTGCTACTCCGCCTGGACAGGATCAGCGCGCTTTGTCGCCCACACCCAGAGCCACGCGCCGCCAACAATCATGGGAATGCACAGCCACTGGCCCATGCTCATGCCCAAGGCAAGGATGCCGAGAAACTCGTCGGGTTCGCGGAAGAACTCGGCGATGAAACGGAACACGCCATAGCCCAGCAGGAAAGCGCCGGAGACCTGCCCCGTCTTGCGCGGCTTGCGCGCGTACAGCCACAGCAGCACAAACAGCAGCAGGCCTTCCAGCAGGAACTGGTAGACCTGCGAGGGATGGCGCGGCTGCATGGAGCCGCTGCCCGGAAACACCATGCCCCAGGGCAAGGCCGGGTCGCTGAAGCGCCCCCACAACTCGCCGTTGATAAAGTTGCCGACACGACCCGCCGCCAGCCCGGTCGGCACGCACGGCGCCACAAAATCCATCACCTGCAGCCATGGCCGGCGGCGCGAGCGCGCGAACCACCACTGCGACGCCAGCACGCCCAGCATGCCCCCGTGAAAACTCATGCCGCCCTGCCACACCGCCAGGATTTCCAGCGGATGCGTGAGGTAGTGCCCAGGCTTGTAAAAAAGGCAGTAACCCAGCCGCCCGCCTATCACCACGCCCATGACACCCAGGAACAGCATGTCTTCAATGTCCTTGCGCGCCCAGGCGCCCGGGCCGGTGATGGAGGCATAGGGCTGGTGCCGCAGCCGCCGCGTGGCCAGGAAGAAGAACAGGCCGAAGGCCGCCAGGTAGGTCAGGCCGTACCAGTGGATGCCGAGCGGGCCGAGCTGGAGCGCGACGGGATTGATTTGGGGATGGATGAGCATGGGCGGTATTTTGCACGCAAGCTTCGTAGGAAAAAGCCTACGCGAGCCCTAAACTACTTGCAACGCCGTACCGGACTCCACCATGCGCCACGCTTTCCGCCCTGCCCTTGTTGCCAGCTCGCTGGCCCTGCTCTTCATGCAACACGCCGGGGCTCAGGTTTACCAATGCCTTGATAAGACCGGCAAAAAAGTGTTTTCACAAATGCCGTGCGCGGCCCAGGGCGGTAACGACGAAACACTCATCATGCGCGCCCCCGCCGGTGCCGCGCCCGTGAAAAGCGAGCCTGGCGCGCTTTACGGCAACAGCGGCGCCGCCCCCGCACCCAAGGATTGGGCGGCGGAAAACGCGGCGGCGAATGCGCGGGCGATGGCCCCGGAGATATCCGGCGGCGGCTCGCGCCAGGCGCCTTCCGCTTTGGGGGGCCTGCGAAAGTCAACGCCGACCGGCGCCGGCGCCACCAACCAGCAAATCATCGCCAACTGCGAGGCCAACCATGGCGCGCGCTGCAACAGCCCAGGCGAGATCGCCCAGCGCAGGATGGAGCAACGCGAACTCAGCCCGGCGGAACGGCAACAGCAGCAAAACGCGGTGGCGGCGCGGCGCCAGCGCGAACAGGAAGAAGCCTTTAACCGGTCTACTCGCCGATAAAGGCCATGAAGCGCGCCAGTGCCGGGTTGGCATTGGCGGCCGGCCAGACCAGGCTGGTTTCGCAGCCCGGCATGGCGGGCGCCCGCGTCTTTCCGGATCGGACCGCCGGCACGCTGCGATAAACCACCCCCGGCCGCTGGAATTGCCGCACGCTTTCAGGCACCCAGGCAATGCCCAATCCCGCTGAAACCAGGTTCACGATGGTCTGCATCTGGATGGCTTCCTGGGCAACCTGCGGCAAATACCCGGCTGCGTGGTACATCGCAAAAATGGCATCGTAGAGCGAGGGAACGATGCGTCGCGGAAAAATCACCAGTGGCTGGCCCAACAGGTCTGCCAATGCCACATCCGCCTTGCCCGCCAGCGCGTGCTGCCCCGGCACGGCCACCACCAGCGGCTCCTGGCTGATGCGCCGGCAAGCCAGGCCGGTGGGCGCGAAACCGGGGGAATGCAGCATGAAGCCGGCATCGATCTCGCCGCGCTCAAAAGCCTGCAACTGCACGTCGCCGGTCGCCTCGATCAGCTCCAGCTGGACCTTGGGATAGTGCGCGCGAAAGGCCAGCACCCAGCGCGGCAACAGTTCAAAGCCCACCGTGGAGACAAAGGCCAGCCGCAGGCGCCCGGCCTCGCCATCGGCGCTGGCACGCGCATACGCCGGCAAGGCCTGGGCGCGCGCCAGCAGGTCGCGCGCCTCTGGCACCAGGGCAGCGCCCGCCGCCGTGAGCTGCACGCTGCGCTTGGTGCGGTCGAAAAGCCGGACGCCGAGCAGCACCTCCAGCTGCGCGATCGCCTGCGTGAGCGGCGGCTGGGTCATGTTCAGGCCGCGCGCTGCGCGGCCAAAGTGGAGCTCCTCGGCGACAGCCAGGAACTGGCGCCACAGGCGAAGCTCGATCAGGGGCGGTTTGCGGGAAGCCGTGTCCACGGTGCTGCTGGCGTCTTTCATATGCCATACATATTAATAGATGATAAATAATGGATTGGAAAGAATCAGTCAAAGCACGCATACTTTGCTTCTCCGATAACAGCCCTGGACCGCATCAAGGCAGGGCATGGCAGCCATCACCACGAGAGACACCCCATGAACACCAAAACCGTCAACATCGTCGCCAATCCCCGCAGCAGGAACATCACCGAAGGCAAATCGCGCGCGCCCAACCGCTCCATGTACTACGCCATGGGCTATGAGGCCGACGACTTCAAGAAGCCGATGATCGGCGTGGCCAACGGCCACAGCACCATCACGCCCTGCAACAGCGGCCTGCAAAAACTGGCGGACGCGGCGATTGCCGGCATCGAAGAAGCTGGCGGCAACGCCCAGGTGTTCGGCACGCCCACGATTTCCGACGGCATGGCCATGGGCACGGAAGGCATGAAATATTCCCTGGTGAGCCGCGAAGTGATCTCGGACTGCATCGAGACCTGCGTGCAGGGCCAGTGGATGGACGGCGTGCTGGTGGTCGGCGGCTGCGACAAGAACATGCCGGGCGGCCTGATGGGCATGCTGCGCGCCAACGTGCCGGCGATCTACGTCTACGGCGGCACCATCCTTCCGGGCACCTACAAGGGCAAGGACCTCAACATCGTCAGCGTATTTGAAGCCGTCGGTGAAAACGCCGCCGGCCGCATGAGCGACGAAGACCTGCTGCAGATCGAGCGCCGCGCCATTCCCGGCACCGGCAGCTGCGGCGGCATGTACACGGCCAACACCATGTCCAGCGCCTTCGAGGCGCTGGGCATCTCGCTGCCCTACTCCAGCACCATGGCCAACCCGCACGACGAAAAAATGAACTCGGCCAGGGAGTCGGCCAAGGTGCTGGTCGAAGCCATCAAGAAAGACATCAAACCGCGCGACATCGTCACCAAGAAGGCGATTGAAAACGCGGTCGCCGTGATCATGGCCACCGGCGGCTCCACCAATGCCGTGCTGCACTTCCTGGCCATCGCCCACACGGCGGGCGTCGAGTGGACGATTGACGACTTCGAGCGCGTGCGCCAACGCACCCCGGTGCTGTGCGACCTCAAGCCCTCGGGCAAATACCTCGCCGTCGACCTGCACCGGGCCGGCGGCATTCCGCAGGTCATGAAGACCTTGTTGGCTGCCGGCCTGCTGCACGGCGACTGCTTGACGATCTCCGGCCAGACCATCGCCGAGACCCTCAAGGACGTTCCTGAAGTCCCTCGCGCCGACCAGGACGTGATCCGCCCCATCGACAGGCCCATGTACGCCCAGGGCCACCTGGCCATCCTCAAGGGCAACCTCTCCCCTGAAGGCTGCGTCGCCAAGATCACGGGCCTGAAGAACCCCGTCATGACCGGCCCGGCCCGCGTGTTTGACGACGAACAGTCGGCCCTGGCAGCCATCCTGGCCGGCAAGATCAAGGCCGGCGACGTGATGGTGCTGCGTTACCTCGGCCCCAAGGGCGGCCCCGGCATGCCTGAAATGCTGGCGCCCACCGGCGCGCTGATAGGCGCCGGCCTGGGCGAAAGCGTGGGCCTGATCACGGACGGGCGCTTCTCCGGCGGCACCTGGGGCATGGTGGTCGGCCATGTCGCACCCGAAGCGGCGGCGGGCGGCAATATCGCTTTCATCAACGAAGGCGATTCCATCACCATCGATTCAAAACAACTGCTGCTGCAGCTCAACATCAGCGATGAAGAACTGGCAAAACGCAAAGTCGGCTGGAAGGCGCCGGCGCCGCGCTACACGCGCGGCGTGCAGGCCAAGTTCGCGTTCAACGCGTCCAGTGCCAGCAAGGGCGCCGTGCTGGACGACTATTGAGCTTCTGACTACGGTCCGCTGAAATGACAAGAGCCCGTGAAGTTACACACTTCACGGGCTCTTTGCTTTGGGACACCTCGCCTTTGACACGAGGCGGATAAATTGAATGCGTGTCTGGAATGAAAGGACTTGATGCAGCGAGGCTTACCAGGCTTACTTCTTCCGCTTCTTGGCCGAGAGCATGCCCATGGCGTCACGCTGTTTGTCGATGCGGTCCTGCTTGCGCTTTTCCATTTTTTCAATTTCCTTGCGCTTGGTGTAGCCCGATGCGTCAGCCCAGGCCCACCAGACGACGGCAAGCGCAAACGGCGACAGCACGATGAACCAGCTCAAGGTGGCAACCGGCCCGATTTCCAGGTATTTGAGCAGCAGCGCGGCAATACCAATCAATAACAAATACATGTTTCTCTCCAGAAAATTTCGGTCAGCGCCCAAGGGGTATCCCCTTGAAACAAGGGTCAACCGGCACCACTACAATCACGTTGATTGACTGTAACCGAATCCATAACTTCCCCCACGAGGACAATCCATGAAACGCATTCTTTCGGTAATCGCTTTTATGACCACGGGTTTTGCCGTGTCGACGCCCGCCCTGGCCGACCTGCAACTGGCCACCGCCAAGAACTGCATGGCTTGCCATGCCGTCGACAAGAAGCTGGTAGGTCCTTCCTACAAGGATGTCGCCGCCAAATACGCCGGCCAGAAAGACGCCGCCGACAAACTCGCCGCCAAGATCATCAAGGGTGGCTCGGGCGTCTGGGGCCCCGTGCCCATGCCCGCCAATGCACAGGTCAATCCCGAAGAAGCCAAGAAGCTCGCGGCCTGGGTCCTGGCAACCAAATAAGCGGCTCGCCAGCCCACAAAAAAGCCCGTCGTCGACGGGCTTTTTTTATGCCTGGTTCAGATTCGCATCATTGCTTTTCGGACAGCTGATCGAGAATCGCTGGATTCTCAAGCGTAGAAGTGTCCTGCGTAATAGCCTCGCCCTTGGCGATGCCGCGCAACAGGCGGCGCATGATCTTGCCGCTTCGCGTCTTGGGCAGGTTGTCGCCGAAGCGGATGTCCTTGGGTTTGGCGATGGGGCCGATTTCCTTGCCAACCCAGTCGCGCAATTCTTTGGCGATGGCCTTGGCCTCTTCGCCCGTGGGGCGTGAACGCTTGAGCACCACGAAGGCCACGATGGCCTCGCCGGTCAGGTCGTCGGGGCGGCCCACCACGGCGGCTTCTGCCACCAGTGCGGAGTGCGCGACCAGGGCCGATTCGATTTCCATGGTGCCCATGCGGTGGCCCGAGACGTTCAGCACGTCGTCGATACGGCCGGTGATGCGGAAGTAGCCGTTCTCGGCGTTGCGCACCGCACCGTCGCCGGCCAGGTAGATCGTGCCGCCCATTTCTTCGGGGAAATAGCTCTTCTTGAAACGATCCGGGTCGTTCCAGATGGTGCGGATCATGGACGGCCAGGGGCGCTTGACGACCAGCATGCCGCCCGATCCGTTGGGCAGGTCCTTGCCGGTTTCATCGACGATGGCGGTCATGATGCCGGGCAGCGGCAAGGTGCAGCTGCCGGGCACCAGCGGCGTGGCGCCGGGCAACGGCGTGATCATGTGGCCGCCGGTCTCGGTTTGCCAGAAGGTGTCCACAATGGGGCAGCGCTCGCCGCCCACGTTTTTGTAGTACCACATCCAGGCTTCGGGATTGATGGGCTCGCCGACCGAGCCCAGGATGCGCAGGCTGCTCAGGTCGGAGCGGGCCGGATGCACTTTCTCGTCGGCCTCGGCGGCCTTGATCAGCGAGCGGATGGCCGTGGGCGCCGTGTAGAAAATCGTGACCTTGTGCTTTTCGATCATCTGCCAGAAGCGGCCGGCGTTCGGGAAGGTCGGGATGCCCTCGAAGATGATCTGCGTCGCACCGGCGGCCAGCGGGCCGTAGGCCACGTAGGTATGGCCGGTGATCCAGCCGATGTCGGCCGTGCACCAGAACACGTCGGCGGGCTGGATGTCGAAGGTCCAGTCCATCGTGAGCTTGGCCCACAACAAATAGCCGCCCGTGCTGTGCTGCACGCCCTTGGGCTTGCCGGTCGAGCCCGAGGTGTAGAGGATGAAGAGCGGGTGCTCGGCGCCGACGAATTCGGGCTCGCACACCGGCGCCGCCTTGGCGGTGATTTCGTGCATCAGGCTGTCGCGCCCGGCCACCATGTTGCAGGCCGTGGCTGTGCGCTGGTAAACGATCACGTTCTTGATTGACTCACAGCCGCCCATGGCGATGCCTTCGTCGACGATGGCTTTGAGCGGCAATTCCTTGCCGCCGCGCAGCTGGTAGTTCGCGGTGATGACGGCCACCGCGCCGGCGTCCTGGATG
>NZ_CALROB020000015.1:0-107370 GCF_943369675.1 Polaromonas sp. YR568 | reverse complement strand
TCCCGGCGCCGTGCCGGCGGCTGCGGGCCGGCCGCGTCCTGGCCCGCGCGCAAGGTGGGCGGCCGGCTGGCCGAGAAGCCCTGGATCTGCTCATTGACCTGCCAGTACACGCCGCTGACCAGCAGGTGGTAACGCATGGCGGCATTTTTGGCGATGGCCGCCCCCACCTCGACCAGCCGGGCGGGCGCGCCTTCCCGGCTGTCCAGGAAGTCGGTGGAAAGATCCACCAGCACGAAGTACTGGTGGCCCCGCTTGTCATTGCGCACCACGCGGAACTTGTAGCTGGCCGACAGGATGCCGTGGGCCTGCATGGTCACCCGGATGGCCTCGAACAGCATCTCGCGCCTGAACTCCATGCGCTCGTCCAGGTTCATCTTGACCGGGCCGGTCTCAGGCCCGTTGGCGTCGTGCCTGGGGCTCTTGCTGGCGCTGAAAAGGTTTTTGAGCACGGACATCTCAGGCCTCACTTTTTTCAGGTGTTCCTGGCGGTGAAAAACACGTAGTCGGCGCTATAGCCTTCCTTCACGCGTTTGCCCGCGTCGGCCGGCGTGGCGCAGCCTGACGCCGGCGCATTGCCGCCTTCGGTGTTCAGGCGCTGCACGCTGGTGACGGCCGCCATCCTGCCCGGGGCGCCGGCGGATTTGGCCGTCAGCAGCAAAAGCGGAATGTCGGCGGGACGCTCGCCGTCGGCCCTGGCCTTCACCGTGCCCACGATGCGGCTGCCGTCCAGCGCCGCCCAGTACGGGCCGGCGCCGTGCGTTCCGACTTTTTCGTCTTTCTGGTTGAAGAGGTCGGCTTCGGGCGCCACGAACACCCAGGCCCAGCCGCCCTGGTCGCCGGCGCGGCATTCATAGACCTGCGAGCCCACCGCGTGCCAGGTGAAGGCCGCGCGTTCGCCGTCGGCCGACTTGAGAGTGGCGGGCACGGGCCTGCCATTGATAGTCGCCATGGGGCCGGAAGCGCAGGCGCCCAGCAGCGCGGCGCACAAGGCCGCCGCAAGGCCGGTGCGGAACCTGGGTTGGGTGGCGGTAGCAATCAGTGTCATGGCGATCTCCTGGAAGGAGCCCTGCAAATATTGACAGGTCTCCGGGTTAAAAGAAAGTAAAAAAGCCCCAACAGCCATACAGCCGCAAGGGTGGGCCGGCGCGCCGCCTTCCCACCCAGGGACAAACGCCGGGATGGCAAAAGCGGATGCAGCTTTTTTGGAAAAACCCCTGAAACAGCGTCCCGGCCGGCAGGCCCCTGCAAAAGGCACAAACGCCGCAAACGGCAAAACGGATGCAGGTGTTTGGGAAAAAATGCCATTGCCGCGGTGGTTTGCCGCCTGGGCGTAACTCCCTATACTCAGCCGCTATGAAGCTGGCCCCCGAGACGGACAACCACAGCCTGCAGGCCCTGATCGCCGGCGCGGCGCAAGGCGACCATGCCTGCTTTGCCGGCATCTACGAGCGCACCCACACGCATCTGTTTGGCGTCGCCGTTCGTATATTGGGACAAGGACAGGCGGCCGAAGACGTGCTGCAAGAGGCGTATGTGAGCATCTGGAAAAACGCAGCCGGCTACCGCAGCGAGGTGGACGGCCAATCCATTCAGGCCATGACCTGGCTGATCGCCATCGTCCGCAACAAGGCGCTGGATGCCTACCGCGCGCGTGCGCGCCGCAAGGAAAGCGAATTGCCCGGTTCCGGTGAAGTGGATGAAGAAGACACCGAAAGCAGCGCCGTGCCCGCACCCAGCGCAATGCAGCTGCTGGAACAGGCCACGCAGGCGCTGCACATCGAAGGCTGCATGAACGCGCTGGACGGCAGCTACCGGCAAAGCCTCGCGCTGGCCTATTACCAGGGCCTGTCGCACACCGAGGTGGCCGCGCACATGGGCGCGCCGCTGGGTTCGGTGAAGGCCTGGATACGGCGCGGGCTGGAAAAGCTCAAAGGCTGCCTGGCCGCGCAGGGGGTGGTGGCGTGAGATATACCAGCCCTGAACTGCTTGAACACCTGGCATCCGCGTATGTACTGGGCACGCTGGGCAACGGCGCGCGCCGCCGCTTTGAACGCCTGCAACGCGACCGCGCAGACGTGCGTGCCCGCGTCGCGCAATGGGAGGCGCGGCTGGGCCAGCTGGCCGTGTCGGTGCCGGCGCACCAACCTTCACCCAGGGTGTGGGCCGCGATCGCGGCGCGCACGCAGCCGGTAAAGCCACGGCACGCGCCGCGGGCAAAAGCCGGCTGGCTGGGCTGGGTGGGTTCGCTCGGACCGGCGGGTTTTGGATTCGGCGGCCTGGCGGCCGGTGTGATCGCGGCCAGCGCCTTGTTTGTCGCCATGCCCACCCTGTTCATGTCCAGCGACCAGCTTGCCATGCGCTCGGGTGAAAGGCTGCCGCAAAGTTATGTGGGCCTGCTCACCGATGCCCAGGGCAACGGCAAGCTGCTGGTCAGCTCGCTGCGCCACGGCAAAACCATGACGGTCAAGGTCATAGGACCGATCACGCCGCCTGCCACCGGAAAGCTGGTGCTATGGGCCGTGCCGGCCAACGGCCCGGCCTTCTCGCTGGGCGCGGTGCCTAGCAGCGGCTCGGCGGTGTCCATGCTGCCCGACACCTCGGAAAAGCTGCTGTCCAAAGTCGGCAAGCTGGTGGTGACGCTGGAAACCGAAACCCATCCCTCCAAACCTGGTGAGACCGTGGTGTTCAGCGGCAACTGCGCCAAGCTGTGGTGAGCCTGCTCCCTATTCTTATGCACACACTTCCATGGCGCGCTCAGTGACGATTTTTCTGGCAATCCTGCTGCTGGCCTACGTGGCCCTGTGCGCGGCGCTGTTTGCGTACCAGCGTTCGATGATTTATTTCCCCCAGCCGCGCCTGGAAGGCAGCCCGGCCAGCACACTGCAGCTCAAGGTCGGCGACGCGGAGCTGGTGCTCACCGCGCGGCCCATGGCGGGAAGCAAGGCCCTTATTTACTTCGGCGGCAATGCCGAAGACGTCTCGGCCAACCTGCCGTCTTTTTCGCAAGCCTTCCCCGGCCATGCCATTTACCTGCTGCACTACCGCGGTTACGGCGGCAGCAGCGGCAGCCCCAGCGAAGCGGCGCTGCAAGGCGATGCGCTGGCCTTGTTCGACCATGTCAGCAAAACGCACGCGGACGTTACGGTTGTGGGTCGCAGCCTTGGCTCGGGCGTGGCTGTCCGGGTCGCCAGCCAGCGGCCGGTGTCGCGCCTGATCCTGGTCACGCCCTACAACAGCATCCTGGAGCTGGCGGCTCAGCGCTACCCTTACTTCCCGGTCTCCTGGCTGATGCTCGACAAGTTTGAATCCTGGAAATATGCGCCACAGGTCACGGCGCCCACACTGCTGATTTCCGCCGAGCACGACGAACTCATCCCGGCGGCCAGCACCGCCCAGCTGTATACGCGCTTCAAGCCCGGCACGGCCGTGCTCAAGATGTTGCCGGGGACTTCGCACAACACGGTGTTGCAGCACCCGCAGTACCTGGCGCTGTTTCAGTCCATGCTGTGATTTGCGATTACAAATAAATACGATTTCCAGCGCATCCGATTTCCCTGTCATGCCGTTTGTATAAGGTGCTCGCTGTTGCGGCGCATTTCAATGACCAACATTTCAAGGAGTCCGACATGAACGCTTTTCCCCTCCGCAATTTCATCGCCCTGCCCCTTGTCGCCCTGGCCCTGGCCGGCGCCGCCATGGCGGCCGACATCCAGACCACGCCGGTGCAGAACGCGCAGATCGACGACTTCGCGGCCGGCAAAAAGGCCATTGACGCCAAAAACTGGTCCGAGGCCGTGAGCAGCTTCAACAAGGTCGTGGCCAAGAACCCGAAGAACGCCGACGCCTACAACTACCTCGGTTATTCCAACCGCTGGCTGGGCCGCTATGACGAGGCCTTTGCCGCCTACGACAAGGCGCTGGCGCTGGACCCCAAGCACAAGGGCGCGCTGGAGTATTCGGGCGTCGCCTACCTGAAGACCCACCAGAAAGCCAAGGCCGACGCGCAGCTGGTGAAGCTGCAGGCGATTTGCGCCGGCTGCGAAGAAACGCGTGACCTCGCCAAGGCCGTGGCGGAATACAAGCCCGCCGCCAAGTAAGCCGAACCCAAGGCCATTGCAGCGCGCCGCGCGCCATGGCCTTTTTGCCGCCGCCCACCTTCAGCCCAAGCCTGAAGGGTGTCTGCCTTCCGCTGCAGGAAGGCAGGCTCTGAAGCGCGCGACCCTCTGGATGACCCGAAGGAAACAACAATGGTTAAAGCGGACCGCATCAAATACCTGCGCATCGCTCTTGTGGTGACAGGGCTGATTTTCACTTTCGGCCTGTGGCCGCTCACCGTCCTCTGGCCTTCGGGCTGGGCCTGGCACACGGAGGGCCGTTCGCACTACCTCGAGATGATCCTCGGCCTGTACGCAACGCTGGGCGTCTTCCTGATGCTGGCGGCGCGCAACCCCCTGGTACACGGCAGCCTGATCTGGTTCACCGTCTGGTCCAGCGTCGTGCACGGCGGGATCATGGCCGTGCAGTCCTTCAGCGGCCACCACACCATGGGCCATCTCTGGGGCGACGTGCTGGCGCTGTTCGTGGTGGCGGGCCTGCTGGCATGGCTGATGCCGCACGACGCCTAGGCGGAAGGAATGCCATGAGACACACCCTGTTATTCATCGCCGGCCTCGCCCTTTCAAGCTGGGCCGCCGCCGCAGACCTTTCCGTGCTGGTGCTCGACAAGGAGGGCAAGCCGGCGCCTGACGCCGTGGTCGTCGTCGTGCCCTCGGCCAAAACCGGCGCACCCAAAATACCGCTGCCCGGCCAGGTGACGATCTACCAGGAAAAGATGCGTTTTGTGCCGGCCGTCAGCGTCGTCGCGCTGGGCGCCAAAGCCCAGTTCGTCAACAACGACCCGTGGGAACACCACGTGCGCGCCTCCTCCGCCGGTGTCGCGCAGTTCAATGCCGCAGCCGGTGACGGTTTTGAATTGCGCCTGGACGGCAAGCCCGAAGGCAAGCCGGCCAAAACCGCCGATGCGGCTTTCACCAAGGCGGGCGCAGTGCTGCTGGGCTGCCACATCCACGCCTCCATGCGCGGCCATGTCTACGTGAGCGAATCGCCTTGGGCCGTTCTGACGAATGCGGAGGGCGTGGCGCACATCGAGCAACTGCCCGAAGGCGCCGCGCAGATCAAGGTCTGGCACGCCGACCAGCTGATAGACATCGCGCCGCAGGCCTATACCGTGGCCGCTTCGCCGAGCAAGCTCACGCTGCAACTGAGCGTGGTGCCGCGCCGCCGCCGGATTTGAACGTTTTGACGCTTTTCTCGTTTGAAGCGCAACTTCGGGCGTTGACAGAAGCTTTCACGAAACTTACATTGAAGCTTCCGCACGGAGGCTTTATGGCTGATCCCTCTGACCCGTCCAACACACCCACACCCGCCGGGCCGCCGCACTGGCACCCCATCACGCTGGCCCAGTTCAAGCGCCTCAAAGACTGGCGCGAGGCGCAGCGAGCGGCGCACCCGCTGGAATGCCAGGTGTGGGAAGCAGTGCTGACGGCCTGGGTGATGGGCTGGACAGGCTGGCTGCCGGCCTATGTGTTTGAGATGGCCTGGGCCTACCCGCTGTGCGCGTTGGGCATCCTGGCGCCGCGGATTTATGTCTATGCGAGGGCGCGGGCGCATATTGCGCAGCGTCTCAGGTGTGACTGGCTGGAACTGGTCGGCTGAACTAGAGTGGAGGCATGAACGCCTCCACCCCACCCTCCCTCAGCTGCTTCACCCTCACGACCACCGGCCACGTCGCCCACCTGGTGCTCAACCGCCCCGAGGCGATGAACACCATGCACCCGACGTTCTGGCGCGAACTGGACGCGGCGCTCACGCACATCCACAAAACCGGCGAGGCGCGCGTGCTGGTGATCTCCAGCACCGGCAAACACTTCAGCGCCGGCATGGCGCTGGAAACCTTTGGCAGCGACATCGCACTGGACGACCGGAGCCCCGAAGGCCGCGCGGCCATCTTCGACATGCTGGGAGACATGCAGGCCACCTTCACCAAACTGGAGACCCTGCGCATCCCGGTGATCGCGGCCATCCAGGGCGGCTGCATAGGCGGCGCGGTCGACATGGTGACGGCCTGCTGCCTTCGTTATGCCACGGCCGACGCGTTTTTCTGCATCCAGGAAATCAACATCGGCATGGTGGCCGACGTGGGCACCTTGCAGCGCCTGCCCAAGCTGGTGCCGCTGGCCGTCGCCAAGGAACTGGCCTACACCGGGCGCCGCCTGCCGGCCGCCAAAGCGCTGGGCTACGGCCTGGTCAACGAGGTCTTTGAGTCAAGCGAAGCCATGCTGGCGGCCGCGATGCAGTGCGCCAACGAAATCGCCGCCAAGCCGCCGGTGGCCATCTGGGGCACCAAACAAGCCATCCACTACACACGCGACCATTCGGTGGACGACGCGCTCAAGCAGATGGGCTGGCTGCAGGGCGCGATCTGGAGCAACGCGCATGTGCGCGAGTCGGTGACGGCCATGAAGGAAAAACGCGCGGGGCAGTTCCCGGGGCTTGCGCCTATCAAGAGCTTCAACGAGTTCGGGCAGTAAGCGAAGAAGTTTAAGAAGCCTACTGGCGCGCGGTGCGCACCGCGGGCGGCAAGGCCTGCGGATGGCTGGTGCGGAAGGGGTTGATGTCCAGCCCGCCGCGGCGCGTGTAGCGCGCGTAAACCGAAAGCTTCATGGGTTTGCAGCGCGTCCAGATGTCCATGAAGATGCGCTCGACGCACTGCTCATGGAACTCGTTGTGGTTGCGAAAACTCACCAGGTATTGCAGCAGGCCTTCCTGGTTGATCTGCGGACCCGAATAACGGATCTGCACGCTGCCCCAGTCGGGCTGGCCGGTGACCAGGCAGTTGCTTTTGAGCAGGTTGCTGGTCAGCGTCTCCTCAATCGGCGGCTCGTCGAACTCGGCGAAAAGCAGTTCGGGCGCGGGCGTGAAGTGGATGCATTCGACGTCGAGGCGGTCCAGGTTAAGGCCGTCGAGCTCGTGCACCGGCTCGCGGTCGAACAGCTCGGGGCCCAGGGTCTTGATGCCCACGCCCATGCCCACCACGGCGTTCAGGTCGGCGCGAATACGTTCACGCACGTCGCGCGCATCGGCAAAACGCGTGTTGTTGAAGCTGTTGAGGTAAAGCTTGAAGGACTTGCTCTCGACGATGTTGGGAGACTCGCAGGGCACGGTGACCTGCGCCAGCGCCACCTGGGGCTTGCCGCGCAGGTTGAGCCAGCTCAGTTCATAGGCCGTCCACAGGTCGGCGCCGAAAAAAGGCGGCGTGCCGGTGACGCCGATTTCGGCGCGCTTGCCTTCGCGAGGGATGGGAAACAGCAGCGAGGCGTCGTACTGGTCGATGTAGGCGGAGCTTTTGCCGAGTTGGGATTGTTCAGGGGTGTTCATGTGGGCTCAATTGTCTTCTAGCTTGCAGTTGCGGCTTTGAAGTGTGGAATCAAGAGTGCCAGCAGGCGATCCACCACCCCCGGCGGCAAATCATGGCCCATGCCCTCAATGCTTTCAAAACGCGCGCCGGGAATGCGTCTGGCCGTGTCCTGGCCGCAAGCCATGGGCACCAGCGGGTCGGCCTTGCCGTGCAGCACCAGCGTAGGGGCCGTCACCTTGGCCAGCGCCGCAGCGCGCGTGCTGTCGGCGGCGATGGCCACCATCTGGCGCAGCACGCCTTGCGGGTGGAAGCTGCGCTGCGCCGCGGCGGCGACTTTCTCGCGCAGCTCGGCTTCGGGGGTGGGAAAGCCGGGGCTGCCTATGGCCTTGAGCAGCCTGGCCGTGTGGTCAATGGCCGCCTGCACGCCCTTGCCGGGGCGGCTCAGCAGCACGCGCGTGACGGCGGGGCTGGCTTCGGGCAGGCCGCGCGCGCCGCTGGAACTCATGATGCTGGAGAGGCTGAGCAGCCGTCCAGGCGCGAGCACCGCCACGCGCTGCGCGACCATGCCGCCCATGCTGACGCCCACGACGTGGGCCTGGGCGATCTCCAGCGCATCCAGCACGCCGACGGTGTCGGCGGCCATGTCTTCGACGCTGTAAGGCGGGCGTATGCGCCAGCCCAGGCGGAACTTGAGGCCTTCCCACAGCAGGCTGGGCTTGCCCAGATGGTCAAAGTGTTGCGACAGGCCGATGTCGCGGTTGTCAAAGCGCACGACACGAAAGCCCGCGTCGGCGATGGCCTGCACCATGGCCGGCGGCCAGGCAATGAGCTGCATGCCCAGACCCATGATGAGAAGCACCACGGGCCGGCCGGTGGTGTCACCGGGGTGGGTGTCTTCGATTTCAATATCGATCTGGTTGGCTTTGATTTTCATGATGGATTATGTATTTATGCACACCCCTGTTGAGGCTCACTTCGTGTAGCCTCCTCTCCCCTTGCAGGGGACGGGCGCCTGCGGCCTGGCAAAGCCAGTTCCGCGGCCCCCACTTGAGGTTACACAAATTCTCTTTCGCGCAGCCATTTGGTGGCGATCCACTTTTCACCGCTTTTCACCGGCTCACCGCCATGCAGCGTCAAGCTCGCGGGATGCGCCAGCGCATAACTGAAAAACACCGCGCTGCCGCGCTGCGGCCGCACCTTGAGGCCGATGTCGGGGAAGACCGTGGCGCCGCCCTCTTCGGGTTCCTGCAAATACATGATGAGGCTGGCCACGCGCTGGCCGCCGCGCCGCAGGATGGCCGGGGTGCCGGGCTCGCCGGGGTCGAAGTAGTCGTAATGCGGTTTGTACTGCGCGCCGCGCCGGTAACGCAGCACCTGCAGGCCCTCGCCGTTTTGCAGCGGCCAGTTCAGCAGTTTGGCGATGCGCGTTTCGATACGGCGCACGATCTCGGTTTCGCCGCGTGTGTAAAACATGCCGTGGCTGGTGCGGTCATGGTTGAGCTCTTCGCCGCCGGTGCGGGTGTCCACGGTCAGCGAGCGTTCCAGCCGCGGCGCGGCTGTTTCAATAAGCGCCTCACATTCGGCGGCGCTGAGCAGGTTGCTGAAGACCCAGAGGTCGGGTGCGCTGCGGTGTTCGCGCACTTCCACCCATTTGTCGCCGGCGTCCACCATGGTGCCGGAGGCATCGGCCTTGACCCATGGCACGGCCAGCGCGGGCGGCGGCGCACCGGCTGCCGGCAGGCCCAGCGCCTCGCCGGCAGCGGCCGCTTGCCAGCCGGCTTCGAGCAGCGCCTGGAAAATCTCCTCCTTCGCGTGGCCGGCCGCCAGTTGCTGCGCCACCCAGTCCTGCATCTCGCGAGTGATGAGCTGGGCGGGCATGGCGTGCGGGGTGTTTGCCGCTCAGGCGGCCTGCTTGCGCCGGAACACAAGCCGGTCGGGCGCGGAGACCTTGGGGTCGAAACGGTAGCCTTCGACATCAAAGGCTTCGAGTTTTTTGACCGTGGCCAGCTTCTTCTCGATCGCATAGCGCGCCATCAGGCCGCGGGCGCGCTTGGCGAAAAAGCTGATGACCTTGTAATGGCCTCCCTTGAACTCTTCAAACACGCAGTTCACCACGCGGGGTTTCAGCGCCTTGCGGTCCACGGCCTTGAAGTACTCCTCGCTGGCCAGGTTGACGATGACGGGCGAGGTGTCGGCGGCCGCGCGCTCGTTGAGGTAGGCCGAGATTTGCGAGCCCCAGAACTGGTAGAGGTTTTTTCCCTGCGGCGTGGCCAGCGCGGTACCCATTTCCAGCCGGTAAGGCTGCATGCGGTCCAGCGGGCGCAGCACGCCGTAGAGGCCGCTCAGGATGCAGAGGTGCTCCTGCGCCCAGGCCAGCTGCGCCGCGCTCAGGGTTTTGGCGGCCAGGCCGCCGTAGACGTCGCCGTCAAAGGCCAGCGCGGCCTGTTTGGAATTTTTCGCGGTGAATTTGGGCGACCAGGCCTGGTAGCGCGCGACGTTCAGGCCCGCCAGCGCGTCCGACAGCTTCATCAGCGTGCTGATCTGCTGCGGGGTCTGGGTTTTGAGCACTTCGATCAGCTGCGCCGACTGGCGCGTGAACAGGGGTTGGGTGTGGGTGTCTACGTGCGGCGGCGTGTCGTAGTCCAGCGACTTGGCCGGCGAGATGAGAAACAGCATGCTTGGAGTTATTGGATAAGGCGAAACCCCCACTTTACGACAGCCGGGTTACAGCACGACTCGCAGCCCGCAAAACCCTAATGCAAATCGCTGGCCAATGACGCCAATGTCTCCGCCGTGATCGTCGTATGCGCCGGGTAATGCGTGTGGTCGCAGCCCAGCTTGACGCCGGCGCCGGCCTTGACGGCCGCGCACATGGCCGGATCCAGCTCGAAACGCACAAAATGCACCGCCGAGGTTTTTTCGTCGTTTTCGCGGTCCATGTCCTCGTCGGCAATCGCGTAAACGCGGGCATGGCCTTCAACTTCCACGAACATGCGGTCTTCCACCCCTATCAGCCGCGCCAGTTCGCGCTTGCGCTCGTTGACGTCGGGGTACTCCAGCATCAGCGTGCCCTTCCAGTTGCCGCCGTCGGGCATCAGCGGCGCATAGGCCTCTATCTCCTGCTCTATGCCCTCTTCCTCAAAGATTTTTTCGATGCGCAGCATTTCCTGGATCTGGTAGCGGATGCTGGTCTCGCTTTCAAACTGCAGGTTGATGTGCTCGCCCAGGCGCACGCTGCGCAGCTTGCGGTGGGCGATGATGGCCGGCTTGTTTTCCTTGCGGTATTGGCTGTAGGCCTCCAGGGTCATCAGGGATTCGCGCGTGATCTTTGCGGTGGGCTTCATGGCGGCGTCCTGGTTTTTTACTTGAGGCCGTAGGCCGTGCGTATCAGCGTGAGCGGATGCTTTTGCGGCGGCGCGCCCAGGCTGTTGACCTCGAAGCCCTGGGCGATGTGGTGGCCGCCCAGCGGGCAGTCGCTGCTGATGACGTCGGGCAGGCCGCCGTCCTTGTGGCTGGCCATGGCCTTGAACAGCGGCTTGCCGATTTTCAGGGCCTGCTGGTGGTAGGGCACTTTCACGCCGAAAGTGCCGGCGTGGCCCGAGCAGCGCTCATGCGTGTGCACGCTGGTGCCAGGCACCATTTTCAGCATTTCCTCGGTCTTCTTGCCGATGTTCTGCACGCGGCCGTGGCAGGGGATCTGGTAGCTGATTTTGCCCAGCGGCGTGCTGAATTCGGTCTTGAGCAGGCCGTCGCGTTTGCGCGCCATCAGGTATTCAAACGGGTCCCACATATGCTCCTTGACGAGCTGCACGTCGGCGTCACCGGGGTACATCAAGGGTAGTTCCTGCTTGAACATCAGGGTGCAGCTGGGCACGGCGCTCAGGATGGCGTAGCCGTCTTTCGCGTACTTCACCAGCACCGGGATGTTGGCCTCCTTGCTGGCGTTGACCGAGGCCAGGTCGCCGAGTTCCAGCTTGGGCATGCCGCAGCATTTTTCCTTTTCGACCAGCACATAGGGCACCTCGTTATGGTCCAGCACCTTGAGCAGGTCGTGGCCTATGCCCGGCTCGTTGTAGTTGATATAGCAGGTGGAGTAGATCACCACCTTGCCAGGCGTCTTGGCGCCGTCCTTGACGGCATGCGGCGGCGATCCGGGCGCGCCGGAGCGGAACTTCTTCGTGGCCAGTTCCGGCAGCCAGGCGTTCTTGTCCACGCCCAGCACCTTCTGCATCACGGCGCGCGCCGGCTTTGTCTTGTTGACCGCATTGGCCACCTGGACCACGATGGGGATGCCGGCGAACTGGCCGTGCACGTCGGTCGACGACAAAAACTTTTCAGCCGCACCCACCTCGCCCTTTTTGAACTTGATAGCCTTGGCGCGCAGCATGGTGTGCGGGAAGTCGAGGTTGAACTCGTGCGGCGGCACATAGGGGCACTTGGTCATGTAGCAGAGGTCGCACATATAGCACTGGTCGACCACTTTCATGTAGTCCTTTTTGTCCACGCCATCAACCTCGCCGGTCCTGCTTTCGTCGACCAGGTCGAACAGCGTGGGGAAGGCGCCGCACAAACTCACACAGCGGCGGCAGCCGTGGCAGATGTCGAAGATGCGCTCCATCTCGTGGAGGGCCGCGTCCTCGTTGTAGAAGTCCGGGTTCCGCCAGTCGATCGCATGGCGCGTGGGCGCCTGGAGGTTGCCTTCTGTGGCCATGATTGCCTCTTTTTGTGGGGGTTTGGGGAAAGGCTCTCGTGCGGAGCCCTTTCCAAAACCCGCCGCGCCTTGCGGCGCAGCGAGCGATCGATCAATCGACGAGTTCAGCCAAAGCTTTGGTGTAGCGGTTGGCGTGCGAGCGCTCGGCTTTTGCCAGGGTTTCAAACCAGTCGGCCACTTCGTCATGGCCTTCATCGCGCGCGGTCTTGGCCATGCCGGGGTACATGTCGGTGTACTCGTGGGTTTCTCCGGCCACGGCGGACGCGAGGTTGTCGCGCGTGGCGCCGAAGGGCATCCCGGTGGCGGGGTCGCCGCACTGTTCCAGCCATTCGAGGTGGCCGTGGGCATGGCCGGTTTCACCTTCCGCGGTGGAGCGGAACAGCGCCGCAACATCGGGCTGGCCTTCAACGTCGGCCTTGTTCGCAAAATAGAGGTAGCGGCGGTTGGCCTGTGATTCGCCGGCAAATGCGGCCTTCAGGTTCTCTTCCGTCCTGGAGCCTTTGAGAGCAGCCATGGAAATCTCCTTCGTGGGTTGATGGATGAACAAATCACCAATGCTTCAACGCCGCGCACTTCAAGGCCACGAGCAGCCGAAGACCAGAACACGATAGACCTCCCGGACTGCTTCGTCTAGTTGCCGGAATCAATCTGGTGAATTAGCGAAAGCTATTCAACGAAGCCCACTAATAAGCATTTTTTATTAATTGGAGGCACCTCATAGCCTTTGCGCGGAGGCCATCGCGGACGGCTTTGCCTCAATTACGGTATGGTAAATTGATTACGAATAAGTAAATACAACCCGCAGGACGCATCCATGCCGGAGACAAACACCGCCTTCACCAACGGCTACGAGTTCGCCCAGGGCGCGGGCTACACCCTGCCGGAATACCCGTTTGTCGAGCCGCCGGAGCTGCGCACCGGAGAAGTCAAACGCCACGCCGTCGTCATCGTGGGTGGCGGCATCACGGGCCTGACGCTGGCCTGCGCGCTGGCGCTGTACGGCGTGAAGGCCGTGCTGCTCGATGAAGACAACACCGTGGGCGTCAAGGGCGCCTCCTCGCGCGGCATCTGCTATGCGCAAAAAACGCTGGAAATCTTCAAGCGCCTGGGCATTTACGAACGCATCGCCGCCCGGGGCGTGCAGTGGAGCGTGGGCCGCACCTTCGCGGGCAGCGACGAGGTCTACGCCTTTGACCTGCGGCAGCAGCAAACGCACTCATTGAGCCGGCAGCCGCCCTTCATCAACATCCAGCAGTTTTATGTCGAGGGATTCCTCGTCGAGCAGTTGTGCGCGCCCGCACCGGAGGAGAGGCTGGTCGACATCCGCTGGAGCCACCGCGTCACCAGCTTCGAACAAACCCGGGACTTTGCCACGCTGCAGCTGGAAACGCCGGCCGGTTCGTACACCCTGGAGGCGGAGCACGTGATTGACTGCAGCGGCTCGCGCAGCCCGTTTCGCGCCTGGTGCGGCGCGACGGTGACCGCGCAGCAGGGCGACGACCGCTGGTGCATCGCCGACGTGCGCTTCAAGAACCCGCCACCGGTGGAGCGCCACACCTGGATTGAGGCGCCCTTCAACGAGGGCCGCGCCGTCTGGCAGCACCTGATGGCCGACGGCGTCTGGCGCATCGACTACCAGATGCCGCCGCAGGCCAAACCCGAGGAGGTCAGCCGTGAAGACGTGGTGCGCGCCCGGTTGAAGGCGCAATTCAAAAGCCAGTCGGGCACAGTGCTGGACGACGCCGACTACGAAATCGTCTGGGTCGGCCCCTATGCCTACCGCAGCGAGTGCCTGGACAGCCTGCGCCACGGCCGCGTGTTCTTTGCCGGCGACGCGGCCCACGTGATGAGCCCCTTCGGCGCGCGCGGCGGCAACTCGGGCGTGCAGGACGCCGACAACCTGGCCTGGAAGCTGGCCGCCGTGCTGCAGGGCCGGGCTGTGCCCGCGCTGCTGGACAGCTACCACCATGAGCGGCACGAGGCGGCCACGCACAACGTGCTGGTGACCAACCGCACGGCGCGCTTTTTGCGGCCGGCCGACGGCGCGGAGCGGCTGTTCCGCACCGCGGCGCTGGGCCTGGCGCGCGAGCACGTCTTTGCGCGGCAACTCGTCAACACCGGCCGCATGTCGACGCCCAACCACTACACACGCTCCTGGGCCTGCGGCCCGTCGGGCGGGCGCGCGACGCAGAACGTGGGCTTCAGCTGGCCCGGCGGCCGCCCCGGCGAGCTGCTGGACCTGCTGGCCTGGGCGCAGGGCCGTTTGCTGCTGCTGGCCTTTGGTGACGTTTCCGCCGCCGCGCTGGCGCGCCTGGCGGCGCTGTCCACCGAGACCGGGGTACTTTGCGTGCAGGTGGTGGGCCCCGGTGAAAAAGCCCTGGCCGTGGAGCACGTGGTCGACCACGACGGTCACCTGCAGGCGACCTGCCACGTCTTCGGCCACGCCTGGGCGCTGCTGCGGCCCGACGGCCACATTGCAGCCGCCGGTGAGAGTGTGGACGCCTCGCTGGTCCACGCCGTGGCCGCCGCACTGGGCGCGCACAGCCTAAAGGAAGCCGCATGAAACCCGACAGCCCTTTGAATACGCGCCTGCATTTCCAGGACGCCGATGCCTTCTACGAATGCCTGCTGGACGCCCACCAGGGCCTGAGCCGCGAGGAATCCGAGCTGCTCAATGCCCGGCTGATCCTGCTGATGGCCAACCAGCTGGGCGACACCGCCGTGCTGAAGGCCTGTATTGCCGCCGCAAAGACCGCGGCTGGGCCGGGCCAGACTGGCTGAAACGGGCCCCGGGTCGCTCAGTCGAATAAAATCAAGGAAGTTTCACCCAACCCAAGGCGGCATCCCCTCGATGCCGTTTTTCATTGCCCCCATGACCAACGCTGCCGCCCCCGCCCTTGCCGATACCGCCACCCCCGCCGCGGAGGCCGTCAAAGTCCCGACACCGGGGCTGGACAGCCTGGCCAAATCCTTCGAGCCGGCCGCCATTGAAAGCCGCTGGGGCCCCGAGTGGGAGCAAAGCGGCCAGTACGAACCCACGCTGGACGCGGCCAAGCCGTCTTTCTCCATCCAGCTGCCGCCGCCCAACGTGACGGGCACGCTGCACATGGGCCACGCCTTCAACCAGACCATCATGGATTCGCTCACGCGTTACCACCGCATGCGCGGCCACAACACGCTGTGGGTGCCCGGCACCGACCACGCCGGCATCGCCACGCAGATCGTGGTGGAACGCAAGCTGCAGGGCGAAGGCAAAAGCCGCCACGACCTGGGCCGCAAGAACTTCGTTGCGAAAGTGTGGGAGTGGAAGGAAGAGTCCGGCACCACCATCACGCGCCAGATGCGCCGCATGGGCGACTCGGTGGCCTGGAAGCACGAATACTTCACCATGGACCCGAAGATGTCCACAGTGGTGACCTCGACCTTTGTGAAGCTCTATGAACAGGGCCTGATCTACCGCGGCAAGCGCCTGGTGAACTGGGACCCGATCCTCAAGTCCGCCGTGTCCGACCTGGAAGTCGAGAACGAAGAGCGCGACAGCTTCATGTGGCACATCGAATACCCGTTCAGCGACGGCCCGCAGAAAGCCGCCGACGGCTCGCCGCTGCGCGGCATGCACATCGCCACCACGCGGCCCGAAACCATGCTGGCCGACGGCGCGCTGGCGGTGCACCCTGACGACGAGCGCTACAAGCACCTGGTCGGCAAGATGGTCGACCTGCCACTGTGCGACCGCAAGATCCCGGTGATCACCGACGACTACGTCGACCCGGCCTTCGGCAGCGGCGTCGTGAAAATCACCGGCGCGCACGACTTCAACGATTACCAGGTCGCCCTGCGCCATAACCTGCCGCTGATCACCATCTTCACGCTGGACGCGAAGATCAACGAAAACGGCCCGGCGCAATACCAGGGCCTGGACCGCTACGACTGCCGCAAGGCCGTGCTCAAGGACCTGGAGGACCAAGGCTTCCTCGAAAAAGCCGTGCCGCACAAAAACATGGTGCCGGTCTGCGCGCGCACCGGCGCGGTGGTCGAGCCCATGCTGACCGACCAGTGGTTTGTCGCGCTCAGCAAGGTCAGCGACCAGGACCCGACCGGCAAGTCGATTGCGCAGAAGGCGCGCGACGCCGTGAGCAGCGGCGAAGTGAAGTTTGTGCCCGAACAGTGGGTCAACACCTACAACCAGTGGATGAACAACATCCAGGACTGGTGCATCTCGCGCCAGCTCTGGTGGGGCCACCAGATCCCGGCCTGGTATGACGAAGACGGCAAGGTCTACGTCGCCACCAATGAAGAAGAAGCGCAAAAGCAGGCGCCCGGCAAAAAACTCACGCGCGATGAAGACGTGCTGGACACCTGGTATTCATCGGCGCTGGTGCCTTTTTCGTCGCTCGGCTGGCCCGAGAAGACCAAAGAGCTGTCGCTCTTCCTGCCCTCCAGCGTGCTGGTCACCGGCTACGACATCATCTTCTTCTGGGTCACCCGGATGATCATGATGACCACGCACTTCACCGGCCAGGTGCCCTTCAAGGACGTGTACATCCACGGCCTGGTGAAGGACGCCCAGGGCAAGAAGATGAGCAAGTCCGAAGGCAATGTGCTGGACCCGGTCGACCTGATCGACGGCATCGAGCTGGCGCCTTTGCTCGAAAAACGCTCGCAAGGCCTGCGCAAGCCCGAGACCGCGCCGCAGGTGCGCAAGAACACCGAGAAAGAATTCCCCACGGGCATTCCGGGCTACGGCGCCGACGCGCTGCGTTTCACCTTTGCCGCGCTCGCCAGCCTGGGCCGCAGCATCAACTTCGACAGCAAGCGCTGCGAGGGCTACCGCAACTTTTGCAACAAGCTCTGGAACGCCACGCGCTTCACCTTGATGAATTGCGAAGGGCAAGACTGCGGGCTCGAAGAGCACACCAAGGAACAATGCGCGCCCGGCGGCGAGTTCCACAACTACCTGAGCTTCTCGCAGGCCGACCGCTGGATTTCATCGACCATGCAGCGCGTGGAAGCCGACGTGGCCAAGGGCTTTGCCGAGTACCGCCTCGACAACGTCGCCGGCAGCATCTACCAGTTTGTCTGGGACGAGTTCTGCGACTGGTACCTGGAAATCGCCAAGGTGCAGATACAGACGGGCAACGACGCGCAAAAGCGCGCCACGCGCCGCACGCTGATCCGCACGCTGGAGGCCATCCTGCGCCTGGCGCACCCGGTGATTCCTTTCATCACGGAAGAGCTGTGGCAAACCGTGGCGCCCATCGCCGGCAAGAGCGGCAAGTTCATCGGCGTCGCGCCTTATCCGCAAAGCCAGCCCGAGAAGATCGACGAGAAGGCCGAGGCCCACGTCACCAAACTCAAGACCCTGGTCGACGCCTGCCGCAACCTGCGCGGCGAGATGAAGGTCTCGCCGGCCACGCGCCTGCCGCTCTTCGTGGTGGGCGACAGCGCCTTCATGACCGGCGTCGCGCCCTTGCTCAAATCGCTCGCCAAGCTCAGCGACGTCAAGGTGTTTGACAGCGAAACCGGATGGGCCGCGGCCGCGCAGTCCGCGCCCGTCGCCATCGTGGGCGAAGCCCGCGTCTGCCTTTACATGGAGGTCGACCTGGCTGCGGAAAAAATTCGCCTGCAAAAAGAAGAGACCCGCCTGACCTCAGAGATCGCCAAGTCCGAAGCCAAGCTTGCCAACGAGGCTTTTGTCAGCAAAGTGCCGCCCGCGGTGCTGGAACAGGAACGCAAGCGTCTCGCGGACAACCAGGCAGCCCTGAACAAGATCCGCGAGCAGCTGGCCCGGTTGAAGTAAGCGCAAACGCCGCCCGTAAAAAAGCCCCGATCAACGGGGCTTTTTTTATGGCTGCGTGGTCACCGGATCATGAATTCGGGCTCTGACCACTGGGAGGGGGAAACCCCACCGGGCTCCAGGTCCATGGGCCCACTGGACAGCTGGTCCATGCCGCTGTGCTGCGCCGCGCCTATGGCTTCATGCATGCGGTGCGCCACATACCAGCTCGAGCGCAGACGCGCCTCGCGCGTGTGCGAACCCAGGCGCGGCGTGACGAACAAATTCTTCAGCCCCTTGAGCGGCGAGGTGTCGCCCAGGAAGCTGGCCTCGGCGCCGTCGAGGATGCAGGCCTCGATGCGGCCGTCGCACAGCGCGGCGGCCAGCGCGGTTTCGTCGAACAGTTCGCTGCGGCTGATGCCCACCCACAGCTGGTTGCGCTTGCAGCCCGCCAGCAGTTTTTCATTCACGAAACCGCGAAAGCGCGTGGCGTACAGCATCTGCACCGACACCGCGTCGGCCTGGCTCACGAGCTCGGGCAATGACACCGGTTGTATGCGCAGGCGCTCCCAGATGGGCGCCGTGTGGTGCACCGCCGGGTCGTATCCGATCAGGCGCACGCCCAGGCCGCTCAGCATGCCGGCCAGCGTGTGCGCCGTCGGGGCCAGGCCCAGGATGCCCACGGTGCTGCCGTGCAGTTCGCGGCCCATCTGCGTCGTCGGGTGGCGCCGCCCCATCAGGGCCGACACCAGGCCGCGGCGGTAAAGCAGCAACAGGCTGCTCAACAGGTATTCGGCGTTGGAGCGCACGTTGGCGCTGCTGGCATGCACGACCTTGATGTCGCGCTCCTTGCAGGCTTCGAGGTCGGTGTTGTCGGTGCCCACATGCAGGCGGCCCACGGCCCGGATTTTGGGCAGGAAGTCGAGGAATTCGCGCGTGACGACGGTCTGGCGGGGAAAGACGATGCCCTTGGTTTTGTAGGCAATCTTGCGCAGTGAGGTCAGGTCGTCGGCGAGCTCGGGATGGTATCCCACGCTGTGCCGGGTCTCGAGCCACGCCATGGCCTCCGGCACGAGTGCGTCAAGAAGTAAGATGTCCACCCAGTGAGTCCTTTTTCCTGCAGACTGCAGATTGCGCCGTCGGACCACGTCAAGTAAAGCGTTTGTCCGACGCCTGCCATTGTCTCAACAACGCAACACTCTAATCTTTTCCCCGATCAAAGTCGATGCAAAAATTTACATTACACAAAGCAGTGTTCCCGGTAGCCGGTCTCGGCACCCGGTTTCTCCCGGCCACCAAGGCCCAGCCCAAAGAAATGCTCCCCGTCGTCGACAAGCCCTTGATCCAGTACGCGGTCGAAGAGGCTTACGCGGCAGGCATCCGCCACATGATTTTTGTGACAGGACGCAATAAACGGGCCATCGAAGATCACTTTGATACTGCTTACGAGCTTGAGAATGAACTGGAAGTAGCGCAAAAGCACGCTTTGCTGGCCTTGGTGCGCTCCGTCCAGCCGGACGACATGAATTTTTCTTACGTCCGCCAGCCTCGTTCCCTGGGCCTGGGCCATGCTGTTCTGTGCGCCGAACACCTGGTCGGCGAGGAAGCTTTCGCGGTCTTGCTGGCCGATGACCTGATGGTCGGCCCCAAAGGCGGCAAGCCGGTGTTGGCCCAGATGGCCGAGCAGTTCAACGAATTGCAGCAGTCCATTCTGGCGGTGCAGGAAGTGCCGCAGGACCAGACCCGCCGCTACGGCATCGTCGCCACCGACGGCGCCAGCAAAGGCCTGATGAAGGTCCGGAAAATCGTCGAAAAGCCTGCGCCTGAAATGGCGCCGTCGCGCATGGGCGTGGCCGGGCGTTACATCCTGACGCCGGCGATTTTTGAGCACATTCGCGGCCAGAAGGCCGGTGTGGGCGGCGAACTGCAACTCACTGACGGCATTTCAAGCCTGCTGGACAAAGAGACGGTCTACGCCCTGCAGTACGAGGGCAAACGCTACGACTGCGGCAGCAAGGAAGGCTTTCTGGAAGCCACGGTCGAGCTGGCCCTGGACCACCCCGAAGTGGGCGCTCATTTCAGGAACTACCTGGAAAACCTGCAGATCGGCTGGTCGGGCCGGGAACGCCGCAAGCAGGCCTGACGGCCCTGCGCTGGACGGCTTAGCGCCGTTTCAGCACATGGATGAAGTCGCTGCCGGCGACCTGCTGCTCGACGAGTTCATTGCCGGTCTGTTTGGCAAAGGCCTGGAAATCCCGGGTCGAGCCCGAATCGGTGGACACCACACGCAAGAGCTGGCCGCTGAGCATTTCGGTCAGCGCTTTTTTCGCTTTCAGGATGGGCAGCGGGCAGTTCAGGCCGCGGGTGTCGAGTTCTTTGTCGATGTTCATGGAAATCCTTGGGTTGCCGCGATTTTAAGCAAAGCGCAAAGCCCCTTCACCGGGCTTAACCCCATGCGGCCTTCTTATTCGGTTCGCTTGGCCCATTCCACAAACTCGGGCTCGTGCCCGCGCGTGCGCAGCCAGTCGGCCAGCGCGTAGCCCGTGCCCGCCGGCCAGCATTTGATCTTGTCGAGGTCATAGAGCCGGTAATCCACCAGTTCCGGCGACAGGCTGACGTCCCCCGTGCAAACCGCGTGGTAGGCGATGATGACCTGGTTCATGCGCTGGAAATCGTAGACACCGATCAGGTCCAGCGAGCTCGTATCCAGGTTGGTTTCTTCCTTGATTTCCCGCTCAATCCCGCCCTGCGGCGTCTCGCCGGCTTCCATGAAGCCGGTGATCAGCGCATACATCTTGCCCGTCCAGGCCGCGTTGCGGGCCAGCAGCACCTGGCCGTGGTATTCGATCACCGCGGCCAGTACCGGCGTGGGATTGTTCCAGTGGGTGAAGCCGCAGGCCGGGCAGCGCAGCCTGGCCTTTTCGCCGCCGTCCTCCATCTGGGACACCATGGCCAGCGGCGTCGCGCAGTTCGGGCAAAACCGGAATTCGTGGGTCATGGTGGCGGCTCAGGATGAAAAAAACGGGAGAAACCGTGCCGCGTGCTATTTCTTCAATAGCAGCGGACGCATATCAGTTGAGGTTCAAGCCGGAAACACGCCGGTGGACAGGTAACGGTCGCCGCGGTCGCAGACCACAAACACGATCACCGCATCCTTCACGATCTTGGCAATTTCCTGAGCTACCCAAAGGGCCCCGGCGGCCGAAATGCCGGCAAAAATGCCTTCCTCGCGCGCCATGCGCCGGCACATGTCTTCAGCGTCGGCCTGGCTGACCAGCACCAGCTCGTCGACCTTGCTGGCGTCGTAAATCTTCGGCAGGTATTCCTGCGGCCATTTGCGGATGCCGGGAATGCGCGAACCCTCGCTGGGTTGCGCGCCAATGATCTTGATGGCCGGGTTTTTCTCCTTCAGGTAGCGCGAAACGCCGGTGATCGTGCCCGTTGTCCCCATGGCACTGACAAAATGTGTCACCTTGCCTGACGTATCTGTCCATATTTCGGGGCCGGTGGTCTCGTAATGGATGCGCGGGTTGTCGGCATTGGCGAACTGGTCCAGCACCCGGCCCTTGCCTTCTTTTTGCATCTGGTCGGCCAGGTCGCGGGAATATTCGATGCCGGCGCTTTTGGGCGTCAGGATCAGTTCGGCGCCAAAGGCCTTCATGGTCTGGGCGCGCTCGATGCTCAGGTCCTCGGGCATGATCAGGACCATCTTGTAGCCCTTGATCGCCGCCGCCATGGCCAGGGCAATACCCGTATTACCCGAAGTGGCTTCGATCAGCGTGTCGCCTGGTTTGATGTCGCCGCGCTCCTCGGCGCGCTTGATCATGGACAGCGCCGGCCGGTCTTTCACCGAGCCGGCGGGGTTGTTGCCTTCGAGCTTTCCGAGGATGACATTGCCGCGTGCGGCGTTCTCCGCGGCGTAAATTCTTTGCAGCGCGACCAATGGCGTTTTGCCAATCGCGTCTTCAATGGTTGGATAGTTCATGACCACACTGTGCCATAATTTGAGGCTTCGCTCATTCCAGCCCGGGTGGTGAAATTGGTAGACGCAGGGGACTCAAAATCCCCCGCCGCAAGGCGTGCCGGTTCGATTCCGGCCCCGGGCACCACATCCCGAAAGCCGTCTCATGACCTTGCTCATGGACGGCTTTTTTGTTTTTTCATTCCCGGCGGCGGGCAGCCCAAGGCTGTTACTTTTTACCGCCGGATTTTTTGACCCTGCCGCTTGCAACGCCATTTAATAAGGCGCATTCTTGAGACGCGGCTGGCCTCTCCTCTTTGCCTGCGCCCTCTTGCCGCGTCTGGAGTCCGTCATGTGCAGCTTGCGTTTGCGTCATTGGCTCTGTCTCCTCCTCTCCAGCACCCTGCTGCTGGGCACGGCCCACGCGGCCACGCCACCGCCGCCGGCGGCGCAGGCCATGATCGATGCGCTGACCCGAGCCACGACGTCCGTGGTCGGCGTCAAGGTCACGGCGACGGAGGGCGCGCGGTCGGCTGAAACCCTGGGCCTGCGGCGCGCCGGCTCGGGCGTGCTGATCAGCCAGGACGGGCTGATCCTGACCATCGGCTACCTGATGCTGGAGGCCGAGCAGATCGAGGTCGTCACCCAGGACAACAAAACGCTGCCGGCCCGCGCCGTGGCCTACGACCTGGCCACGGGCTTCGGGCTGGTGCGCCCGCTGCTGCCGCTGCGCGGCGTAGCGGTGGCGTCATTGGGCAGCAGCCGGGATTTGCAGCCGGGCGAGCCGCTGATGGCGGTGACCGGCCCGCAGGCGGACGATGACGGCGACGTGAGCATGACGCGGCTGGTGAGCCGGCGCGCGTTTTCAGGCAGCTGGGAATACCACATCGAATCGGCGCTGTTCACCAGCCCGCCGGTGATGGCCAGCGGTGGCAACCACAGCGGCGCGCCGCTCTTCAACCAGCGGGGCGAGCTGATGGGCATAGGCTCGCTGTTCGTGTCGGATGCGACGGGCGAAAACCGCCGGTTGCCGGGCAACATGTTTGTTCCGGTGGATTTGCTGCGCCCCATCCTCGCCGAACTGCAGCGCGCGGGCTACAGCGCCAAGAGCCGCAGGCCCTGGCTGGGCATCACCTCCAACGACCAGGGCGGGCGCATCCAGATCCTGCGCGTGAGCAAGGAAAGCCCGGCGGACCTGGCCGGGCTGGAGGCGGGCGACGTGGTGCTGGCGGTGGACGACGCGAAGGTCGCGACGCTGGAGGCGTTTTACAAAAAGCTCTGGGACCACGCCGCGCCCGACGCGGAAATTCGCCTGACGGTGCTGCAGGGCGCGGAGATCAAGACCATCGTGCTGCGCGGCCAGGACCGCATGCTGACGCTGAAAAAACCGCCGGGTATCTGAACGGCTTCAGGCCGGGACGGGCGCCGTGCGGTGCAGGTCCCTGCCTATCGCCTGGAAATGCAGCGCGGCCGACGGCGCGGCTTCGGGCTCGGCGTCCAGCTTGAACTCATCGACCGCCGCCTGCAGCTGCAGCGTCTGCTCGGCCAATGACGCGGCAGCCGTGGAGGCCTGCTCGACCAGCGCCGCGTTTTGCTGCGTCGCCTTGTCCATCAGCACCATGGCCTGGTTCACGTGCTCGATGCCGTTGCTCTGCTCGACCGACGCGGCGGATATCTGCTCAAGCAGGCTGCTCACGCGCTTGACGGCCTGCACGATGTCCTGCATGGTGCGGCCGGCCTGGCCGACGAGCTCGGAGCCGTTCTCGACGTGGGCCACGGAGTCGGCGATCAGCGTCTTGATCTCGCGTGCCGCTTCGGCGCTGCGCTGCGCGAGGCCGCGCACTTCGCTGGCCACGACCGCGAAGCCGCGGCCCTGCTCGCCCGCGCGGGCGGCTTCCACCGCCGCGTTGAGCGCCAGGATGTTGGTCTGGAAGGCGATGCCTTCGATGACGGCAATGATGTCCACGATTTTTTTGGAGCTGCCGCTGATGGCCGCCATGGTGTCGACCACCTGGGCCACCACCGCGCCGCCGCGTTCTGCCGTGCCCGAGGCGTTGGCCGCCAGCCCGCTGGCCGAGCGCGCGTGCTCGGCGTTGAGCCTGACGGTGGAGGTCAGTTCTTCCATGCTGGAGACGGTTTCTTCCAGCGACGCGGCCTGCTCTTCGGTGCGGCGCGACAGGTCGGCGTTGCCGGCAGCAATGTCGCGCGACGCCATGGTGATGGAGTCGGTCGAGCCCTTGATGCGGCTGACCAGGTCGGTCAGCGTGTCTTCCATGTCACCCAGGGCGCCCAGCAGGCGGCCGAAATCGCCGCCGCGTTCGGTGGCGAATTCCTGGCTCAGGTCGCCGGCCGCCACGGTTTCGGCGATATAAATGGCTTCATTGAGCGGCTGCGCAATGCCGCGGCCCAGGCGCCAGGCCGCCACGCAGCCGACCAGCAGGGCGGCCAGGCCGAGCGCTACCATCCAGCGCTGCGCCGATGCGATACCGGACTGGGCCTGGCGTGCCTGCAAAGCCGTCAACGCGGCCAGCTCCTGCTGCAGCCGGTCCAGCGTGGGGCGCGCTTCGCCCGTCCAAGCGCGGGCAGCGCCCTCACGGTCGCCGGCTTCGAATTGTTTGTTGATTTTTCCCAGGGCCTGCGCATGGGACGCCTGCGCGCCGCGCACGCGCGCGAGCAAGGCTTTCTCTTCGGCAGGCGGCACGCCACCGTCGAGTGCCGCCAGCGCATCCGCTGCGGCTTTTTCGCCGGCCGCGATTTGCTGGCGCAGGGCGGCCGCCTGTGCGGCATCGCCTGCCAGGGACAGCTCCAGGGTCGCGCGCGCGTTGGCCTGTGACCAGGTGCCGAGCGTCGCCGCGGCCCCCGCGCGCGACCAACCGTCACCGCCCTCGGCGCCGGCCATGTGGGTCAGGCCCACGGCCATCAGGCCGGCCGTCAGCAGCAATACCAGGCCGAAGCCCATCCCAAGCCGCGTGCTGACCTTCAAGTTGTCCAATTGCATGGTGTTGTCTCCAGCCAGCCTCTTCCGTCTCAAGATGCGGGAGAGACTGGCTCAAGCACGGTAGCAACAAAACGCGGGGCCATCCCGGAGAGGAACGGGGGAAAAAGGCCTCTATTCGACGAATTGACGGCCCTGAATTGAGGCAGGCGTTTATCCCGCCACCAGCCCCTGGGCCACCGTCGGATAGTGCAGTTGCACCCGCAATTCCTTTTTGAGACGCGTGTTGTCCAGCCGGCGCGACTCGCTCATGAAGCTCAACAGCATCAGCGGAAGCTCGTCCTGGGCCGTGTCGCGCGCCAGGCGCGGCGGGCGCGGCAGGCCGTAGAGGCCGGCGGCCAGGTCGAAGTAGTCGCCCATCTTGAGTTCGGTGTCGTCGCTGGCGTTGCTGGCGCGCTGCGGCTTGCCGCGCCACAGCGCCGCCAGGCAGGCGCGGGCCAGGTCGTCGGCGTGGATGTGGTTGGTGTAGACGTCGTCTTCGGCGCGCAGCACCGGCGTGCCTTTGAGCAGACGGCCGCGCGGCGTGCCGCCATCGCGGTCGGGCGCGTAAATGCCCGGGATGCGCAGCAGGTGCACGCGGGCGCCGGTGGCGCGGCCGAAGAGGCGCAGGTGCGTCTCC
The DNA here is from genome assembly GCF_943369675.1 of Polaromonas sp. YR568. Taxonomy (GTDB): domain Bacteria; phylum Pseudomonadota; class Gammaproteobacteria; order Burkholderiales; family Burkholderiaceae_C; genus Polaromonas. The sequence continues at coordinate 81,891 of NZ_CALROB020000015.1, read as the reverse complement.
GCATGCACGCGGCGCTGGGCGCGCGGCGTATGCGGGTTCAGCGGCCGGGTTTCGCGCACCCATTCACCGCCGCAGTCGCCGTAGACCCCGCTGGTGGAGGCGTAGACCAGGGACCGCGGCAGGCTGCGCAGGCGCAGGGCGCGCAGCAGGGCCAGCGTGCGCGGGTCACAGCGCCAGTCGGGCTTGTCGTTGGGCGGCGGCGCCAGGTGCAGCACCCGGGTGGCCAGCCCGGCCAGGCGGCGCAGCGAGGCGCCGTCGTCCAGGTTGCCCTGCAGCGGCGTGATGCGGCTGGCCCGCAATTCGGGCACGCGCGCGGCCGACGAGGTGAGCGCCAAAAGCCGGGCATTGCGCGGCAATTGCCGGGCCGCGCGCAGGCCCACGTCGCCGCAGCCGACGATCAAAATCCGCTCCCGGCGGAAGCGAAAAGGCAATGCACCTAGGGGGGTCAGATTTGAGGGCAAAATTGGGGGTTGCCGGGAAAAACCGGCCAGGTCGAGAACAGATACCGCAAGGATACCGAATATGAGCTTTAACGTGACCGTGCAGCCCAGCGGCCGGACTTTCATTGCCCAGGTGGACGAAGCCCTGCTGGCCGCCGCCATCCGCCAGGGCATAGGCCTGCCCTACGGCTGCAAGGACGGCGCCTGCGGCTCCTGCAAATCGAAAAAGCTCGAAGGCACGGTGACCCACGGCGCCCACCAGGTCAAAGCCCTGTCGCCCGAGGAAGAAGCCGCCGGCTTCATCCTCACCTGCTGCGCCACGGCGCACTCCGACGTGGTCATCGAATCGCGCCACGTCACCGACGAAAGCGCCTTCCCGGTCAAAAAGATGCCGGTGCGCATCAACAGCCTGGCCAAGGCCTCGCACGACGTGATGCTGGTGCGCCTGCAGTTGCCGGCCAGCGACGTCTTTAAATACCACGCCGGCCAGTATGTGGAGTTTTTGCTGCGCGACGGCGACCGCCGCGCCTATTCCATGGGCAATGCGCCGCACACCCAGGCCGAGAACCCGGGCGTGGAACTGCACATCCGCCACATGCCGGGCGGCAAGTTCACCGAGCACGTGTTCGGTCCGATGAAGGAAAAGGAAATCCTGCGCATCGAAGGCCCTTTCGGCAGCTTCTACCTGCGTGAAGACAGCGGCAAGCCCATGGTGCTGCTGGCCTCGGGCACCGGCTTTGCGCCCATCAAGGCGCTGATCGAGCACCTGCAGTTCAAGGGCATCACACGCCCGGCCGTGCTCTACTGGGGCGGTCGCCGCCCGGCCGACCTGTACATGGACGAGTGGGTCAAGGCCAAGACGGCCGAAATGCCGAATCTGACTTATGTGCCGGTGGTCTCCAACGCCCTGCCCGAGGACAACTGGACGGGCCGGACCGGCTTTGTCCACCAGGCTGTGCTCGAGGATTTTGCCGACCTGTCGGGCCACCAGGTCTATGCCTGCGGCGCGCCCATCGTGGTGGACTCGGCCCAGGCCGCCTACATTGCCGCCGGCCTGCCGGACGACGAGTTTTATGCCGACTCTTTTGTGACCGAGAAGGAAAAGGCACAGGCTACCGTGCCCGCGGAGACCTGAGCCTAAACCCCGGTGGCACGCCCCGACAAACAAGAAGAATAAAGAAGAAGAACAAGAAACGCCCCGGCTGATTCGTCAGCCGGGGCTTTTTTAATAGGCGCCCGATCCGGGCAAGAATCCGGGTGAAGCGCCCGGCAGCGGCGCCGCGCGGTTTTTTGCAACAATAGAGGCCATGAACACCCGCCCCACCCTCACCATGTCTACCCTGCCCTCCCTGCTCGCCAAAAGCCTGGCCGTACTTTTCATGGCCGGCGCGGCCCTGTCGTCGCCCGCGGCGCTGGCCCAGTCCAAGGTCATGCGCATCATCGTGCCGTACGCCGCCGGCGGCCCCATCGACGTGACAGCCCGCCTGATGGCCGAGCGCGTGAAAGACTCGCTGGGCACCGTCATCATTGAAAACAAGCCGGGCGGCGGCGGCAACATCGGTGTCGACGCGATCGCCAAGGCGCCGCCCGACGGGCTCACGATCGGCATTTCCGCGGTGGCCACGCATGCCATCAACCCCTGGCTTTACAGCAAGATGCCCTACAACGCGGCCACCGATTTCGCACCCATCACGCAGATGGTGCGCGTGCCCAATGTGCTGGTGATCAACGCCGAGACCGCGCAGCGCCTGAGCATCCACACGCTGGCCGACCTCATCAAGTACGCCAAGGCCAACCCGGCCAAACTCAACTACGCCAGCGGCGGCAACGGCAGCGCGGGCCACCTGGCCGGCGAGATGTTCAAGGCGCGGGCCGGCATTTTTGCGCTGCACATTCCCTACAACGGCGGCAACCCCGCGCAGCTGGCGCTGCTCAGCGGCCAGGTGGATTTCAACTTCGACAACCTCGCCACCGCCTCGGCCAACATCAAGGCCGGCAAGCTCAAGGCGCTGGCGGTGACGACGGCCCAGCGCAGCGCCCTGCTGCCCGACGTGCCCACGGTCGCCGAAACGCTCAAGGGCTTCGAGATCGACACCTGGTGGGGCCTCGTGGCGCCCGCCGGCACGCCGAAAGACGTGGTGGCCAAACTCAACCAGGCCTTTGTCGCCGCGCTGAACTCCCCCGAAGCCAAGACCCGCTTCGCCACACTGATGGCCGAGCCCGTGGCCAGCACACCCGAGCAGTTCGGCGCCTTCATGAAAAGCGAACTCGCCAAGTATGAAAAAGTGGTGAAGGCCTCCGGCGCGAAGGTGGACTGAACCGGGGCCCGGACCAGATCCGGCGTCCATTAAAAAAGGCCGGCTCCCGCAAAGGGCCGGCCTTTTTTTAATTGCGCACCGCCGTATGCCCTGCCTTTTCAAGCAGGGGCCGCAGGCGCAGCGGCCCCCTCGGGGGGAGCGCATTACACGAAGTGAAAAGCGTGGGGGCTTATCTAGTTACACGCTCACCATACCGGATGCTCGCAAGCGAACCGCCCTCAAACAGCAGCATGGTCATGAACTGCCCGTAACCCGGGTTGTAAGTCCACTCTTCGACCTGCACGCAGCTATTGACGGTGATGTTGGTGACGTTGCTGCTGTTGCCGGAGATGATGGGCGCGCCGGTCACCGTTTCCTGCGCGGGTTTGCAGAAGCTGTCTTTCATGACGGGCTCGCCGCATTTTTGCAGGATGGTCCCTTTTGAGTTGCCGATCTGCGCCAGGTCGCCCTTGCAGCGCAGGGACTGGGCGGAAGCGCCCGTGAACAGGGACGAGGCCAGAAAGGCCAGGATCACGGCGGCGGTACGGACAATGGATGGGTTCATATTCAGCTCCCAGAGTTCGGAAAAAAGGTGCGCCTGGTGCGCACCTTTTGAACTCTATGCCCAAAGATTTGGCGTCACAAGGGATTTGTACCCCCGCGCCGCTTCGCCACGGTTACGGCTGTAATAAGGGGCCCGCAGCGCCATCCGGCATGCGGGGTACTTCAGGTTATTCGCCGAGGTAGGCGGCCCGGACACGCGGGTCGTTGAGCAGTTCTTTCGCGTCGCCGTTCATGGTGACGTTGCCCGACTCCATGACGTAGCCGCGGTTGGCGATGCCCAGCGCGCGGCTGGCGTTCTGCTCGACCAGCAGCACCGTCACGCCGCGGGACGAGACGTCTTTCACGACTTCGAAGATCTTGTCGACCATGATGGGCGACAGCCCCATGGACGGCTCGTCCAGCAGCAGCACCTTGGGACGGCTCATCAGCGCGCGGCCCATGGCCAGCATCTGCTGTTCGCCGCCGGACATGGTGCCGGCCAGCTGGTCCTTGCGCTCGCGCAGGCGCGGGAACAGCACGAACATCTTCTCGATGTCTTCGGCGATGCCGGCCTTGTCGCTGCGGATGTAGGCACCCATCTGCAGGTTTTCGGTGATCGTCATGCGGGTGAACACGCCGCGGCCTTCCGGCACCATGGCCAGGCCTTCCTTGACCAGGTCCCAGGCGCCGCGGCCCTTGATGCTTTTACCCAGGTATTCGATGTCGCCGTCCAGCATCGGCAGGGTGCCGGTGATGGCCTTCATGGTGGTGGTCTTGCCGGCGCCGTTGGAGCCGATCAGCGTGACCAGTTCGCCGTCGTGGACTTCGAAGTCAACGCCCTTGACCGCCTGGATGCCGCCGTAGGCGACCTTCAGGCCGGTCACTTTGAGGAGTGTGTTTGCTGCCATGTTCTTGCTTTCCTTCAATGACCGGTGCCCAGATAGGCGGTGATCACTTTTTCGTCTTTTTGTACGTCGGCGGGCGCGCCTTCGGCGATCTGCTTGCCGTAGTCGAGCACGGTGACGCGGTCGCACAGGCCCATGACCAGCTTGACGTCATGCTCGATCAGCAAAATGGTGCGGTTGTCCTTGCGGATACGGTCTATCAGTTCGCGCAGTTGCACTTTTTCGGTGGCGTTCATGCCGGCGGCCGGTTCGTCGAGCGCGATCAGTTGCGGGTCGGTGGCCAGGGCCCGGGCGATTTCCAGGCGGCGCTGGTCGCCGTAGCTCAGGGTGCGCGCCTTGAAGTCGGCGTATTTGCCGATACCGACGTAGTCGAGCAGTTCCTGCGAACGCTTGGCAATCGCCGCTTCTTCCTGCTTGAAGCCGGGCGTGCGGAGCACGGCGCCCATGAGGCCGGACTTGGTACGGATGTGGCGGCCGACCATCACGTTTTCCAGCGCCGTCATGTCGGCGAAGAGGCGGATGTTCTGGAAGGTGCGGGCAATGCCGGCCTTGGCCACTTCGTGCACGGCGGTCGGCTTGTAGGCCTTGCCGGCGAGCTCGAAGGTGCCGCTGTCGGGCGTGTAAAGGCCGGTCAGCACGTTGAAGAAGGTGGTCTTGCCGGCGCCGTTGGGGCCGATCAGGCCGTAAACCTGACCGCGCTGGATGTGGATGCCGACGTCGCTCAGGGCCTGTAAACCGCCGAAGCGCTTGGAAACACCGGAGACTTTAAGAATGGTTTCGCTCATGTCCATTCTCCTTAGGGATTGATTGACTGGATGGGATCTTTGCCGACAGCCTTGTTGAGCGACTTGCCGTGCTCCGACGAAGGCCAGAGGCCGCGCGGCCGCATCAGCATGATGGTGATCATGGCCAGCGCGATCAGCAGCTGGCGCAGGATGGCGGAGTCGAGGCGGCCGTCGGTCATGGCCTGCAGCGGGCCGGCGACGTGGCGCAGCACTTCAGGCAATGCGGCCAGCAGCAAGGCGCCCAGGATGACGCCGGGCAGGTGGCCGATGCCACCCAGCACCACCATGGCGACGATCATGACGGACTCCATCAGGCTGAAGGATTCGGGCGAGACGAAACCCTGGAAGGCGGCGAACATCGAGCCGGACACGCCGCCGAAGGTGGCGCCCATGCCGAAGGCCAGCAGCTTCAGGTTGCGGGTGTTGATGCCCATGGCCTTGGCGGCGATTTCGTCTTCGCGGATGGCCATCCAGGCGCGGCCGATGCGGGAGTTTTCCAGGCGGTGGCAGATGACGACCGAGACGATCACCAGCACCAGGAACAGGTAGTAGTACATCGACACCGAGTTGACCTCGAAGCCGAAGAACTCATGCGGCTTGCCCAGGTCGAAGCCAAAGAACTTCATCGAGTCGATCTGGTTGATGCCTTTGGGGCCGTTGGTCAGGTTGATCGGGCGGTCCAGGTTGTTCAGGAACACGCGGATGATTTCACCGAAACCCAGCGTCACGATGGCCAGGTAGTCGCCGCGCAGCTTGAGCGTCGGGGCGCCCAGCATCACGCCGAAGAAACCGGCGAGCGCCGCGGCGGCCGGAATGATGGCCCAGATCGGCAGGTGCAGCCCGTTCGGGAAGTCCTTGGCGATCCAGGGGAAGGCTTCGGCCAGGTGGGGCGAACCCAGCAGCGCGAACAGGTAGGCGCCGACGGCGAAGAAGGCGACGTAGCCGAGGTCCAGCAAGCCGGCGTAGCCGACCACGATGTTCAGGCCCAGGGCCAGCAGCACGTAAAGCAGCGCCATGTCGACGATGCGCACCCAGGCGTTGCCGCCCTGTTGCAGGATCAGGGGCAGCACCAGCAGCGCCGCCGCGACGACCAGGAAGGTCACCAGTTTTTTGGATTGCGTGGTATTCATGAATGTTCTCCTTGTGTACGGATGGACAGGCCTTACGCCCGGTCCGCTACACGCTCACCGAGCAGGCCTGAAGGCCGCAGCGTGAGGACAAAAATCAGCACGATAAAGGCGAAGATGTCGGAGTACTGGCTACCCAGCACGCCGCCCGTCAACGGACCGATGTAGCCCGCGCCAATCGATTCGATGAGGCCCAGCAGGATGCCGCCCAGCACCGCGCCGCCCAGGTTGCCGATGCCGCCGAAAACGGCCGCCGTGAAGGCTTTCAGGCCGGGCAGGAAACCCATGGTGTGCTGCACCGTGCCGTAGTTGGAGGCGTACATGACGCCGGCCAGCGCCGCCAGCACGGCGCCGATGATGAAGGTGGCCGAAATGACGGTGTCGGGCTTGACGCCCATGAGCGCCGCCACGCGCGGGTTTTCGGCGGTGGCCCGCATGGCGCGGCCCAGCTTGGTGTAATGGACCAGCCACATGAGGATGGAAAGGGATACAACCGTGGCACCCAGGATAAAGAGCTGGGTCACCGTGATGACGGCGCCGGCGACCTGGAAGGGCTCGCTAGGCAGCAGGGTGGGATAAGGCTTGTAATTGGGCTTCCAGATCATCATGGCCAGCGTCTGCAGCAGCAGCGACATGCCGATGGCGGTGATCAGCGGGGCCAGTTTGGGGGAATTTCGCAGCGGCCGGTAGGCGATTTTTTCAATCGCGAAATTCAGGGCGCCGCAGACGACAAAGGCGATCAGCAGCGATATCAGCAGGATCAGCCAGCCGGGCGTTCCCGGCATGGAACTCTGCATCAGACCGATGATGGTCCAGCTGGTGAGCGCGCCCACCATCAAAACCTCGCCGTGCGCAAAATTGATCAGGTTGATGATGCCGTACACCATCGTGTAGCCCAGCGCGATCAGGGCATACATGCTGCCCAGGACCAGACCGTTGATGATCTGCTGTAGCAATACTTCCATAACTCACTCTCCCGTCCGATTGATTGAAATTGTGAACTCCGCCTGGCGGCCGCCTTACGCCGGGATCACCGGCGGCTGGCGCGAGTTAACAAAAAGCCCGCCTATCAAAGCCGGATGGCTGGTGAAGTTGGCGAGCTAATCCGCAAATTGTAGCCAAGCGTCTCTAGCGAGAATCGAGCCAGCGCCGCGCTTTACGCGGGGTTTACCCTTGAGAAAGTGAATTTTCCGGGCCGAATCAGCCTTTATCAGCGGCTTTTGTTTTTTATTAGTCGTTCTTATTGTTCTTTAATTTCAGCTCATTCAGCTTATCAGCAATGCGTATCTCCAGCCCCCGGTTGACGGGCCGGTAGAAGCCGGGGGGCGCCATGCCCTCGGGAAAGTAGTTTTCCCCGGCGGCAAAGCCGTCTTCCTCGTCGTGGGCGTAACGGTAGTTTTTGCCGTAATCGAGTTGCTTCATGAGCTTTGTTGGTGCATTGCGCAAATGCAAAGGCACCGGGCGGGTGCCGTCCTTGCTGATGAAGGCCTTGGCTTCGTTGAAGGCCTTGTAGACCGCGTTGGACTTGGGCGCCACCGCCAGGTAAATCACGCACTGGGCCAGCGCGAGCTCGCCCTCCGGGGAGCCCAGGCGCTCATAGACCTCGGCGGCGTCCAGCGCCATGCGCAGCGCCCGCGGGTCGGCCAGGCCTATGTCTTCGCTGGCCATGCGGACCAGCCGGCGCGCCATGTAGCGCGGCTCGGCGCCGCCGTCCAGCATGCGCATGAACCAGTAGAGCGCGGCATCGGGGTCGGAGCCGCGCACCGACTTGTGCAGGGCCGAAATGGTGTCGTAGAACTGCTCGCCGCCCTTGTCGTAGCGGCGCAGGCGCTCGCCCAGCACTTTCAGCAGCCAGGCGTCGCTGACGTCGGTGACTTTTTCGGCCTTGGCCGCGACGCTGAGCGATTCCAGCGTGTTGAGCAGGCGCCGGGCGTCGCCGTCGGCATAGGCTACGAGGCGGTCGGCGGCTTCATCGGCGATGGATGCAATCGCCGGCAGCGCTTTTTCCGCCAGGACCTTGGCCACGATCTGCTTCAAGTCCGCCTCGCCCAGCGGCTGCAGCACGTAGACCACGGCGCGCGACAGCAAGGCCGAGTTCACCTCGAAGGAGGGGTTTTCGGTGGTGGCGCCTATGAAGGTGAAAAGGCCGCTCTCCACATGCGGCAAAAACGCGTCCTGCTGGCTTTTGTTGAAACGGTGCACCTCGTCGACGAACACGATGGTGCGGCGCCCGCTTTGCGCCTGCCAGATGCTCGCCTGCTCCACCGCCTCGCGGATGTCCTTGACGCCGCCCAGCACGGCCGAGATGGTGATGAAGTGCGCGTCAAAGCTGCTGGCCATGAGCCGCGCAATGGTGGTCTTGCCGACGCCGGGCGGCCCCCAGAGAATGCAGCTGTGCGGCTGGCCGGACTCGAAGGCGATGCGCAGCGGCATGCCCTCGCCCAGCAAATGCTGCTGGCCTATGACTTCGCCGAGGTTTTGCGGGCGCAGGCGTTCGGCCAGGGGCTGGTGGGTGGAGGGCGCGGCTTTCACGAGAGGGCTGGAGATCAGGGGATGATGAACTGGGATGCCATGAGTCTAAGCCACGCGCCCGGCCGGCTGCAGGGTCGGGTCAAGTCGTGTACAACCCCATCACATCCTCCCGAAAGAACTCCATGCCTAGCCCCGAAACACTGGAACGATTTATCGCGCGCGTGGAGCAAAACGCCCATGCCGAAGCCATTGAGGAGTTCTACACCGAGAACGCATCCATGCAGGAAAACCAGGGCGCTCCGCGCGTCGGTCGCGACAAGCTGGTGCTGGGCGAGCAAAAGGTGATGGAAAGAGCGAAATCGCTGACCTCGACCTGCGTGCGCCCCGCCTTGCTGCAGGGCGACCATGTGGTGATTCGGTGGATCTTCCGCTTTGAATGGCAGGACGGCAGCCGCACCGAGATGGAAGAGCTCGCCTGGCAACGCTGGGAAGGCGAGCGCATCGCGGAAGAGACGTTCTTCTACGACCCGGCGCAGCGGCTTCCCAAGCCCCCGGTGGCCTGAACGCCCTGATCCGGCTTACTGCCGGATCACGTCCGCGCCCTTGGGCGGCGTGAAGCGAAAGGTGTCGGCCGGCAGGTTGGGATTGACCTCCACCTTGCTGAAGGTCAGCACGGAGCGCTGGCCGAAGCTGTCGGTGATCTCGAGCGCGGCCAGGCCCGAGGATTTTTCACCAGGGCGAAAACCCACGCGCACCGACTGCAGCTGGCCGTCTTTGGTCTTGGGCGTGGCCACCACCCATTGCAGGCCGTCGGCGTCCGGTGCCGCAGCCAGGGCGAAGTCCGCCTGCAGGGCGCGCAAATCAGGCGCGGCCGCAATCAGGGCCGCAGGCGTGGAGCCCAGCGCGCTGGACTGCTTGCGCGAGGTGACCTGGTTCAGGTCCGTGTCATACAGCCACAGCGTCTGGCCGTCGGCCACGATGCTTTGCTCAAACGGCTTTTTATAAATGAAACGAAAGCGGTTGGGCCGCGAAAACTCAAAGGTGCCGGTGGAGGTCTTGCTGCGCGCGGCCTGCCCGTCCCTGGCCGGCGCGGTGACGACCTGGCTGAACTCGGCGCGGCCGCTGCTCACGGTCTTCACGAAAGCCTCCAGGCTTTCAAGGCCGTTGGCCCAGGCGGAATGCGCGCAAGCCGCCGTCAGAATCATCGCAACATATTTTTTCATCATGATCGTCACTCCGCCCTTGCGGGCACCAGGATTTCGCGCTGGCCGCTGCCGCTCATGGCGCTGACCAGCCCGGCTTTTTCCATATCTTCGACCAGCCGCGCGGCGCGGTTGTAGCCGATCTTGAGGTGACGCTGCACCAGCGAAATGCTGGCCTTGCGGTTTTTCAGCACGACTTCCACGGCCTGGTCGTACATCGGGTCTTTCTCGCCGCCTCCGCCATTGCCGCCGTCGCCGAGCAAGTCGCCGTCTTCACCGTCGACCGTGCCGCCTTCAAGCACGCCGTCGATGTAATTGGGTTCGCCCTGCTGCTTGAGGTAAGCCACCACGCGGTGCACTTCGTCATCACTCACAAACGCACCATGCACCCGGATTGGAAAGCCTGTACCACTCGGCATGTAAAGCATGTCACCCATTCCCAGCAAGGCCTCGGCGCCCATCTGGTCCAGGATGGTGCGGCTGTCGATCTTGCTGCTGACCTGGAAGGACAGGCGGGTCGGGATGTTGGCCTTGATCAGGCCGGTGATGACGTCCACGCTGGGCCGCTGGGTGGCCAGCACCAGGTGGATGCCGGCGGCGCGTGCTTTTTGCGCCAGGCGGGCGATCAGTTCCTCGATTTTCTTGCCGACCACCATCATCAGGTCGGCCAGCTCGTCGATCACCACCACGATGTAGGGCAGGCGCTCCAGCGGCTCGGGCTGCTCGGGTGTGAGGCTGAAGGGGTTGTAGATGAATTCGCCCTTGGCCTTGGCTTCGTCGATCTTGGTGTTGTAGCCGGCCAGGTTGCGCACGCCCAGTTTGCTCATGAGCTTGTAGCGCTTTTCCATTTCAGCCACGCACCAGTTCAGGCCGTGGGCGGCCTGGCGCATGTCGGTGACCACCGGGGCCAGCAGGTGCGGAATGCCTTCGTAGACGCTCATCTCCAGCATCTTCGGGTCTATCAGCAGCAGGCGCACGTCGCGCGCATCGGCCTTGTAGAGCAGGCTCAAGATCATGGCGTTGATGCCGACCGACTTGCCCGAGCCCGTGGTGCCGGCCACCAGGCAGTGCGGCATCTTGGCCAGGTCGGCCACCACGGCGGCGCCGCTGATGTCCTTGCCCAAACCTATGGTGAGCAGCGACTTGGCTTCGTTGTAGACCTGCGAGCCCAGGATTTCGCTGAGCTTGATGGACTGGCGTTTGGCGTTGGGCAATTCCAGCGCCATGTAGTTTTTACCGGGAATGGTTTCAATCACGCGGATCGACACCAAACTCAGCGCGCGGGCCAGGTCCTTGGCCAGGTTGACGACCTGCGAACCCTTTACGCCCGTGGCCGGCTCGATCTCATAGCGCGTGATCACCGGGCCGGGCGCGGCGGCCACCACCCGCACCTCGACGCCGAAATCCTTGAGCTTTTTCTCGATCAGGCGCGAAGTCATCTCCAGCGTCTCGGGCGCCACGGTTTCCTGGCGGCTCAATGCGCCGTCGAGCAGGTCGACCTGCGGCAGCTTGGAGTCGGGCATTTCGCTGAAGAGCGGTTTTTGCCGCTCCTTGGCTACGCGTTCGCTTTTGGGAATGTCGACCAGCACCGGCTCGATCAACACCGGCACCGGGTGGTGCTCCTCGATTTCGATGCGCTCGTCGATCAGCGTTTCCTCACGCTCGCGGGCGGCCAGCTTGCCGAAGGCCAGGTCTTCGGCGATCTCGCGCTTTTCGCGGCGGGAGTCAATCAGGTTGTCTATCCAGGCGCCGACGCGCAGCGCCACATGCGCCCACGAAAAACCGAACACCGCCGACACGGCGATCACGCCGAGCGCGATGAACACCAGGCCGGAGCCCGCAAATCCCAGCCACTTCTCGCCCATCGCGCCGACCAGGTAGCCCAGCGCCCCGCCCGCATGGCCGGGCAACTTGAATTCAAAGCGGTAAAGCCGCGACCATTCCAGCGCCGTGCACGCAACCAGCAGCAGCACCAGGCTGAGCCAGAAACGGATACGGTGGGACTCCCCGTCCGCCACCGGTTCGCCGCGCAACCAGCGCGCCAGCGACCTCAACCAGGCCTGGCCGCCGGCGGCCAGCGCCCACCAGACCGAGAAGCCGAGCAGGTAATAGCTGGCGTCGGCCAGCCAGGCGCCCAGGCGCCCGCCCCAGTTGAGGGTTGCGGCGTGGCCGCCAGCCACGGCTTGCGCGGTGCCGGACGTCGACCAGGCCGCATCCTGAGGCGAATAACTGAGCAAGGCGGCCAACCAGAAAACCAGGCCGAGCAGGCCCAGGATCAGGCTGACTTCATGGGCAAAGCGTTTGATGCCGCCGGGCGCGCCCGTGGCGGGGGAATTTCTGGAGTTCAGTGTGTCGAGTGAGTAAGTCATGGCCCGTCGCTAAGCTTACCGCAGTTGGATGGGCGCTTTGAAGGGCCACGGGCGCCAGAACAGATGGCGGGCGGGCGGTCAGCGGAGGAATGCTAACCCAGGGTGTGCAAGCGTTCTTTCACCAGGACAGAGCCGTCGTCCCGGGTTTCGATGAAGCCGCGCTCTTCCAGGTCTTTCATGACACGGCTGACCATCTCGCGCGAAGCGCCGACCATCTTGGCCAGGTCCTGGCGCGACACCTTGTCGCGGATCACGGTATTGCCGGCGCCGTCGTCGCTGGCGAATTCCAGCAGGGCCCTCGCCACACGGCCGTAAACGTCCATCAAGGCCAGCGACTCGATCTGGCGGTCGGCGTGGCGCAGGCGCTGCACAAGGCCCTTGAGCACGGCGTAGGCCATGGAGCTGTTTTCGGGCAGGCAACGCGCGAACTCAAGCCGGCCCAGGATCAGGGCATCGGTCTGGATTTCGGCTCGCACCGTGGCCGAATGGGGTTCGTTGTCGATCAGGCTCATCTCGCCAACGTAGTCGCCGGGGTGCATGGTCGCCAAAATGACTTCGCGGCCGCGCGCATCGGTGGTGACCACGCGGGCGCGACCCGTCAGGATGATGGACAGGGCATTGGATTTTTTGCCCTGTTCGACGATGGGCTCGCCGCGCTTGAAGCGGCGCTTGACCACCGTATCGGCGACCGATGCGGCCTGGGCGGCCGTCAACACAGAAAAAAGAGGCACCCGGCGAATCAATTCCAGGTTGGACACCATGGTCGTCATATCAGATATCTCCCAACCTCACAGTCAACGGCAAGTCGCGTGAGTTCTTACAATGGCAGTTGATTTACAAAACCAGCTGCCCAAAAAGCACTGGCCGGCAGTTTTTACCTTACGCTGCGCTTATGCGGCATGACTCTACCCGAGTTCTTACACTTTCCCAATCAGTTTTTCAACATGAAACATTCCAGAGTCCTCATCCTCGGTTCAGGGCCCGCGGGCTATACCGCTGCCGTCTACGCGGCGCGCGCCAACCTCAACCCGGTGCTGATCACCGGCATCGCGCAGGGCGGCCAGCTCATGACCACCACCGATGTCGACAACTGGCCGGCCGACGTGCACGGCGTGCAGGGGCCTGACCTCATGCAGCGCTTCCTGGAACATGCCGAACGTTTCAAGACCGAAATTATTTTCGACCATATCAACAAGGTCGATTTCAGCAAGCGCCCCTTCACGCTGACCGGTGACAGCGGCACCTACACCTGCGATTCGCTGATCATCGCCACCGGCGCCTCCGCCAAATACCTGGGGCTGGAATCCGAAAGCGCCTTCATGGGCCGCGGCGTTTCCGGTTGCGCCACCTGCGACGGGTTCTTTTATCGCGGCGAGGAAGTCTGCGTGGTGGGCGGCGGCAATACGGCCGTAGAAGAAGCGCTCTACCTGTCCAACATCGCCAGCAAGGTCACGCTGGTGCACCGCCGCGACAAGTTCAAGGCCGAGGCCATCCTGATCGACAAACTGCACGACAAGGTCGCGGCCGGCAAGATCGAACTGAAGCTGCACCATACGCTGGACCAGGTGCTCGGCGACGCTTCGGGCGTGACCGGCGTGCGGCTCAAAAGCGCCCAGAACGGCGCGACTCAAGACCTTACGCTCAAAGGCTGCTTCATCGCCATCGGCCACCAGCCCAACACCGACATCTTTGCCGGCCAGCTGGACATGAAAGACGGCTACATCATCACCAAAACCGGGCTGCAGGGCTTTGCCACGATGACCAGCGTACCGGGCGTGTTCGCCGCTGGCGACGTGCAGGACCACGTCTACCGCCAGGCCATCACCAGCGCCGGAACCGGCTGCATGGCGGCGCTAGACGCCCAGCGTTTCCTGGAACAGGCAGAGTAAGCCAAAAATCCCTTATAATTCAAGGCTTTGCTAAATTCGCCCTCTAATTTCGATAAGAGGGCCGGGTTTGGCAGTCTCGGGTTACCGCCACCCTATTCTGGCGAGGTGAGGCAGGAATGACGACGGGCAGCAAAGGCCTTGCGACATGACTGCTGTAAAAATACTGGAGTGCACATGGCACGCGTATGTGAAGTAACGGGCAAAGGCCCAATGGTCGGAAACAATGTTTCCCACGCCAACAACAAAACCAAGCGCCGGTTCCTCGTGAACCTGCAATACCGCCGCTTCTGGGTCGAGACCGAAAACCGCTGGATCCGTCTGCGCGTTTCGAGCGCTGCACTGCGCCTGATCGACAAGAAGGGTATTGATACCGTGCTCGCAGACCTGCGCGCACGCGGCCAAGCTTAAGGAGCACCATCATGGCAAAAGGCGCACGCGAAAAAATCAAGCTGGAATCCACTGCCGGCACCGGTCACTTCTACACGACCACCAAGAACAAGAAAACCACGCCCGACAAGATGCTGATCATGAAGTTTGATCCCAAGGCACGCAAGCACGTGGAATACAAGGAAATCAAGCTGAAGTAATTCAGCGTCTCCTTCAAAGAACCCGCCCTGACCCGGCGGGTTTTTTTATGGACGGCTGGTTTTCTCGTTGTCTTTCGGCACTCTTGCGCGCCCGTGCCGTGGGTATCGAAATTCAGGAGCCCAAACAAAAACGCCCCCGTGAATGAACACGGGGGCGTTTTGAGGAATCGGTACGCCGGCCGGAGCCGGCGGACGCGTTAATCAGGTACGTGCAGCGCGCAGCTTCATGGAGAACTCGCGCAGGGCGGCAATGCCGCTTTCTTCCGCGCGGTGGCACCAGGCCTGCAGGTCGGTCGCCAGCTGTTCGCGGGAGGCCGAGGTGCTCATCCACATCTGGCGAAGCTCTTCGCGCATGGTGACCATCTTGTCGAGCACGGGGTGTTCGGCACGGGCCTGGGCCAACTGCGGCTTGGCGGCCGCCGGCACCTTGTCGTCGTCACGGTGCAGCCAGCGGTTGGCCGCGCGCAGCACGGACACATCGGCTTTTTTGGCCTTCAGCACTTCGATTTCAGCCTTGCCGGCACGGCGCAGTTCGCGCGCGAAACCGGCCATCACTTCGTAGCGGTGGGCAATCAGCGCTTCCAGCGTTTTCTCGTCAGCCACAGGCTGGATGGAACCCAGTTGCAGCTTGGGCGGGACCTTCTTCACGGAAGCCAGGCCTACCTTTTCCAGGGCGCGGATGTAAACCCAGCCGATGTCGAATTCATAGGGCTTGACCGAGAACTTGGCCGACGTCGGGTAGGTGTGATGGTTGTTATGCAGCTCTTCGCCGCCGATCATGATGCCCCAGGGCGAAATATTGGTGCTGGCGTCTTGAGCTTCAAAATTGCGATAGCCCCAGTAGTGGCCGATGCCGTTGATGATGCCGGCTGCCGTCACGGGAATCCAGGCCATCTGGACAGCCCAGACCGCGAGGCCGGCCACGCCGAAGAAAGCCAGGTCGATGATCATCATCAGGCCCACGCCTTGCCAGCTGTAGCGGGTGTAGACATTGCGCTCCACCCAGTCGTTCGGCGTGCCATGGCCGTACTTGGTCATGGTTTCCTTGTTCTTGCTTTCGGCGCGATACAGTTCGGCGCCTTCCCAGAACACCTTTTTGATGCCGTGGGCCTGGGGGCTGTGCGGATCTTCAATGGTTTCGCATTTGGCGTGGTGCTTGCGGTGGATGGACACCCATTCCTTGGTCACCTGGCCCGTGCCCAGCCAGAGCCAGAAACGGAAGAAATGCGAGGGGATGGCGTGCAGGTCCATGGCTCGGTGCGCCTGGTGGCGGTGCAGGTAAATCGTCACGCTGGCGATGGTGATGTGGGTGGTCACCAGGGTGTACAGCACGATTTGCCACCAGCTGGCGGCGAGCAATCCGTTAGCCAGCCAGTCGAGGGCGGCATCAAAAAAGATCATAGAAGTCCTTTAAACAATCTGCACCAGTCGCCTATCCAAATCTGTCTCCAGGCGCTGCACCAGACAACACATTATTGTAAGGCGATACCCTGTAAATACCAAGCCGCTTGGGCGACACGGCGAAGGGTCAATTCAGTGCGAAAAATCACGAATAAATATGTAACCGTCGCTTATCTGTCGTCTTTTGCTGGCAAAAATATCAGGACTTTTGCCATACTGCGGCGAAAAAGCCGTCCGTCTGGTGCAGGTATGGCCAGAGGCGCAGATAGGGCCCGCGGCAAAGTTTTTCCGCATGTTCCACCCCCAGATGGGTCAACAAAGGCCCGGTTTCAAGGACGTTGAACTCTTTATTGGCCGCGCTGAAGGCTTCGGCGATGGCCTCGTTTTCTTCGCGCAAGACGCTGCAGGTGGCATAAACCAGCCGGCCGCCGGGCTTTAACAGCCGCGCGGCGCTCTGCAAAATCGCGGTTTGCTTGGCGGTGAGCTCTTCAATGGCCTTGGGGCTTTGCCGCCATTTGAGGTCGGGATTGCGCCGCAAGGTGCCCAGGCCCGAGCATGGCGCATCGACCAGCACCCGGTCTATCTTGCCGGCAAGGCGCTTGATGCGGTCATCACGCTCATGGGCGATGGCGACAGGATGCACATTCGACAGGCCGCTGCGGGCCAGCCGGGGTTTGAGCGCATCCAGCCTGTGGCCGGAGGTGTCGAAGGCATACAGCCGGCCGGTGTTGCGCATGGATGCGCCCAGAGCCAGCGTCTTGCCGCCGGCGCCGGCGCAAAAATCAACCACCATTTCACCGCGCTTGGCGTCAACCAGCAGAGCCAGTAGCTGCGAGCCCTCGTCCTGCACTTCAATGGCGCCGCGCATGAAAGCGTCGAGTTTGGCCAGCTGGGGTTTGCCGTCTATGCGCAAGCCCCAGGGCGAAAACGGCGTGGCGACGGTCTTGATGCCGGCTTTGGAGAGTTCTTTCTGGACCTCGGCCCGCTTGTCCTTGAGCGTGTTGACGCGCAAATCCAGCCCGGCCGGCGCATTGAGGCTTTCGACCAGCGGCCAGAAGTCCTCGCCGAGCTGCTCCTTGAGCGGATCGACCAGCCATTGCGGCAGGTTGTGGCAGTGCAATTCCATCAGGTCCGTCGGCTTGACTTGGTCGCAACGCGACAGCCAGTCTTTTTCCTGGTCAGTCAGCGCGCCCAGCAGGAAGTCGCGGTCCGTGGCAAAGCCGAGGATGGCCAGGCGTCGCTCCGGCGGGCCGCTGCCGTGCTGGGCCAGATAGGTATAGAGGTTTTTCTTGCGCAGCACGCCGTAAATGGTTTCTGCGACGGTGGCGCGCTCGCGCGGGCCCAGTCGGTAGTCGCGGAAAAAGCGCGACACCACCATGTCGGCGGGGTGATCAAATTTGAGGACCTGCTTGAGAAGCTCGGAACAACTGTCGAGTAAGGCTTTAGGATGCATAGCCCCCATTGTCCCACTCCGGTTCCGCCGCAGCCTTTTTAAAGCCCCTTCACCGCAGCCATCGATCTATGTCCGCCCCCCCCGCAGAAGCCCTGCCGCCCCTGATAGAAACCCCGCCCGGCCTGTACCGCCACTACAAAGGCATGCTTTACGAAGTGGTGGGCACCGTGCGCCACAGCGAAAGCCTGGAGCCGATGACGCTGTACCGCGCGCTCTACGGCGAAAAAGGCCTGTGGGTGCGGCCCGCCGCCATGTTCAATGAAGAGGTGGTCATCGATGGCATAAAACAGCCGCGTTTCGCGCGGCAGCCCAGTTAAGCACGGCGGACATCCACGGTAAGCAGCGGCCGCAGCGCCGGGCCGCCCCAAGCAAGGCCAGCCCCCTCGGGGGGCAGCGACCCGCGTAGCGGCGGAGCGTGGGGGCCATCTCACCGATAATCGTGGGTTATGTCCGAACCCACCGAAATTGAAAAGCAAGTCAAACGCCGCCGCACGTTTGCCATCATCTCCCACCCCGACGCGGGTAAAACCACGCTGACCGAAAAACTGCTGCTGTTCTCGGGTGCGATCCAGATCGCCGGCAGCGTCAAGGCGCGCAAGGCTGCGCGCCACGCCACCTCCGACTGGATGGAAATCGAAAAGCAGCGCGGCATCTCGGTCGCCAGCTCGGTCATGCAGATGGAATACCGCGACTGCGTCATCAACCTGCTTGACACCCCCGGCCACCAGGATTTCTCGGAAGACACCTACCGCGTGCTGACCGCCGTGGACGCGGCGCTGATGGTGATCGACGCGGCCAACGGCGTCGAACCGCAGACTCGCCGCCTGCTGCAGGTCTGCCGCGCGCGCAACACGCCCATCCTGACTTTCGTCAACAAGATGGACCGCGAGGTGCAGGACCCGATGAGCGTGATGGACGAGATCGAGCGCGAACTCGGCATGACGGTCATTCCCTTCACCTGGCCGGTCGGCATGGGCAAGCTGTTCCACGGCGTCTACGACAGGCGCGAAGACCGCATGCGCGTCTTCAGCCCCGGCGAGGAAAAAGCCGGCGGCGACGATGAAATCCTCGCAGGACTGGACAACGCCGAAGCCGCCAAACGCTTCGGCGCCGAATACACGCAGGCCCAGGGCGAGATCGAACTGGTGGCCGGCGCCACGCCCGAATTCAACCGCGCCGAATTCCTGGCCGGCAAGCAGACGCCCATGTTCTTCGGCTCAGCCATCAACAACTTCGGCGTGCAGGAAGTGCTGGACGCGCTGGTCGACCTGGCGCCCGCGCCTTCCGACCGCGAAGCCATCCAGCGCGTGGTGCACCCCGAGGAGAAAAAATTCTCCGGCGTGGTGTTCAAGATCCAGGCCAATATGGACCCGGCCCACCGCGACCGCATCGCCTTCCTGCGCGTGGCCAGCGGCGAATTCACCCGCGGCATGCGCCTGAAGGTGGTGCGCAGCGGCAAGGAACTGCGGCCCAACACCGTGGTGAGTTTCATGAGCCAGCGCCGCGAACTGCTGGACACCGCCTTTGCCGGCGACATCATCGGCATCCCCAACCACGGCGTGCTGCAGCTGGGCGACACGCTGACCGAAGGTGAAGCGCTGCAGTTCACCGGCTTGCCCTTTTTCGCGCCCGAGATGTTCCGTGCCGTCGAGGTGGCCGACCCGCTGCGCAGCAAGCAGCTGCGCGCCGGCCTCACGCAGCTCGGCGAAGAAGGCGCGATCCAGGTGTTCCGCCCGATTGCCGGCTCCCTGCTGCTGCTGGGCGCGGTCGGCCAGCTGCAGTTTGAAGTGGTCGCTCACCGCCTCGAACACGAATACGGCGTGAAGGCCCGCATCATGGCCAGCAACTTCAACCTGGCGCGCTGGGTCACGTCGGAAGACCCGAATGAACTGAAGAAATTCATGGATGCCAACGCCCACCGCGTGGCGCTGGACGCCGTCGATGCGCCCACGCTGTTGGTGGACCACAGCGCCACCCTGCGCGCCGTGGAACAGCAATGGCCCAAGATCAAGTTCCACGCGCTGCGTGAGCACGCGGGCCTGGTGTTCCAGTCCAAGATGTAAGCGGCGCCTCTCTCGCCCATCCAGACGCAAAACGGGCGTCAGAAGCTATCCCCTGGATAGCGACTGACGCCCGTAATTTTTTGTGCCGATTTATTTGGCGTTCAGAAGCTCGCCGACTTCCAGCAGGATCAGTTCGTTGTCGTCGGCCTTGTTGGGCTCGCGGCTGCTGGAAAACGGCAGGTTGTTGTCGTTGCCGACCACGATGTGCGTCGCGTCCACCACGTCCACGTTTTCAATCGTGAAGAAGGGGAACTTGAGCACGCCCTCGTTCAGCGGCTTGCGCGCCAGCTTCTGCGGGTCGGCGATGTTCAGCAGGTCGATGTAACCCACCTTGCGCACCGGCCCGCCCACGTTGGCGTCCGTCATTTCAATCTTGTAGACGCGCTTGAATTTGGCGATGTCGTGGAAGCAGTCGGTGCGCTTCTGGCCTTCCGGGCAGGCCTTGTCGGCCGTGCCTTCGCCGTTGTCGCGTTCGATGATCAGGCCCGTGGTGGCGTCGATCATGTTGAAGTCACCGATGGCGTTGCCGTTGGCTTCCAGCGGGTACATCCACGAGCGGCCGCTCCATTTGCCGGCCTGCACGTCGAACTCCAGCACGCGCAGGGCTTCCTTGCCGGCCACACGTTCATAGTCTTTGGCCTCGGCATTCCACACCGGGCCTTCGAGCAGGGCGTAGAGCTTGCTGCCGTCCTTCGACGAGGCCATGCCTTCAAAACCCTTGGAGCGCTTGACCTGGAAGTCGACCGCGCCGCCGGGGGCGCCGGGCGTGGTCACTGCGGGATGGTCGGGCGAACGCACGACCTTGCCGTCCACCAGGGTTTCAAACACCGCCTGCACTTTGCCTTTAAGGTCGGCCTTGATCAGGTAGGGGCCGAACTCGTCGCCTATCCACAGCGAACCGCCGGCGAACTGGAAGCTTTCGGTGTCAAAGTCGCTGCCCGTCAGGTAGCGCTTTTTCGTGCCCTCGTGGACGACGCGAAACGGCACCTTTTTGTCCGGGTCATGCAGGAAAACCGTTTCCAGCTTCTTCATGGTGCCGGCCTTGAAATCCACCTTGTAGTGGTTCAGGTAGAGCATGGAGTCGGGCGAGTTCGCCTTGGCGCCGAAGCCGTTGTCTGTGAGTATCCAGAAGCTGCCGTCGGCCATCTTCTTGATGCCTGAATGGCCTTGCAGCGGCTGGCCCTTGAAGGGCAGCGACACGCCGGTCGGGCGGCCGGCCGACATGCCTTCCACCGTGCCCAGCGCCTCGGTGCGCTGGCCGTTGCTGAACTTGCCGCTGACCTGCAGGTCTTGCGGAGCGTCCTTGGGCGCGGCGACGAAGGACTTGGCGGGCATCACGACATGACCGGCCAGGGTGGCGGGAAATACGCCGGCTGCGGGCACCTGCGCGAGCACCGCAACATGAGAAGCCAGCAAGGCCAGCACGAGGGAAGAAAGCAGGCCGGTTTTGCGCTTCGGCATAGCGCAGGCAGTGCCGGTCGTGTCAGAAGAAAACATGTGTCACCCGTGGTTGAAGGAAGACGCATGGTCGCCAGCCGATGTGACGCCGCCATGACATGGCGATATCGCGAGCCCGGCGTTTTATCCTGCGGGAGGCGGGAATGTTGGGAAAACCCCGACGAAAAGTTAACCAGAAGTCATTACAAAATACCGCGCCAACTTTATAGTGGGGCTTCCACTTCCAGGTTCACAGACCATGAAATTGCTCAGCACCCTCATCGCTTTTTCCGCCGCCCTCGCGCCTGTCCTCGGCCACGCCTATGACACGCCCGATCCCTGCGCGCCGGTCTTTATCGCCTGTGAAGCCGCGGGTTTCTCACAGGCCAAGGACGCGCCCGCCGGCAAAAAGGTCTGGCAGGATTGCGCCGCCCCGCTGCTTGACGGCAAGGCCGTCGCGTCCGTGAAGCTGGATGCCAAGGCAGGCCCTTACTGCAAGAAATACAAAATCGCCAAGGACGCCTTCCAGGCGGACTGGATGAGCAAAAACAAGCCTTGAGTTTCCAGGCGCCCGCAACAAAGCCCGGTTCTCGCCGGGCTTTTTTCATGGCCGCAGCATGGATCTCTCTATATGCAAGACAGGTCAAGCCACTGCGCAAACGCGCCCGGCGCGGTGAGGCAAGCGGCCAGCACTGCCGCCGGCGGGTCACCCAGTCGCAGTGCCAGCACCAGCGTGTGCACCGCCGGGTCGTCCAGGGCTGATTTCAGCGGGCCAGCTTGGCCGTCCTGCGCGGCCGCCAGAACCAGCGCCTGCAGGCCGGCGCTGAAGTCCGGGCCCAATGCAAGCGGCAATACGGGTGCGGCCATCGCATTCAACCGTTGCGGAAGATAAAACTGTAGGCATTGAGCGCCGGCACGCCGCCCAGGTGCGCATACAGCACACGCGAGCCGGCCGGAAACTCGCCGCGCCGGACTTTGTCGATCATGCCGTGCATGGACTTGCCCTCGTACACCGGGTCGGTCAGCATGCCCTCCTGGCGCGCGCACAGGCGTATCGCCTCCAGCGTGCCCTCATTGGGCAGGCCGTATTCGGGGCCGCCGTAGCGTGTGTCGAGCACGATGTCTTTGTCGGTGATGGCCCTGCCCAGCTCTACCAGCTTCGCGGTGTTCTGCGCGATGCGCAAAATTTGCGCGCTGGTTTTTTCGGGCTTGGCCGAAGCGTCTATGCCGATCACCCGGTCGGCCCGGCCGTCGGCCGCGAAGCCCACAACCATGCCGGCCTGCGTGCTGCCCGTGACGGAACAGACCACGATGTAGTCGAACTGGAAGCCGAGTTCGGCCTCCTGCGCGCGCACTTCCTCGGCAAAGCCGACAAAACCCAGGCCGCCGTACGGATGCTCCGAGCACCCCGCGGGAATCGGGAAGGGCTTGCCGCCGGCCTCGCGCACGTCGTCCATGGCCTGCTCCCAGCTGGGGCGTATGCCGATGTCGAAACCGGCGGCGTCCAGTCGCACGTCGGCGCCCATGATGCGCGACATCTCGATGTTGCCGACGCGGTCGTACACCGCATCCGAATAATTGACCCAGTTCTCCTGCACCAGCACACACTTCATGCCCAGGTGCGCGGCCACGGCCGCCACCTGCCGCGTCTGGTTGGACTGGATGCCGCCTATGGACACCAGCGTGTCGCAGCCCTGCGCCAGCGCTTCGGGAATCAGGTATTCCAGCTTGCGCGTCTTGTTGCCGCCGAAAGCCAGGCCGCTGTTGCAGTCCTCGCGCTTGGCATACAGCTCGACCTTGCCGCCCAGGTGGGCGCTCAGGCGCTTGAGCGGCTGGATGGGCGTGGGGCCGAACGTCAGCGAATGCCGGGGGAATTTCTGGAGCTGGAGCGGATATTGGAGGGGGTGCTGGAGCGAGGTGGACATGGGCAATGGTTCCGGTTGAGGTGAAGATTTGAAGCTTTCGTGCATCAAATCGTAGCCAGGCACTCCTGCAATGAGTTGCTTACTTATTTCATTAATTGGCTTTAAAAATCCTCCTTTCGGTGAATTCTCTAATAAATTCCATAAATTCTGATTTTTGAACAATATTTGTACAATCCCTCAATGGAAAACACCCTGGACCGCATAGACCGCAAGCTCCTCAAGCTGCTGCAGCAGGACGCATCCCTGCCCAACATCGAGCTGGCGGAAAAAACCAGCCTCAGCCCGCCTGCCTGTTCGCGGCGCGTGGCCAGGCTCAAGGAAGCCGGGTTGATCCGCAAGATGGTGGCACTGGCGAACCCGCGCGCGCTGGGCTACAACGGGCTGGTCATCATCGGTGTGGTGCTGGACCGCTCCACCACAGATTCCTTCGCGGCCTTCGAAAAAGCCGTGGCCGGCCTCACCGGCTGCCTGGAAGTGCAACTGGTCACCGGCGAGTTCGATTACTTCGTGAAGCTGCGCATCCAGAGCATCGACTCCTTCAACGAACTGCACGCGGCGCAGCTGATCGGCCTGCCGGGCGTGCGGCAGATCCGCACCTTTGTCTGCCTCAAGGAGGTGTTCGAGACCACGGTGATCCCGGTCTAGGAAGCCTGGAAAGCTGTCCACGGAACAAATTGCCTGAATTGCGAAGCCGCCGGCCGGGGGCGCGCGCCCTTTTGCCATAAGCTATGCCCATGTCCCTCAAAGCAAGCCTGCACGGCTTCTTCTTCATCGTGCTCTGCGCCTTTCTTGGCGCAAGCCATGCACAGGTGTTTGACCGCCTGTACGAAAACAGCCCCAATATCACGCTGGCCCAGCCGTTGCAATGGATCGCGGTCCCCAAGGATTCGGTCACTTCGCCCGACGCCTTCAGCACCGCCGAATTCGCGGCCGCCGCCAAGCAGGCTTTCCAGCCCTATACCGACGACACTATTCTTCCCACCTCCGACAAGCAGGAAGTCTGGGCCAGCTTTGCCCTCCCGGTCACCGACAACCTGCAGACTTGGTACATCCGGCTGCCCGCCCAGGCGATCTTCAAGGTGAGTCTTTACGCGCGCGACGCGCAAGGAAACTGGCAGGCCCAGTTCGCAGGCGAAGCCGTAGCCCCCGCCCACTGGGCCTTGCGCACCCGTGTGCCGAGCTTTGAGCTGCAATCGCACGCCGACCAGCCGCAGGCCTATTACCTGCGCTTCGAACACCGCCGGCCCATCACCGAGCGGCCCATGCTGCTCACGCCCATCGAATACATCGACGGCGCCTCGCGGGTCGGCGTGGTCATAGGCCTGATGTGGGGCATGTTCAGCGTGCTGGCCGTGCTGTGCCTGGCCGCGTTCGTCATGGCGCGCAACAAGGTGTTCCTGTGGTTCGGCGCCGTGGTGGTCACGCTGATGTTCACGCAGCTGGTGCTGATCGGCTACGGCGGCTGGCGGATCTGGCCCTACAGCGTGCACCTCAACCAGGTCATGGGCTGGGTCGCCTCCACCTTGACCATGGCGGCCGCCGCCTGGTTCTGCGCCCAGGCCGTTTACGCCCGGGACGGCCACCCGCGCATCTACCGGCTGCTGGCCGTGGTCGCGGCGGGCAGTTTGCTAATGACCGCCGTGATGATGGTCAGCCTGGAATTCGTGCCGCGCGAGCTGCGCAACCTGTGGCTGGCGTTTTCCACCGTGACCATCCTGGTCAGCCTGCTGTGGATGTCGCTGCGCGGCCAGACCTGGAACCTGCTGTTGCTGCTGGGCGCGGCGCCCATCGGGCTGGCCGCGCTGGCGCGGCTTTCCTACAACGCGGGCTGGGTGCTGAACGTCGAATCGGCCCAGGCCGGCGGGGTGCTGTCGGCCATGGTCGGCCTGCTCTGGATTTTCGGGGTGCTCGCATGGCGCAGCCGGGCCGCGCTGTTTTCCAACCACCGGGGCGCCGCATTGGCGACCTATGACGCGGCCAGCGGCCTGATGCTGCCACGCATCATCGAAGCCCGGCTGCCGCTGACGCTGCTGCGCGCCCGCCGGCAGAAGTCGGCCTGCGGCGTGCTGATGCTGCACTGGCTCAACCAGGCCCCCAGCCATGACGAGCCGGGCGACCAGAAACGCGGCGCCGCGCTGTCGCGCATCGGCGAAATCCTGCGCCGGGCCGCGCGCGACGTGGACACTGTAGCGCGCTGTGACGAAAACCACTTCATGATGCTGGTCGAAGGCCCCATCAGCCGCGCCGCGCTCTCCGAGGTGGCCACCAAAATCCTGGCCGACTGCATTCGCGCCTCTGAAAAACTCGGCGATGCGAACGCCTTCATCCTGCACATCGCCATCTGGCACGACACGCCCCGCGAGCAGGCGCCCGCGGAAGTGACCGACGCGCTGAAAATCCGCCTGCACCACATGGCCTCCGGAACCAAAAAACCGGTGCAGTTTGTTGATTCGCCGCTGGAGCCCGGCAGCAGCGCGGGGGAAGACGGCAGCCGGCGCGAAGACCTGCTGGCCAAAATCAATGCGATTGAAATCTCGCATCCCTCATTGGCCCGCGAACAGGGCACATCCTGACCCTCCCCGGGGCGCTGACAGCCCGGTCAGCGCACAGGCAAGGGCAGGGCCGTCTTGTACCTGACCTGCTTGAGCGCAAAACTCGAGCGGATTTTCTCGATGCCGGAAATCGGCGACAGCTGCTCAAGGATGAATTTTTCCAGCGCGCCTATGTCGGCCACCGCCACGCGAATCAAATAGTCGCTGTCGCCCGACATCAAATAGCACTCCATCACCTGGTCGTGCTCGGCAATGCGGCGCTCAAAGTCGGCCAGCGACTCCTTGCTTTGCGTGCGCAGGCTGATCGAGATGAACACGTTGAGGCCCAAACCCAAGGCGGCGGCATTGGCAATCGCCACGTAGCGGTCTATGACGCCGCCGGCCTCCAGCGCCTTGACGCGCGCCAGGCACGGCGACGGGCTCAGGTGCACGCGCCGCGACAGCTCGACGTTAGACAGCGAGCCGTCGCGCTGCAATTCATCCAGGATCTTTAAATCAAGGCTGTCGAGGTTCATCATGTTTTTAATCTGTTAAATCGTATTTTCACGGCATTTTATGCTTTTGAATCCCCTGAAAACCCGATATTGAGGCAACACCTTCCGGGCAAAGCTGCGTACAGTGGTTCTGCCATGAACGATTCCACCCCCCACCATTTGCTGATGCAGGCCGCCACGCCGGCCGATCCCGACCCGCAGGAAACCGCCGAATGGCGTGAAGCCTTTGAGGCGCTGGCCCTGACCCACGGCCCGGCCCGCGCGCGGCACATGCTCCATGAACTGAGCCGCGTCGCCCGCAAGCAGCGCATAGGCTGGCAGCCCGAGCTGGCCACGCCCTATATGAACACCATCGCCGTGGACGAGCAGCCGGTGTTCCCCGGCGACCTCGCGATGGAAGAGCGCCTGGCCTCGCTGATGCGCTGGAATGCGCTGGCCATGGTGGTGCGCGCCAACCAGGCCGAAACCGGCGGCTCGGCCGAGCTCGGCGGCCACATCGCCAGCTACGCCAGCGCGGCCGATTTGTTTGAGACCGGCTTCAACCATTTTTTCCGCGCGCGTGAAGGCGTGGCCGAAGGCCAGCACCGCGGCGACCTGGTGTTCTTCCAGCCGCACAGCGCGCCCGGTGTGTATGCGCGCGCCTACCTCGAAGGCCGCCTCGGCGAAAAAGACCTGGGCTTTTACCGCCAGGAACTCACGGCGCCCAGCCAGGGCGCGCAAGGCCTGTGCAGCTATCCGCACCCTTACCTGATGCCGGACTTCTGGCAGTTCCCGACCGGCTCCATGGGCATAGGCCCCATCAGCTCCATCTACCACGCGCGCTTCATGCGCTACCTCACGCACCGGCGTTTGCTGGACTGCACGGGCCGCAAGGTCTGGGGCGTGTTCGGCGACGGCGAGATGGACGAGCCCGAATCCATGAGCGCGCTGACCCTGGCCGCGCGCGAGGGCCTGGACAACATGGTCTGGGTCGTCAACTGCAACCTGCAACGCCTGGACGGCCCGGTGCGCGGCAACGGCCGCATCATCGACGAGCTGGAAAAACTGTTTGCCGGCGCCGGCTGGAACGTCATCAAGCTGGTCTGGGGCAGCGACTGGGACGGCCTCTTCGCGCGCGACCTCACCGGCGCGCTGACGCAGGCTTTTGCGCAGACGGTGGACGGCCAGATGCAGACCTTTGCCGCCAAAGACGGCCGCTTCAACCGCGACAACTTTTTCGGCCAGAACGCCGAGTTGGCGCGGCTGGCCCAGGGCATGACGGATGAGCAGATCGACCGTTTGAAACGCGGCGGCCACGACCTGGTGAAAATCCACGCCGCTTATGCCGCAGCCGCCAACCACCAGGGCCAGCCCACCGTGATCCTGGCGCACACCAAAAAAGGCTACGGCATGGGCAGCGCCGGCCAGGGTCGCATGACCACGCATTCGCAGAAAAAATTCGACGGCGAGGACCTCATCGAATTCCGCAACCGCTTCAACCTGCCCCTGAGCGACGAGCAGGCCAGGAACCTGGCCTTCTACAAACCCGCCGCCGACAGCGCCGAGATGCAGTACATGCACGCCAGGCGCAGCGCGCTGGGCGGCTACCTGCCGCGCCGCGAAACGGCGGCCGAGGTCGTGGACATTCCGGCCCTGCCCTCCTACGCCCAGTTCGCGCTGGCCGCCGACGGCAAGGAGATGAGCACCACCATGGCCTTTGTGCGCATGCTGGGCGGCCTGCTCAAAGATGCTGCACTGGGCCCGAAGATCGTGCCCATCGTTGCCGACGAGGCGCGCACCTTCGGCATGGCCAACCTGTTCAAGCAGGTCGGCATTTATTCCAGCGTGGGCCAGCGCTATGCGCCCGAAGACATCGGCTCGGTGCTGAGCTACCGCGAGGCACTCGACGGCCAGATCCTCGAAGAAGGCATCAGCGAAGCCGGCGCGCTCGCCAGCTGGACGGCCGCCGCCACCAGCTACAGCGTGCACGGCCTGGCCATGCTGCCCTTCTATATCTATTACTCCATGTTCGGCTTCCAGCGCGTGGGCGACCAGATCTGGGCCGCCGCCGACCAGCGCGCGCGCGGCTTCCTGCTGGGCGCCACGTCAGGCCGCACCACGTTGGGCGGCGAAGGCTTGCAGCACCAGGACGGCAGCAGCCACCTGATCGCGGCCACCATCCCGAACTGCAAGGCCTACGATCCGGCCTTCGCCGGCGAGCTCGCCGTGATCCTGGATCGCGGCATGCGCGAGATGATGGTCGAGCAGAAAGACGTCTTCTATTACGTCACGCTGATGAACGAGAACTACGCCCAACCCGACCTGCGGCCGGGCGTGGAGGCCGATATCATCCGCGGCTGCTACCGCTTCGACAGCTTCCTGCCCGACGGCAAGAAGGCAATCGCCGAGGTGACCCTGATGGGTTCGGGCGCCATCCTCACCGAAGTCATCAAGGCCGCGCGGCAACTCACGCAGCAAGGCATTGCCGCGACGGTGTACAGCGTGACCAGCTGGAGCGAACTCGCGCGCGACGGCGCGGCCTGCCAGCACGATTCGCTTGAAGGCAAAGCGCATGCCGGCGCCTTCGTCGCGCAGCAGTTGCAGGGCAGCAGCGGCCCCATCGTCGCCGCCACCGACTATGTGCGCGCCGTGCCCGAAAGCATCCGCGCCTTCCTGCCGGAAGGCCGGCGCTACCTGACCCTGGGCACCGACGGCTTCGGCCGCAGCGACACACGCGCCGCGCTGCGCGAGTTTTTCAGCGTCGATGCCAACAGCATCGTGAAGGCCGCGCTGCACCTGCTCAAGCAGGGCTGAGCGAACGCACCAAAGTCCGTGCACGGCCTCGCCGCGCACGGGTCTGAAAAGGTCTGTCCTTTTACTTGGGCAGCAGCACCTTGTCGACGACGTGGATCACGCCGTTGGACTGGTAGACGTCGGCGATGGTGACGGTGGCCACGCCGCCTTTTTCATCGGTCACCGTGACCTTGCCCCCGGCTGACTTCGCCACCAGCGTGCCGCCGGCCACCGTCTTGATGGAAGCCATGCCCTTGCCGTCGGCGATCATCTTGCTGATGGCCGCGGCGTCCCATTTTCCGGCCACCACGTGGTAGGTCAGGATGCCGGTCAGCATGCCTTTGTTCTCGGGCTTGAGCAGGGTGTCCACCGTGCCGGCGGGCAGCGCGGCGAAAGCCGCGTTGGTGGGCGCGAACACCGTGAACGGGCCCGGGCCCTTGAGCGTGTCGACCAGGCCCGCAGCCTTGACCGCCGCGACCAGGGTGGTGTGGTCTTTGGAGTTGACGGCGTTGTCGATGATGTCCTTGCTGGCCAGCATGGGCGCGCCGCCCACCATGACTTGCGCGAACGAAGGAATTGCGGTGAGCGAGAGTGCCAGCGCGAGGCCGATGGAAGCGAGTTTGTGTTGGGTCTGCATGTGAAGTCCTTTGAAAGAAGTTGAGCCAGGAGCCGAAATCACAATGATTCAAGCGGCTGTAATGAATACGGGGCGCAGGCCTCGCTGGATTCAAAACAGATTCGGTTTCAACTTTTTTCCAAGACCATCACTGGCAACAAGAAGTAAGCCCGCAGTCGGCGAGCCGCCAAGCCTCAGGCCTTGCGTTCAAAAAAACCACGCACGGCCTGCGGAAAGATCAGGTGCTCCTGCGTGAGCACGCGCGCGGCCAGGGTCTCTGCCGTGTCGCCGGGCAGCACCGGCACCACGGCCTGCGCCAGGGTGGCGCCATGGTCGAGTTCGGCCGTCACCTCGTGCACCGTCGCGCCCGCCACCTTGCAGCCGGCGTCAATTGCGCGCTGGTGTGTGTTGAGGCCGGTGAAGGCCGGCAGCAGCGAGGGGTGGATGTTGATGAGCCGCCCCGCATAGTGCTGCACAAAGCCTGGCGTCAGGATGCGCATGAAACCGGCCAGCACCACGAGCGCCGGCGCGTGGGCGTCAATGCGCGCCATCAATTCAGCGTCAAAGGCCTCGCGCGACGCAAAATCCTTGTGCGGCACCACGGCGGTGGCGATGCCCAGGCTTTGCGCCAGCTCCAGGCCCACAGCGTCCGCCCGGTTGCTGATGACGGCGGCCACCTGCGCGCCCCACTTGCCATGCCAGCCTTCTTTGTCCGCGGCCCGGGCGATGGCGGCCATGTTGGAGCCGCTGCCCGAAATCAGGATGACGATGTTTTTTTGCGCACTTGCCATAGCCCGCTAGTTTAGAACGCGGCAGGTGCCTGCCTTCGCGCTTCCAGGCCCATGTCCCAACTGAGACATAAAATTGCGAACGACCGTGCTAAAAATAAGAAATCACCCGCAGGCGACCGGCTGCGGGCACCCCGACAACCTGGAGACATCCCGCCATGGATTTAGCTTTCACCCCTGAAGAACAGGCGTTTCGCGATGAGATACGCGCCTGGGTTCACGCCAACCTGCCGGCCGACATTTCGCACAAGGTGCACAACGCCCTGCGGCTGACGCGAGACGACATGCAGCGCTGGGCCAAAATCCTCGGCAAAAAAGGCTGGCTGGGCCACGGCTGGCCCAAGGAATTCGGCGGCCCGGGCTGGAACGCGGTGCAAAAGCATTTGTTTGAAGAAGAATGCGCGCTGGCCGGTGCGCCGCGCGTCGTGCCCTTCGGTCCGGTGATGGTGGCGCCCGTCATCATGGCCTTCGGCAGCCCCGAGCAGCAACAGCGCTTCCTGCCCGGCATCGCCAGCGGCGAAGTCTGGTGGAGCCAGGGTTACAGCGAGCCGGGCTCGGGCTCGGACCTCGCATCGGTCAAATGCCGCGCCGAGCGCCAGGGCGACACATACATCGTCAACGGCCAGAAGACCTGGACCACGCTGGGCCAGTACGGCGAGTGGATTTTTTGCCTGGTGCGCACCAGCACCGAAGGCAAGCCGCAGACCGGCATTTCCTTTTTGCTGATCGACATGAAGTCGCCCGGCGTGACGGTGCGCCCCATCGTGCTGCTGGATGGCGAGGCCGAGGTCAACGAAGTCTGGTTCGACAACGTCGAAGTGCCGGCCGAAAACCTGATCGGCGAAGAGAATAAGGGCTGGACTTACGCCAAGCACCTGCTGAGCCACGAGCGTACCAACATCGCCGACGTGAACCGCGCCAAGCGCGAACTCGAACGCCTGAAACGCATCGCCAAGGCCGAAGGCGTGTATGACGACCTCCGCTTTCGCGACGAGATTGCCAAGCTCGAGATCGACGTGGTGGCGCTCGAAATGCTGGTGCTGCGCGTGCTGTCGGCGGAAAAATCCGGCAAGAACTCGCTGGACATCGCGGGCCTGCTCAAAATCCGCGGCAGCGAGATCCAGCAGCGCTACAGCGAACTCATGATGCTGGCCGCCGGCCCTTTCAGCCTGCCCTTTATTGAAGAAGCCATGGAGGCCGGCTGGCAGGGTGACTTCCCCGGCGGCCTGGCCGGCGACGCGCCGCTGGCGTCCACCTACTTCAACATGCGCAAGACCACGATTTACGGCGGCTCCAACGAGGTGCAACGAAACATCGTCTCGCAAGTCGTTCTCGGCTGACACGGCCGCGCAAGAAAAGAAAACAGGAAACACACCATGGATTTCGATTTCACCGACGACCAGGAACAGCTGCGCGACGCCGTGCGCAAATGGGTGGACAAGGGCTACGACTTCGAGCGCCGCCGCGGCATCGCCAAAGCCGGCGGTTTCTCGCGCGAGGCCTACGGCCAGATCGCCGAACTGGGCCTGACCGGCCTCTATATCCCCGAAGCCGACGGCGGCCTGGGCATGGGGCCCATCGAGGGCATGGTCGTGATGGAAGAGCTGGGCCGCGGCATCGTGCTCGAGCCCTTTGCCCAGGCGCTGATCGCCGGTGCCGTGCTCGCCGGCTACGCGCCCGCCGCCCTCAAGGCCGCCTGGCTGCCCAGCATCGCCTCAGGCGAAAGCCTGGTGGTGCTGGCCTACCAGGAACGCGCGGCCCGCTACGATTTCGAAAAATGCGAAGCCACGGTCACAGCGGCCGGCGATGCCTGGACGCTGAGCGGCACCAAAAGCATAGTCCCCGCCGGCGACCAGGCCGATGCCTTCATCGTGCCCGCCCTCGCCAAAGGCAAGCTTGCGCTGTTCCTGGTCGAACGCGCGGCACCCGGCGTCACGACGCGCGGCTACGGCACGCAGGACGGCGGCCGCGCCGCCGAAGTCATATTGAAGAACGCGCCCGCCGCACTGGTGACGCTGGACGGTCTCACCGCCCTGGCCCAGGCCGTCGACGTCGGCATCGCCGCGACCTGCGCCGAAGCCGTGGGCGTGATGGACAAGACCCTGGCCATCACCGTCGAGTACATGAACACGCGCAAGCAGTTCGGCGTGGCCATCAGCAGCTTCCAGGCGCTGCGCCATCGCGTGGCCGACATGAAGATGCAGCTGGAGCTGGCCCGCTCCATGAGTTATTACGCCTCGCTCAAACTCAACGCCCCGGCCGACGAGCGCGGCCGCGCGCTGGCCCGCGCCAAATACCAGCTCGGCGTGTCCATGCGTTTTGTCGGCCAGCAGGCGGTGCAGTTGCACGGTGGCATCGGCGTGACCGACGAGTACATCGTGAGCCACTACTTCAAGAAGCTGACCCAGCTGGAAATGACCTTCGGCGACACGCTGCACCACCTGGGCGAGGTGTCGGCGAACATGCAGGAGACGGCCGGGGTATTTGCCTAAAAGTAACGCCCCCCGAAGCTGCCTGCGGCCGCCTCCCCCTCAAGGGGGCGCCACCTGCGGCCCGGCAAAGCCGGTTCTGCGGTGGCACTTGGCCTGGCCGCGCTAACCCATCAAGAGAGTTACGCGTGCAGGCGTGAGGTTTTGGGAATATGCGCCATCAAAAACTCCATCTGGTCCGCCAGGATGCGGCGGTTGCGCAGGATGAAGTCTTCCCAGAGGCTGGGCACGTAAGGCGTGTAGAGCAGCGGCATGTGGGCCTGCTCGGGCGTGCGGCTGCTTTTGCGGTGGTTGCAGGCGCGGCAGGCCGTCACCACGTTCATCCAGGTGTCTATGCCGTTCTGCGCGAAGGGGATGATGTGCTCGCGCGTCAGGTCTTCCTCGTGGAAATGCCCGCCGCAGTAGGCGCAGACGTTGCGGTCGCGGGCGAAGAGCTTGCCGTTGGTCAGGCCCGGTTTGAGGTCGAAGGGGTTGATGTTGGGCACGCCCTTGGTGCCGATGATGCTGTTGACCGTGATGATGGACTGCTGGCCCGTGACGGCGTTGTGGCCGCCATGGAAGGTCACCACCCGCGCGCCCATCTCCCAGCGCACCTCGTCAGCCGCGTAATGCAACACGGCTTGTTCAAGGCTGATCCACGACTGTGGCAATCCCTGGGCTGAGAGCTTCAAGACCTTCAAAACGAACCTCCATCAAGGTGGACGACGCTGGGAAACACGGTGCTCGGCTGGCTGTGTATCAATATACAGTGAAATCATGAAAAACACCTTCAAATCCCCCATTAACCACGTTCAGGCCCCGTTCAACCGTGCTCCGGCGCTACAAAAACGATAATTGCCCCATGAAAGTTTTCCGTGGCTACCAACATCCCCAGCAGGCCGCGCACTGCGCGCTGACGATCGGCAACTTCGACGGCGTGCACCGCGGACACCAGGCCATGCTGGCGCTGCTGAAAAACGAAGCCCAGCACCGCGGGGTGCCCAGCTGCGTGATGAGCTTCGAACCCCATCCGCGCGACTACTTCGCCAAGGCCGCGCGCAAGCCCGAACTGGCGCCGGCCCGCATCGCCACGCTGCGCGACAAACTGACCGAACTGGCACGCTGCGGCATAGACCAGTGCGTGGTCCTGCCCTTCAATGCCGCGCTGGCCGCCCAGCCGGCCGAGTCCTTTATCCAGGACGTGCTGGTGCGCGGCCTGGGCGTGAAATACGTGCTGGTGGGCGACGATTTCCGCTTCGGCGCCAAACGTGTGGGCGACTACGCCATGCTGGACGCCGCCGGCGAGCGCCTGGGCTTTGACGTCGCCCGCATGAACAGCTACGAAGTGCACGGCACGCGCGTCTCCAGCTCAGCCGTCCGAGAAGCGCTGGCACAAGGCCGCATGGACCGCGTCGCCGGCCTGCTGGGCCGGCCCTACAGCGTCTCGGGCCATGTGGTGCACGGCCGCAAGCTGGGGCGCGACCTGGGTTTTCGCACGCTGAACCTGCGATTTTCGCACTGGAAACCGGCCGCCAGCGGGATTTTTGCGGTGCGGGTGCACGGCCTGGGCGAAAAGCCCATCCCGGGCGTGGCCAACCTGGGCATACGGCCCTCGCTGGACCCGGCCGACGTCAACGGCGGGCGGGTGCTGCTGGAGACGCATTGCCTCGAATGGCCCGCCGCCCTTGGGCCCGAGGGGGCATACGGTAAAATCATCCGCGTGGAACTGCTGCACAAACTGCATGACGAACTGAAATACGACAGCCTGGAGAGCCTGAAAACAGGCATCGCCAAGGACTGCGACGAGGCGCGGGCGTTTTTTGCCCAGCCGCAGTCGTTTTCGGCCGCCATGCACACGGAAACCAGCCGCCAGACCACGCGCGACCGAATTTAGACGATCTCGTCGCCTCTGGCCTCGCCCTGCTGTCACGGCGAATGGCTTTCCTCCCCACCGTATTGCCGGCGTCCCGCCTTCCCAGGCCGCCTTAACAAAAGCATCCCATGTCCGAGACCAAAACCGATTACCGCAGCACCCTGAACCTGCCCGACACCCCCTTCCCCATGCGCGGCGACCTGCCCAAGCGCGAGGCCGGATGGACCCAGGAATGGGATGAAAAAGGCATTTACAAAAAACTGCGCGACGTGCGCGCCGGCAAGCCCAGGTTCGTGCTGCACGACGGCCCGCCCTACGCCAACGGCAAGATCCACATCGGCCACGCCGTCAACAAGGTCCTGAAAGACATGATCGTCAAGGCGCGCCAGCTCAAGGGCCTGGACGCCATCTACGTGCCCGGCTGGGACTGTCACGGCCTGCCGATCGAAAACGCGATCGAAAAACTGCACGGCCGCAACCTGCCGCGCGACGAGGTGCAGGCCAAAAGCCGCGCCTTCGCCACCGAGCAGATCGAGGGCCAGCGGGCCGACTTCAAGCGCCTGGGCGTGCTCGGCGAATGGGACAACCCGTACCGCACCATGGACTTCGGCAACGAGGCCAATGAAATCCGCGCGCTCAAACGCATCATGGAGCGCGGCTTTGTCTACCGCGGCCTGAAGCCGGTGTACTGGTGCTTTGACTGCGGCTCTTCCCTGGCCGAATTTGAAATCGAATACGCCGACAAAAAATCCAGCACGCTGGACGTCGGCTTCAAATGCGCCGAGCCGCAAAAGCTGGCGCTGGCTTTCGGCCAGGCCGCGCTGCGCAAGGATGCCTTCGCGGTCATCTGGACGACGACCGCGTGGACCATCCCGGCCAACCAGGCACTGAACCTGAACCCGGACCTCGAATACTCGCTGGTGGACACCGAGCGCGGCCTGCTGGTGCTGGCCTCGGTGCTGGTCGAAAAATGCCTGGAGCGCTACCAGCTGGAAGGCCGCGTCATCGCCGTCACCAAGGGCGAAAACCTCGCGAACATCAACTTCGAGCATCCGTTCTACGACGTTGACCCCGGCTACAAACGTTTCAGCCCGGTGTTCCTGGCCGACTACGCCACCGCCGACGACGGCACGGGTATCGTGCACTCCTCGCCCGCCTACGGCGTGGAAGACTTTAACTCCTGCGTGGCCAACGGCATCGCCTATGACGACATCCTGAACCCGGTGCAGGGCAACGGCCGCTACGTCGACGAGCTGCCGCTGTTCGGCGGCCTCAACATCTGGAAGGCCGCGCCGCTGGTCATCGAGAAGCTGCGCGAGCACGGCCGCCTCTTCGCCACGCACGACATCCTGCACAGCTACCCGCACTGCTGGCGCCACAAGACGCCGGTGATCTACCGCGCGGCGGCCCAGTGGTTCATCCGCATGGACGGCGAAACCGCCGGCACCCAGGGCGTGTTCGCCAGCGACAAGGCCGGCAAGACCCTGCGCGAGCTGGCCCTGGCCGCCATCGAGGAAACCAGCTTCTATCCCGAAAACGGCAAGGTGCGCCTGCGCGACATGATCGCCGGGCGGCCCGACTGGTGCATCAGCCGCCAGCGCAACTGGGGCGTGCCCCTGCCCTTCTTCATCCACACCGCCACCGGCGAGCTGCACCCGCGCACCATGGAAATCATGGACCAGGCCGCCCGCATGGTGGAGGCCGGCGGCATCGAGGCCTGGAGCAAGGCCACGGCCGAATCCATCCTGGGCGCCGAAGCCGCCGACTACATCAAGAGCACCGACATCCTCGACGTCTGGTTCGACTCCGGCACCACGCACGACCACGTGCTGCGCCACAGCCACGCCGCGCAGTCGACCTGGCCGGCCGACCTGTACCTTGAAGGCCACGACCAGCACCGCGGCTGGTTCCACTCCTCGCTGCTCACCGCCTGCGCGATGTACGACCGCGCGCCCTACAAGGGCCTGCTGACGCACGGCTTCACCGTGGACGGCAAGGGCCGCAAGATGAGCAAGAGCGAAGGCAACGTCGTGGTGCCGCAGGAAGTCAGCGACAAGCTGGGCGCCGAGATCATCCGCCTCTGGTGCGCATCGACCGACTACTCGGGCGACCTGGGCATCGACGACAAGATCCTGGCCCGCGTGGTCGACGCCTACCGCCGCATCCGCAACACGCTGCGCTTCCTGATGGCCAACGTCAGCGACTTCGACCCGGCCAAGGACGCCGTGCCGTTTGAGCAGATGCTGGAAATCGACCGCTACGCGCTGAGCCGCGCGTCGCAGCTGCAGGCCGACATCCTGGCGCACTACGAGGTCTATGAATTCCACCCGGTGGTCTCCAAGCTGCAGATCTATTGCAGCGAAGACCTGGGCTCCTTCTACCTCGACATCCTGAAAGACCGGCTCTACACCACCGGCCCCAAATCGCTGGCGCGTCGCAGCGCGCAGACCGCGCTCTGGCAGATCACGCACGCCATGCTGCGCTGGATGGCGCCCTTCCTGAGTTTCACGGCCGAAGAGGCCTGGAAGGTGTTCGGAAAGTCCGAGTCCATCTTCATGGAAACCTATGCCGAATTCCCCGCGCCCGACACGGCGCTGCTGGCCAGGTGGTCGCGCATCCGCGAGCTGCGCGATGCCGTCAACAAGGACATCGAAACCCTGCGCGCCGACGGCAAGGTGGGCTCCTCCCTGCAAGCCAACGTGGCGCTGGAAGTGCCGGCCGACGACCTCGCGCTGCTGAGCAGCCTCGGTGACGATTTGAAGTTCGTCTTCATCACCTCCGCCATCGAAGCGGCGGCAGGAAGCGCTGTGTCGACCAAGGTAACCCCCAGCACCGACGCCAAATGCGACCGCTGCTGGCACTACCGCGCCGACGTGGGGCACGACCCGGCCCACCCGACGATTTGCGGCCGCTGCACCAGCAACCTGTTCGGCGCCGGTGAAGACAGGAAATTCGCGTAATGGCAAGAACCACCACTTTCACCCGATCTTCCAGCTCCCTGCTGCCCTGGCTGGGCCTGGCGCTGATCATCCTGATCGCCGACCAGTTCACCAAGGTGCTGATCCTGGGTTACTACAACCTGGGCGACTCCACTTACGTGACCAGCTTCTTCAACGTGGTCCGGGTGCACAACACCGGCGCGGCGTTTTCCTTCCTGGCGACGGCGTCGGGCTGGCAGCGCTGGTTCTTCACCGCCATCGGCATCGCCGCGGCGCTGTTCATTTTGTGGATGCTGCGCTCGCACCCCGGCCAAAAGCTGTTCTCGTTCGCGCTGGCCTGCATCCTGGGCGGCGCGCTGGGCAACGTCATAGACCGCACCATGCACGGCTACGTCGTGGACTTCCTGCAGTTCCACTGGGCCGGCTGGTACTTCCCCTCGTTCAACATCGCCGACGCCGCCATCACCGTGGGCGCGGTCTGCCTGATCCTGGACGAGTTGCTGCGGGTACGCCGCACCAGCTGAGCGCCGGCAAGCCATGACAGCTTCCATCCTTGACGCACTGGCGGCGGACTGGGCCGCCGAGCCCACCCTGCACTCCAGGGCGCAAAGCTGGAGCTGGTTCCGGCAGGCATTCGGCCAGGCGCTGCAAAGCCATGCGGTGGCGCCTTCTTCAAGCTGGGCGGTCGATGAAGAAAGCCTGGCCAAGGCGTTTTTTGCCTGGGCCGAGCTGGTGGAGCTGTACACGCCCTATGAGGCGCTGGACGGCGCCGACTTCCGGCACTTCATCCTGGGCCTGCTGCTGCAAAAGTTGATAGAGGCGCAGCCACCCGTGCTGCGCGATGTTCCCGCTGCGGCGGCCGCCGTTCCCCTCACCAGCTTTGTGCTGACCCTGCTACAGGCATTGCACAAAAACGCCGGCTCGGCCGCGCTCACGCTGGATGCAGCCTCGCTCAGGGGCCCGCGCTGGGCCAGCTATGTCGAAAACGTCGCCGAAGACGCCTCGACCGCGCCCTGCTTTCTCGACCAGATGACGGGCCTGCAGCCGGCCTGGCAAAGCCGCTCGCTGATAGAGCACCGGCCCGCCATGCAAAAAGCGCTGGCACTTGCGCGCCAGCGCTCCTGAATTCCTGCAACGCGGACTTCAGCCCAGCTTCATGTTGGTCGAAGTGATCAGGTGCTTCCAGCGCTGGTAGTCGGCCGCCACATAGGCCGTGATCGCCGCGCCTTCGAGTGAAGTCGGCTCGGTCGCATCCTGGCGCAGCCGGGCGGTAACGGCCGGTTGCGCGATCAGCTTGTTGATCGCGGCGTTGAGCTCGGATGTGATCGCTGCCGGCGTGCCCGGGGGCGCCATCAAACCCCAGTAGTTGTTGACGTCGAAGTCCTTGAAGCCGAGCTCTTCCATGCCCGGAACGCCGGGCACGCTGGGCGCGCGGTCTTTGGAGGTCAACGCCAGCGCCTTGATCTTGCCGTCCTTGATGTAAGGCATCAGGGCCGGCACGCTGCCCGTCATGAACTGGAGCTGGCCGGCCAGCAGGTCGGTGGTCGCAAAGGCGATGCCGCGGTAAGGGATGTGAACAATCGAGGTGCCGGTGCGCTGCTTGAGCAGCTCGACCACCAGGTGGTTGATGCTGCCGCTGCCGGCCGAGCCGTAGTTGTACTTGCCGGGGTTGGTCTTGATGTGCTCAATGGTCTCGCGCAGGTTGTTGCCCGGAAGACTGGGGTGCGAGGCAAACAGCAGCGGGCCCGCGCCCATGATGGCCACGGGCGCAAACTGCGTCGGGTCGTATTTGGGCGTACCGCCCGAGGCCGCCACCGTGGTGAAGGGCGAGGCGATGAACAGCAGGGTTTGCCCGTCGGGCGGTGCCTTGGCCACCAGGTCGGCGCCCACCGCGCCGCCGGCGCCGGTCCGGTTGTCGATGACGAACTGCCGGCCCATGGACTTGCTCAGTTCGGAACCGAAAAACCTCGCCATCGCATCGCTGCCCGCGCCGGGCGCGAAAGGCACGATGATTTTGGAAATCGCCGAGGGCTGGGCCCGCAGCTGCGCCACGGCGCAATACGCGGCAAGCCCACCGGCCGCCTGGATCAGGGAACGTCGTTTCATGTTTGTCTCCTAGCTGTCTATTTAGTTATCAAATGCTGTCACGAAAAACCGGATCTATTGGGGTGCGATGACCTCTGTATGCAACACCGCCCCCTCCAGGTCGCACAACTTGACCGTGAGGCAGCGCGAAGCGGGGTCTATCTCGACCTCGCCGAAAAACTGGTAGCCGGCGGCCGGGCTGGCGCCGCGCACCGGCGAAGCGCGCGAGTAACGCACCTGGTTGCCGAAGGTGGCATCGGGGTTGAAGGGGCCGTAAGAGCCCGCGTGCAGCGGCCCCGAGACAAACTCCCAGAAAGGCAAAAAGTCCTTGAACACCGCCTGCTCGGGATCGAAATAATGCGCGGCCGTGTAATGCACGTCGGCGCACAGCCAGACGATGTTGTGGATGGCATTGGCCTTGATGAAGGACAGCAGGCCGGCCAGCTCGATCTCGCGGCCGCTGGGCTCGCCGTCGTCGCCATTGGCCACGCCCTGCCATTTGACCCGGCCTTCGGCGTCATGGCCGTCGGCGACGTTGGTGCCTATGGGCATGCCCGCCGCGATGACCTTCCATTGCGCGGTGGACGCGAGCAGTTCCTGCTGCAGCCATTTCACTTGCGCCTCGCCGAGGAAAGCCGTGCCCGGGCCTTCGGTCTGCGTGTTGTGCGAGTTCGGCCCGCGGTGCGTCTGCATGTCGACGACGAACACGTCGAGCAGCGGCCCGTACTGCACACGCCGGTACAGCAGGCCGGCGCCGCCGAAGCCTTCCAGCGGCATGGGCGAATATTCACGGAAGGCGCGCGCGGCCGTCGCGGCCAGCAGCTTGAGGTCCTTGATCACGTAGCGCTTGTCGCGCATCAGGTCCAGCGAGGGCGACCAGTTGTTAACGACCTCATGGTCGTCCCACATGATGATTTGCGGCACCTCGGCGCAGAACTTCGTGAAGTGCGGGTCCAGCCAGTTGTAGCGGAAGTTGCCGCGGTAGTCCTCAATCGTCTCGGCGACCCGTGTCTTGGCCAGCGTCACCACATTGGTCCAGCTGCGGCCGCGCTCGTCGTCGACCTTGTGCTGCAGCGGGTGGTCGGCGTAAATCGTGTCGCCGCAGTGCACGAAGAAATCGAGCTCGCGCCGGCGTATGGTGTCGAACATCTTCAGCCCGCCCCACTCGGGGTTGATGCCGAAGCCCTGGCCGTTGACGTCGGCCGACCAGGCAAAACGGATGGGCCGGGCCGCGTCGGGCGCGGAACGGAAGCTGGAACGACGCACCCAGGCCTCGGCATGCGCGGCCTCCAGGCCGTGGGCGGTGACGACGAGCGAAATCGTCGCATTGCGCGGCAGGCCGGAAAGCTGGATGCGGGTGGTGTAGTCGGTCACGTCGAGCGCCTGCGGCGCGCGCAGCGTGTTCCAGGGGCCGGCGTCACCGTCCGCGCTCCAGGCAATCTCAACGTCGGCCGCATACGGCAGGCGCGCCCAGACGATGGCCGCGTCGCCGCTGACCTCGCCTATCTGTATGCCGCTGACCTGGCTGTCGTCGACCAGCGGCAACTGCTTCTTCGTGGTGACCGACGGCCGCGGCATGGTGCGGGCCCGCATGCCGTCGGAGAGCTCCTTGAGCGCCAGCGGCAGGTCGAGCGGGCTTGGCAGGTTGCGCAAAACCTTGAGGGGCAAGTCGAAAGGGTTCATGGCCAAAGCGATCTCGTCAGGAGTGGGTGGTGGATGTCAGGGCGGCGTTGTTGATGCCGTCCAGCAGTGCGTCTTCCAGGCTAGCGTAGCCATTCCAGCGCAGCCGGTAAACCGTCGCAAACCCTGCATCGAGCTGCGATTGTTCATCGCCCGCCGAAGGGTTGCCGAAACGGCCCTTGTCGTAACGCAGCACCGTGGTGTCGGGCCCGGCTTTTTCGGCCGTGATGGTGGCGGCGATCTTGGCCCGGCCCGGCGCCGCGTGGCGCAGCGCCGCGGGCAGCACGGCCGGCAGGTTGATGCTGAGCCAGGTGTCGGGCTGGTGCCAGCCTTCAATGGATTCGCCGAAGTGGCGCACCAGGCGCGCCAGCCAGGCGGCGACCTCGGGCGATTCAAAGTCGCTGCCGTTGGGCGCGGAAAAACCGATGGCCGGCACGCCCCAGAAGCTGGCCTCGCGCGCAATCGCCATGGTGCCCGAGTAGGCGATGTCTTCGCCGATGTTGCGGCCGTCGTTGATGCCCGAGAGCACCAGCGTGGGTTTGGGCGAGTCGGCGAACAGCCACGCAAAGGCCGCGATGGCGCAGTCGGCCGGCGTGCCCGAGCAGGCATAACGCCGCACGCCCAGCCGCGTCATGGTGAACGGTGCATGCAGCGAAATGCTGTGGCCCATGCTGCTGCGTTTGTCCTGCGGCGCGACCACCCAGACGTCGTCGCTCAGGCTGTTGGCGGCGCGCTCCAGCGCGGCCAGCCCCGGCGAGAAGTGGCCGTCGTCGTTGCTGACCAGAATTCGCATGCTTGACGTCATGTGGCTTGGAGGGAAGAAGAAGAAGAAGAGAAAACCGAGGCGCCCAGCTGCTGCCGCACCAGGGCTGCCACCAGCGGGGCCGCCTCGATTTGCGGAAGGTGGCCTGTGCCGGCCAGTGTATGCAGCGCCACATTGGCGGGCAGGCCTGCCGCCTGGTGGATCGGCAGTACGCGGTCCAGCGTACCCCAAAGCAGTTTCACGGGTATGACAAGCCCCTCCAGGCGGCCGCGCAGCAATTCAGCCTGCGTGCCGTCGGGCAAGAGGCTGGCCGCCATGGCGGCCAGGCCCGCTCGCTTGGTGTCGTTGCCAAGTTCCTGCAGGGCCGTCGCGACAAAGGATCCGCTCAGGCGCGAGGCATCGCCGAACAGCTGCACCAGCCAGGGGCGCAGGCTGGCTTCGCTGTTGGCGCGCAGTATGCCGTCAATAAAAGCACCGTTGATCTCGGGGCCCAGGCCGGCCGGCGCCAACAAGGTCAGGGAACGCAGGCGCGAACCGAGCAGGCCGGTGAGCGCCAGCGCCGTGCCGCCGCCCATGGAATGGCCCAGCAGGTGAACTTCGTTGATGCCTTCGCTGTCCAGCCGGTCCAGCACGGCCTGCGCGGCGGCGGCGAAATTGGGCACCTCGGCGCGCGGCGACTTGCCGTGGTTGGGCAGGTCTATGCCCAGCACCGGGAGGTCGCGCAGCTGGTCGGCCAGCACACGCCACGACCCTTGCGAGGTACCGAAACCGTGCAGCAGCACCAGCGGCGCGCCCTCGTGGCGTGAAAACCAGTTCAGGTTGAGTGCGCCTATGGAAGCGGGCGCCGCGGCGCGTTGTGTGCCCGCCAAGTCGGCGGCCAGCACGCGGCCGTCGGGGCCCGAGCCGCTGACCTTGTTCAAGTCAATGCCGCGCTCGCGCGCCAGGCTGCGGGCCAGCGGTGTGGCGCGCAGCAGGGTTTGTTTGCTTGCGGTAGTCACTTCAGGCGCGGCGGCAACGGCGACGGGCGCGGGGGCTTCAGCCACAGCCTGCGGCGCATCAGGCGCTACACCGGCAGCGGGAATCGCCTCACCCGGCTGCAGGATCCAGCCAACGATCTGGCCGACCGGCATGGTCACACCGACCACCCCGTCTATGCCCTGGACGATGCCGTCGGCGGCCGCGTCGATTTCCATGGTCGCCTTGTCGGTCTCGATCTCGAAGACGACCTGGCCCTTGGTGACGGTGTCGCCGTTCTTCACATACCAGTGCGCGATCTTGCCTTCGCTCATGTCCATGTCGACGCGCGGCAGTATCAGTTCCACCGCCATGCCTAGGCCCTCACCAACAGCGAACGGCGCGCGGCCGCGACGATGTCGGGCACCTGGGGCACCGCGGCTTTTTCAAGCTCGGGGTTGTAGGGCAAGGGGCAGTCCGCGCCGCCCAGCCGGATGATGGGCGCGTCCAGCCGGTCGAAGGCCGAACTCTCGGCGATCATCGCGCTGACCTCGGCGCCTATGCCCAGCTGCTTGGTGCCTTCGTAGACGCAGATCAGGCGCGTGGTCTTGCTCACGCTCCTGATCAGGGTGGAATGGTCCAGCGGCCGCAGCGAACGCAAATCCACCACCTCGGCCGAAATGCCCTGGGCCGCGAGCTGCTCGGCGGCCTCCAGCGAGCGGTGCACCATGATGGCGGTCGCGGCAATCGTCACATCCGTGCCTTCGCGGCGCACCCGCGCCTCATGCAGCGGCTCGGTGTAATAGCCTTCGGGGACAGGGCCCTTCATTTTGTAGAGCAGCTTGTGCTCGAAAAACATCACCGGGTCCGGGTCCTCGATGGCGGCCAGCAGCATGCCCTTGGCGTCGTGCGGCGTCGAGGGTTGCACCACCTTGAGGCCGGGCACGTGGGCGAACCAGGCTTCCAGGCTCTGGCTGTGCTGGGCCGCGGCGCCGGTGCCGGAACCGCTCGGGAAACGCATGACCAGCGGCACCGAAGCCTTGCCGCCCAGCATGAAACGCATCTTGGCGGCCTGGTTGACGATCTGCTCCATCGCCAGCGAGGCGAAATCGGAAAACTGGAATTCATACACCGGCCGGCGCCCCATCAGCGCCGCGCCCACCGCGACGCCCGCGCCGCCGAGTTCGGAAATCGGCGTGTCCATCACGCGGTCTTCGCCGAAGCGCTGCACCAGGTCGCCGGTGACCTGGAAGGCGCCGCCGTAGACGCCGATGTCCTCGCCCATCAGGAAGACGCGCTCGTCGCGTTCCATCGCGATGCCCAGGGCTTCCTGGATGGCCTGCGAGTAAGTCAGTTCACGCACCGCTTCAGCCATGGGCGGCCTCCGCCACGGGTGAGGCGTAGACGAAGTCGGTCAGGCTGGCGACGTCGGGCGCCGGGCTGTCCTTGGCGAACTCGATGGAGTCCTCGATTTCCTTTTCAACGCTCTTCACCAGTTCATCCACTTCATTCTGTTCAATCATTCCTTGCCTGAGCAAGTCCTGCTCGAACAGCACGATGGGGTCGCGCTCGACCCAGGACTCGATCTCTTCCTTGGTCCGGTAGCGGTTGCGGTCGCTCTTGGAGTGGCCGCGGTGCCGGTAGGTCAGGCATTCGATCAGGGTCGGGCCGCCGCCGGCGCGCGCGCGTTCAATCGCCGTGTGCGCCGCTTCGGCGACGTCGGCAAAATTGTTGCCGTCAATCGTGAGGCCGGGCATGTCGTAGGCCAGCGCGCGCGTGGCAATCGTCTTCACGGCGGTGGAGCGCTCGGTCGAGGTCGACATGCCGTACTTGTTGTTCTCGCAGACAAACACCACGGGCAGCTTCCAGATCGCCGCCATGTT
The DNA here is from genome assembly GCF_943369675.1 of Polaromonas sp. YR568. Taxonomy (GTDB): domain Bacteria; phylum Pseudomonadota; class Gammaproteobacteria; order Burkholderiales; family Burkholderiaceae_C; genus Polaromonas. Next base: position 37,129 of record NZ_CALROB020000015.1, on the reverse strand, counting down.
CAGGCCCTCATGAAAAGCACCTTCGTTGTTGGCGCCGTCGCCGAAAAAGCAGACGACCACGTTGGGCTTTTTCATCTGCTTGAGCGCCAGCGCCGCACCGACCGCGATCGGGATGCCGCCGCCGACAATGCCGTTGGCGCCCAGGTTGCCGCCCGCCACGTCGGCGATGTGCATGGAGCCGCCGCGGCCGCGGCAGTAGCCGGTGTCCTTGCCGAAGAATTCGGCGAACATGTATTTGGGCTCCGCGCCCTTGGCGATGCAGTGGCCGTGGCCGCGGTGCGTGGAGGTGATGCAGTCCTCGGTGCCCAGGTTGATGCCGACGCCGACGGCGCTGGCCTCCTGGCCTATCGACAAATGCATGGTGCCGTGCACCAGGCCGCGCATGTAAGCCTGCTCGGCGCCTTCTTCAAAGCGGCGGATCAGCACCATCTGGCGCAGGGCCTTGTGCAGGGCGGCCTTGCCCAAGCGGGTGTAGGCCTCGGGGACGGTGGGTTTGAGCACGGCGTTCATGCGTGCTCCAGCACGCCGTAGACCAGCTCGTCCTGGCGCCGGCGCAACTCGACGATGCGCGACTCCGGGTCGACCGCGACGTTGGCATAGGTCAGCAACTCGCCCTTGCGGATGTGTGCCGTCACCGTGCCGCGCTCCACCAGGCCGCAGGGCACGGCGTTCTTCGCCCTCGCATCGCCGGCCGCCATGGCCCAGGCGCGGTAGGTGTATTCGCCGATCGCGTCCAGCCGGTCGCCGGGTTTCAGGTCGCACTTGGCCAGCGCGCAGACCTCGGCCGAGGGTTTGGGCAGCGGCGCCATGTCGGCGCGGCCGTAGAGCACGGCACGCGCGCAGGTCAGCGGCACTTCCAGGCTGCAGAGGTGGTATGGCCGGTAGAAGGTGTAGTAAGGGCCGGTGCCCAGCTTGAGGTAGTCCATGCGCTCCCTCAGCCGCGGGTGCGCCATTTCGGCGACCACGAACACGCCGGGCGCCACGCCTTTGCCGATGGTGTAGTCGACCACGCCCTTGCGCGTCAGGATGCCGCCGTCGGCGATAGGGCACAGCACCTTGTGCAAATCTTCCAGCGAAGCGTTGGGGCCGTGCATGCCGGCGATGTCGGGCACCAGGCCGGTCGCGTTGGCAATCGCCGACATCTCGACGGCGGTCTTGGAGCCGTCGACGAACTCGACCAGCATGCGCGGGTTCAGGCCCTTGCCGAGCGCTTCCTCGGTGTAGTCGTCGGGCGTGGCGTCGATGTTGAGCGGGTTGTTCTTGCCCTTGCCGGCGGCGATGACCGGGTAGCCCAGCGCCGAGACGAAGTTGATCAGCTCGATGGCCGCGCTCGGTTCGTCGCCCGCGCCCAGCGAATAGATCACGCCCAGGCGGTCGGCTTCATGTTTGAGGTAGGCACCTATGGTGACGTCGGCCTCGACGTTCATCATCACCAGGTGTTTGCCGTGCTCCATCGCGGTCAGGCCGATCTGCGCGCCGACGGCGGGCTTGCCGGTCGCGTCGACCACCACGTCGATCAGGTCGCAGCGGCAGACCAGCTGCGCGTCCGGCGTGATCGCGATGCGGCGCTCGCGGATGGCCTGCTCCAGCGCGCTGGCCGTATTGACCACGCGGTGCGCGTCGGGCGCGTGGCCTGCGGCGGCCAGCGCGGCAACGGCGGCCGGCACATTGATGTCGGCAATCGCCGCGACGACGATGCCGCGCATCTGCAGCACCTGGGTCACGATGTCAGTGCCCATCATTCCCGAGCCGATCAGGCCGATGCGCACCGGTTTGCCCGAAGCCTCGAGCTTGAGCAGGTCAGCGGCCAGGCCGCTGGGCGTAAAACCATTCATCCAATACCCCATTTCGTCGATGTAAGAAGCCGGATCCACAGCCGGTTCAAACTCCGCGCTTGTGTACATTTGATCTTAATCTTATACTTATGTACATCATGAGCGCAAGCAAAAACCACGGGCTGAACGCAAATCAGCCGCGATTTAGGGGTAATTCCCGAGACGTGGGAGGAATGCTGGCCGGCGTTTTAGCCAGCCTGACCGGCGAGTTTGATCAGCGCCCTGGCGGCGTGCTCATCGGTGATCAGGGTGGTGGGCTTGATCAGGCGCAGCGCGCCCAGCAGGGCCCCGGCCTTGCCGACGCCGCCCGAGGCCAGGATGCGCTGCGGCACGGCCTTGAGGGTCTCGACGGGCACCGACATCACGCGGCCCTGGATAGGGTCATTGATGAGTTCACCCTTGCTGTCGTAATAGTGAAACAGCAGGTCGCCCACCGCGCCCATCTTGACGACGCGGCGGCGCAGCTCTTCGGGCATCACGCCATAACGGTAGGCCGTGCCCTCGGGCGACACGTCGCCCACGCTCACCAGCACCGCGTCCAGCGACTTGGCGTTGTCAAACACGTCGCCCAGGCCGCAATGGTCGATGAGCGTCTGCCGCGTCTGCGGCGAATCGACGACGGCGGGCGCCGTCATCAAATAACACTCGGCCTGGAACAGGCTGGAAAACCGCCAGGCGAACTCGGACGGGTTGAAGCGCCTGACCTTGGTGATGCCGCCCAGCAGTGAAATCACGCCGAGGTCGGCGACCGGCGCCTCGCTCATGAAGCGCAGCGACTCGTGCAGCGTGCGCCCCCAGCCCACGCCGACACGCATACCTGGGCGCAGCAGGCCGGACATGTACTGGCCGGTGGCCGCGGCGATGGGCACGGTGGCGTCAACGTCCGCATCGGACACCGGCGCCACCACCGCCTCTCCGAGGCCGAAGAGTTTTTCGAGTTCGCGCTCCAGCGCGATGCACTCGGGCACGCCGGTCTCTATGCTGAACTTGATCTCGTTGCGCTCGCGCAAATCCGACAGCAGCCGCACCACGGTGACCCGGCCTATGCCCAGCCGCTGCGCGATGTCGTTTTGCGTCATCTCCTCGACGAAATACATCCATGCCACGCGCAAACGCATGCGCTTGTTGCGCTGGCTGGGCCCCGCGCCGGCGAGCGGCGCATCCCCTTCGGCGGCGGCCGGCGGCTGCGTGGCGGCTTTGCCTTCGGCTGGGGGTTTCGCGGATTTGGGCAAGGCGGCTCCTGATTCTGGGGAAGTGACCGGTTTGGGGTGCAAAATCAGGCCTTACGCCGCCCGCTTTGCCCTCCCCGTCCGGCTGTCATGCTAACGTAAACCATTGATGGGATTTTCATGACACACAACATATTGCCCACAGCCCCCACCGACCGGCCCGGCCGCAGCCTCCAGCCCGCGCGCACCGCCGTGCAGCTGGCGCTCAAGGACGAACTGCGCACCTTCGGCTTCAACCTGCAGCGCGGCGCGCACTGGCTGCTGCAGGACCTGGGCGGCAGCCTCGTCAAGCAGGTCGAGCCGCGCAACGAGGACGGCACGCTGCACAAGCTGCACCACCTGATCGACTCAACCGCCCAGGCCACCTTCTCCACGCTGCAGGTCGCGCAGCAGGCCGCGGCCGTCGCCGTGCTGCCCGACTCGGCTTACCGCACCCTGCACTTTGAGCTGCAGCCGCTGGCCGCCTACTTTGCGCAAGGCGAGGCGAAAAACCCCTCGCAGCTTTTCACCGACGCCTTTTACTGGCTGCTGCGCCACGCGCTGGCCGGCAAGGCCGGCACCGCACTGATCGCGCGCCAGCAGGCCATCGACGAAGCCTTCTGGCAGGTGTTGGAGCAGCACGCGGGCCTGATCGCCCGCGCGCAGGAAACCGGCGCCTCGCCGCGCGACCACGCCGCGCTCTGCGCCGCCGTGCTGCGCGCGCTGCTCGCCGCGCGGCCGGTGCGCGACGCCAGCCTGCCGCCGTGGGCCGGCCAGCCGGCACAGCAGCCGGACACGCCGGCGGCGCTGTCCGAACTTTTCTCTGTCATCGTCGCGATCGGCCTGGCCAAAAGCGGCGACAATCCCTCCCCCGACGTCGGCGAACGCCTGCGCCTGGCCGGGCAGCTCGTCACCGCGCGCTTGCCGCTGCTGGAAGCCGCGCTGCAACAACCCGACGACCAGCAACTGACAGCAGAACTCGCTTTTTTATTCCGCCACGCTTGATGCCCCCAGAGTCCTTTCCTTCTTTTCTTGCCGACACGCGCCGACACGCACAACACTGGCTGTTCGAGGCTGCCCTGCCCCTGTGGTGGGAACGCGGCGCGGACCACGAAGGCGGCGGCTTCCATGAAAAGATAGGCCAGGACGGCAAGCCCATCGGCAAACCGGTGCGCGTGCGGGTGCAGGCGCGGCAGACCTACGTGTACGCCCGCGCCGGCGCCTTGGGCTGGACCGGCCCCTGGCAAGCCGCCATGCGCCACGGCCTCACGTTCATGCTGTCGCGCTACCGCCGGCCCGACGGGCTGTTCCGCAGCACACTGGACACCGCCGACCAAACCATAGACCTCTACGACCAGGCCTTTGTGCTGTTTGCGCTGGCGCACGCCTATGAAGCCGAAGGCCGGCCGCAGGAATTGCTGGACACCGCGCGAGCCCTGCTGCGGCAGATCAACGCCGCGCTGGCGCACGGCGAGGGCGGCTACTACGACGGCCTGCCGCACCAGCCCATCCTCAAGTCCAACCCGCTCATGCATTTGCTCGAGGCCTTGCTGGCCTGGGTGGCCATGGGCGTTGAGGGTGTTGAAGGCGCTGAGGACGAATTCCGCGCCGCGGCGCTGGCGCTGTGCGAGCTGGCCATCACACGCCTGATCAACCCCGCCAACGGCGCGGTCGGTGAACTCTTCACGGCCGGCTGGGCGCCGCTCGGTGCACCGCAGGAGCGGCTGTATGAACCCGGCCACCAGTTCGAATGGGCTTACCTCTTGCTGCAGGCGGAAGCTTTGCTGGGCATAGCCGCGCGCAAGCACGCCATTGCACTCGAAAACTTCGGGCGCTCTTTCGGCATAGACGACACGCGGCAGGTCGCGCTGTTTGCCGTCAATGAAGCCGGTGAACCCACGGAGCGCCGAGCGCGCCTCTGGGCGCAGACTGAACGGCTCAGGACCTCGCTACTGTTCGCCACGCAAGGGCTGGGCGACACCGCCCACAGCCAGGCCGCTGCGGCCGATAGTTTTTCGGGCCTCACGCGTTTCCTCGCCACCGGCATCCCCGGCCTCTGGCACGAATGGCAGCGCGAAGACGGCGGCTTTGACCTCGCCCCCTCACCGGCCTCCTCGCTGTACCACCTGATGACCGGCCTGGAAGGCCTGGTGGCATCACCGGATTCCCTGACACCCGCGGCACTTCGCCCCGGCCATGTAGAACGGACACTCACCGCATGAAGCATTTGTTGAATCTCCTGGCGGCCATCGCGCTGCTGGTCTGGGGCACGCACCTGGTCCGCACCGGCATCCTGCGGGTCTTCGGCGCAAACCTTCGCCACGTGCTGGCGCGCAGCGTCGGCAACCGTTTCACCGCTGCGCTGTCGGGCATAGGCGTCACGGCGCTGGTGCAGTCCAGCACGGCCACGGCCCTCATCACTTCTTCCTTCGTCGGCCAGGGCCTGATCAGCCTGCCCGCCGCGCTGGCCGTGATGCGCGGCGCGGACATCGGCACCGCGCTGATCGCCGTGGTGTTCTCCTTCGACCTGTCCTGGCTGTCGCCCTTGCTGATTTTTGTCGGCGTCGTGATGTTCATCCCGCGCCAGGCCTCCACCTCCGGCCGCATAGGCCGCATCCTGATCGGCCTGGGCCTGATGCTGCTGGCGCTGCGCCTGGTCACGGCCTCCACCGAGGTGCTCACGCAATCGCCCGCGGTCAAGGCGCTGTTCACGTCCGTGGGCAGCGACCTGCTGCTGGAAATCACGCTGGGCATGGTGCTGGCGGTCATCTCCTATTCCAGCCTGGCCGTCGTCCTGCTGATCGCCACGCTGGCGTCCTCCGGCGGCATTCCGCTGGACGTGGCGCTGGGCCTGGTGCTGGGCGCCAACCTGGGCAGCGGCCTGCTGGCGGTGCTGACCACTGCCAAGTCCTCGATAGAAACCCGGCAGGTGCCCCTGGGCACGCTGGCCTTCAAGCTGCTCGGCGTGGTGGTGACCGCGCCCTTCATCGGCCAGTGGCTGCTGCACGTGCGCCCCTTCCTGGGCGACCCTGCCAACGTGGTCGTGCTGTTTCACCTGAGCTTCAACGTGGTGGTCGGCATCGCCTTCATCGGCCTGACCAACCCCATCGCCCGCATGACGCAAAAACTCCTGCCCAAGGCCGAAAAGCCCACCAGCGGCGAGCGCCCCAACCACCTGGACCCCTCGGCTTTGTCGACGCCCTCGCTGGCGATTTCGAATGCCGCGCGCGAAGCGCTGCACCAGGCCGACGTGGTGGAGAGCATGCTGCTGGGCATGCTGGAAGTCATCCAGAAAAACGACCTCAAGCTGGCCGAAGACCTGCGCAAGATGGACGACTCCGTCGACCAGCTGTACTCGTCGATCAAGTACTACCTGACCAAGATCTCGCGCGAAGCGCTGGCCGAGGAAGAAAGCCGCCGCTGGACCGACATCATCAGTTTCACCATCAACATGGAGCAGATCGGCGACATCATCGAGCGCGTGCTGATCGACATCGAGGACAAGAAGATCAAGCCCGGCCGCAATTTCTCGGAAGCCGGCATGGCCGAGATCGTGGAGCTGCACAACCGGCTGGTCGACAACCTGCGCCTGAGCATGAGCGTGTTCCTCAACGGCTCGGTGCGCGACGCGCAAAAACTGCTGGAAGAAAAAGCCCGCTTTCGCGACCTGGAACGCGCCTACGCCACCACCCACCTGGGCCGGCTGTCGGCCAACACGGTGCAAAGCCTGGAAACCAGCTCGCTGCACATCGACCTGATCAGCGACCTCAAGCGCATCAACTCGCACATCTGCTCGATCGCCTACCCGATTCTCGATTCGGCCGGTGCGCTGGCGCCCAACCGGCTGCGTGCTTCAGCGCTGATAGACGAGGGTTGATCGACGAGGGCTGAGCCGGGCGAGGCTGGCTCAGGCCAGCCCCATCGCGTCGGCAAAAATCAGCGCGGCTTCGGTCGTGAACTCGCCGCGCTGCAGGGCCTCGACCAGTTCCCCTGTCTCCATCAAACGGAACTGCTCGACCTCACCGTCCTGGTTGTCCGGCACCAGCCCCTCGGGCACGGTGCAGACATACCAGTCGATGTCTTCCACCACATAACCCGCGCCCTTGCCGTCGGTGGACGGGCGCCGCGTCCTCAGCTGCCCGCCATAACGCATGGCCTGCAGTTCGGCCGTGTGCAGGCCGGCTTCTTCCCAGGTCTCGCGCACCAGCGCGGTTTCCACCGTGTCCGCCGCCGACACCATGCCGCCCATCAGCGTGTCCCACAGGCCCGGGTCGTTGGACTTGTTGAAGGCGCGCTGCTGCACCCAGTAGCGGCCGTCGGGCGACTGCCCCACCAGGTGCACCGCCAGCGTGGTGATGCCCAGCGGCCGCACCGCCGCGCGCTCCACCGTGCCCTTGCGGTGGCCGAACTGGTCCGGCACCGCGAGCTGCTCATCACGCCAGGCGCCGGCCAGGCCGGCCTCATGCAGCGCGATCGCAATCTTGTTCAGGCTGGTCGTCACGTCGCCCATCAAACGCCAGCCGAGGCCGTCGGGGTGCTCTTCCTTCAACAGCGGGTGGTGGCCGTCCGTCATGGCGTGAAGGGCCAGTTTGTGGAAGAAGCCTGGTTCCACCGAGCCGATCACGGATTCGCCGGCCCAGAGGGGGACGCGCGGGCGCAATGGGGGCACGATTGCGCCTGCTCTCAGCGTGCGCAGCCACTGCGGGTCGTAAGTGGGGTTTGTCATGGTTCTTGAGGCTGTGGTGGCAGTTTACTTCTGGGATCTTGCTGTGGGGTGTATTCTCTTCTGGCTCCTGCTGGCCGGGACTCGCCCCGGCAGGCGACTTACTTTTTTTGGCGAAGCAAAAAAAGTGAGTCGCATGCCGGGCGACCCCGGCTCCGGAACTCAAAACAACATCAGCACAAAAAAACACACAAAGAGGCTTCGATACCTCAGCCCGAACGGTGGTGGGGCAAGACCACCTTCAATCAGGCCTTAAGAAACACCCCATCCAACCTCTTATCCCACTTAGCCCCAGGCAACACATCACCCAACTGAGAATCCCCAAACGCAAAGGTACCGCGCAGCACCTGCGCCAGCACCGCCCGATAGTCATGATGCGCAGGAATATCCCGCCCTTCATTCAGCTGCGAAAGACCCGTCCACTGCCCATGCCAGCGCCCGCCGGCAACCCGGCTCCCCATCAGCCACATCGCATTGCCAAAGCCGTGGTCGGTGCCACGGGTGCCGTTCTCCGCGCTGGTGCGGCCGAACTCGCTCATCACCACGACCACGTCGCCGGGTTCGGAAAAATCCTGGCGCAGCTGCGCAATGCCGCGCGCGAGGTTGCCTAAATTGTTGGCGAGCTGGCCGGTGGCCGCGCCCTGGTTGGCGTGGGTGTCCCAGCCGCCGGCTGACAAAAAGCCCAGGCGCAATTTGCGGTCGTTGCGCATCAGCGTGCCCAGGTGCTGGGCGTCGAGCTGCAGGCCCACCGGATCGGCGGCGCCGTTGCTGGCTGCCAGCATTTGTGCCTTCAGGGCCTGGGCATTGGCGGGCGCGCCGTCGCGGTCCAGGCTTTTGTCGGCCATGCGCTGGGCGTCCTGCGCCATTTTTTCGGTCCTGGCGGTTCGTTGCTCGGTGAGTTCCTGCGCGCTCTGCATGCGGCTGCCGGCGCCCTGGCGAAAAGCTTCGCTGACTTTGTCGTCGCCAGCGTACAGGTCCATCAGCGCCTGGCGCGTGCGTTCGTTGGCCAGCACGCCGGTGCGCTCGGCCGAGGGGCCGCGCGGAATCAACCTGACGACGGAGGCCTGGCCGTTCAGGATGGCGGGATTGGCTTCGCCGACACCGAGCGCGACCGCGCCCGGCGCCGCGGCTTTGCCCAGGCCCGCCGTGGTGTTGAGCCAGCCCGGCGCGCTGCTGGTCTTGCCGCCTTGCGCGATTTCCATCTGGTACTGCGCGTCGAAGTGCGAACGGTTGGGCGCGGGCAACCCCGCAGCGGGCACAAAGCCCAGCACGCCTTGTTGCCACAGCGGCAGCAACGGGGCCAGCGCGGGATGCAGGGCAAAGGTCGTGTCGAGCTTGATCGCGGTTTGCCCCGTACCGTCGGGCGCGGCGATGGCGATGTTGGGGCGCAGCGCGTAGTAGTCCTTGTCGGCATAGGGCACAAAAGCCGACAGGCCGTCATAGGCGCCGCGCAGGAAGACGACGACAAGCCGCCCATTGTTGAGGCTCCCGGGCAGGGCTTGCGCCCACACACCGGGCGCGGCCAGTGACAGGGCGGACAGCGCGCCCAGGCCCAGCAGCCCGCGGCGCTGCAGCAAATTAGCCGATGAAGAAGGGTTTGAGTCCATGGGTGTTCCTGTGCGTTATTTGCGCATGAAGTCAGGGCTGGCCAGCATCAGGCCCGTGCGCATCTGCGCCGGTTCCTGCGCGATGCGTTCGCGTGTCGCGGTGCTGAAAAACGCGTTGAGGTAAGCCGGCTCAGCCGTGCGCTGCGCCAGGCCCATGGCGTAGTCGGCGCGGCGCGTGAGCGCTTCGGGCGCCAGCCAGGTGCCGGCGTCTGTCTTGTAGCCGTCGGGCGTCTGCCAGCCGTGCATGGGCTGGCCGGCCTGTGCGAGAAAGCCCAGGGTCTGCACGACATCGCGGCGCTCTTTCACGCCGCCGGCCGCCGTCAGCGCCGAGCAGGCGAAGTCCAGCGGCGTCTTGAACAGCTGGTTGTCCTTCGCCCAGAACTCCGGCGACTCGACCAGGGTGTGCATCACCGCGCGTATGTCGCCCCGGGTGGACGTGAAGGTGGCGGCCAGCCTGTCGACCAGCGCGGCCGGCGGTTTGTCGGCGACAAAAAAGCTCGCCAGCCGCGTGGAGACGCGCCGCGCCGTCTCGGGCCGGCGTGCCAAATAGCGTATGGCCTCTTCGCCCTCGGCCACGTTTTCGTTGCCGAAGGTGCGGCCCAGCAAGACCTTGCTTTCCTTGTCGTGCAGGCGCTCGGCAAACCGGAAGCCTTCGCCGTCCTTGAGGTTGACCGTCCAGCCGGTCAGGATACGGGCCAGTTCGCGCACGTCTTTTTGCGTGTAGCCGCTGTTCACGCCCAGGGTGTGCAGCTCCATCAATTCGCGCGCGTAGTTTTCGTTCAGGCCGCGGCTGTTGCTTTGCGCCTGGTCCAGGTAGAACAGCATGGCCGGGTGCCTGGCGCTGGCCAGCAGCAGGTCTTCAAAGCGGCCCAGCGCATTGGCGCGTACCACGTTGACCACATAGTGGCCGACGAAGGGACGCACCGGGCCCTTGCCGACAAACACATTGAGGTGGTTGAACCAGAACTCCGTCATGCGCGCCAGCAGCGGGTTTTCGAGCGCCGGGTCGCTGCAGGACATCAGCCGCCAGGCGGCGGCGTCCTGGGCCATGTCGCGGCTGAACTTTTCCGCGCCCGCGCCGGCATTGGCGGCAGCGGGCATGCCGGGCTTGGCCGTCTCGCGCAGGGTCCTGCGCGCCTCGCGTTCGGCCTGGAAGCCGAGCACGATGTCCTTGAGCGGCGCGTTGATGCCGGCGAGTTCGGCGGGGATGGTGGGAGGGCGTTTGCTGGCGGCGTAGGCCACGTCCAGCTGCTGCAGCGCCCAGGCGCGGGGCGAGGCCGCGGCGGCCTGCGCCGACTCCGGCGTGGGCGCATAGCCCAGGCGTGAGGCGGCGCGCCAGGTGGCGGCCAGGTTGGCCGAATACGGCGCGGCATAGTCCTGCGCTTGCGCTTGCGCTTGCGCCTGTGCCGCGGAGCCGGCAAGGCAAGCCAATAAGGCCGGTACAGCCGCCAGCATGCCGGCCATGGAGTTCGCTGGGGGCATGGTTTTTCTCCTGCAACCCTTGTAACGCATCCAACGCGGCTTGCGTTGAATGCGGCTCTGGGCTTTACACAGGTTTACCGCTCTATGTCCAAACGCCCTGCCCGGCCCGATCCCGTGTTACAGCGTCAGGATGGTGCAGCCCGTGGTCTTGCGGGCTTCAAGCGCGCGGTGCGCTTCGGCCACGTCGGCCAGGGCAAAGCGCTGGTCGATCGGGATGTGGACCTTGCCGCTGGTGACCATGGCGAACAGGTCGTCGGCCATTTCCTGCGTGGTCTCGCGCGTGGCGATGTGGGTGAACAGCGTGGGCCGGGACACATACAGCGAGCCCTTGGCGGCCAGCATGCCGATGTCCAGCGGCGGCGTCTTGCCCGAGGCATTGCCGAAGTTGGCCAGCAGGCCGAAAGGGCGCAGGCAGTCCAGCGACTTGAGGAAGGTGTCCTTGCCGACCGAGTCGTACACCACCTTCACGCCCTTGCCGCCGGTGATCTCCTTGACGCGGGCCACGAAGTCTTCCTTCGCGTAGTTGATGGCGAAGGCCGCGCCCTGCGACAGGGCCAGCGCGCATTTTTCGTCGGAGCCGGCCGTGCCTATGAGCTGCAGGCCCAGGGCTTTGGCCCACTGGCAGGCGATCAGGCCCACGCCGCCGGCGGCCGCGTGGAAGAGCACCTGGTCGCCGGCCTGCAGGCCGCCCTGCGGCAGCGTGCGGCGCAGCAGGTACTGCGCAGTCAGGCCCTTGAGCATCATGGCCGCGCCGGTCTCGAACGAAATCGCGTCGGGCAGCTTGCACACGCACTTGGCCGGCATCACGCGCAGCTCGCAATAGCTGCCGGGCGGCTGGCTGGCATAGGCCGCGCGGTCGCCCGCCTTCAGGTGCGTCACGCCTTCGCCCACGGCCTCGACGATGCCGGAGGCTTCCATGCCCAGCTGCAGCGGCATGGCAAAGGGGTAGACGCCGCTGCGCTGGTAGACGTCGATGTAGTTCAGGCCCACGGCCTTGTGGCGTATGCGGATCTCGCCGGGGCCGGGCTCACCCACCTCCACGTCCACCAGCGTGAGTTCTTCGGGGCCGCCGTGCTGGTTGATGCGTACGGCTTTGGACGGGTATGAGGCCATGGGGGTGTTCCTTGCAGAGGGGAAATAAATACGGAAAGCGTGGGCGCCATGGTGCCATGAATCCAAAGAGGCCGCAGGGACTAAGGCATGCCCGCCCGCAGCAAACGATGACCCTTGGTAAAGTCCCCGCATGACCCAACGCCTGACACCCGCCACCGCCTCGCTGCTGGTGATCCCTCCGATGCTCTGGGCCGGCAACGCCGTGGTCGGCCGCCTGGTCACCGGCCTGGTGCCGCCCATGACGCTCAACTTCCTGCGCTGGGCCCTGGCCTTTGTCATCCTGCTGCCGCTGGCCTGGCAGGTGCTGAAACCAGGCAGCAGCCTGTGGCCGCACTGGAAGCGCTTCGCGGTGCTGGGCCTGCTGGGCGTGGGCTGCTACAACGCGCTGCAATACCTGGCGCTCAAAACCTCCGCCCCGCTCAACGTCACGCTGGTGGCTTCCAGCGTGCCGATCTGGATGCTGATCGTGGGCGCGCTGTGCTTCGGCCAGGCCGTGTCGCGCCGCCAGCTCGCCGGCGCCGTGCTGTCGATTGCCGGCGTGCTGGTGGTGCTGTCGCGCGGCCAGTGGGACTTGCTGATGCAGGTGCACCTGGTGCCCGGCGACCTCTATGTGCTGCTGGCCACGCTGGCCTGGGCGTTTTACAGCTGGCTGCTGTCGCAACCGAAAGAGCCGCCGGAAATCCGCCGCGACTGGGCCGCCTTCCTGCTGGCACAAATCGCGTTCGGCCTGGCCTGGTCAGGCGCTTTCGCCGCGGGTGAGTGGGCCATGACGGACGCGCACATCCAATGGGGCTGGCCGCTGGCCGCGGCGCTGCTGTACGTGGCCGTGGGCCCGGCAGTGATCGCCTACCGCTGCTGGGGCATGGGCGTGCAGCGCGTGGGCCCGGCGATCGCGGGTTTCTTTTCCAACCTCACGCCGCTGTTCGCGGCGCTGCTCTCGGCGGCTTTCCTCGGCGAGCTGCCGCACCTCTACCACGCGGTGGCTTTTGTGCTGATCGTCGGTGGGATCGTGGTGTCGTCGCGGCGCTGAGGCGAGCGACAAAGCCGGGTCAGTGGCTGACGTTCGCCCGCAAGCCGATTTGGATGGGCCCGATGTCCAGATCAAACTGCAGAGGCCAGATTAAATTGCATGCTGCGGCATACATAAGCTCAGACAACCCAAGCAGCACGGAAGCGCGAGATGCCAGATTTCAGTCAATTCCCCCAGCCCGAGTCCAATGACGTGGATAGCATTGACAGCGCAATTGAGGCGCTTCGCAATGCCCACGACCAACAGTCCGCGGAAGAGGCCTGCGACGAATTTCTGTGGGCTATGGGAAACAATCACGCAGGCACTTTCTATCCGGTCGTCCTGGCTGCCTTGCCGCAGATCCAGCAAATCCTGAGTGATGGTGACCCCTGGCCTCAACGCGCGGCAATGGAATCACTCATCGACCTTGGCGGGTCATTCGTTCCGGAAAAAGGGCATGAGCTATATCTTGGGGCCTCGGTTCAAAAAACGCTTCAGGCATTTATTCATTCGATGCGGCCCAAAGTTGCGCTGCTGGCGCAGGGGACTGGCGCGGTCTCCCGGAGCGCAGCCGATTTGCTGGAGCTCATCGATGATCAAGCGGTCTAATCCCTCCGTGCTTGAATGAGAGGCCCGGGCAAAAAAAAGCACGGAGAACAGCCCGCGCTGCTTTCCGTGCCCAATTTCCACCAACGGAAATTTTTGCTGGCTGGAGCCGCTCAAAAACACTCCTGGCATGTTGCCCAGGTCTTGCTCCCTCTCCCTCTGGGAGAGGGCGGGGGTGAGGGCTGCGGCCCGTGCACAAAACGGTGGCTTATTGACCACCGCTGGCCCTCACCCCAACCCTCTCCCAGGGGGAGAGGGAGTAAAACAAAGACCGCTTGCCGGGCTTTGTGAGCGACTCCTTTAATCAGATATCAAGCTTTGACCGGATGCTCCTTGACTCGGCTGACCAGTTGCGTCGGGTTGACGAAACGCAGCGCAATCAGCAGCCACAGCACCGTGATCGCCATGTAGATCATGGCCATGGCGTCCACCGACTGGCCGGCGCGCACGCCGGCCGCGAACACCGCGTAATAGAGCGCCACCACCAGCGTCTGGGTGTCGGGCCCGGCCACCAGGAAGGTCAGTTCGAACATCGCCACCGTGCGCACCAGCACCAGCAGGCCGGCTGCCAGCACGCCGGGCGCCAGCAGCGGCACCAGGGTGTAGAGGAACATCTGCCGCGTGTTGGCGCCGAAGACGCGCGCGGCGGATTCGATGTTGGTGTCTATCTGCTCGACGAAGGGCGTCATCACCAGAATCACGAAGGGCAAGGCCGGAATCATGTTGGCGATGATCACGCCCGGCAGCGTGCCGGCCAGGTGCAGCTGGTACATCACCGTGGCCAGCGGAATCCCGTAGGTGATGGGCGGCACCATCAGCGGCAGCAGGAACAGCAGGGTGAGCAGCTTCTTGCCGCGAAAGTCCTTGCGCGCCAGCGTGTAGGCGGCGGGCACGCCGATCAGCAGCGAGAGGAACACCACCGAGAACACCACCACCACCGTGACGACCAGCACATGGCCCAGCTGGAATTCCTTCCAGGCCGAGACGTACCAGCTCAGGGTGTAGGCCTCGGGCAGCCAGGTGCCCAGCCAGCGCGTGGCGACCGAGTTGGTGGCGACGGCGATGATCATCATGCCGACGTTCACGAGGAAGAAGGCGATCAGCCCCCAGACCAGCGCGCGCCAGGCGCGGTCGCGCAGCGGGTCTTTCTCATGCATCTGTTGTGTGTTCATGCTGCTCATCCCTTGCCCCCCGCCACCGGGCCGCGGTAGAAGAAGGAGCGCAGGCCCAGCGCCGCGACGACGATGGCGAGCTGGACCAGGCCCATGATCATGGCGACGGCCGAGGCCAGCGAATAGTCGTACTGTTCAAACGCGGCTTCATAGGCGGCAATCGCGATCACGCGCGTGGTGCCGGCCGGCGAACCGAGCAGCACGGCCGATGGAAAGACCGAGAAGGCCTGCACAAAACACAGGCAAAAGGCCATGACCAGGCCCGGCGTGAGCAGCGGCAGGTAGATGTGGCGAAAGCGGTTCCAGCCGTCGGCCCCCAGCGTGGCCGCGGCGCGCGGCAGCGCCGGGTCTATGCCGGTGATGTAGGAGAGGATCAGCAAATAGGCAAACGGAAAGCCGGTGATGATCAGCGAAATCAGCACGCCCCAGTAGTTGTGCGTCAGGCGTATCGAGCCTTCGTACAGATGCAGGTAGCGCAGCGTCTGCGCAAGCCAGCCCTGCGGGCCGAAATAGGTCAGCATGCCCTCGGCGATCAGCACCGTGCCCAGGGTCAGCGGCACCACCAGCAGGGTGGACAGGAAACGCTGGTAAGGGCCCTTGACGCGCGTGGCGTAGGCAATGCCCAGCGCGCAGGCCACGTTGATGAGGGTGGCCGGCAGCGCCAGCTGCATCGTGTTGCCTATGGTCTTCCACAAATCCTGCGTCTGGAAGAAGTGGATGTAGTTGTCGAAGATCCCGCCCTGCTGCGGCTGGAAAGACAACAGCAGGCCGTAGGCAAAGGGGTAGACAAAAAACATCACCATCAGCGCGGCGGCCGGCGCCACCAGCATGACGGCCGGGTCAAAGGGCGGGCGCCGCGCGGCGCCTTGCGGCGGCGGCAAAGTCATCGTGCTCATCTCAGCTTTCCCCCGCGTAGACCAGCACGCGCTCGGCAGGGGCCGAGAGCATGACGTGGTCGCCGGGCGCGACGGTGCGCGAGGAGCGCACATACAGCAAATCGTCAAACGAGGTCCTGACCTGCAGCAGCCATTCGCGGCCGCCGTATTCGGCGGTTTCGACGACGCCGGGGAAAGCCTGCGGGCCGTCGCCTATGACCAGTTCATCGGGCCTGATCGCGGCCATCGCCGTGCCGGCTGTGAGCGCGTGCATGGCGGTGCCGGCCAGCTTCACGCCGCCGGGGCCCTCCAATGCCAGCCCCGTGCCATTGGCCTGCGCCACGCGCACCGGCAGCACGTTGCGGTAGCCCATGAAACGCGCGATGTCCAGCGTCGCCGGGCGCGCGAACACCTCCTGCGGCGTGCCGATCTGCTGCACCACGCCCAGCTTCATCACCACGATGCGGTCGGCCATGGCCAGGGCTTCGTCCTGGTCGTGCGTCACGTAGACGGTGGAGCAGCCCTGCGCGCGGTGGATGCGGCGTATCTCGGAGCGCATCTCGATGCGCAGCTTGGCGTCCAGGTTGGACAGCGGCTCGTCCATCAGGATCAGCGGCGGCTCGATCACGATGGCGCGCGCAATCGCCACGCGCTGCTGCTGGCCGCCCGACAGCTGGCCGGGCAGCTTGTTGGCATGCGCCTGCAGCTGCACGGTGTCGAGCGCGGCGGCGACGCGCTGGTCGATTTCGGCCGAGGGCACGCCGCGCATCTTCAGGCCGAAGCCCACGTTGCGGCTGACCGACAGGTGCGGGAACAGCGCGTAGTTCTGGAACACCATGCCGAAGCCGCGCTTTTCGGGCGGCAGGGTGTCTATGCGCCTGTCGTCCAGCCAGATGCTGCCGTCCGACAGCGGCATCAGGCCGGCCATGCAATTCAGTGCGGTCGACTTGCCGCAGCCCGAGGGGCCCAGCAACGCGATGAATTCGCCGCGCTCTATGGTCAGTGAGAGTTTTTCGAGCGCGTGGGCGCCGCCGAAACTGCGGCTCACGCCGTCCAGGCGAAGCTGCCTGAACTCGTTTTTCGCCGCGGGCCGTCCCGCGGTGTTGGGCATCACCATGTCAGAAACCTTTTATATGCCCGCACCGCGGGTCTGCTTGTTATCTATTACCCCCTCTCCCCCTGGGAGAGGGTGGGGGTGAGGGCCGGCGGCGATAGATATCGCGCGCCTCATGCAAGGGCCGCTAGCCCTCACCCCTGCCCTCTCCCAGAGGGAGAGGGAGAAAAACCTTACTTCGCCTTACCCGAGCCGATTTCCTGATCCCACTTCTTGAAAGCAGCTACAAGCGCCTTGTCTTCCAGCGGCTGCGCATGCGGGTTCTTGGCGATCCAGTCGGCGTACTCGGCGCGGCCGAACTCCTTGATCACGTCCTGGCTTTTTTGCGGCGCGGCGCTCAGCGGCACGTCCTTCACGGCCGGGCCGGGGTAGAAGTAGCCGGCGTCATAGGTCAGCGCCTGCTGCGCGGGTTGCAGCAGGTAGGCCATCAGCTGCAGCACCACGGCCTGACGCGCGGCGGGCAGGCCCTTGGGCATGACCATGAAGTGCGCGTCGTCGACCCAGGTGAAGCTGCTGAAGGCCGCCACCTTGAACTGCTTGGGCACCACGCCGAGCGCGCGCGGGTTGATGTCCCAGCCGGTCATGGTCACGGTCATGTCGCGCGAGCCTTCGCCGAGTTCCTTGAACACGGCGCCTGTGCCGGTGGGGTAGTACTCGATGCAGCTGTTGAGTTCTTTCAGGTAAGCCCAGGTCTTGTCCCAGCCAGCGATCGGGTCCTTGGGGTTTTTGTCGCCCAGCATGTAGGGCAGGCCCATCAGGAAGGTGCGGCCGGGGCCGGAGTTGGCCGGGCGCGCATAGATCAGCTTGTTGGGATTGGCCTTGCACCAGCTCAGCAGTTCAGCGGGCGTCTTGGGCGGCGTCTTGACCTTGTCGGGGTTGTACTCGAGCAGCGGGCCGGCCGGTGTGTAGGTCACCATGACGCCCTGGCCGCTGGAGAGGTCCTGCATCTTGCGCGCGGCCGGCAGGTAGTTGTCGACCAGGTTGGGGAATTTCGCGGCATGCGCGGGCAGCAGCGGCTCCCAGAGGTTGAGCGCAATGCCCGCGGCCAGCGCGTCGGTGCCGGTCAGCACCAGGTCGATGTCGGTGCGGCCGGCGGCCTGCATCGCGCGTATCTTGCCGGGCAGCTCGGGCGACGGCGCCTTGGTGAAGGTGATGCGCGAGACCAGCGTCGGGTTCTTCGCGGCGAAGGACTCCAGCGCTTCCTGCGTGAGCGCCAGGTTGCCGGCCACGTCGACGACGTTGAGGGTCACGGGCTGTGCGAACGCGGACGCGCCCGCGAACGCCGCCAGGAAGCCCGCGGCCCGCAGGCCCCGGGCCAGGCGGGACATCAAATGCTCGAACTTGATCATGATCTTGTCTCCTTCATTGTTGGTGTGAAAAGCGAACGGGGAACTGTCAACAGGAAATGTGAAAGGCTTCTGCCGGCCCTTAAAAACGCGGGCTCACGCCGGAAAATTCCGGCTGGTACTTGCGCATCTGCGCCAGGTCGTTGCGGTTGCGTATGCCGCAAGCCAGGTATTGCTGGTGCAGTTCGACCAGTTTGGCCGGGTCGAGTTCCACACCCAGGCCCGGTGCTGTCGGCACCCTGACAGCACCCTGCTCAAATTGGATTCGGCCGCCCTTGATGACTTCTTCTTCCTGCCACGGGTAGTGCGTGTCGCAGGCATAGGTGAGGTTGGGAATCGCGGCGGCCGCATGCGTCATGGCCATCAGGCTGATGCCCAGGTGCGAATTCGAATGCATGGACATGCCCATGCCGAAGACCTCGCACATGCGCGCCAGCGATGCCGTGGCGCGCAAGCCGCCCCAGTAATGGTGGTCGGACAGCAAAATCTTCACCGCGTTCAGCGACGCGTTGCGGCGGAACTCGTCCAGGGTGGTGACCACCATGTTGGTGGCCAGCGGGCTGCGGCAATGTTTGGCGAGCTCGGCCATGCCTTCGAGGCCCGGTGTCGGGTCTTCGTAGTATTCGAGCAACTCGTCGAGCTCGGGCGCGGCGTCAATGCTGGTCTGCAGCGACCAGTTGGCATTCGGGTCCAGTCGCAGCGGATGATTTGGGAAAGCTTTGCGCAAGGCCTTGATGCCGGCAATCTCTTCAGCGGGCGTGAACACACCGCCCTTGAGCTTGATGCTTTTGAAACCGTACTGGTCCACCATGGCCTGGGCCTGCTTGACAAGCTGCGCGGGCGTCACGGCCTCGCCCCAGGCGTCGGGCGCATAGGGCTTGTCCGCATGCTCGGCGTACTTGTAGAACAAGTAGGCGCTGTAGGGCACGGCATCACGCACCGCGCCGCCCAGCAAATCGCAGATGGGCAGGTTGAGCAACTGGCCCTGCAAGTCGAGCATCGCGACTTCCAGCGCGCTGATGACCTTCTCGGCGTTCTTGGCGGTGTGGGAACCGGGCGCAAGTTCAAACTGCACGCCGCCGCCCTGCCCCGGCTTGATGCTGGCGCGCACGCGCTGCTCCATCACGTTGAGGTCAAAGGGCGAGAGGCCGATGGCCAGCGCGCGCGCCTGCTCCAGCACCGCCAGCATGGGCGCGTCGCCATAAGTTTCGGCGATACCGAGACGGCCGTCGGAGGTTTCGAGTTCGATGATGCTGCGCAGGGCCCAGGGCTCGTGGATGCCGCTGGCGTTGAGCAGCGGGCCGTCGCGAAACGCGATGGGCGTGACGCGGGCGTGCGTGATGCGGATGTCGTTTTTTCTCATTGTCAGCTTGCCGTGGCTCCGGATTTTTTGACCAGCTCGGCCCAGCGCGTGATCTCGCTTTTCATGTGGGCGGCCAGTTCATTGGGGGTGCTCGCGATGATTTCCATGCCGAGCTGGTCGTGCAGCTTGGCGACCACGTCGGGCATCTTCAGGATTTTGGTGATCTCGGCGTTCAGGCGCTGCACGATGGGCTGCGGCGTGCCCTTGGGCGCGTAGACCGCCTGCCAGGACGACATCTCGAACTTCGCGATGCCCGACTCCATCATGGTGGGCAGCTCGGGTGCCAGCGCGATGCGTTTGGCGGTGGTGACGGCCAGCAGCTTGAGCTTGCCGGACTGCACCAGCGCGACGGCGGCCGTCATCTGGTCGAACATGAACGGCACCTGGCCGGCCACCACGTCCATCATCGCGGGCGGCGTGCCCTTGTAAGCCACGTGCGTGAGCGGCACGCCGATCAGCTCGGCGAACATCTCGCCGGCCAGGTGGGTGGAGGTGCCCGCGCCCGACGACGCGAAATAACGTTTGCTCGGGTCGCGCTTGAGCAGCGCCACCAGGTCGGCCACCGAATTGAGGCCCAGCGCCGGATTCACGATGAGCACATTGGGCAGCATGGCGACCAGCGAGACCGGCTCGAAATCCTTCACCGGGTCGTAGGGCAGGTTTTTGTAGAGGCTGGCATTGATGGCATGCGTGCTGATGGTGCCGCCGAACAGCGTGTAGCCGTCGGGCTTGGCCTTGGCCACGTAGCTCGCGCCCACGGCGCCGGCCGCGCCGGGCTTGTTGTCGACCACCACCGGCTGGCCCAGGCTTTCCGAAAGTTTTTGCGACAGCGTGCGGCCTATGACGTCGGTGGAGCCGCCAGGCGTGAAAGGCACGACATAGGAAATCGGTTTGGCGGGCCAGCCCGGCGTGGTGGCGTCGGCGGCGGCCAGCGCGCGCAGCGGCAAGGCTGCGGAAAACGCAGTGAGGCCGAGGCCGCCAAGGCTGCCCAGCGCGGTGCGGCGCGTGAAGTGAGTGCTCATCTTTTTGTCTCCTGATGTTTTATGGCCCCTGCCCGTCCGACGGACGTTCCGGGTTTTGATCGACGCTTATGTTAGCGCTAACAAGTCAGGATATTAATGAGCAAAACCAGCGCCGTCAAGTCAGGCGCTGGCTCTTTCGATAATGGAAAACCCGAGGTCCCTCACCTTGGGGCCGGGGTCCAGGCCCTCGACGCGGTCCAGGATAAAACGGGCTGCCTGGCGGCCTATGGAGGTGCCGTCAATGCGCACCGTACTCAGCGAGGGATGGGTGTGCGCGGCAAACGGCATGTCGCCGAATCCCATGACCGCCACATCCTTGGGAACCGTCATGCCCATGGCCTGCATTTCGGTGATCACGCCCTGCGCGATCACGTCGGAGCCGCAGAACACCACGTCGGTTTGCCCGTGCCCGGCCCACAGCTGCGCAAAGCCCGATCGCCCATTGGCCAGCGACGATGGCGCGGGCACCATGCAGGCCGGAATCGCGGGCACGCCCAGCGCCGCGAAACGCTGTTCGAAGCCCGTGCGCCGCAGCATGGCGCGCTGGTCGTCGGCGGTGATCAGCGCCGGTTTGCGGTAGCCCTTGCGGTACAGGTAATCGGCCACTTCGGCGCCGGCTTTCTCCTGTGAAAACCCGACGATCATGTCGATGGGCGTGGGCGTGATGTCCCAGGTCTCGACGATGGGAATGCCCGAGGCCAGCAGGCGCCTGCGCCCTTCCGGCGAATGCATGATGCCGGTCAGCACGATGCCGTCGGGCCGGCGGCCCACGATGGCGTCGATCAACGCGTCTTCGCGCGCGCCGCTGTAGCCGCTCTGGCCCAGAATCAGTTGGCAGCCGGCCTCGGCCAGCGCGTCGGTCAGGGCCTGAATCGTTTCCAGGAACACCGGCCCGGCGATGGTGGGCACCAGCGCCGCCACCAGTCGGCTGCGGTTGGAGGCCAGGCCGCCGGCCACCAGGTTGGGCACATAGCCGCTGCGCGAAATCGCGCCGCGCACGCGCTCCAGTGTTTCAGGCGACACCGCCGCCGGCGTGTTGAGCGCGCGCGACACCGTGATAGCCGAAACCCCGGCCAGGCTGGCCACGTCGCTGAGGGTGATGCCGCCGGTTCCGGGGCGCGGGGCGCGCTTGGCTTTGCGCAGCGTCTCAGAAGGTGATTTCATGCCCGGATGTTAACGCTAACTTGCGCCCGCAAGCGCATTTCAGTCATCGTCCTCGACAAACTCCCGCTTGAAGGCATCGCAAAATTCAGGGCTGCCGCTGAGCGACAAGGTGACGGTGTGCCGCGGCTTGCCGGGCGGGTCGGCCAGCACCGTCACCGTGCGTGCCGCCTCGTCGTAGCGCAGCACCTGCGGCGCCGTGTATTCGAGCAGGCCCTGCAGGTCGTAGTCCCAGTCAAAGCCATCATCGAGCGGGCCGCGCCGGCCCGGGAACCGGGTGTGCGCCCAGTCCAGCACGCGCACGACTTCGGCGTGCACGGCCGGCGCGCGCTCCGGCCAGGTGGAGGCCACGGCCTCGAACGAACCTGTGCCGTCTGTGTCTTCAACATATCCGAAGCTGAGGTAACGCAGGCTCATGGGACTGCCCCCTTCGTATCAGTAAGTACCCTGGTAGGCCCCGCCGTCGGCCAGCACGTTCTGCCCGGTCATGTAGCCGGCCTGCACACTGCACAGGAAAGCGCAGATGCTGCCGAATTCTTCGGGCGTGCCGAAGCGCTGGGCGGGGATGGCCTTGCGGCGCGCATCCATGACGGCGTCCAGCGGCTGGCCCGATTTCTGGGCCATGTTGTTGAAGTTGCCGCGCAGGCGGTCGGTGTCGAAGGAGCCGGGCAGCAGGTTGTTGAGGGTCACGCCCTGGGCCGCGAGCTTGCTGCGCGCCACGCCGGCCACAAAACCCGTGAGGCCGCTGCGCGCGCCGTTGGACAGGCCCAGGATGTCGATGGGCGCCTTGACCGCGCTGGAGGTGATGTTGACGATGCGCCCGAAGCCGCGCGCGGCCATGCCGTCGACGGTGGCCTTGATGAGTTCGATGGGGGTCAGCATGTTGGCGTCCACCGCCTTGATCCAGGCGTCGCGGTCCCAGTCGCGGAAGTCGCCGGGCGGCGGGCCGCCGGCATTGGTCACCACGATGTCGAAATCCTTGCGCACCGCGAACACCGCGGCGCGGCCTTCCACCGTGGTGATGTCGGCGGCGACGTACTGGACGCTGGCACCGGCCGGTTTGCCCTTGTCGGCCGTCAGCTGGGCAGCGGCGGCCTGCAGCGCTTCGGCGCCGCGCGCCACGATCAGCACGTGCGCGCCTTCGCGCACCAGCGCCTGCGCGCAGCCCAGGCCCAGACCCTTGCTGGCGCCGCAGACCAGCGCCCATTTGCCTGCTATACCCAAATCCATAATAATTCCTTGATGACAACACGGGGGAGAGCGGCTGATGATACTGAGTAAATCCAATATTCGGGCGGGGGTGGTTTTCCCCTTCCTGATGGCCGCCTCGCTGGTTTTCAGCGCCGCGGCGCAGGCCCAGCCGCAGGGCGAGGCGGTGCTGATCAAGCGCGAGGCGCAATTGCGCGACGCGCCCGGCGATTCGGCCCGCAGCCTCGCGCCGCTTCCCGTGCAGACCTCGGTGACCCGCCTGGGCGAGCGCCAGGGCGCCTGGATCAAGGTGCGCACCGCCGACGGCACCAGCGGCTGGGTGCATATGTTCGACGTCACATCGGCCAGCGCGCCCTCGGGCGGCGCCGCCGGCGGCGCGCTGCGCAGCCTCTCAAGCTTTTTCAACAAGGGCAGCGCGCAGGCGCCGTCCAGCAGCGTCTCCACCTCCACCGTCGGCATACGCGGCCTGGGCGCCGAAGACCTGGCCAATGCGCAGCCCAATATGGCGGCCGTGGCGCAGGCCGACGCCAACCGCGCGAATGCCGCGCAGGCCCGGCAGTTCGCCGGCGGCGCCTCGCTGAACAGCCGGCAGGTCGAGCCCCTGCCGGTGCCCGCGGCGCCGGCGGCCTCATCCGGCCCTGCGCCCGAACAATACGGCCGGTAAAAAAGCAACGACAAGAAAACCAGAGGCATTGCCATGACTATTCACCACCTCGGCCGCGCGGCTCTTTCCCTGGCCCTCCTGGCCGGCCTGGCCTCCCCCGCCGCCCACGCCCAGGACGCGGGCAAGGCCCTGGGCGGCCTGTTCCAGTCGCTGATACGTCCCAACCAGCCCGCGCAGCCGGCGCAACCCAACTCGCCGTCCGGCATCGCCGGCGCGCTGCTGGGCGCCAGCCTGGCGCCGGCGGGCGCACCGGCCCAGGGCGGCGACCTGGTGCAACTGCTGTCGCAGTCGCTGGACCAGATCGACGAGCCGCGCGAAATCCAGATCGGCCAGCAACTGGCCGCCGTGCTGCTGGGCAGCAAGCCGCTGTATCCCGACATGGCGCTGCAGCGCTACGTCAACCAGCTGGGCCGCTGGATCAGCCTGCAGTCGTCCCGCCCCGACCTGCCCTGGACCTTCGCCGTCCTCGACGACCCCGGCTACAACGCCTTCGCCACGCCGGGCGGTTATGTGTTCGTCACCAAGGGCCTGGTGGACCGCGTGGCCGACGAGGGCGAGCTGGCCGGCATCCTGGCCCATGAGATCACGCACGTCACGGCCAAACACCACCTGATCGCGATGAACAAAGCCGCGCGCGCCGGCCTGCTGACGCAGGTCATCGGCTCGCAGCTCAAGAACGACCTGGGCGGCCTGGTGTCCTCGCAGTTGCTGGCGCTGGGCCGCAACATGTACACCAAGGGCCTGGACCAGCAGGATGAATTCGACGCCGACCGCAGCGGCGTGGCCCTGGCCACACGCGCCGGCTTCGACCCCTACGGCCTGGTCGCGGTGCTGCAGCAGCTGCGCACGGCCGCACCCGACGATGCGCTGTTCGCCTTGTCGCTGAGCACGCACCCGCCCGCACAAACCCGTTTGAACCAGCTTGAGCAGGCCATGGGCACGCGGCTGGACGCCTACGCGGGGCAACCCGCCGTCACGGTGGCGCAGCGTGTGAGCGCTTCGAACCGCCGGCCTACGGCGCAGGCCCCTGCAAAGCCACCAGCCAAAAAATAAGAAGCCCGGCCTCTGCGAAGGTGTGGAGGCTTATATCAGCCGGGGCCGCGGAACCGGCTTTGCCGGGCCGCAGGCGCAGCGGCCCCCTCGGGGGGCAGGGAGCTACACGAAGTGAGCGACCGTGGGGGCTATCTAGTCCGGGTAAACACAAAGATCCCGGCAATCACCAGCGCCGTCCCCGCCGCCACCCAGGCCGTGAAGGGCTCGCCCAGAATCAGCACACCCATCAGGATGGTGGACATGGGCCCCACCATGCCGGTCTGCGCGGCCATGCCGGCGCCTATGCGTTCAATGGCCATCATCACCATCAGCACCGGCACGGCGGTGCACAGCGTGGCGTTGAGCAGCGACAGCCAGATCACCTCGGGCGCGACGGCGGCGGCGCTCATGGGGCGCAGCAGCACGAATTGCAGCAGACAACAGAGGCAGGCCACCGTGGTGGCCAGCCCCACCAGGCGCAGCGAGCCCAGGCGCCTGACCATCTCGCCGCTGTAGACCAGGTACAGCGCGTAACTCACCGCGCTCAGGAACACCAGCAGCGCGCCCCAGGCCGCGTCGGCGCCCTGCAGCGTGATCTCGTGGCCGAACACCAGCACCACGCCGCAGTAGCTGATGGCCATGCCGATGATCTGCGCCGCGCCGACGCGGCGCTTGTACATCACCAGGCCCAACAACAGCACCAGCGTGGGGTTGAGGTAAAGGATCAGGCGCTCCAGCGAGGCGCTGATGAAAGCCAGCCCGGCGAAGTCGAGAAAGCTCGCGAGGTAATAGCCCGTAAAGCCCAGCCACAGCACGCCCAGCCAGTCCTTGCGCGTGAGCGGCGCCTTGCCGCGGCTGGCCCACCAGGCCATCACCGCGAAGATGGGCAGCGCGAACAGCATGCGGTACATGATCAAGGTGACCGCGTCCACGCCGTAGCGGTAGGCGAGCTTGACGATGATGGCCTTGCCGCTGAAGGCGATGGCGCCGAAGGTCGCCAGCAGCAGGCCGGGGACCAGGCTTTTGGGCTCTGCCGGGGTCGCGGGAAGCGTCGGGCTTGTGGGGGTGTGGGGTGATGGACTCAAAAATCGCTTCTTAAAAACCCACGGCCTGGCCGTCGCGCCGCGCATCGCTGGCCGCCACGTAGCCTTCGGTCTGGGGGTTGCCGGCACGCCAGATGAACTGGCCCGCGCCGAAATCCTGGTAGGAATCGTTGATGACTTCCATGCGGTGGCCGCGTTCGGCCAGGCCCTGCACGGTGCGCGCGTCCATCGCGGACTCGACGTTGATCTCCAGGCCCGCGTTGTAGCGCCAGCGCGGCGCGTCGCAGGCGGCCTGCGGGTTCTGGCCGTAGTCGAGCATGCGCACCAGCGTCTGCATGTGGCCCTGCGGCTGCATGTTGGCGCCCATCACGCCGTAGCTCATCACCGGCTGGCCGTCCTTGCTCACAAAGGCCGGGATGATGGTGTGGAAAGGCCGCTTGCCCGGCGCGACCTGGTTGGCGCCCGGCTGCAGGCTGAAGCCGTGGCCGCGGTTTTGCAGGCTGACGCCGAATTCGGGCTCGACGCAACCCGAGCCGAAGCCCATGTAGTTGCTCTGGATGAAGCTCACCATCATGCCGTTTTCGTCGGCCGCCGTGAGGTAAATCGTGCCGCCCTTGACGGGGTTGCCCGCGCCAAAGTCCTGTGCCTTTTTCATGTCGACCAGTTTGGCACGGGATGCGAGGTAGGCGTCATCGAGCATTTGCTCGGCCGTCACCGCCATTGACGAGGGCTCGGCCACATATTTGTAAACGTCGGCAAAGGCCAGCTTCATGGCTTCGATCTGCAAATGCTGCGAATCCACGCCGTCGACCGGCATGCCCGCCACGTCGAATTTGTCCAGGATGCCCAGCGCGATCAAGGCGGCAATGCCCTGGCCGTTGGGCGGGATCTCGTGCAGGGTGTAGCCGCGGTAGTCCCGGCCTATGGGCTTGACCCATTCGGGCTTGTAGTTCTCAAAGTCTTTGGCGGTGATGCTGCCGCCGTTCTGCGCTGAGAATTTTTCAATCGCCCGGGCAATCGCGCCGCCGTAATAGGCCGCGCCCTTGGTCTCGGCAATCGCGCGCAGCGCTTTGGCCGCGGCCTTGAACTGGAACAGCTCGCCCACATTCGGCGCCCGGCCCCAGGGCAGGAAGGACTGCGCGAAGCCCGGCAGCGATTTCAGTTCATCCGTCGCGGCCGCCCACTTCTGCTGCACCACGGTCGGCAGCAGGTAGCCGCGTTCGGCGATTTCAATGGCCGGCTCCATCAGGTCGGCAAAGGGCAGCTTGCCGAAGCGCTCGCTCAGCGCCATCCAGCTGGCGACCGCGCCCGGCACGGTGACGGAATCCATGCCGCGCTTGGGCGGCGTCTGTGCATCGGCGCCGTACTTGCGCTGGAAGTACTCGGGTGTCCAGCTCTGCGGCGCGCGGCCCGAGGCATTGAGGCCGTGCAACTCCTTGCCGTCCCACAGGATGCAGAAGGCATCGCTGCCCAGGCCGTTGCTGACGGGCTCGACGATGGTCATGGCCGCAGCCGCCGCGATGGCTGCATCGACCGCGTTGCCGCCCTTGAGCATCATGCGCAGGCCGGCCTGCGCGCCCAGCGGGTGCGAGGTCGAAACGACGTTGCGCGCGAACAGCGGCAGGCGGGTGGAGGTGTAGGGGTTGCCGAAGTTGAAGTTCATGGCGGGATTATCCAGGGTTTAAAACAAAAGGGACGGCGCCGGGAGGCCCGCGGGCAGCCCGGGCGGCCAGGCGTCAGAGGGCGCCGGGAGCGCCAGCCGCGGCGGCGGCCGACAGGCGCGCGGCCGCCATGCGCGCCGACAGCAAATGGTTGCGCATCTCCTGCCCTGCCGCCTCGGCATCGCCCGCCAGGATGGCATTGACCACGCGGCTGTGCTCAAGGACGGATTCTTCCAGCCGCTCGTGCCGCGCGAACTGGCCGCGCCGGAAGGGCATCACGCGGTCCCGCAGGGCGCCCGTGGTTTCCTGCAGGAAAGGGTTGTGCGCGCCCGCGAACACCAGCGCATGGAATTCACGGTTGGCGCGGTCATACAGTTCCATGTCGCGCTCGCGCGCGGCCTGCCGGCCCAGCGCGTGGCAGGCGCGCAAAGCCTCGCGCTCCGGCAGCGTCATGCGCAGCGCGGCATAACGCGCGCAGGAGGACTCGAGTTCGGCGATGGCCTCGAACATCAGGTCCAGGTCGGCGGAGGTCAGGCTGCGCACCACCGAGCCCCGGTGCGGGCGGTAGTTGGCCAGACCGGTGGCGGCCAGTTGCTTGAGCGCCTCGCGCACCGGCGTGCGCGACACGCCGCAGCGGCTGGCAATGGCTTTTTCATCCAGGTGCGTGCCGGGCGGCAACTGGCCCAGCACGATTTCATCGGCCAGGCGGCTGAAGACCCGCTCGCACAAGCTGCCCTGGCCCGCCAGCGGATGCGCGGTCATGGCCGTCATGGCAATATCGGCGCCGGTGTCGCCGGATGCCAGCAAGCCGCCTGGTGCGTGCCGTGCGGCGCCAGTTCAGGCGCGCGCGCGCGGCAGACCTCGCTGCCGGCATTGCAGCGCGGCGCAAAGGCGCAGCCGGCGGGCAGCCGGGCCAGGTCGGGCGGCGCGCCGTCAATGGCCGGCAGCGGCCGGCCGCGCATGCCGGGCATCACGGTGGAGCCCATGAGGCCGCGGGTGTAAGGGTGCTCGGGCCGCGCGATGACGTCGGCCACACGGCCCTGCTCGACGATGCGGCCGGCGTACATGACGGCCAGCCGGTCCGAGATCTCGACCGCCGCGCCTATGTCGTGGGTGACAAAAATCACCGACATGCCGAGTTCGCGCTGCAGCTCGCGCAGCAGCAGCAATATCTGGATCTGCACCGTCGCGTCCAGCGCCGTGGTGGGTTCATCGGCCAGCAGCAGCCGGGGCTTGCAGCACAGCGCCAGGGCGATCATGGCGCGCTGGCGCATGCCGCCCGACAGCTCATGGGCATAGGCCTGCATGCGCCGCGCCGCCTGCGGAATCTGCACGCGCTCCAGCATCTGCAGCGCGCGCGCGCTGGCGGTTTTGGTGTCCACCGCCTCGTGGGCGCGGATCATCTCGACCATCTGCTGGCCCATGGTGTAGACCGGGTCAAAGGCCAGGCCCGACTCCTGGAACACCATGGACACCACGGCGCCGCGGTAGCGGTTCAGCGCCGCGCCCTGCAGGGCCAGCACGTCCTGGCCGTCCACCAGGATGCGGCCTTGCACATCCGTGGTTTTGGGCGGGTTCAGCCGCAGCAACGTGCGCAGCGTGACGCTTTTGCCCGAGCCCGATTCGCCGAGCAGGCCCAGCGTCTCGCCTTGCGCCAGTTCCAGGTTCACGCCGTGCAGGGCCTGCACGGTACGCTCGCCCTTGAAGGTGACGTTCAGGTCCTGCACCGACAGGAGAGGCGGCATTGTCATAAGGCCCCCTGCACCGGCAAAGCCGGCGCGGCCGAATGCCCGGACCCCGCCACCGCCATGTGGCAGGCGACCTCATGCGTTGTTGCAGCCGCCGACCATGCGCCCAGCACCGGGGCCGCGTTGGCACACACCGCTTCGGCTTTCGGGCAGCGGTCGCGAAAG
The DNA here is from genome assembly GCF_943369675.1 of Polaromonas sp. YR568. Taxonomy (GTDB): domain Bacteria; phylum Pseudomonadota; class Gammaproteobacteria; order Burkholderiales; family Burkholderiaceae_C; genus Polaromonas. The sequence continues at coordinate 7,971 of NZ_CALROB020000015.1, read as the reverse complement.
CGGCAACCGGCGGGCGGGCTGATGGGGTTGGGCGGGTCGCCGGCCAGCGGCGCCCGGGTGGTGCGGCGCGCCGGGTCCATGGACGGCACGGCCGACAGCAGCGCCTGCGTGTAAGGGTGGCGCGCCGCGGCGTAGATCTGCTCCACCGGCCCGACCTCCACCACCTGGCCGAGGTACATCACCATCACCCGGTCGCACAGGTAATGCACCACGTGCAGGTCGTGTGAAATAAAAATGTAGGTCAGCCCATGCTCGGCCTTGAGCGCCTGCAGCAGGTTGAGCACCTGCGCCTGCACGGATTTGTCCAGCGCCGCGACCGCCTCGTCCAGGATCAGCAGGCGCGGCTCCAGCGCCAGCGCCCTGGCGATATTCACACGCTGGCGCTGGCCGCCCGACAGCTCGTGCGGGTAGCGGGCCGCGAACTGCGCGGCGCGCAGGCCCACGCGCTCCAGCAGGTCGTGGGCGCGCGCCAGCGCGGCGGCGGCGTCCAGGCCGTGCACGCGCGGGCCGAAGGCAATCGTGTCCTCCACCGTCATGCGCGGGTTCAGCGACGCAAAGGAATCCTGGAACACCATTTGCAGGCCGCGCCGGTAGTCGCGCAGGGACACGCCGCCGAACTCCGCCACGCCCTCGCCGTCGAACACCAGCTTGCCGGCGTCGGGCGCCAGCAGCCGCGCGACCAGGCGGGCGGTGGTGGACTTGCCGCAGCCCGACTCCCCGACGATGCCCAGCGTTTCGCCTTTGGCGACCTCAAAGCTCACGCCGTCGACCGCATGCACGGCGCGTCGCGGGCGCACCCAGAAGGGATCGCGCACCGGGAAGTGCTTGACCAGGTGGCGCACCGCCAGCAAAGGCTGCGCCGGGCCGCCCCGGTCGGGTGTCGGGAGAAGCGCCGTGCCCGGCATCAGTGGTGTGGGAAGGTTCATGCGGGGGTCACTGGAAAGGTCATGCGGTTCAGCGGCGCAAGTCCATGGCCGAGCGGATGCCGTCGGCCAGCAGGTTGAAGCAGATCGAGGTGATAAAAATCATCGCGCCGGGCAAGGCCGCCACCACCGGGTTGTTGAAGATGGCGGAGCGCAAGGTGTTGAGCATCAGGCCCCATTCCGCTTCCGGCGGGCGAACGCCCAGGCCCAGGAAGGACAGGCCCGACGCCAGGATCATGCAGACGCTGATCAGGCCGGTGGCATAGACAAACACCGGGCCCAGCACGTTGCCCAGCACCTGCAGGCGGATGATGGTCAGCGCGCCGGCGCCGCTCATGCGCGCGGAATCGATGTAGTCCAGCCTGGCCACCTGCGTCGTCACGCTTTCGGCCACCCGGGCAATCTGCGGAATGAAAACAATGGTCAGCGCCACCAGGCTGTTGCTCATGCCGGGCCCCATGGCGCCCGAGATCGCCACCGCCAGCAGGACCGAGGGGAACGCATAAAACACATCCAGCGTGCGCATGACCGCCATGTTGACCTTGCCGCCCAGGAAGCCGGCCGTCACGCCGATGGCGGTGCCGATCACAAAGGCCAGCGCCACCGGGACGATGCCCATGGTGAGCGACAGCCGCCCGCCGTAAATCAGGCGGCTGAGCAAATCGCGGCCCAGCTCGTCGGTGCCCAGCCAGTTGCCCGCGCTGCCCACCGGCAGCAGTCGCTTGAGCATGCTGGTCTTGAAAGGATCGGCCGGCGCGACCCAGGGCGCAAAGACCGCCGCCAGCACCATAAGCAACAGGATGGCCGCGCACGCCATGGCCAGCGGGTCGCGGCGAAGGCGCCGCCACACCGACAGCCAGTAGCCCGCGCTGGCCGCCTGCGGCGGCAGCACAAAGGCCGGCGCGGCCGCGCCCGCAGGCAAGGGATGGGAAACAGTCACCGGCATCAGGGTCCTTGTGAAACGGGGAGAACTTGCAAAATTCCGCGCCGCCTCAAGCGCGGCGCATGCGCGGGTCTATCAGCGGCTGCAGCACGTCCACCAGCAAATTGAGCGCCACAAAAAACATGCACAGCACCAGGATGGTTCCCTGCAGCAGCGGAATGTCGCGCTGGAAAATCGCGGTGTTCAGCAAAAACCCCGTGCCCGGCCAGGCAAAAACGGTCTCCACCAGGATGGAGCCGCCCATCAAATAACCCAGCTGCAGGCCGGCCACCGCCAGGATCGTCGGCAGGGCATTTTTGGCGACGTGCCGGAACACCGCCACGCGGCCCAGGCCGCGCGCCCACAACGCCATCACGAACTCCTGCTGCAGCGTCTCCGCCACCAGGGCCCGCACGGTGCGCGTCACGATGCCCATGGGAATCACGCACAGCGTCACGCCGGGCAGCACCAGGTGCCTGAAGTGCGCCCAGTCCCAGGCCCAGCCGTTGCCGCCGTCGGCGGAACTGCCCGGCCCGGCGCCCATGGCGGGCAGCCAGTCGAGCCAGACGGAAAAAACAATCGTCAGCACCAGCCCCAGCCAGTAGTGCGGCACGCTGACCCCGAGCACCGACAGCCCGCTGGCCAGGCGGTCGGCCCAGCCGCCTATGTGGTTGCCGGCAATGGCGCCCAGCACCACGCCCGAGACCATGCCCAGCAGCGCGGCGAAGGCGGCCAGCATCAAGGTGTTTTTCACCGCGGACAACACTTCGGTGCGCACCGACCGGCCCGAGGCGATGGACACGCCCAGGTCGCCGCGCACCGCGCGCGCCAGCCACAGCCCGTACTGCACGGGCAGGGGCTTGTCCAGGCCGTAGGCGGCCTTGAGCGCCGTCACGACTTCGGCCGGCGCATCGGCCGGCGCAATCGCGTTGAGCGGATCGCCGGGCGCGATGTAGACCAGCAGGAAAGACAGCAGCGTCACGCCCAGCGCGATCGGCAGCGTATAAAAAAGGCGGCGAAGCAGGTAGGCGAACATGCGGGGCTTCAAAAGGAAAGAGGCGGCCCGGGCACTTCAGCGCCCGGGCCGGGGCCGGTCACATGCCGATGGTGGTCAGGTCCTGGAACCAGTGCTGGGCCTGCACGAACTGCTTGACCTTGGGCGACAGCGCGTGCGGGTTCACGTCATGCACCACCCACAGCATCAGCGCCTGGTCCACCATGGTCTGGTGAATGCTGGCCAGCAGGGCGTCCTGCGTCTTCACGTCAAACGTGGTGCGGATCTTGTCCACGGTCGCGTCCACTTTCGGGTCGGAGAAATTGCCCCAGTTCACGCCGTTGGGCGCGATGTAGCGGCTGTCGACGAAGCGCGTCAGCGCATAGAACGGGTCGGACGTGACGTAGCCCAGGTTGATGGCGCTGATGCCCTTGCCGGCGCTCATGTCGGCCTTGGCGCCGCTGCGCCAGTGCAGGTAGAGGTTTTCCAGTTCCACCACTTCAAACTCCAGCGAAATGCCGATCTCCGCAAGGCTTTGCTGGATGTATTCATTCATGGGCAGCGACAGCATCTGCCCGGTGCCGCCCTGCGCGATGATGACCTTGGCCTTCAGCGGCTTGGCCTTGGAGTAACCGGCCTGCGCCATCAGCGCCTTGGCCTGCGGCAGGTCGTACTTGATGTCGAAGGCCGGCTTGCCGAACCACGGGCTGGACGCGTCGATCTGGCCCTTGGCCGGCGTTGCCAGGCCGTTCAGCAGCTTGACCACCTCGTCGCGGTTGATCGCCAGGTTGGCGGCCTTGCGCACGCGGATGTCGGTCCACGGCGAGCCCGGCAGGGTGCTGAAGTGGTAGGGCCACACGTGCGGCGTCACGTTGCTCACCACCTTGAAGCCGCCCTTCTTGAGCTGCTCCAGCACGTCGGGCGGCGGCGTCTCGATCAGGTCCACCTGGCCGCTGAGCAAGGCGTTGGCGCGCGTCAGCGCTTCAGGAATCGGCAGCAGGATGATGCGGTCGGTTTTGGCCAGGCGCTTGGTGTCCCAGTAGCCCGCGTTCTTCACCAGTTCAGCGCGCTCGCGCGGCACCAGCTTGTCGAGCTTGAAGGGGCCGGTGCCCGACGGCTGGAAGGCCACCTTGGCCCAGTCCTTGTCCATTTTTTCCCACTGCGCGGGGCTGGAAATCAGGAACCACGGCAGCTGGTACGGAAACAGCGCGTCCACGTCCTTGGTGATGACCTCGACCGTGAGCTCGCCGGTTTTTTTATAGCTGGCGATCGACGGGATGCGCGGGCGCACCTGGGCGCTTTGCTTCGCATCGAACTGCGGCGATTTGTCGTTGAGCACCTTCTCCAGGTTCCACAGCACGGCATCGGCATTGAAGTCCGAACCGTCATGGAACTTCACGCCCTTGCGCAGGCTGAAGGTCCACTTTTTCGGGTCCTTGGGGTCGCTCTTCCATTCGGTCGCCAGGCCCGGCACCAGTTTGCCGGGACGTGTGCCGATGTTCGATTCCCAGGCGACCAGCGGGTCGTAAATCGTGTGCCCGGTGAACTGGTAAGCCCCCGCGCCGCGGTCGGGCTGCCCGGTGGTCAGCGGGATGTCCGCCATGGAGATCCCGTAGCGGGCCACGGTTTCAGCGATGGCCCCGTGGGCGAATGCCGCGGCCAGCGGAAGGGCCAGCGCGATGCGATGGACGTGCTTGAAGACTGAAAGCATGGAAAGCTCCGCAAGGTTGAGAATGACCTTGCGATGCATGCAATGTGCCAGTCCGGCGCCGCTACCGCATGTTTATTTCAAGCGCCTGTTTTTATTGGATTTATTCCGTTTTGCACTTTGAAACCGCCCCGCCCTGCCGCGCGCCCGCGCCGTTCCGGCGTGCGCGGGCACTGATCATGTGCATGCATCTTCACAAACAGCGAGGGCCTGTTAACGCTATTGATGGCGTTAACAGGCCCCGGCGCCGGCTTCTCATCAATCCGCGGTGATTTTCCGTTCGGCGATGATTTTTTTCCACTTGGCGGTATCGGCCCTGACCATGGCCGCGAAGGCCGCCGGCGTGCTGCCCGTGGGTTCTGCGCCCAGCCGGGCGAAGCGGTCCTTCACGTCGGCATCGGCGAGCGCAGCGTTGAGGGCCTGGTTGACCTTGGCCGTCAGCTCGGGCGGCATGCCCTTGGGGCCGTACACGCCGAACCAGGTGACCGACTCGAAGCCCGGCAGGGTTTCAGACACCGTCGGCATGTCGGGCGCCAGGGAGGTGCGCTTGAGCGTGGTGACGGCCAGCACCCGCAGCTTGCCGTCCCGGACGTGAGGCATGCCGGTGACGAAGGAATCGAACAGCACGTCGACCTTGCCGCTGATCAGGTCCGGCATGGCCAGCGCCGTGCCGCGGTAGGGAATGTGCAGGATGAAAGTGCCCGACTGCGCCTTGAAATACTCGCTGGTCAGGTGGACGATGGTGCCGTTGCCGCTGGAGGCGTAGTTCAGCCGCCCCGGGGTCTTGCGCGCATGCTCGATGAAATCACGCATGGTTTTCGATGGCGACGAATTCGGCACCAGCACCACGTTGGGCGAGCTCGCCACGTAGGCGATGGGGGTGAAGTCGGTTTCGGCGTTGTAAGGGATTTTCGGGTTGATGGCCGGGCCAATGCTGTGCGTGCTCGAGGTGGCCAGCAGCAGCGTGTAGCCGTCGGCCGGCGCCTTGGAGGCCGCATCGGCGCCTATGGTGCCGCCCGCGCCCGGGCGGTTGTCGACGACCACCGTCTGGCCGATCTTTTCACCGAGCTTTTGCGACAGCGCGCGCGCCAGGATGTCGGTCGCGCCGCCGGCCGGGAAAGGCACGATCATGCGGATCGGTTTGGAGGGGTAGTTCTGGGCCGCGGCGGGTGCCGTGAATGCCAGGGAAAAAGCCGCCGAAAAAGCCGCCGCGAGGTGAATGATATGTGTACGTTTCATCCAGGGATTGTGCAACGGTTTTGCCTGCCCATTCGTTTGCGGACAGGCAAAACAAAAGGCACCCGAGGGTGCCTTTTGCGGTTTGCCTGCCTGCACTTTTGTGCAAGCCGCGCCGGGATCACTCCTCGACGAAAGCCTCTTCCCGCTTGTTTTTGATGCTGGGCAGCAGCACGATGACCAGCAGCAGCACGGCGGCGCCCAGCAGGCCGGCCGACAGCGGACGCGTCACGAACACGCTCCAGTCGCCGCGCGACAGCAGCAGCGCGCGGCGCAGGTTTTCTTCCATCATGGGGCCCAGGATGAAACCCAGCAGCAGCGGCGCGGGTTCGCAGCCCAGCTTGACGAAGAGGTAACCGACCACGCCGAAGATACCCACCATCCAGATGTCGAAGGTGTTGTTGTTCGTCGAGTACACGCCGATCGCGCAGAACAGCACGATCGCCGGGAACAGGTAGCGGTAAGGCACGGTCAGCAGCTTGATCCACATGCCGATCAGCGGCAGGTTCAGGATCACCAGCATCGCGTTGCCGATCCACATCGAGGCGATCAGGCCCCAGAACAGTTCGGGGTTGCTGGTCATGACCTGCGGGCCGGGCTGGATGTTGTGGATGGTCATCGCGCCCACCATCAGCGCCATCACGGCGTTGGGCGGAATGCCCAGCGTCAGCAGCGGGATGAAGGAGGTCTGCGCGCCGGCGTTGTTGGCCGACTCGGGCGCGGCCACGCCGCGGATGTTGCCCTGGCCGAATGGCACTTCGCCCGGCTTCATCTTGATCTTCTTCTCGAGCGCGTAGCCGGCGAAAGCCGCCAGCAGTGCGCCGCCGCCGGGCAGGATACCCAGGGCCGAGCCCAGGAAGGTGCCGCGCAGCACGGCGGGCGCCATGTTCTTGAAGTCTTCCTTGGTCGGGAACAGGCCCGAAACCTTGGCGGTGAACACCTCGCGCTCATGCTCGGGCTGCGCCAGGTTGCTGATGATTTCGCCGTAACCGAACACGCCCATGGCGATGGTCACGAAGCCGATGCCGTCGGTCAGTTCGGGGATGTCGAAGCTGAAGCGGGCAACGCCGGAATTCACGTCGGTGCCGACCAGGCCCAGCAGCAGGCCCAGCACGATCATGGCAATCGCCTTGAGCAGCGAACCCGAAGCCAGCACCACGGCGCCGATCAGGCCCAGCACCATCAGCGCGAAGTATTCGGCGGGGCCGAATTTGAAGGCCAATTCGGTCAGCGGCGGCGCGAAGGCGGCCAGGATCAGCGTGCCCACGCACCCGGCGAAAAAGGAACCCAGCCCGGCCGCGGCCAGCGCGGGCCCGGCCCGCCCTTTTCGGGCCATCTGGTAGCCGTCAATACAGGTGACCACCGAGGAGGATTCTCCCGGCAGGTTCACCAGGATGGCGGTGGTGGAGCCGCCGTACTGGGCGCCGTAATAGATACCGGCCAGCATGATCAGGGCCGATACGGGCGGCAACGCGTAGGTGGCGGGCAACAGCATGGCGATGGTCGCCACGGGGCCGATGCCCGGGAGCACGCCGATCAGCGTGCCCAGGATACAGCCGATCAGGCAGTACAGCAGGTTGATGGGCGTGAACGCGACGCCGAAGCCTATCGACAGGTGGGAAAGCAATTCCATTTTTTATATCTCCTTAGCCGATGAAGAACGGCCAGACCGGGAACTGCAACTTGAGCAGGACGACGAAGGCGAGGTAGCTGCCGATGGCCAGCACCGTTGCCAGGATGAAGGTGTTTTTGACCTTCCAGCCGGTTTCGGCCATGCTGGAGATGAAGGTCAGCGCATAGATCGCGACGATCATGCCCATGGCGGGAAGCTTGATGCTGGGCAAACCGGCCAGCAGGACGCCGAACACCAGGTTGGCCAGGATGATGAAGGACAGCGGTTTCCAGGCCCACTTGCCGATCTTGTCGCCGCCCACGGTTTCCACCACCAGCGCCTTGAAGGTGATGGCGGCGCCCAGCACGGCCATCAGGATGCCCAGCATGAGCGGGAAGTAGCCCGGGCCCATGCGGGCGCCTTCGCCCACGCTGTAGGTGGTCGCACCCCATGCGAACGCCACGCCGACGCCCATGAACATGAGGCCGGAGAAAAAGTCTTTCTGACTCTTGATATTCACGGCTGTCTCCTCAATACATTTAAAAAGAAAGAATCGGTGGATTGTGCATTCAATCC
>NZ_CALROB020000014.1:0-110778 GCF_943369675.1 Polaromonas sp. YR568 | reverse complement strand
CTCAAGCACGGCCGCGCCGACCACCTCGACGCCGTGATCGACAAGCTGCGCGAAGCCGGCGCCACCGTGACGGCGGGCGAGGGCTTTATCCGCATCCAGGCCAGCGGCCGCATGAAGGCGCAATCCTTCCGCACCACCGAATACCCCGGTTTTCCGACCGACATGCAGGCCCAGTTCATGGCGCTCAATGCCATCGCGCTGGGCAGCAGCACCGTGACCGAGACGATTTTTGAAAACCGCTTCATGCACGTCAACGAGATGGTGCGCCTGGGCGCGAAGATCCAGATCGACGGCAAGATCGCCGTCATGGAGGGCGTCGAAAAGCTCTCCGGCGCGACTGTCATGGCCACCGACCTGCGCGCCTCCGCCAGCCTGGTGATCGCCGGCCTTGTGGCTGAAGGCGAAACCCTGGTGGACCGCATCTACCACCTGGACCGCGGCTACGACCAGATGGAAGCCAAGCTGCGCGGAATCGGCGCCGACATCGAGCGGATAAAAGCATGATCACGCTCGCGCTCTCCAAGGGCCGCATCTTTGACGACATCCTGCCGCTGCTCAAAAGCGCTGGCATCGAGGTGCTGGACGACCCTGAAAAATCCCGCAAGCTGATCCTGGATACCAACCAGCCCGGCGTACGCGTGGTGCTGGTGCGCGCCACCGACGTGCCCACCTACGTGCAATACGGCGGTGCCGATCTCGGCGTGGTCGGCAAGGACACCCTGCTCGAGTCCGGCAGCCAGGGCCTGTACCAGCCGCTTGATTTACAGATCGCCAAATGCCGCATCAGCGTGGCCGTGCGCGAAGGTTTTGACTACGCCGCCGCCGTGCGCCAGGGCTCGCGCCTGAAAGTCGCCACCAAATACGTGGCGATCGCCCGCGACTTCTTCGCCACCAAGGGCGTGCACGTCGACCTGATCAAGCTCTACGGCAGCATGGAACTGGCGCCGCTCACGGGTCTGGCCGACGCCATCGTCGACCTGGTGTCCACCGGTAGCACGCTCAAGGCCAACCATCTCGTCGAAGTCGAGCGCATCATGGACATCAGCTCGCACCTGGTGGTGAACCAGACCGCGCTCAAGCTCAAGCAGGCGCCCATACGCCAGCTCATAGACGCCCTTTCCGCCGCCACGGCCTCCTCGAAAAAACCCTGACCCATGAAACTGACCGCCGCGCCCGCCCGCCTTTCCACGATTTCCGGCAGCTTTGAGGCCGACTTCAAGGCGCGGCTGCATTGGTCGGCGGACACCGACGCGGCCATCGAGCAGCGCGTGGCCGACATCCTGGCCGACGTGCAGCAGCGCGGCGATGCGGCGGTGCTGGAATACACCGCGCGCTTCGACGGCCTGGATGCTGGTGGTATGGGCCAACTGGAACTCACGCAGGCCGAACTCAAAGCCGCTTTCGACGCGATTCCAGCCGCCCAGCGCGACGCGCTCGAAGCCGCCGCGCGCCGCGTGCGCAGCTACCACGAAGCCCAGAAGAAGGCCAGTGGCGAAAGCTGGAGCTACCGCGACGAAGACGGCACCCTGCTCGGCCAGAAGGTCACGCCGTTGGACCGCGTCGGCATCTACGTGCCCGGCGGCAAGGCGGCTTACCCCTCGTCGGTGCTGATGAACGCCATCCCCGCCCACGTGGCCGGCGTCGGCGAGATCATCATGGTCGTGCCCACCCCCAAGGGTGAGAAAAACGCTCTGGTGCTGGCCGCCGCCTACGTGGCGGGCGTGACCCGCGCCTTCACCATTGGCGGCGCGCAGGCCGTGGCCGCGCTGGCCTACGGCACGCAGACCGTGCCCAAGGTCGACAAGATCACCGGCCCCGGCAACGCCTACGTCGCCAGCGCAAAAAAGCGCGTCTTCGGCACCGTGGGCATAGACATGATCGCCGGTCCGTCAGAAATCCTGGTGCTGGCCGACGGCAGCACGCCGGCCGACTGGGTGGCCATGGACTTGTTCAGCCAGGCCGAGCACGACGAGCTTGCCCAAAGCATTCTGCTGTGCCCCGACGCCGCCTACATCGACGCCGTGCAGGCCGCCATAGACCGCCTGCTGCCTGAAATGCCGCGCGCCGAGATCATCGCCAAGTCCTTGAACGGACGCGGCGCGCTGATCCACACGCGCAGCATGGAAGAGGCCTGTGCGATCAGCAACCGCATCGCGCCCGAACACCTGGAAGTCTCCAGCCGCGAGCCGCACAAGTGGGAGCCGCTGCTCAAGCACGCCGGCGCCATCTTCCTGGGCGCCTATACCAGCGAGTCGCTGGGTGACTACTGCGCCGGCCCGAACCACGTACTGCCCACCAGCGGCACGGCGCGGTTCAGTTCGCCGCTGGGCGTCTACGATTTCCAGAAGCGCTCCAGCCTCATCGAGGTCAGCGAAGCCGGCGCGCAGATTCTCGGGAAGGTCGCTGCCGAGCTGGCCTACGGCGAAGGCCTTCAAGCCCACGCCCGTGCCGCCGAGATGCGATTGAAGACCGTCCCCGAGATGAGAAAGACCAAATGACCCTGCCTGCACCCTCCCTGGACCCCAAACTCAAAAAGCTGATCCGCCAGGACGTGCAGTCCATGCACGCCTACGCCATCCAGGACTCGGCCGGCATGGTCAAGCTCGACGCCATGGAGAACCCGCACCGCCTGCCCGCGGCGCTGCAGGCGCACCTGGGCCAGCGCCTGGGCGCGCTCGCGCTGAACCGCTATCCCGACGGGCGGGTCAACGACCTGCGCCGCGCGCTGGCCGACTATGCGCAGATGCCCGAGGGCTTCGACATCATGCTGGGCAACGGCTCGGATGAGTTGATCTCGCTGCTGGCCATGGCTTGCGACGTGGAGGGCGGCTCCATCCTGGCGCCCATGCCCGGTTTTGTGATGTACGGCATGAGCGCGCAGCTGCAGGGCCTCAAATTCATCGGCGTGCCGCTGACGGCCGACTTTGAGCTTGATGAAGCTGCCATGCTGGCCGCCATCAAGGAGCACCAGCCTTCCATCATCTACCTGGCCTACCCCAACAACCCCACGGCCAACCTGTGGGACGACGCGGTGATCGAAAAAATCGTCGCGGCGGCGCCCGGGCTGGTCGTGATGGACGAGGCCTACCAGCCGTTTTCGAGCAAAAGCTACATCGACCGCATCGCCGGACACGGCCACGTGCTGCTGATGCGCACCATGAGCAAGTTCGGCCTGGCCGGTGTGCGCATCGGCTACATGATGGGGCCCAAGGCCCTGATCGCCGAGGTCGACAAGGTGCGCCCGCCCTACAACATCAGCGTGCTCAATTACGAATGTGCGCTGTTCGCGCTGGAGCACCAGGAAGAATTCGCCGCCCAGGCCCAGGAACTGGTGGCCCAGCGCGCCGTGCTGATGGATGCGCTGGCCGCCCTCGCGCCCAAGGGCATTAAGGCCTGGAAAAGCGACGCCAACATGATCCTGGTGCGCGTGCCCGATGCGGCCAAAACCTTTGAAGGCATGAAATCGCACAAGGTGCTGGTCAAAAACGTTTCTAAAATGCATCCATTGCTGGCCAATTGTTTGCGCCTGACGGTCGGCACCGCGGACGAGAACGCGCAAATGCTGGCGGCGCTTGAAAAATCCCTATGACCATCCCCACACCTGTTTCCACCGAACCGAGAACGGCCGAGGTCTCGCGCAACACGGCGGAAACCCAGATCACCGTCAAGCTCAACCTCGACGGCACCGGCAAGGCCAGCCTGTCGACGGGCATAGGCTTTTTTGACCACATGCTGGACCAGATCGCCCGCCACGGGCTGATCGACCTGGACATCCAGGCCAAGGGCGACTTGCACATCGACGGCCACCACACGGTGGAAGACGTGGGCATCACGCTGGGGCAGGCCGTGGCCAAGGCCGTGGGCGACAAGAAGGGCCTGCGCCGCTACGGCCATGCCTATGTGCCGCTCGACGAGGCACTGTCGCGCGTGGTGATCGATTTTTCGGGCCGCCCGGGGCTGGAAATGCATGTGCCCTTCAAGAGCGGCATGATCGGCACTTTCGACAGCCAGCTGGCCTACGAGTTCTTCCAGGGCTTTGTGAACCACGCTTTTGTCACCCTGCACATCGACAACCTCAAGGGCGAAAACGCCCATCACCAGGCCGAAACCGTGTTCAAGGCCTTTGCCCGGGCGCTGCGCATGGCGCTGGAGATCGACCCGCGCTCGGTAGGCGTGATTCCTTCGACCAAGGGTTCGCTGTAAGCCAAGCCCTTGCTGTCCCTCCAACTTTGATCCCCTGATGGCAAAACCCAAAACAGTGGCCGTGGTCGACTACGGCATGGGCAACCTGCATTCCGTGTCGCAAGCCGTGCGCCATGTGGCGGCGGGCAGCGGCTTTGAGGTGCTGGTCACCTCCCGGGCCGAAGACGTGATGGCGGCCGAGCGCATCGTGCTGCCCGGCCAGGGCGCGATTGCCGACTGCATGCGTGAGCTGGCCGATTCCGGCATGCTGGACTCGGTGCTGCACGCGGCGGCCCACAAGCCGCTGTTCGGCGTCTGCGTCGGCATGCAGATGCTGCTGAGCCACAGCGACGAAGGCCAGCCCGGCGACGGCGGGACAGGCACAGCCGGCCTGGGGTTGATCCCCGGCGAGGTCGTCAAGTTCGAACTGGCGGGCAGGACCCAGCCCGACGGCAGCCGCTACAAGGTGCCGCAAATGGGCTGGAACCAGGTTTACCAAAATGGTGCGGGCACGGCCAAAGCCCACCCGGTCTGGGCCGGCGTGCCCGACGGCGCCTACTTTTACTTCGTGCACAGCTTTTATGCCCGCCCGTCGGATGCGCGCCACATCGCCGGCGAAGCCGACTACGGCGCGCGCTTTACGGCGGCGGTTGCACGCGATAATATTTTTGCCACCCAGTTCCACCCCGAAAAAAGCGCCGGCCACGGCCTGGCCCTGTACCGCAACTTCCTGCACTGGAATCCCTGAGTCCCTTGGGTCAGACCCGGGTATCGGGGCGCGCCGCTTTTTGTTACCCTGAGCACCCGTTTCTTTTTTACCGTCTTTTTTACCGCCACATGCTACTCATCCCCGCGATTGACCTGAAAGACGGTCACTGCGTCCGCCTCAAACAGGGCGACATGGATCAATCCACCATCTTCAGCGAAGACCCGGCCGCCATGGCGCGCAACTGGGTCGACAAGGGCGCGCGCCGCCTGCACCTGGTGGACCTGAACGGCGCGTTCGCGGGGAAACCCAAAAATGAGGCGGCCATCAAGCAGATCCTGGCTGAAGTCGGCAGCGAAATCGACGTGCAGCTGGGCGGCGGCATCCGCGACCTGGACACCATTGAGCGCTACCTCGACGCCGGCCTGCGCTACGTCATCATCGGCACGGCCGCCGTGAAGAACCCGGGTTTCCTGCAGGACGCCTGCACCGCCTTCGGCGGCCACATCATCGTCGGCCTGGACGCCAAGGACGGCAAGGTCGCCACCGACGGCTGGAGCAAGATGACCGGGCACGAGGTCATCGACCTCGGCAAGAAATTCCAGGACTACGGCGTCGAATCCATCATCTACACCGACATAGGCCGCGACGGCATGCTCAGCGGCATCAACATCGCCGCCACCGTCAAGCTGGCCCAGGCGCTGACGATTCCGGTGATCGCCTCGGGCGGACTGTCCAACATGGCCGACATCGAGGCCTTGTGCGAAGTCGAGGAAGAGGGCGTGGAAGGCGTGATCTGCGGCCGCTCGATTTACAGCGGTGATCTCGACTTTGAGAAAGCCCAGGCTCGGGCGGACGAATTAAACGGATGACCGCTGTTGCGATGAAGAGCGGCTCTTCATGCCAGCCAGGGCCGCGGAACCGGCTTTGCCGGGCCGCAGGCGCAGCGGCCCCCTCGGGGGGCAGCGCACTACGCGAAGCGAGAAGCGTGGGGGCCACATGCTAGCCAAACGAATCATTCCTTGCCTCGACGTCACCGGCGGCCGCGTGGTCAAGGGCGTCAACTTCACCCAGCTGCGTGACGCGGGCGACCCGGTGGAAATCGCGGCGCGCTACAACGATCAGGGCGCCGACGAACTCACCTTCCTCGACATCACCGCCACCAGCGACGCGCGCGACCTGATCCTGCCCATCATCGAGGCCGTGGCCTCGCAGGTTTTCATTCCGCTGACCGTGGGCGGTGGGGTGCGCACCGTCGAGGACGTGCGCCGACTGCTCAATTCCGGCGCCGACAAGACCAGTTTCAACTCGGCCGCCATCGCCAACCCGCAGGTCATCGCGGACGCATCCGCCAAGTACGGCTCGCAGTGCATCGTGGTGGCGATTGACGCCAAGCGGCGCAATGCAGAGGACGAAAAACGCCTGACCCCTGCCGGCGAACCGGTGGGCCCCGGCTGGGACGTCTACAGCCACGGCGGGCGCAAAAACACCGGCCTGGACGCCGTGGCCTGGGCCACCGAGATGGCGCGGCGCGGCGCCGGCGAGATTTTGCTGACCAGCATGGACCGCGACGGCACCAAGTCGGGCTTCGACCTGGCGCTGACCCGCGCGGTGAGCGACGCCGTCAGCGTGCCGGTGATCGCCTCGGGCGGCGTCGGCAACCTGGAACACCTGGCCGACGGCATCCAGACCGGCGGCGCCGACGCAGTGCTGGCCGCCAGCATCTTCCATTACGGTGAATACACCGTGCAGCAGGCCAAGCAGCACATGGCAGCGCGCGGCATCCCCATGAGGTTGAAATAAGCCCGCAGGATTCGCGCGCGGCGTGCCGCTGCGCCTTGCCTCCGCCGGTTTTATGTTGCAATCGGCTGTAATGCCCAAATCTTCGAGAATATGCCGATGAACTGGTTGGACGACGTTAGCTGGGACGACAAGGGCCTGATCCCGGTCATTGCGCAGGAAGCCTCCAGCGGCGATGTGCTCATGTTCGCCTGGATGAACCGCGAGGCACTGCAAAAAACCGCCGAACTCGGCCAGGCGGTCTATTACAGCCGCTCACGCGGGCGCCTCTGGCACAAGGGCGAAGAATCCGGCAATCAGCAAACGGTGCATGAAATCCGCCTGGACTGCGACAACGACGTGATCCTGCTCAAGGTGACGCAACTGGGCCACACGCCGGGCATCGCCTGCCACACCGGCCGCCACAGCTGCTTTTTCAGTGTGTATAAAGACGGCCAGTGGGTGGTGACCGAGCCGGTCCTGAAAGACCCGACAACGATGTACAAACAGACCCCCGGCAAACATGAGCACGAATGACTCCCTCCAGCGCCTGGCGCACATCATCGAAAGCCGCAAAGCGGCCAACGGCGGAGACCCGGGCACAAGTTATGTGGCGCGCCTGCTGCACAAAGGCCCGGACGCCTTCCTGAAAAAAATCGGCGAGGAAGCCACCGAAACCGTGATGGCTGCCAAGGACATCGACTGCGCGCTGAGCCACGGTGGTGCGGCGGGTGAACTCAAGGGTAAGCTGGTCGGCGAAGTCGCCGACCTGTGGTTCCACAGCCTGATCGCGCTGGCGCATTACGGGCTGAGCCCGACCGACGTGATCGCCGAACTGGAGCGCCGCGAAGGCACCAGCGGCATCGAGGAAAAAGCCTTGCGCAAGGCGCAGCAACGCGATGCGGCCGAAAAGCCATGAGGGCACCGGCCGTCGATTTTCTTTTGACTTCACCGTGACAGGAACCTGAGCGATGGAAACCGACCTGGCCGAATTCGAAGGCAAAAACCCCAACGACCGCATCGTCATGCATGTGCTTTACGGCCTGCACACGCTGGCCTGGTTCAGCGGCGGCGTGTTCGCGGTGATTGCCGTGATCGTCAATTACATACGCCGCGCCGATGAATCCGATGCGCTGTACATCGACCACCACAACTACATGATCCGCACATTCTGGTGGACGCTGGGCTGGCTGGTGCTGCTGTCGCCTCTGTGGCTGCTGTTGTTCTTCCCGGGCCTCTTTGCCTATGGCATCGTCTGGCTCTGGTACCTGTACCGTTGCGTGCGCGGCTGGATGCGTTTCAACAGCCACCGGCCTACTTGATTTCTTCAGAGCAACCAAGCCATGAACCACTCCGACAACTGCATTTTCTGCAAGATCGCTGCGGGCGCCATTCCCAGCCGCAAGGTGTACGAAGACGACGAACTGTTCGCTTTTCACGACATCAATCCCTGGGCGCCCGTGCATTTTTTGATCATCCCCAAGGACCATATTCCGTCGATGGCGCAGGTGGGCCCTGAGCACGCGGCGCTGCTGGGCCGCATGCTGGTTTTGGCGCCGAGGCTGGCGATGGAGCAGGGCTGCAACCCTTATCCCGAGGGCGGCTACCGCATCGTGACCAACACCGGCTCGGAAGGCGGGCAGGAAGTGCACCACCTGCATTTCCACGTCATTGGCGGTCCACGCCCTTGGCTGAAAGGCTGAAGAGAGCTGGGGAACCCCGGGCCGCGTAAGCACACTAACCCGGTAGGCCAATGGGTCTAATAGGCGTCCCGGCGGGACTGGCCTTTAGAATCAATGCAATTGCGTGCAAACCGCCCCAAACCGGCAATATTGCATTTACACCTGTATTTACAGATTAGGAGCAAATCATGGGTTCATTTTCCATCTGGCACTGGCTGATCGTGCTGTTGATCGTGGTGATGGTTTTCGGCACCAAAAAGCTGAAAAACATGGGCAGCGACCTCGGCGGCGCCGTCAAAGGCTTCAAGGACGGCATGAAGGACGGCAGCCAGACGCCCGCCGACGTGCCCGTGCCGCCAGCCAGCGTGACCAACGCACAAGCTGCCGACAAAACGACGATCGACGTCGAAGCGCGCCAGAAGTCGTAATTCAGGCCTGACACTCCGTGATTGACCTCGGCATTTCCAAAATGGCGCTGATAGGCGCCGTGGCGCTGATCGTCATCGGCCCGGAAAAACTGCCGCGCGTGGCACGCACCGTGGGCATGCTGCTGGGCAAGGCGCAGCGCTATGTGGCCGACGTCAAGAATGAAGTCAACCGCTCCATGGAGCTGGACGAGCTCAAGAAGATGAAGGAAACCGTCGAGGGCGCCGCCCGCGACGTCGAGAACTCCATCCAGACCAACGCCAGCGATTTTGAAAAATCCTGGGCCGAGGCAACCGGCGACTCGTCCTCCAGCGCCTTGCCGGGCATGGAAATCTTCCCCGAATACAAGCACCCGAAAAAGAAGTGGCGCCTCAAGCAGGGCGCGACGCCCCAGTGGTACAAGGCCCGTTCCGGCGTGCGCACCCGTGCGCAGTCGGGGGCCGCGCGCGTGGCGCGCTTCCGTCCGCAGCCGGGCCGCCTGTCTTGAGCCTTGCTGCCGATCTTCTGTTCTTTGCGCATCTTCCGGCGCCACCCATCCAGCGCAAATTCCCTTCATGAGCGATCCCAACACCGACAAGCCTGACGAACTCGCGGGCACCGAGCAGCCTTTTGTGCAGCACCTCATGGAGCTGCGCGACCGGATGATCAAGGCGGTGATCGCCATCGGGATTGCCGCCGCCGTGCTGGCGGTGTACCCGGGCGCCAGCGCGCTCTATGACCTGATGGCCGCGCCCCTGGTGGCCACGCTGCCCAAGGGGGCCACGCTGATTGCCATCAGCGTGATCACGCCCTTTGTGGTGCCGATCAAGATTTTGTTCATGGCGGCCTTCATGATCGCGCTGCCGGTGGTGCTTTACCAGGTCTGGGCCTTCGTCGCTCCGGGCCTTTACTCGCACGAGAAAAAACTCGTCATGCCGCTGGTGGTTTCCAGCACCTTGCTGTTTTTTTTCGGCGTGGCCTTTTGTTATTTCGTCGTGTTCGGCCAGGTGTTTGCCTTTATCCAGAGCTTTGCGCCCAAGTCGATCACGGCCACGCCGGATATCGAGGAATACCTGAGTTTTGTGCTGGGGATGTTCCTGGCGTTCGGCCTCGCCTTTGAGGTGCCGATCGCGGTGATTTTGCTGGTGCGCATGGGGGTACTCACCGTGTCCCAGCTGCGCCAGTACCGCGGTTATTTCTGGGTGATTGCGGCTGTCGGCACCGCGCTGGTGACCCCGCCGGACGCGGGCTCGATGATCATGCTGCTGGGCGTCGTCGGTGGGCTTTATGAAGTGGGCATCCTTGCCGCCCTGCTCTTCGTCAAGCACACCAAAAAGCCGGAAGACGACGGCGAGGCCGAAGCGGCCAAGCCCTGATTCTTTGGCGGACTAGCGCTGCGGCTGCGGTTTAGGCCGCTGGCGCTTGCCGGGCGTTACCGCAATCTCCGTCTCTTTGTCCTTGCGCAGCACCGTCAGCGGCGCGGGCGTGCCTGGTTTGAGGGCCGCCACGGCGGTCAGCAGCTGGCTCACGTTACGCACATTCTTGCCGTCCACGGCGGTGATCACGTCGCCGGGCTGTATGCCGGCGTGCGCGGCCGGGCCGTTTTGCAGTACGCCGGTGATGATGACGCCCCCGTCTTTTGCGGCGGCCGGCTTGAGGCCGAAAGTCTCGGCGAGTTCGGGGTTCAAGTCCTGCGGCTCAACGCCTATCCAGCCGCGTGTGACCTGGCCGTCTTTCACGATACCTTCCAGCACCTGTTTGGCGGTGGACACCGGAATCGCGAAGCCTATGCCCATGGAGCCGCCCGAGCGCGAGTAGATCGCGGTGTTGATGCCCATCAGGTTGCCGTTCACGTCGACCAGCGCGCCGCCCGAGTTGCCGGGGTTGATGGCTGCGTCGGTCTGGATGAAGTTTTCAAAGGTGTTGATGCCCAGCTGGTTGCGGCCCAGCGCGCTCACGATGCCGCCGGTCACGGTCTGGCCCACGCCGAAGGGGTTGCCGATGGCCAGCACCGGGTCGCCCACCTGCAGCGCATCGGAGTTGCCCAGCACGATGACAGGCAGCTTGTCGAGTTCGATTTTCAGGATGGCCAGGTCGGTGTCGGGGTCGGTGCCTATGACCTGGGCCTTGGCCTTGCGCGTGTCGTTGAGGATGACCTCGATCTCGTCGGCGCCTTCCACCACATGGTTGTTGGTCAGGATGTAGCCGCTGGCGCTGATGATGACGCCGCTGCCCAGGCCGCCCTGCGGCTCGTTGGGACTCTGGTCGCCGAAGAAGAACTTGAACCACGGGTCTTCGGCATGCGGGTTTTTCGCCGCGGCCTTGCTGGTGTTGATGCTGACGACGGCGGCGGAGGCCACCTTGGCGGCCGAGGCAAAGCCGCCTGCCGCGCCCGCGCTGCGCGGCGTGCTGCCGGCCGGCGCCTCGATCACCGAGACGCCTGGCGTGTTGCCGCGGTCCAGCCACTGGGGCTTGAGCGTGGCGACGACGAAGTAAGCCGCCAGCAGGACGGTGACGGCTTGGGAAAACAGGAGCCAGGTACGCTTCATGAGTGAGTGGGGGAGTGTCGGCAAAAAAAACGTCAAAAACCGCGCGGAGCTTGGCGCTGCAAGCCTCTATTGTCCCTCAGGTCCATCAAGTCCCCAAGCCTTTCGCCGGCCGCCCGCGCCTGAGACAATCGCCGCATGAGCACCACACGACAGGATTTGCTGCAGGCCTTTGATGCGCTTTTGCAGCCCGCGCGCTTCAAGGACTACGGCCCCAACGGCCTGCAGGTCGAGGGCAGGCCCGAAGTCCGCAAGATCGTCTCCGGCGTCACCGCCAGCCTGGCGCTAATCGAGGCGGCCATTGCCGCGCAGGCCGATGCCATTTTTGTGCACCACGGCTTGTTCTGGCGCGGCCAGGACGGCCGCGTCACGGGCTGGATGAAGCAGCGCCTGGCCTTGCTGCTGGCGCATGACGTCAACCTCTATGCCTACCACCTGCCGCTGGACGCGCATCCCGAACTGGGTAACAACGCCCAGCTGGGCCTGCAACTGGGCCTGACGGCCGGCGGGCGCTTCGGCGAGCAGGACCTGGGTTTTATGGGCGCAAGCACCGACGGCAATGGGTTCACCGACGCCGCTGCGCTGGCGGCGCATGTGCAGCGGGTCTTGGGACGGCAGGTGGTATTGGCCGGACCGGCTCAGAAGCCCGTCCGCAACATCGCCTGGTGCACGGGCGGCGCGCAAGGCTACTTCGAGGCGGCGATCGCGGCGGGCGCCGATGCCTTTATCACCGGCGAGATTTCCGAGCCGCAAGCGCATTACGCGCGAGAGATGGGCGTGGCCTTCATGGCCTGCGGCCACCACGCCTCCGAGCGTTATGGGGCGCCGGCGGTGGCGGGACGGGTGGCTGCGCAACTGGGCCTGGCCCACGAGTTCATCGATATCGACAACCCGGCCTGAGGCCTGCCCGTCGGGGGGGGCGATTCAGGCGGGCTTGTGGCGCGGCCTGCCGGTCCGCGGGGATTTGCTGTTGACGGGTTTCGGGTGTTTGGGGCGCACAGCCGCTTTCGGCGGCGCATTGCGCAGGGCGCGCCAGCTGGAGCCCAGCTCGGCATGCTCGACCGGCACGGCGGTGTGGCTTTCCAGGTCCAGCAAGGCCGCACGGGAACGCATGGCACGCGCCGCCTCCGCCACCGATTGCGCCTCGTGCAGCAACTGGTCCACGTCCTTGTCCGCGGTGGACAGGTGAACGATGCCGACGGCGATGTCGGGTGTGATCCGCAGGTGCCGGCCGTCCAGCGAGGGCACGTCCATGGGCCGGCGCAGGCTGGAAGCCACGCGCAGGCCCAGCGTGCGTATCCAGCGCGGTGAATGCATGGTCTCCAGCAACACCACGAAGCAGCGGTCGTAGTAGCGGCCCGCCGGGTTCACGGTGCCGGTATGGCGCTGCATGCGGCGCGCCAGCTGGATGTAGATGTCGTTCAGGCCCGCCTGGCCGATTTGCGGCAGCAGGCGTTCGGGCTCGAACAGCAGCACGGCCATCAGGGCGCCGTCGCGCCGGGTGCGCAGGCGGCGGCGCTGCGCGCGGATGATTTTCTGCACCATGGCCACGCCGTCATAGAGCTGGGTGATGGGATCGCGGCGGGACACCTCGCCCTGCATCATCTGCCGGGTCTGGTGGTTGCGCAGCCACAGCATCGCGGCAGTGATGACCACGCTGAGCAGCGCCGTCAGCGCCACGCCGCCCTGCAGCAGCAGCGGCGGCCGCGTGGTGTTCAGCGCCATCCCGTAAAGGCCGATCTGCGCGGGCAGGGTCAGCAGGCACCCCAGCGCCAGGCCCCAGGCCAGCCTGTCGCCCAGTTGCGTGGCGCGCACCGACAGCCACAGAACCACCGACAGGTTGGCGATGGCCAGCGCGCCCGAGGCCGGCAGGCGCCAGTCAGGGGCAAGGAGCAGTAGGCACAGCGGGCCGCCTGCCAGGCATACCAGGGTCATCCCCAGCAGGCTGGCTTTCATCACGCGGTCGCGCTGGTGGGCCGACAGCCATTTGCTGGCGCCGAAACTGCCGACGGCGGCGCACAGCGGGCCCGACAGGATTTGCGCGGTGGCCAGCCACTCCCGCGCATCCGGCCAAAGGGCGGCGGGCAGGCCGCTGAGCAGCATCACCACCACCCAGCACAGGGCCAGGTAGGCCAGCGTCTGCCACGCGGCGCGGTTGCGGCTGTAACAGGCGTCGGCCAACGCCAGCAGGAGCACAAGGCCCAGCGCGCCGGCGGCAGCGCTCCAAAGCATCATGTCGGCGTCGGGCATCAAGAGGTGGGCGGCGGCATTCATGGCTAGCTCAACCTTGCGCGCGCGGGCTTGCCGGCCGCCGTGCTCTGGTTTGCGCCAAAATAGCCCAAGAATGCATTTGCCCGAATCCCCTTCGTCTTTTTACCCGCCGCGGCGTCTTGCCGCCTGCAGGCTTACCCGTTTTTTCGCGATTATGGTCCGTCCGGCCGTGGAATGCACTTTGCGGCCCGAATGGTCTACCGTGAAGCGGAGGGCGCCCTGTGGCTAAGCCGCTGCTCGTCACCATGGGCGATCCGGCCGGCATAGGCCCGGAAATCATCGCCCGGGTTTTTCGCGAAGCGCCGGCCGACATGGCGGGCTGCGCCGTGGTGGGTGACGTGGCCACGCTACGCCGCGCCGCCGCGCTG
Source organism: Polaromonas sp. YR568 (assembly GCF_943369675.1). Lineage (GTDB taxonomy): Bacteria > Pseudomonadota > Gammaproteobacteria > Burkholderiales > Burkholderiaceae_C > Polaromonas. The sequence goes on along the minus strand of NZ_CALROB020000014.1, from coordinate 96,839 downwards.
GTGGCATCGCCGCTCGCATTGCCTGTTGCGCGGCTGGACAGCCTGGCCGACCTGCCGGGCGTGCCGCCAAACTGCATCGCGGTGTTGCAGCAGTGCACGCTGCCGGGGCTGGTCCCCTACGGACAGGTCAGCGCTGTGGCGGGTCAAGCCGCGGCGGACTGCATCGTCTGGGCGGCCCGCCACGTACTGGCTGGCGAAGCCGCCGCGCTGGTGACCGCACCCATCCATAAAGAAGCCCTGTCGGCTGCCGGTGGCTGGGCAGCGGGCTTTCCGGGCCACACGGAAATGCTGCAGGCTGAGGCGGCCGCCTTTTTGGGCAAACCCGTGGGCGAAGTGCCGGTGCGCATGATGCTGGCCAATGACGAACTGCGTACCGTGCTGGTCAGCATCCACATGTCGCTGCGCCACGCCATCGAGGCCGTCACCTTCGACAACGTGCTGCAAACCCTGCGCATCACGCACAGCGCCGTGGCCGCCAGCCTGGGACGCGCGCCACGCATCGCGGTGGCGGGGCTCAATCCCCATGCGGGCGAAGGCGGACTGTTCGGCAGTGAAGAGCAGGCCATCATCGCGCCGGCCATCGCCGCCGCCCGCGCGGAAGGCCTGGATGTGAGCGGCCCCTTCGCGCCGGATACGGTGTTCATGCGGGCCCGCCATGCAGCCGGCAAGCCCGGCGAGTTTGACGTGGTGGTCGCGATGTACCACGACCAGGGGCTGATCCCGGTCAAGTACCTGGGGGTAGAGCAGGGCGTCAATGTCACGCTGGGCCTGCCGCTGGTGCGCACCAGCCCCGACCACGGAACCGCATTCGACATCGCGGGAAGCGGCCGCGCCGATGCGTCCAGCCTGCTGGCGGCCGTGCGCATGGCGCGCCGGCTTGCTGTTTGCTGACGCGCTACGGGTTTATTTCTTGAGGCTGTCGCGGATTTCGCGCAGCAGCACGATGTCTTCAGGCGTTGCGGCAGGGGACGGCGTGGCCTCGTGATGCCGCTTGAGGCGGTTGATCTGTTTGACCATGAGGAAAATGATGAAGGCCAGGATGACGAAGTTGACCGTCACGGTCAGGAAGTGGCCATAAGCGAACACCGGCACACCGGCCTTGCGCAGCGCCTCCAGCGACGTGTCGGTGCCGGGCGGTACGGTGCCCAGCAGCACATACATGCTGGAAAAGTCCAGTTTGCCGAAGACCAGACCCACCACCGGCATGATCAGGTCGCTCACCACGGCGTCGACGATCTTGCCGAAAGCCGCGCCGATGATCACGCCGACGGCGAGGTCGATTACATTGCCCTTGACGGCAAATTCCTTGAATTCCTGCATCATTCCCATGAAGTCTCTCCTCTTGTTGCTGAGCCATTGCCGGCCGCGCCGGCTTATCCCGAAAAACATTATCAAGGCTGGACCCGCCGGCGCAGCGGGCGCGTGGGACCGGCTTGAAACAAAGTATGTGGATGCCCAATCGTGGCGATGCTTAAAAAACAGGCAGGCAACCCGGCGCGAAGCTCGTCAGGGCCACCGGGATACGCCCCCTTGCCTTGAAAAACGACATCGCGCTCCGCTACAATTGCGGGTTGACCCCACTATGCCTATTTCAAGCCAGTTCTTGAAGGACTCTCATGACCCAAGCAAGCGAAGCAAGCGCGAATGGTGTGCCGCACGGCGCCCCCGTAGACAAAGATAAAAGAAACTGGCTCGTGACCACCTGCGTGGTGGGCGGCGCAGGCGTAGCAGCCACCGCTGTTCCCTTCGTCAGCACCTTCCAGCCCTCCGAAAAAGCCAAAGCCGCCGGCGCCGCCGTCGAAGTCGATATTTCCGACGTCAAGCCCGGTGAAAAAATCACGGTCGAATGGCGCGGCAAGCCGGTCTGGATCGTCAAGCGCACGCCCGCGCAGCTCGCCGAGCTGCCCAAAGTCGATGCCCTGCTGGCCGACCCCAAGTCCGAGCGCAAGCCCGATGAGCTGACCCCTGTTTACGCCCGCAACGAAAACCGCTCCATCAAGCCCGAAACGCTGGTGGTGGTCGGTATCTGCTCGCACCTGGGCTGCTCGCCTTCCGACAAGTTCCAGCCCGGCGCGCAGCCTTCGCTGCCCGACGACTGGGCCGGCGGTTTTCTCTGCCCCTGCCACGGCTCGACCTTCGACATGGCCGGCCGCGTCTACAAGAACAAGCCCGCGCCCGACAACCTCGAAGTTCCCCCGCACATGTACCTGTCAGACACCCGGTTGCTGATTGGTGAAGACAAGAAGGCCTGAAGGCGCTTTCCACCCCAAGCTCCTTTACAAGACCCTGTAGCCAGCGCCCGATATTTGCCGCCACACAGCCGCACCTGCCAGGCGCTTGCCAAAGAACCCCACCGAACCAGGATCAGTTATGGCTGAATTCAAAGAAATTTCCCCCGATGCCCCGCTCGCCGCCAAGGCGATGAACTGGGTCGACAACCGGTTTCCCGCCAGCAAGCTCTACAAAGAGCACATGAGCGAGTACTACGCGCCGAAGAACTTCAACTTCTGGTACATCTTCGGCTCGCTGGCCATGCTGGTGCTGGTCATCCAGATCGTGACCGGCATCTTCCTGACGATGAACTACAAGCCCGATGCCGCACTGGCTTTCGGCTCGGTCGAGTACATCATGCGCGACGTGCCCTGGGGCTGGCTGATCCGCTACATGCATTCCACCGGCGCTTCCGCTTTCTTCGTGGTGGTCTACCTGCACATGTTCCGCGGCCTGCTCTACGGCAGCTACCGCAAGCCGCGCGAGCTGGTCTGGATTTTCGGCTGTGCGATTTTCCTGTGCCTGATGGCCGAGGCCTTCATGGGCTACCTGCTGCCATGGGGCCAGATGAGCTACTGGGGCGCACAGGTGATCGTCAACCTGTTTGCCGCGATTCCTTTCATCGGCCCCGATGTGGCGCTCCTGATTCGCGGCGACTACGTGGTGGGTGATGCCACGCTGAACCGCTTCTTCGCGTTTCACGTGATCGCCGTGCCCCTGGTGCTGTTGGGCCTGGTGGCCGCGCACATCATCGCGCTGCATGAAGTGGGCTCCAACAACCCCGACGGCGTTGAAATCAAGGGCCCGAACGCGCCCAAGGACGCGCAAGGCCATCCGCTTGACGGCATTCCTTTCCACCCGTACTACACGGTGCACGACATTTTCGGCGTGAGCGTCTTCCTGATGATCTTCTCGGCGATCATCTTTTTCGCACCCGAATTCGGCGGCTATTTCCTCGAGTACAACAACTTCATCCCGGCCGACCCGCTGAAGACGCCGGCGCACATCGCCCCGGTCTGGTACTTCACGCCTTACTACTCGATGCTGCGTGCCATCACCACCGAGATGATCTATGCATTGATCGTCTGCGTGGTCGGTGCCGCGGGCTTCAGCGTCTGGAAGTTCCGCATGCCGGTGCTGTTCAAGGCCGTCATCGTGGGCGCCGCCGTTGTGGGCGCCGCGCTGCTGCTGTCCATCGACGCGAAATTTTGGGGCGTGGTCGTGATGGGCGGTGCCGTGGTGATCCTGTTTTTCCTGCCCTGGCTCGATCACAGCCCGGTCAAGTCGATTCGCTACCGTCCTGACTGGCATAAATACCTCTACGGCATTTTTGTCATCAACTTCCTGGTGCTGGGCTACCTCGGCGTTCAGCCGCCGTCGCCCATCGGCGAACGCGTCTCGCAGGTCGGCACGCTGTTTTACTTCGGCTTCTTTATCCTGATGCCGTGGTGGAGCCGTGTGGGCACCCCCAAGACACCGCCGGACCGTCCTGTTTTTCACGGTCACTGAGAGTTGGAGATAAAAACGATGAAAAAAATTATTTTTGCGTTGGTTACCGCCTTTGGCCTCGTGGCTGGTGCACAAGCTTCGGAAGGCGGCATCGCCTGGGACAAGGCGCCCGACCGGACCAACGACATGGGCTCCCTGCAAAACGGCGCCAGGCTGTTCGTCAACTATTGCCTCAACTGCCATTCCGCCGCTTTCATGCGCTTCAACCGCCTGAAAGACATCAATCTGACCGACAAGGAAATCAAGGACAACCTGCTGTTCACCACTGAAAAAGTGGGTGACACCATGAAGGCCGCGATCGACCCGAAACAGGCCAAGGACTGGTTCGGCGGCAATCCGCCCGACCTCACCGTGATTGCGCGTTCGCGCGCCGGCCACGGCGGCACCGGTGCCGACTACCTGTATACCTACCTGCGCACCTACTACCGCGACGAAACCAAGGCCACCGGCTGGAACAACCTGGCATTCCCCAGCGTTGCCATGCCGCACGTGCTCTGGGAATTGCAGGGCGTGCGCACCCCCGTGTATGAGGAAAAAGAAGAGCACGGCCATAAGGTCGCGATCTTCAAAGGCTGGCAACAGGTCACGCCCGGCACGATGACGCCGCTGCAGTACGACCAGGCCATGGGCGACCTTGTGGGTTACCTGCAGTGGATGGGCGAGCCGGCCCAGAACATCCGCATTCGCGTCGGTGTCTGGGTGCTGCTGTTCCTTCTCTGCCTGACTTTCGTCACCTGGCGCCTGAATGCGGCGTTCTGGAAAGACGTCAAGTAATTTTTTTCGCCGGGATTCGGTTCCCGGCACCTTCTGGAGTGGATGCTTTTATATGTATCCACTCCTTTGCATTTAGGAGTTCCGCACCATGATGGTCCTTTATTCAGGCACAACCTGCCCCTTCTCGCACCGCTGCCGTTTTGTGCTGTTTGAAAAAGGCATGGACTTCGAAATCCGCGACGTCGACCTGTACAACAAGCCCGAAGACATCAACGTGATGAATCCCTACGGCCAGGTGCCTATCCTGGTCGAGCGCGACCTGATCCTGTACGAGTCGAATATCATCAACGAGTACATCGACGAGCGCTTCCCGCACCCGCAACTCATGCCCGGCGACCCGGTCGACCGCGCGCGCGTGCGCCTCTTTTTGCTCAACTTCGAAAAAGAGCTGTTCGTCCACGTCAGCACGCTGGAATCACGCGCGTCCAAAGGCAACGAAAAGGCGCTCGAAAAAGCCCGTTCGCACATCCGCGACCGCCTGACGCAGCTCGCGCCCATCTTCCTGAAGAACAAGTTCATGCTGGGCGACAACTTCTCCATGCTGGACGTGGCGATCGCCCCCTTGCTGTGGCGCCTGGATTACTACGACATCGACCTGTCGAAGAATGCCGCGCCGCTGCTCAAGTACGCGGAACGCATCTTTTCGCGCCCGGCCTACATCGAAGCGCTGACGCCTTCCGAAAAGGTCATGCGTAAATAAAGCCCGACCCTGATTTCACGGACAAGCAGTTTGGCTGAATTCATGAACGCCCTGGACTCCACGTCAACGCGCCCGTACCTGATACGCGCCCTGTACGACTGGTGCACCGACAACGGCTTCACGCCCTATGTGGCCGTGTCGGTGGATGACAGCGTGCAGGTGCCGCGCGAATACGTGAAGAACAATGAGATCGTGCTCAACATCAGCTTCGACGCGACTTCGTCGCTCAAGCTGGGCAATGATTTCATCGAATTCAAGGCGCGTTTCGCCGGCAGCGCCCGGGAAATCATGGTGCCTATCAGCCATGTGATCGCCATCTATGCCCGTGAAAACGGGCAGGGCATGGCGTTTCCCATGGTGGCGCCTTCCGCCGCGGGCCCGGTCTCCAGTGCCGAGTCGGGAAGCGATGCCGGTTTGGCGGCACCGGCCGCCGCCCCATCGTCGGCTCCGGCGCCGCACAGCGCGGCGGACGGACCCGACGCCAAAATCATGCAATTGGTGCCCGAAAGCACGCCCGATGCCGGAGACGGTGGCCCCGAGACCCCGCCGGAGCCTCCCAAGCCGCCGCGCGCGCGGCCGTCGCTGAAACGCGTCAAGTAAAATACCCCCGTGCCGCTTTAGCTCAGTTGGTAGAGCAACCGCCTTGTAAGCGGTAGGTCGTCAGTTCGATTCCGACAAGCGGCACCATTTCCCCCCGGCCTTGCCTTCCCCATGCAACATGGGTACTATCGCTAGCAATTTTGTAGCGAGCCATCAGGCGGGGCTTTAGCTTCCATGCCATAGCGCCGTTAATGAAGAGAATGGCTACTACTTTCTGCTTATTAGGATCTTGAGTCGAATTGAGGTAACCTTCCAACCTTTGCCTATAAGGCGGGCCTGGATCAAGGGGAGTAGTTGCCGGATTTTCGCTGCGGCCGCGTTGCCGCTGACCAGCAGGCACCAGGTCTCGCCGTCTATCGGCCCGGCTTGGACAGCGGGGCGGAGGGCCTCGGGCAGTAGCGACTCAATGGCCTTGAGCCTGTCGCTGGACTCCCGGACGAGTTCGGTCAACCGCGCCAGGGAGGGGGAATTCCCGGCGGCTTGGTAAACGGAGAGCGCCTGCGGAAGGCGCCGGTCGGAAGTCATGGTGGACGGAGAGCGGCTCAGGGAGCAGAAGCTTTTAAAGAGGTAGACAAGTGCATTTGATTATCACGGATGCGTGGCTGGCGAAAAGCCGGGCCATCTATTTAAGCGGCACAAAACTGGTGCTGGCGGGCTTTGTCGCCGCGCTGGCGCTGATGCTTGTGGCCGCCGGCCTCTACCACTGGGTGTTCCTCAAGGGCGCGCGCGAAGGCTGGCCCGTCGTCGGCTCGCTGGTCAAGCTCATGGTCAAGGACGAATTCGACCAGCGCGACCGCTTCATGCGGGAAAACCTCGACGTGATGGCCAAGCGTGTCGGCGAAATGCAGGCCAAGATGATGCAGCTCGAAGCGCTCGGTGAGCGTGTGTCGGGCCTGGCAGGCGTCAACCCCAATGACATCAAGGTCCAGCCCGGCCGCGGCGGCGCGCTGGTGGCGGGCCCCTCGCTCACCATGGAGGAGCTGCAGGCCACGCTGGCGGAGCTGGACAAGCTCACCGACCAGCGTGTCGACCTGATGACTGTGATGGAGTCGCGGCTCTTTGACCAGAAGATCAAGAAAATGATGGTTCCCACCCAGGAACCCGTGGCCGGCGGCAACCTCGGCTCTCCCTTCGGCTGGCGCATCGACCCGATGAACGGGCGCTCGGCGTTACACACCGGGCTCGATTTCCCGTCCGAACCGGGCACGGCCATCCTGGCCGCGGCGGGCGGCGTAGTCGTGACGCAGGAGTACCACCCTGCCTACGGCAACATGGTCGAGGTCGACCACGGCAACGAACTTGTCACGCGCTATGCCCATGCATCGCGGGTATTGGTCAAAAAGGGCGACCTGGTCAAGCGAGGCCAGAAGATCGCCGAGGTCGGCACCACCGGCCGCTCCACCGGCCCGCACCTGCATTTCGAGGTGCTGGTTCAGGGCGTGTTCCAGGACCCGCAGAAATTCCTGACTGCAGGGCAGAAACTGCCCGCACCGATGGTGGCATCAGCTGCTGCGCGGCCTGCCGCGCCCGCGCCTGCACCCGTACCCGCACAGCTTCAGCAGCTACCGCGCCCTCATTAGGCGGGCTTCGCCTGCCGCGCATGCCTATGCGGCCTATTGCCAATCGCCCTGGATTTAGGGCGGTAGCCTGTGCGACGCTCCCGGCAGAGTTAAAATCAGAGGTTTGGGCCCAGTTGAACTCACTGATGGCGCCCACACCTAGGTTCCGTACTCAATAAGGGATTTCGGCCGCATTGCCAGCTCATGGGGAGCGGTCAAGGCGGCCTCGCATTTATGGCTTCCAACATCCTGACCAAAATTTTCGGCAGCCGCAATGACAGGCTGCTCAAAACCTACCGCAAAACCGTAGAACGCATCAATGCGCTGGAGACCCAGTACGAAAAGCTTGACGACGACCAGTTGCGGGCCAAAACCCAGGAGTTCAAAAGCCGGATAGCCGCGGGCGAGGAGCTCGATGCCATTCTTCCCGAAGCCTTCGCGGTGGTGCGGGAGGGCAGCAAGCGTGTCATGAAGATGCGCCACTTCGACGTCCAGATGCTGGGCGGCATGTCGCTGCACAACGGCAAGATTTCCGAAATGCGCACCGGCGAGGGCAAGACCCTGACCGCCACGCTGCCGGTTTACCTCAATGCATTGACCGGCAAGGGTGTGCATGTGGTGACGGTCAATGATTACCTGGCCAGCCGTGATGCGCGCTGGATGGGCAAGCTCTATAACTTCCTGGGCCTGTCGGTGGGCATCAACCTGCCCAACATGTCGCGCGAGGAAAAGCAGGCGGCCTACGGCTCGGACATCACCTACGGCACCAACAACGAATACGGCTTCGACTACCTGCGCGACAACATGGTCTATGAAGTGACGGACCGCGTGCAGCGCGGCCTGAACTACGCCATCGTCGACGAGGTCGACTCCATCCTGATCGACGAGGCGCGCACGCCGCTCATCATCAGCGGCCAGGCCGAAGACCACACCGAGATGTACCTGGCGATGAACAAGGTCGTGCCCTTGCTGACACGCCAGGAAGGCGAAGCCGACCCGCGCACCGGCGAGGGCGTGACCAAGCCCGGCGATTTCACCGTCGACGAGAAAAGCCACCAGGTGACCCTGACCGAACAAGGCCATGAGAGCGCCGAGCGTCTGCTGTTCAACCTGGGACTGATCCCCGAAGGCGCCACGCTGTACGACCCGGCCAACATCTCGCTGATGCACCACCTGTATGCGGCCCTGCGTGCCAACCAGCTCTACCACCGCGACCAGCACTACGTGGTGCAGGACGGTGAGGTCGTGATCGTCGACGAGTTCACCGGCCGCCTGATGTCGGGCCGCCGCTGGAGCGACGGCCTGCACCAGGCCGTCGAAGCCAAGGAGGGCGTGCAGATCCAGGCCGAAAACCAGACCCTGGCCTCCATTACCTTCCAGAACTATTTCCGCCTTTACGCCAAGCTGGCCGGCATGACCGGCACCGCCGACACCGAAGCCTACGAATTCCAGGAAATCTACGGCCTGGAAACCACGGTGATCCCGCCCAATCGCGTGAGCCGCCGCGACGACCAGCTCGATCGCGTCTACAAAACCACGCGCGAGAAATACGAAGCCGCCATCAAGGACATTCGCGAGTGCTATGAGCGCGGCCAGCCCGTGCTGGTCGGCACGTCCTCGATTGAGAACTCTGAAATCATCGACGACCTGCTGACCAAGGAAAACCTGCCGCACCAGGTGCTCAACGCCAAGCAGCATGCCCGCGAAGCCGACATCATCGCGCAGGCTGGCCGGCCGAAGATGATCACCATCGCCACCAACATGGCGGGCCGCGGCACCGATATTGTGCTGGGCGGCAACGTTGAAAAACTGATCGAAGCCGTTGAAGCGGACGAGGCGCTGGACGCCGCCGCCAAAGAGACGGAAATCGCCCGCCTGCGCGCCGCGTGGAAGGACGAGCACGAACAGGTCACCTCGCTGGGCGGTCTGCGCATCATCGCGACCGAACGCCATGAATCGCGCCGCATCGACAACCAGTTGCGCGGCCGCTCCGGTCGCCAGGGCGACCCTGGCTCTTCGCGCTTTTACCTGAGCCTGGACGACCCGCTGATGCGGATCTTCGCGGGCGACCGCGTCAAGGCCATCATGGAGCGGCTCAAGATGCCCGACGGCGAGGCGATCGAGGCGGGCATCGTCACCCGCAGCATCGAATCGGCCCAGCGCAAGGTCGAAGCACGCAACTTCGACGTGCGCAAGCAATTGCTTGAATACGACGACGTGGCCAACGACCAGCGCAAGGTGATCTACCAGCAGCGCAACGACATCATGGACGCCGCCAGTCTGCAGGCACAAATTGCCTCGCTGCGCGAAGGCTGCTTCACAGACCTCGCGCGCCAGTATGTGCCGGTGGAAAGCGTGGAAGAGCAGTGGGACGTTCCCGGCCTCGAGAACGTGCTGCGCGACGAATGGCAGATCGAATTGCCCCTGCGCCAGGAACTCGAAGCTGCCACCGCCATCACCGACGAAGAAGTGGTCGAGAAGGTCATAGCGGCCGCCAACGCCGCCTTTGCCGACAAGGTCGAGAAAATCGGCGAAGAAAACTTCACGCAGTTCGAGCGCGTGGTCCTGCTGCAAAGCATAGACAGCCACTGGCGCGAACACCTGAGCGCCCTCGACTACCTGCGCCAGGGCATACACCTGCGCGGCTACGCGCAAAAGCAACCCAAGCAGGAATACAAGCGCGAAGCGTTTGAGCTCTTCGGCCAGTTGCTCGACAGCGTGAAAAACGAAGTCACCAAGGTCCTGATGACGGTCAAGGTCCAGTCCGGCGAGCAGCTGGAGCAGGCCGCCGAAGAGATGGAAAACCGCGCCGAAAACATCGCCAACGTCACCTACACCGCGCCCACTGAAACCGGCGAAGTGGAAACGACGGTGGACGAGGAGTCGCAGCGCCGCGCACCGGCCGTGCCGGTCGGCGATGTGCCCCGCGTGGGCCGCAACGACCCGTGCCCTTGCGGTTCGGGCAAAAAATACAAGAACTGCCACGGCCTGCTCAACTGAGCGCGGCCCGAGTCGAACGCCTATCCCTCCACACTGGTTTTCCGGAGTCAATACATGCCCGTCAATCTGGTTGCCACGCCCGCCGCGGACCTTCACCCTGTGCGCGGCGTGCGCTGGGGCATCACCGAGGCGGGCATACGCAAAGCGAATCGCAAAGACCTTTCCGTGCTGTTGCTTGATGAAGGAGCGTCCGTTGGCGCTGTCTTCACGCAAAACCGCTTTTGCGCCGCGCCGGTGCAAATCTGCCGCGAGCACCTCGCCAGAAACGGTGGGCAGACGGCCGGCATACGCGCCATGGTCATCAACACCGGCAATGCCAATGCCGGGACTGGCGACGATGGCCTGAGCCGCGCGCACGCCACTTGCATCGCACTGGCCCGGTTGCTGGATCTTGCCCCCGAGCAAGTCCTGCCGTTTTCCACCGGCGTCATCATGGAGCCCCTGCCCAACGACCGCATCGCGGCGGGCCTGCCGGCCGCGTTGGCTGCCGCGAAAGAAGATAACTGGGGCGCTGCGGCCGAAGCCATCATGACCACCGACACGGTGGCCAAAGCATTTTCCAAACGCATCAAGCTTTCGGGTACAGACGTCACCATCACCGGCATCAGCAAGGGCGCCGGCATGATACGGCCCAATATGGCCACCATGCTGGGCTTTATGGCGACCGATGCCTGCGTGGCCCAGCCGCTGATGGCGCAACTGGCCCGCGAGCTGGCGGAGGGATCGTTCAACCGCGTGACGGTGGACGGCGACACCTCGACCAACGACTCCTTCGTGGTGGTGGCCACCAACAAGGCCGCCCACGCACCCGTGACCTCGCTGGACAGCGCCGACGGCCAGGCCTTGCGCGCCGCCATGCTGGACATCGCCCGGCAGCTGGCGCAGGCCATCGTGCGCGACGGCGAAGGCGCGACCAAATTCATGACCATCCAGATTGAAGGCGGAAAGACCGGCGAGGAATGCCGCAAGGTGGCCTACGCCATCGCCCATTCGCCGCTGGTGAAAACCGCTTTCTTCGCCAGCGACCCGAATCTCGGCCGCATCCTCGCCGCCGTCGGTTATGCCGGCATCGACGACCTGGACCAGACAAAAATCGATCTGTACCTCGACGAGGTGCTGGTGGCCAAGAACGGCGGCCGGCATCCCGGTTACGTCGAGGCCGATGGCCAGCGCGTGATGAAACAAAGCGAGATCACGGTGCGCGTGGTGCTGGGCCGCGGCGCGGCCGCCGACACCGTCTGGACCTGCGATTTCTCCTACGACTACGTCAAGATCAACGCCGACTACCGCAGTTAATCCAGAACAACCCAATGAACGAGCAGTTTGAACGCCTGATCACCCGCGTCGAGTCCTTGATGGCGCGGATCGAATCCGTGCTGCCGCAGCCCTTGACCGCGCCGGACTGGAGCGCCTCGGTCGCTTACCGCTACCGCAAGCGCAGTTCGGGCCATGGTTCACTGGAGCCGGTCCGGCACATCGGCAACATGAGCCTGGGCGACCTCAAGGAGATCGAGGACCAGAAGGAAAAGATCAAGCGCAACACCGAGCAGTTCGTGCTGGGCAAACCCGCCAACAACGTGCTGCTGACCGGCGCACGCGGCACCGGCAAGTCCTCGCTGATCAAAGCCTGCCTCAATGAATATGCCTCACGCGGCCTGCGCCTGATTGAAGTCGACAAGGCTGACCTGACCGATTTGCCGGACATCGTCGACGTGGTCGCCGGCCTGCCCGAAAAATTTATCGTGTTTTGCGATGATTTGAGTTTTGAGGAGGGCGAACCCGGCTACAAGGCGCTCAAGTCCATCCTGGATGGTTCCGTCGCGGCCGCCACGCCCAATGTGCTGATCTATGCGACCAGCAACCGGCGCCACCTGTTGCCCGAATACATGACGGAAAACCTCACCTATACCCGCGGCGATGACGGTGAGGTGCATCCCGGTGAAGTGGTCGAGGAAAAAATTTCGCTGTCCGAACGCTTCGGCCTCTGGGTCAGCTTCTACCCCTTCACCCAGGACGAATACCTGACCATCGTCGCTCAGTGGCTGTCGTCCTTCGGTGTGGGCCGGGATGCCATCGCGGCGGCGAAACCGGCCTCCCTGGTCTGGGCGCTGGAACGCGGTTCGCGCAGCGGCCGTGTCGCCTACCAGTTCGCGCGTGACTATGCCGGCCGCGACAGCGCCAGCCGGCCTGTGGTGGCGCCCGCCATTGCGGCCTATGAGCGCCCGGGCGCTTCCGCTGTAGCGCCGTCCGACCAGGCTCCCGACAGTTCGACATGAGCGTGCTGGTCGCCGACGGAGAACGGCCGCGCGAGGGCGGTGCGGACCGCAAGGTGGTCGACGTTGCGGTCGGCGTGCTGATCCGGCCTGATGGCGATTTCCTGCTGACCTCGCGCCCGCCTGGCAAAGTCTACGAAGGTTATTGGGAGTTCCCCGGCGGCAAGCTGGAGCAGGGCGAAAGCGTCGAAGCCGCACTGCGCCGCGAGCTGCAGGAAGAAATCGGCGTCACCATAGGCACGGTCCATCCCTGGAAGGTCGAAATGGTCGACTACCCGCATGCGCTGGTGCGCCTGAATTTTTGCAAGGTGTTTGAGTGGGCCGGCGAGCTGCAAATGCATGAAGGCCAGTCGCATGCCTGGCAATCCTTGCCGGTCAGTGTGCAGCCCGTCTTGCCGGGCACGGTGCCGGTGCTGGCCTGGTTTGCCGAAGAGCGGGGCTTTGCCGGCGCGACCTGCTGAGCTGCCGCTTTGGCCGTCTCAGGCCGTAAACACCCAGTTCTTGCTCGCCCCCAATACAGCGTCGGGGTAAGGCGATTTGCCGCGTGAACCGTTGTAGCGCCCCAGGCCCATAAAGAGGTCGCCGCGCTCCCTGTCCAGGTAGTGGCGAAGGATCACGCAGCCAAAGCGCAGGTTTGTCTGCATGTGAAACAGCTTGGCCGGGTCGCCGTCTCCGATCACGCGCGTCCAGAAGGGCATGACCTGCATGTAGCCGCGCGCGCCCACGTTGCTGACCGCGAACTTGCGGAAATTGCTTTCGACCTGGATCAGGCCCAGCACCAGTGTCGTATCCAGCCCGGCGCGCTTGCTTTCGTACCAGACGGTTTGCAGGAATTCCTTGCGGATCTGCCACTCGGGTTTTTTCTTTTTGAGCCGGTCGCTCATCGTGCCCAGCCAGCGCAGGTAGGCGAGGCGGCTCTCCGTATCCTTGAACTCGGGCACGGGAGGCGCCTGGTTGGCGATGGCCGAACTCAACGCGGTACGCACCGAGTCAATCAGCGGTTCTTCAACCTGTGCGCCGGCATGCGCCCGCTCCGCGAGCAGCAATGGGCTGAGGGCAATGGGCAATGCCTGCAGGCAGGTTCGGCGGGAAAGCCCTTCCGCCTTTGCCTGGGCGGCGCCGGATGCGGACAGGGTCAATGAGCGCACGGGAACCATGAAGGCGTCAAAGCGCCAGCTTTCCCTTGAGGAAATCGAAAGCACCGGCCGCATCGATCTTGCTGGAGGCCGCATCGCGGCGATGCTGGTATTCGAGCTGTCCCTCTTTCAGGCCGCGGTCGCCGATGGTGACGCGGTGCGGCACGCCAATCAGCTCCCAGTCGGCGAACATGGCGCCAGGACGTTCGCCCCGGTCGTCCAGGATCACGTCCACGCCGGCCGCGAGCAGTTCCGCGTAGAGTTTGCTGGCGGCGGCTTCGACTTCGGGGAAGCGGTCGGGGCTGATGGGGCACAGCACCACGGTGAAGGGGGCAATGGCGTCTGGCCAGATGATGCCGCGCTCGTCATGGTTCTGTTCAATGGCTGCGGCCGGCAGGCGCGTGATGCCGATGCCGTAGCAGCCCATTTCCATGAACTGCGGCTTGCCGTTTTCACCCAGGAAGGTGGCGTTCATGGCGCGGCTGTATTTGGTGCCGAGGTAGAACACATGGCCGACCTCGATGCCGCGCTCGATCACCAGCGCGCCCTTGCCGTCGGGCGACGGGTCGCCCGCCACCACGTTGCGGATGTCGGCCACCAGTTCGGGCTCGGGCAGGTCGCGGCCCCAGTTGACGCCGGTCATGTGAAAGTCCGCTTCGTTGGCGCCGCAGACCCAGTCGGCCAGTGCGGCGACTTCGCGGTCGGCGATCAGCTTGACGGGCTTTTTCAGGTTCAGCGGGCCGAGGTAACCCGGCTTGCAGCCGAAATGGTCTTCAATCTCGGCCAGGGTGGCGAAGCGGAAGTCCGCCAGGCCAGGCACCTTGCCGACCTTGACTTCGTTCATGTCGTGGTCGCCGCGCAGCAGCAGCAGCCAGACCTGCGACTTGACGGGCTTGCCCGCCTCATCGAGCGTGTCGGTGGCCAGCACCAGCGACTTGACGGTGGTTTGCAGCGGGATGCCCAGCAGCTCGGCCACGTCGGCGCAGGTGGATTTGCCGGGCGTCGCCGTTTTGGCCATGGCCTGCGATGCGGCTTTGCGCGCGCCTTGGGGCGGCAGCGCTTCGGCTTTTTCCATGTTGGCGGCGTAGTCGCTGCCGGGGCAGTAGACGATGGCGTCTTCGCCGGTCGCGGCGATCACCTGGAACTCTTCGCTCAGGTCACCGCCTATGGCGCCGCTGTCGGCGGCGACCGCGCGGTAGGTCAGGCCGAAGCGGTCAAAAATCTTGCGGTAGGCGGCTGCCATGATCTGGTAGCTGGCCTTGGCGCCGGCCTGGTCGCGGTCGAAGCTGTAGGCGTCCTTCATGATGAACTCGCGCCCGCGCATCAGGCCGAAGCGCGGCCGGCGTTCGTCGCGGAACTTGGTCTGGATCTGGTACAGGTTTTTCGGCAGCTGCTTGTAGCTCTTGATGTCCTGGCGCATCACGTCGGTGACGACTTCTTCGCTGGTCGGCTGGACCACGAAATCGCGGCCGTGGCGGTCCTTGATGCGCAGCAGTTCGGGCCCCATTTTTTCAAAGCGGCCGGTTTCCTGCCAGAGCTCGGCCGGCTGGATCACCGGCATGGTCATCTCCACGGCGCCGGCCCGGTTCATTTCCTCGCGCACGATGGCCTCGACCTTGCGGATCACGCGCAGGCCCATGGGCATGTAGTTGTAAACGCCGGCGCCCAGTTTCTTGATCATGCCGGCCCGCATCATGAGCTGGTGGCTGACGACTTCGGCGTCGGCGGGGGCTTCCTTGAGGGTGGAAATGAAGAACTGGGAGGCTTTCATGGGCGGTTTTCGGGGATTCCGGGGTTGGAAATGGGGGGAAAGGTGCTGCAGCCCGCTGTGCGCTTGGCGCTGGGGCCTTCGCTGTGCATAATGGACTCAGTTTAAAAAATTGAGGTTTGATTATGCTTGACCGGGACGGCTTTCGGCCCAACGTCGGCATCATCTTGCTCAACCAGAGAAGTCAGGTATTTTGGGGCAAACGTATCCGTACCCACTCGTGGCAATTTCCGCAGGGTGGCATTGACCGGGGCGAAAATCCCGAGCAGGCCATGTACCGCGAGTTGCATGAAGAAGTGGGGCTGTTGCCACAGCATGTGAATGTGCTGGCCCGAACCCGAGACTGGTTGCGCTATGAGGTGCCTGACCGGTTCATCCGCCGCGATGCGCGCGGACATTACAAAGGCCAGAAACAAATCTGGTTTCTCCTTCAACTGGTCGGCCACGACTGGGACTTGAACCTGCGCGCAACAGACCATCCCGAGTTCGATGCCTGGCGTTGGAACGACTACTGGGTGCCGCTGGACGTGGTGGTCGAGTTCAAGCGCGGTGTCTATGAAATGGCGCTGACCGAACTCTCCCGGTTTGTTCCCCGCGTGGACAACCGCGTGGAGCCGCGTCCCGACCATCGCAACCGCTATTTGCGCGGCGGCCTGCACCAGCGCGACCATTCGGGCCCGCCGGGCGAGGGTGGCTTTCACCCCGCAGTTGAGCCTTTCCATGCCCAGATTACCCGCCCCGGCGCTTCTTTTGAATTGCCGCCCGGCGCCACCTTTGAACCTGATCCGCAAACCAGCCTGGGTGCGGATCCCAGCACCCAGAAACCATGAAACTCAAATCGGCTTTTTTGGCCTCCCTCGTCCTGATGGCGATCGGCGCCTCCGGCCCGGCAACGGCCCAGGTCTATGCCCTCGAGGATCCTGTCGACTGGAAGGAGTCGCCGGTTCCCCCGCCGCCGGCCTTCGATGTCAAAAAACTGATCCCGCTGGAGGTGTCGCCTAACTCTTCGCTGGCTTACGGCATCGATCCCGCTTCCATCAGCATCACCGACAGCGACAGCCTTGTTCGTTATGTGATTGTGGCCAGCAGCGCCAGTGGCGCCCGCAACGTGATGTACGAGGGGATTCGCTGTTCCACCGGGGAGTTCAAGACCTACGGCCGGTATTCCCCCGACGGCAAATGGAACATGGTGGCCAACCCGGAGTGGCAGTCCATGTTTGGGCCCGTGCCGTCCAAGCACGCGCTGCGGTTTGCCAGGGCCGGCGCGTGTGACAGCGCCGCATCGGCGCCTTCGGTGCATGTGTTGGTCTCGCGCCTGAAGAACCCGAATTTCAGGATGGCCGACTGACCTTGCTGATGCCGGGCTTCGCCTAGCGGGTCAGGACGAGGTTGGTGCGGTGGACCATTTCGGGTTCACCCGTGTAGCCAAGCAACTTTTCAAACTCCGAAGACGCCTTGCGGCAGATCAGCCGGGCTTCGGAGCTGGAGTAATTGGCCAGGCCGCGCGCGATCTCCACGCCCTCGGGGCTTCGGACGGCGATCACGTCGCCACGCGAAAAATCGCCCTGAACTGCCGTCATGCCGATGGGCAACAGGCTTTTGCCTTCACCCTGCACCTTGACCACGGCGCCTGCGTCGACGGTGACCGAGCCGCGCATTTGCAGGTGATCCGCCATCCATTGTTTGCGCGCCTGCATTTTCTGCGTCTGCGCCACCAGCAGCGTGCCTATGGGTTCGCCCTGCGTCAGCCGGATCAGCGCCTGCGGCTCGCGCCCCCAGGCGATCACCGTCGAGGCGCCCGAGCCCGCGGCGCGCTTGGCGGCCAGAATCTTGGTGATCATGCCGCCCTTGCCGATGCTGGAGCCCGCGCCTCCCGCCATCGCTTCCAGCGCCGGGTCGCCGGCTTTGGCTTCGTGCACGAACTGCGCTGCCGGATCCTTGCGCGGGTCGGCAGTGTAGAGGCCTCTTTGGTCGGTGAGGATCACGAGCGCGTCGGCCTCGACAAGGTTGGCCACCAGCGCGCCCAGCGTGTCGTTGTCGCCGAACTTGATTTCATCGTTGACGACCGTGTCGTTTTCATTGATAACGGGAACGACGCCCAGTTGCAGCAGGGCCAGCAAGGTGGAGCGCGCGTTGATGTAGCGCTCCCGGTCGGCCAGGTCGGCGTGTGTGAGCAGGACTTGCGCGCTGCCGATGCCGTTTTCGCGCAGTTTGGTTTCATAGACCTGGACCAGGCCCATCTGGCCTACCGCCGCGGCGGCCTGCAGCTCATGGATGGCTTTCGGGCGGGTGGTCCAGTTCAGGCGCTTCATGCCCTCGGCGATGGCGCCACTGCTCACCATGATCACTTCGCGCCCGTCCTTGACGAGCGCGGCCAGCTGTTCGCACCACTGGCCGATGGCGACGGCATCGAGTCCGCGGCCCTCGTTGGTCACCAGGCTGGAGCCCACCTTGACCACGATGCGTCTGGCGTTGCGCAGGATGGTGGAGCCTGGTTTGTCTTGCATGTTGAGTATTTTCAGGCTATCGCCCAATCGTACGGGCGTCAGCAGCTGTTATTGATTGAAGAAAGCAAATGCAGCCCTGCACCTGCCTGCGTACGGGAGCGAAGGGTCAGGATGCTTCCGGCGGTTCAGGCGGCAACGGGGCAAAGCGCGGGTCGACTTCTTCCACCGGTTGCTCGCTTTTCTGGACCTGCTTGACGTGCTGGTAGATGGTCTTGATCAGGTGTTCGCAGCCTTCGCGCGTCAGCGCCGAAATCTCGAACACCGGGCCCTTGAACTTGAAACGCTTGACGAAATCCTTGACGATGGCCGCGCGCTTGTCGCTGTCCACCATGTCGAGCTTGTTCAGAACCAGCCAGCGCGGCTTTTCATACAGCGCTTCATCGTATTTCTTGAGCTCGCCCACGATGGCCTTGGCTTGCGCCACCGGGTCCACGCCTTCGTCAAAAGGCGCCAGGTCGACGACGTGCAGCAGCAAGCGGGTGCGCTGCAGGTGGCGCAGAAAAAGATGGCCCAGGCCCGCGCCTTCGGATGCGCCTTCGATCAGGCCGGGCAGGTCGGCGACCACAAAACTTTGCTCGGGCCCCACGCGCACTACGCCCAGATTGGGGTGCAGCGTGGTGAAAGGATAGTCGGCAATGCGGGGGCGGGCGTTGGACACCGCCGAGATGAAGGTGGATTTGCCGGCATTGGGCATGCCCAGCAGGCCGACGTCGGCCAGCACCTTGAGCTCAAGCTTCAGGCTTTTGCGCTCGCCGGGCCAACCCGGTGTCTTGCTGCGGGGTGCGCGGTTGGTCGAGCTTTTGAAGCGCAGGTTGCCGAAGCCGCCGTCGCCACCCTTGGCGATCAGGACCTGCTCGCCAGGCACCAGCAGTTCAAAAAGGACTTCGCCGGTCTCGGCATCGGTCAGGATGGTGCCTACCGGCATCTTGAGAATGACGTCGTCGCCCTTGGCGCCAAACATATCCGAGCCCATACCGTGCTGGCCGTTGCGGGCATCGTGGCGGCGCGAAAAGCGGAAATCCACCAAGGTGTTCAGGTTGATGTCCGCGACCGCGTATACATGGCCGCCGCGCCCGCCGTCGCCGCCGTTGGGGCCCCCGAACTCTTTGTACTTTTCATGGCTGAAGGAGACGCAGCCACTCCCGCCATCGCCTGCGGCAATGTCAATAAAGGCTTCGTCAACGAATTTCATGATGGAGTGCTGCGGTTAAAACAGGGGGGCGATAGTAGCCGGAGATCAAGTTTACAAACAAAAAAGCCCCGACAGGTCGGGGCTTCGTTTCAGTCGAAGTGACTTATCGAAGTGATCAGCTTACGCCGGGGTCACATTCACGGTGTGCTTGTTCAGCGCACCCTTGACGGAAAACGAGACCGAGCCGTCAACCAGCGCAAACAGCGTGTGGTCTTTGCCGATGCCGACATTGACGCCTGGATGGAACTTGGTGCCGCGCTGGCGCACGATGATACTGCCTGCGTTGATGACTTCGCCGCCAAATTTCTTGACGCCAAGCATTTTGGGCTGCGAATCGCGCCCGTTTCGCGTAGAGCCGCCGCCTTTTTTCTGTGCCATTTTTCGTTACTCCTGGTACGTCTCTGCTTAACCGGCGATAGCGCCGATTTGCAGTTCCGTGTAGTTTTGCCGGTGGCCCTGGCGCTTTTGGTAATGCTTGCGACGGCGCATTTTGAAAATGC
This sequence comes from Polaromonas sp. YR568, assembly GCF_943369675.1. Classification (GTDB taxonomy): domain Bacteria; phylum Pseudomonadota; class Gammaproteobacteria; order Burkholderiales; family Burkholderiaceae_C; genus Polaromonas. The sequence goes on along the minus strand of NZ_CALROB020000014.1, from coordinate 77,050 downwards.
GAACCTTGTCGTGCCTACCTTGCGAAAGGACAGTGACTGTAACAGTGGCGCCGGACACCAAGGGCGTACCAACCGTGATTGTGCTGCCGGTGCCGACAGCCAATACCTGGTCAATAACGATCTCTTGGCCTACGTCCGCAGCAATCTGTTCTACTTTAATTTTTTCTCCAGTAGCAACCTTGTATTGTTTGCCACCGGTTTTTATGACCGCGTACATGTAAGACCTCGTAATTTGAGTTCTGCAGACGGATTTCCGCAGAGCCCAGCATTCTAGCACGGCATGCTAAAAATGGCCAGAAGCGCGGTTTTGGGGCTTTTCCGGGGCTGTTTCCCGAGCCCATCGGAGCGGTACCGGCGGGACGGCTTCCTATAATCTGCCCACACTTAACGTCTGGACCGCCTCTTGTCTGCCAATTCTTCAAGCACCGCCGCAGCCCTTGCCCTGATTGCCGATGACATGCGCGGGATGGACGCAGTGATTGAGCGCCGCCTGAAGTCCGAAGTGCCGCTGGTCAGCCAGGTTTCCGGCTATATCGTGGCGGCAGGCGGCAAAAGGCTGCGTCCGGCCCTGTTGCTGCTGATGTGCGGCGCGCTGGGGTACCGCGGCGAGCAGCGCTATAACCTCGCGGCTGTCGTTGAGTTCATTCACACGGCGACCCTGCTGCATGACGATGTGGTGGACGAATCCACCTTGCGCCGCGGCCGGGCGACCGCCAATGAGGCATTCGGCAATCCCGCAAGCGTACTGGTTGGCGATTTCCTGTATTCCCGTGCCTTTCAGATGATGGTGGAGGCAGGGGATATGCGCGTCATGCAAACGCTGGCGGAAGCCACCAACGTGATCGCCGAAGGGGAGGTGCTGCAGCTCATGAATATGCATGACGCGGCGCTCTCCGAGGACGGCTACCTGCGCGTGATTCGTTCCAAAACGGCCAAGCTGTTCGAGGCCAGCGCCCGCCTGGCGGCCCTGCTGGCGCAGTCGCCGCCTGCCATCGAGCAAAGCTGCGCCGATTATGGGCAGGCGTTGGGTACGGCGTTCCAGGTGATCGACGATGTGCTCGATTACGACGGGGATGTGTCGGAAATGGGTAAAAACCTGGGCGATGACTTGCGGGAGGGCAAGGCAACACTTCCGCTCATCATTGCGATGCAGCGCGGCAGCGAGGCGGAGCGGGCCACCATCCGGCAGGCGATTGAAACAGGCGGTACCGACCAGATGGCGCAGATCATTGAGATCGTGCAGCACACGGGAGCGTTGCGGGCCACCCGGGACGCCGCAGCCGTGGAGGCGCAGCGGGCGCTGAATGCCTTGCAGATATTGCCGCAAAACATTTACAGTAATGCCTTGACGCAGCTGGCCTCCCAATTGCTGGAGAGGCGATCCTGATGAGCTGCGCGACGGCGGGGTGTAGCTTAGCCTGGTAGAGCGCTACGTTCGGGACGTAGAGGCCGGAGGTTCGAATCCTCTCACCCCGACCAAGCCTTTTTTATCGTAAGTGTGCGTTTCTTCGCATAGTTCCAACGCCGCCCGGGCCCTGCGGGTGTTTTCGATTTACACCCGCGAATCTATGGGCGATGATACCCATTTGAGCTAATCCCCGAGAACCATGGCCGCTGTCGACACCGCTATCAACCCCCCGCCTACCATGGCCTTGCCCGGCTTGGGGCGTGCCTTGGTGATAGCCGGTAAATTAGGTCAAAAGGCCGCAGAAGACATTTTTCGCAAGGCCCAAACCGGCCGCACCAGTTTTATCGCCGAACTGACGGGGTCCGGCGCGGTATCCGCGTTCGACTTGGCCCACACCATGTCCACGGCATTTGCCGCCCCCCTGCTGGACCTGGAAGCTATCGACGTACAGCGCTTGCCCAAGGGGTTGCTAGACAACAAGATTTGTGCGACCTACCGCATTGTTGTGCTCAGCAAGCGCAACAACCGCTTGATAGTCGCCACAGCCGACCCTTCCGACCAGGAGGCTGCGGAAAAAATCAAGTTCTCCACCCAGATGGGGGTGGATTGGGTCATCGCCGAATACGACAAGCTTTCGAAACTGGTGGAGGCATCCAATACCACGGCCTCCGAGGCCATGGAAAGCATCATCGGTGATGACTTTGAGTTTGATGAAGCCAGCACCGACGCATCGACCGAGGATAGCGATACCAGCGTTTCCGAGGTGGAAGACGCGCCGGTCGTTAAATTCCTGCAGAAAATGCTGCTCGACGCCTTCAGCATGCGGGCTTCCGACCTGCATTTCGAGCCGTTCGAACATACCTACCGCGTGCGTTTCCGGGTGGACGGCGAATTGCGCGAAATCGCGTCGCCGCCGGTGGCCATCAAAGAGAAGCTGGCGGCTCGCATCAAAGTTATTTCCAAGCTGGATATCTCCGAGAAGCGCGTACCGCAAGACGGCAAGATGAAGCTCAAGATCGGCCCGGACCGCGTCATCGATTTTCGGGTCAGCACCTTGCCAACCATGTATGGCGAAAAAATCGTCATTCGTATCCTGGATCCGAGCAGCGCCAAGCTGGGCATTGATGCGCTGGGCTACGAGCCCGTTGAAAAAGAGCGATTGCTGGCGGCCATCCAGCGTCCCTACGGCATGGTGCTCGTGACCGGTCCCACCGGCTCCGGAAAGACCGTGTCGCTCTATACCTGCCTGAACATCCTCAACAAGCCGGGTGTCAACATTGCGACGGCCGAGGATCCCGCCGAAATCACCTTGCCTGGCGTCAACCAGGTCAGCATGAACGACAAGGCCGGCATGACCTTTTCGGTCGCGCTGAAGGCGTTTTTGCGGCAGGATCCCGACATCATCATGGTCGGTGAGATTCGGGATCTTGAAACCGCCGACATCGCGATCAAGGCCGCGCAGACCGGTCACATGGTCATGTCGACGCTGCATACCAACGATGCGCCGACGACACTGACGCGTATGCGCAACATGGGTATCGCGCCCTTTAATATTGCCTCCAGCGTCATCCTGATCACCGCCCAGCGCCTGGCGCGGCGCCTGTGCCTCAACTGCAAAGCCCCTACGGATATCCCTCGCGAGACCCTGCTGGACGCCGGATTCAAGGAAGAGGATGTCGACGGTTCCTGGACGCCCTACAGGCCGGTTGGCTGCTCGATGTGCACGAATGGTTACAAAGGCCGGGTCGGTGTTTATCAGGTCATGCCCATTTCCGAGGAAATTCAGCGTATCGTCCTTCGCGACGGCAGCGCGATGGACATTGCGGCCCAGGCGGAAGCCGAGGGCGTCAGGAGCCTGCGGCAATCGGGGCTGTCCAAAGTTAAACTTGGCCTGACCTCGCTGGAGGAGATTCTGGGGTGCACCAATGTTTAAGCCGGTGTGCTTAAAAGCCGGAACAGGGCGGCGTGACGGTGGCGACGGGGCGGTCTGAGGCTGTCCATACAACGAGAAGGCATCATGGCAACTGCAGCATCCAAGGGCATCAAGGAATTTGTTTTCGAGTGGGAAGGCAAGGACAGGGGCGGAAAACAGATCCGCGGCGAAATCCGCGCTTCCGGTGAAAACCAGGTCAAGTCTTCGTTGCGCCGGCAAGGTGTTTTGCCCGTCAAGATTCGCAAACGCAAGATGCGCTCCGGCAAGTCCATCAAGCCCAAGGACATTGCCATTTTCACCCGCCAGCTGGCCACCATGATGAAGGCCGGCGTGCCGTTGCTGCAATCCTTTGACATCGTGGGCCGCGGCAATCCCAACGGCAGCGTGACGAAACTGCTCAATGACGTGCGCACCGATGTGGAAACCGGAACGTCACTGAGTGCCGCGTTTCGCAAATACCCGCTGTATTTCAATGCGCTCTACTGCAACCTGATTGAGGCAGGCGAGGCCGCCGGTATTCTGGAATCCCTGCTGGACCGCCTGGCGGTCTACATGGAGAAGACCGAGGCGATCAAATCGAAAATCAAGTCGGCCCTGATGTACCCCATCTCGGTGATGGTCGTCGCCTTCGTGGTGGTCGCCGTTATCATGATTTTTGTGATTCCGGCTTTCAAAACCGTGTTCTCCTCTTTCGGTGCGGACCTGCCCGGCCCCACCCTGGTCGTCATCGCGATCAGCGAGGTCTTTGTGGCCTATTGGTGGCTGATTTTCGGCGGCATCGGAGGGGGAATTTATTTTTTCCTCCAGGCCTGGAAGCGCAATGAGCGGATGCAGAAAGTCATGGACAGGGTACTGCTCAAGATACCCGTGTTTGGCGCCCTGATCGAGAAATCCTGCATAGCCCGCTGGACGCGCACGCTTGCCACCATGTTTGCCGCTGGCGTGCCTTTGGTGGAAGCGCTGGACTCCGTGGGCGGCGCATCGGGCAATTCTCTGTATGCCGACGCCACTACAAAAATCCAGCAGGAAGTCTCCACGGGGACCAGCCTGACGGCAGCCATGGGCAATGCCAACCTGTTCCCCACCATGGTGCTGCAGATGTGCGCCATCGGCGAAGAATCCGGCTCCATCGACCACATGCTGGGCAAGGCTGCCGATTTTTATGAAGCCGAGGTCGATGAGATGGTGGCGGGCCTTTCAAGCTTGATGGAGCCCATCATCATCGTGATCCTGGGCACCCTCATTGGCGGGATCGTGGTCTCCATGTACCTGCCCATCTTCAAGCTGGGCTCCGTCGTTTAATGGAGCCTGGTCTGGGGCCGGCGCTGGATGCGCTGCTCGCCGGTATTTTCGGGCTGCTGATCGGCAGCTTTCTCAACGTCGTCATCTACCGCCTGCCCAAGATCATGGAACGGCAGTGGGCGCAGGAATGCGCGGAACTGACCGGAAACTCCCCCGGGCCCACCGAAAAATTCAACCTGCTGGTTCCGCGTTCGCGCTGCTCCAGTTGCGGCCACGTCATACGCTGGTATGAAAACATTCCGGTGGCCAGCTACCTGTTCCTGCGAGGCAAGTGCTCAGTGTGCGGCACCCCCTACGGTGTGCGCTACCCGATCGTGGAAGCGGTAACGGGCGCCCTGTTCTTTTTTTGCGCGTGGCGCTGGGGCTGGTCGCTGACCGCGCTGGCCTGGTGCGGGTTTTCCGCCGCGCTGCTGGCGCTGGCCCTCATTGACTGGGACACGACCCTGCTGCCGGACGACATCACCTTGCCTTTGCTGTGGGCCGGCTTGATCGTCGCCTCCCTGCAATGGAATCCCCTGGTCAGCTTGACGGCGGCATTGTGGGGCGCGGTTGCCGGCTACCTGTCCCTGTGGCTGGTCTACTGGGCGTTCAAGCTGGTGACCGGCAAGGACGGCATGGGCTATGGTGACTTCAAGCTGTTCGCAGCGCTTGGCGCCTGGTTCGGCTGGGCGGCGCTGGTGCCTATGATCCTGATGGCCTCCGTGATCGGCGCCGTGATCGGCATTGCGATGAAATTTTCCAGCGGTTTGCGCGAAGGCGGTTATGTCCCCTTCGGCCCTTTCCTGGCGGGGGCGGGATTTACGGCCATGGTGTTCGGGCCTCAGTCGATTTTGCGGTTCGTGGGCTTGTGATGCCATGGGCGGTGCAGTCTTGCGCATCGGACTGACCGGCGGTATAGGCAGCGGGAAAAGCACGGTTGCCCGCACCCTGGTGGCGTGCGGCGCAACGCTGGTGGACGCCGATGCGATTTCCCGCGCGGTCACGGCCGCCGGCGGGGCCGCCGTGAAGGAAATCGCTGCGCAATTCGGGGGCCAGTTCGTCACGCCCGATGGCGCCATGGACCGGGAGATGATGCGGCAACTGGCATTTACCGATGCGTCCGCCAGGCGGCGGCTGGAGTCCATCGTCCATCCCCTCGTGAGCCAGGAAACCATACGGCAATACGGACAGGCTGTCGGCGCCGGCAGCGCGTGCGTGGTATTTGATATCCCCTTGCTGGTGGAGTCCGGTCGCTGGCGGCAGCAGGTGGACCAGGTGCTGGTCGTGGACTGCAACGAAGCTACCCAGGTCAGCCGGGTCATGGCCCGCAATGGCTGGCCCCGGGAGGCCGTGGAGAAAGTCATCGCCGGGCAGGCCAGCCGCGCGCAGCGCCTGTCGGCGGCCGATCTGTGCCTGTACAACGATGGTTTGCCGCTGGACGCCCTGGATCTCCAGGTGCGGCGGTTGGCCGCTCGCTTCGGGCTATGATGCGCAAACAAACCTCCTCATTGAAGCCGACGAAAATATAGCGCTGTGATCCTTTACGAGTATCCTTTCCACGAACGCATACGCACTTATTTGCGACTTGAACACCTGTTCCGCCGCCTTGGCGAACTGGTGGAGCGGGAGAGCCCGACGGATCACCACTACGCGATCACGACCATCTTTGAAATCATGGACGTGGGCGCGCGGGCGGACCTGAAGACCGACGTCCTCAAGGACCTCGAAAAACAAAAACATGTCCTCAACGGCTACCGCGGCAATCCGGCCATTTCCGAAGCCGTGCTTGACGAGGTGACCGGCCAGCTTGAGGGGTGTTTTTCGGCCTTGAACGGCCTGCCGGGCAAGGCCGGCCAGTCCCTGACAGAAAACGATTGGCTTATGAGCATTCGCAGCCGAGTCGGCATCCCCGGCGGAACCTGCGAATTCGACCTGCCGGCCTACTATGCGTGGCAACACCTGCAAACCGGCGTGCGCCAGCAAGACCTGCAACGCTGGATCACGCCGCTGGTGCCGCTGGCCGAGTCCATACGCGTGCTGCTGACGCTGCTGCGTGATTCCGGCGCCCCGCAAAAAGTGGTGGCGCCGGCCGGGCAATACCAGCAGACACTGCCGCAAGGGCGCACTTTCCAGCTCCTGCGCCTCAGGATTGATCCCGCCTTGGGCCTGATCCCGGAAATCAGCGGCAACCGCCTGATCGTGTCCGTGCGCCTCATGCGCCACGGCAGCGACGACAGGCTGCATGCCAGCACCGAAGACTCGGCCTTTGAGCTGACGCTTTGCTCCTGATCCCCGGGCGCCGCCGACTGCTGGCCATCCCATCCGTTTGATCCCTCAGACCTGTCCTGAAACATGCCTGCGATGAAAAAAGATTCCCCACCCGTCAAGCTGGTCGTATGTCCCGGCTGCGGCGGCGAGAGCGTTTACGCGCCCAGCAACCCGTTTCGCCCATTCTGCAGTGAGCGCTGCAAAAATATCGACCTGGGCGCCTGGGCTAGCGAAGGTTTTCGTTTGCCCGCGGATGCGCCACTCGATGACGAGGTGTTCGGCGACCCGAAGCGCCAATAAAATTTGACGGATCACGCGGTGTCACCCGCGTTTTGGTGTGAGTAAAAAAAGAGGGGAGAGAAAAATGGACAGAAAGTCTTTGATGGGTCACGTGGTGGCCGTGGTCATGATGGCCGCCTTGGCGGCAAGCAATACCCAGGCGCAAACCCAGCCGGCGCCGGAGGGCGACAAGCCCGCCAAATCAAAATCGAAAAAAACCGCCAAATCCGGCGCTGCCAGCGGGAGCGGAAAAGTCACGTTTATCCCCGGATCCGGCGAAACGCCCGCCCAGCGCACCGCGAGGCTCAAGCGCGAATGCAAGGGGGGTGTGGACGCGGGCGCGTGCTCGGGCTACACACGCTGATTGGCTTTTAAAAAGCGCGATCCACCGGATGCGCGCTTTAGCCTTCAACCCTCAGGCTGCGGGCGTTCCCAGCACCTGCTGGAGTTCGCCGCTTTGGTACATCTCCATCATGATGTCCGAGCCGCCTATGAATTCCCCCTTCACGTACAGCTGGGGGATGGTGGGCCAGTTGCTGAATTCCTTGATGCCGTGGCGGATTTCCTCGTCTTCCAGCACGTTCACGGTGGCCGGCTTGTTCACGCCGCAGGCCTTGAGCACCTGGATGGCGCGGCCCGAAAAACCGCACATCGGGAACTGGGCCGTACCCTTCATGAAAAGGACCACGTCGCTGGATTTGACGATTTCGGCGATGCGTTGCTGGGTGGGGTCTGTGCTGCTCATGGTGAAATCCTTTGAAATCCGGGGTAAAGGCTTGCTGCCCATGCCAGGCTCCTGATTGCCGAAGCCGGGCTACTCAATTAGATGGAATCTGGAAACCAGAATTCAACCGGCTGATTATCCCGCCGTTTGAAATCCCGCGCCGATTCCCTGCCCGCCCGGCCACAGCCCGCCGGAGCATCGCGCGATGCCGGCCAGGTCCAGCCGGCTCTGGACCTGCACAAAGCCCTCCTGTGCAAGCAGGGCGCACACCGCTTCGGCCTGGTCATAGCCATGCTCCAGCAGCAGCCAGCCGCCCGCAAGCAGATGTCCTGGCGCTTGCCGGACGATCTCCCGGATGTCGTCCAGGCCGTCCTCGCCGGCCGCCAGGGCGGTCAGCGGCTCATAGGCCAAGGCTTCCAGGTGGGGGTCGGCGCTGGCGATATAGGGCGGATTGCTGAGGATCAAGTGAAAGTGTTCGCCAACTTCTTTCAGCCAGTGGCTCTGGATGAAGTCCAGGCTCAAGCCCAAACGGCCGGCATTGTCACGGGCTACGTCCAGCGCATCCGCACTCGCATCTACCGCCACAACCCTGGCTTGGTGGGCGGTCGCTCGCAGGCTGTACGCGATGGCCAGCGCGATGGCACCGCTGCCCGTGCCCAGGTCCAGCACGGCGGGCTTCGGAGGCATCGCCGGGGCTTTCAAACATTCGAGCGCCCAGTCCACCAGGGTTTCCGTGTCGGGCCGCGGCACCAGCACACGGGCGTCCACCTGCAGCGTGAGGCCAAAAAACTCCTTGCTGCCGACGATATAGGCCAGGGGTTCACCGGCCGCCCGGCGTGCGCACATGGCGCGGAAATCTTCGGCGGGTTTTTCCGGCAAAACATCGGTGTCATGCGCCAACAGCCAGGCCCGCGCGTCACCGGGCTTGCCCAGCGCGTGCAGCAGCAGGAGCTGGGCGTCCAGCCGGTCCAATCCCTGGGCCTGGGCGGCGGCCAGGGCGTGCGCGCATGTGGGTGGATTCATGGCCGGGAAGCGGTGAAGGCTCACAGCCCGCTGTTCGTGGCTTCCAGCTCGGCGAGCTGTTCGGCGCCGCGCGCCACCTGCAGTGCGGTGATCACGTCGCTCAGGTCGCCTTCCATGATGGCCAGCAGCTTGTAGAGCGTCAGGTTGATGCGGTGGTCGGTCAGGCGCCCCTGCGGGAAGTTGTAGGTGCGGATGCGGTCGCTGCGGTCACCCGTGCCGACCAGGCCCTTGCGCATGGCCGCGTCCTTGGCGGCGCGCTCGGCGCGGTCTTTTTCATGGATGCGGGCCGTCAGCACCTTGAGCGCCTGGGCCTTGTTGCTGTGCTGGCTGCGGCCTTCCTGGCACTCGGCGACGATGCCGGTCGGGATGTGCGTGATGCGCACGGCCGAGTCGGTCTTGTTGATGTGCTGGCCGCCGGCGCCGCTGGCGCGATAGGTGTCTATGCGCAGGTCCGCCGGGTTGATCTGGATGGCCACGGCTTCGTCCGGCTCTGGCATCACGGCCACGGTGCAGGCGCTGGTGTGGATGCGGCCCTGGGTTTCGGTGGCCGGCACACGCTGAACCCGGTGGCCGCCCGATTCAAAGCGCAGCTTGCCGTAGACGCCCACGCCCATGGAATCGGCGGTGCCCTCGATGCGCAACACCACTTCCTTGTAGCCGCCCAGTTCGCTGGGCGACTCGCTGATGATCTCGACCTGCCAGCGGTTGCGCTCGGCAAAGCGGGTGTACATGCGGAACAGGTCGCCCGCGAACAGCGCCGACTCGTCGCCGCCGGTGCCGGCGCGGATTTCCACAAAAGCCGGCCGCAGGTCGTCCGGGTCCTTGGGGATCAGCATCAATTGCAGGGCTTCGTCGATCCGCGCGATGTCGGCCTTGGCCGCGTCGATCTCTTCCTCGGCCATGGCGGCCATCTCGGGGTCGTCTTTCGCGTCGGCCAGCATGCTTTCAGCGCCGGCCAGGTCGGCCTCGCGGCCGGTCAGCCGCGTGTACTGCTCGGCGAGCACGCTGGCTTCGGCATGTTCCCGGGTCAGCGCGCGAAAGCGGTCCAGGTCGCTGACCACGTCGCTGGCCGACAGCAGCGCGTCCAGCTCATGCAGCCGCAGAAGCTGGCGGTCCAGGGTTTGGCGAAGAAAGGGTTTCATGAAAGAGGGGCTGGAAAAGCCGAAAAGGGTGCCGCGAGGCCGTCGACAAGGACGCCGGCAGGCGCCGGCGGGAGAAGTCAGCGCTGAGTGGGCGCTAACGCTCTTTGTCGTCGGGCTTGATTTTGGGCGGCTGGCCGCGCAAGAACAGCCGGGAGACCGTCTGCGCCGTGGCTTCGCGGCTGCTGGCATCGCCCGCATGCAGCTCGGCCAGTGTGCCGTGCAGCATTTTCTGGGTCAGGCCGCGTGTCAGCGCATCCAGTACGGTGTCTATGGGTTCGCCCCGGGCCAGCAGTTTTTTGGCCCGCACGATTTCAGCGGCGCGCCACTCGTCGGTCTGTGCATTGAGCTGCTGGATCAGCGGCACGCTGCGGCGCTGGCCCAGCCAGTGCATGAAGTTCTGCACGCCGGCGTCGATGATGACCTCGGCCTGCGCCACGGCGGCCTTGCGGCTGTCCTTGCCGGTCTGCACCACGTGCGCCAGGTCGTCCACCGTGTAGAGGTAGATGTCCGGCAGGGCTTTCACTTCGGGTTCGATGTCGCGCGGCACGGCCAGGTCGACCATGAACATGGGGCGGTGCTTGCGCAGCTTGACGGCGCGCTCGACCGCGCCCAGGCCGATGATGGGCAGCGTGCTGGCGGTGCAGCTGATCACCGCGTCGAATTCGTGCAGGCGGCTGGGCAAATCGGCCAGGCGCATGACTTCGGCGCCGAAGCGGCCGGCCAGCTTTTCGCCGCGCTCCAGCGTGCGGTTGGCAATAGCCATGGCCTTGGGATTCTTGGCGGCGAAGTGGGTGGCCGCCAGGTCGATCATTTCGCCGGCGCCGACAAACAGCACCTTGATGTCGCTCAAATCTTCAAACAGCTGTCCGGCCAGGCGGACGCTGGCGGCCGCCATGCTGATGCTATGGGCGCCGATCTCGGTGCTGCTGCGCACCTCCTTGGCCACGGCGAAGGAGCGCTGGAACAACTGGTGCAGCGTGGTGCCCATGGCACCGGCGACTTCGGCGGCGCGCACCGCGTCTTTCATCTGGCCCAGGATTTGCGGCTCGCCCAGCACCATGGAGTCGAGCCCGCTGGCCACGCGGAAGGCGTGGCGGGCGACCTGGTCGCCCTGCAGCGTGTAGGCATGCGAGCGCAGCAGGGCCGGCGAGACGCCGCCGTTGTGCGCCAGCCACTCCAGCGTGTGGTCCATGTCCTTGTTGTCGCCGGCGCCGTAGATTTCGGTGCGGTTGCAGGTCGAGAGCAGGGTGGCCTCGGGCTGGCGGGCCAGCGAGGCGCGCAGGCCCCGCAAAGTGGGCTCGACCTGGTCGAGGGCGTAGGCAAAACGTCCACGCAAATCGAGGGGTGCGGTGTTATGGTTTAGCCCAAGGGCCCAGACTGACATCCGCCGATTATAAAATTGAAGTGCTCACTCCGGCGGGAAGCCCTGACAATTGCCCTGATAGCCCTTTTTGGGGCTTGTTTTGGCACCTTCCCCGGCGATTTCCCCACCACCCGCACGCGCATGACCTTTTACCTGCTGGCCAATCACCTGCTCAACTTCGTTTTGCCGGCCGCTGCCGTCGCCTTGCTGCTGGTGCTGTCCAGCCGTGTCTTTGGCAGTGTATTCCGGTCCAAAACCCCCATGGCCGCCACCTGGTGGGCGCAGGCATCCATTGTTTTTGCCGCGAATGTGGTGGTGCTGGCCGCCGGCCTGGTGTTTTTCGGCCACGACGGGAAGATGCTGACTTATGCCGCCATGGTGGCCGGTGCGGCGCTTTGCCAGTGGGTCTTGCTGGGCGCGTGGAAGGCGTAAAAGCCTAGTCGGGCTTGAAGACGTTCACGGCGTCCGTGATGATGCCGTCGGTGCCCAGCGCCAGCAGCCTTTGCACATTGGCCTCGTCGTTGACGGTGTAGCTCAGCAACTTGAAGCCGGCCTTTTTGGCCTGCGCCACCGTGTCGGCGCTCCACAGCTTGTGGTTGCAGACAATCGCCACGCAGCCCAGCCGGGTGGCGGTTTCCAGCCAGTTTGCGGGCAACTGGTCGAGTAGCAGGCCGCGCGGCAGCCGCGGCTGGGCGGCCTGGGCGGCTTCCAGTGACAGCGGCTGGAAAGACGTCAGCAGCGGGGGAACGGCCTGGCCCTGCCACAGCCGGGCCGCCTCGTTGGCCACCACGGTGCCGGTATGGCTTTCCGCGCCCGGCGTGGGCTTGATCTCGATGTTCAGGAAATAGCCCTTGTCCAGGCAGAAGCGGGCAATTCGCTCGAAGCTTGCCAAACCTTCGGCGGCAAAGGCCGGCGAATGCCAGGCACCCGCATCCAGCTTCGCCAGTGCCTCCCAGCTCAGCTCGCCGGCCACGCCTTTGCCATTGCTGGTGCGCTCCAGCGTGGCGTCGTGCAGCAAAAACGGGATGCCGTCGGCGCTGAGCTTCACGTCGCACTCAAACATCCGGTAGCCGTGGCTGGCGCCCAGCATGAAAGCGGCCAGGGTGTTTTCGGGGGCCAGCTTGCCCGCGCCGCGGTGCGCCACCCAGCGGGGATAGGGCCAGTTGGTGGCGGATACGGGATTCGTCATGGCGTTCTCAGGAACTGCGGTGATTGAAAAATTACACGCGTTTTCCGGTCTCGGCATCAAACCAGTGCAGACGGTCCGCGCGCGGCGTGACGTGGATGGTCGCGCCGATCTCGGGTGCTATCGACAGGCTTTCGTCGGTGCGCACGATCAGGAATTCATCGCCCATGCGGCAATACACCAGGCGCTCGGCGCCCAGCATTTCAATCGTGTCGACCTGCACGGCCCAGCCGGTGGCGCCGGCCGTCAGGTGTTCGGGCCGTATGCCCAGGATGGCGCCGGGTTTGCCGCCGAAGTCGGCATTGGGCGCCTGCTTGAGCAGGTTCATGGGCGGCGAGCCCATGAAGCTCGCCACAAAGGTGGTGGCGGGGCGGTTGTAAACCTCTTCGGGCGTGCCGAACTGTTCCATACGGCCGGCGTTCATCACCATCATGCGCTGGGCCAGCGTCATGGCCTCGACCTGGTCGTGGGTGACGAACAGCGAGGTGATGCCCAGTTCGCGGTGCAGCTTCTGGATTTCCAGGCGCGTCTGCACGCGCAGTTTTGCGTCCAGGTTGGACAGCGGCTCGTCGAACAGAAACACCTGCGGCTGGCGCACGATGGCGCGGCCCATGGCCACGCGCTGGCGCTGGCCGCCCGAAAGCGCGCGGGGCTTGCGGTCCAGCAGGTGGCCCAGCTCCAGGATCTTGGCGGCCTTGTCGACGCGCGTCTTGATTTCGTCCTTGGGCACCTTGGCGATCTTCAGGCCATAGGCCATGTTGTCGAACACGCTCATGTGCGGGTAGAGCGCGTAGTTCTGGAACACCATGGCGATGTCGCGCTCGGAGGGTTCCAGCTCGTTGACGACCTTGCCGCCTATCGAAATCTGCCCGTCGCTGACCTCCTCCAGCCCGGCCACCATGCGCAGCAGGGTGGATTTGCCGCAGCCCGAGGGCCCGACGATGACGATGAACTCGTGGTCGGCGATTTCGGCGTTCACGCCGTGCAGCACCTGCAGTGCGTCCTTGCCGGAGCCGTAGCGTTTGATGACGTTGTTGAATGAAAGGGATGCCATAGTTGTTGTTCCGTCTTGTCTTGCTTGCGTGTTTCTTTTATTTCTCGGTGTCGACCAGGCCCTTGACGAACCATTTCTGCATCAGCACCACCACCAGGGCGGGCGGCAGCATCGCCAGGATGGCGGTGGCCATGACCACGTTCCATTCATTCTGGCCGTCGCCGCCGGCGATCATGCGCTTGATGCCCACGACGACCGGGTACATGTCCTCGCTGGTTGTGGCCAGCAGCGGCCAGAGGTACTGGTTCCAGCCGTAGATGAACTGGATCACGAAGAGCGCAGCGATCGAGGTCTTGGACAGCGGCAGCAGCACGTCGAAGAAAAAGCGCATGGGGCTGGCGCCGTCCATGCGCGAGGCTTCGGTCAGCTCTTCAGGCACCGTCAGGAAGAACTGGCGGAACAAAAAGGTCGCCGTCGCCGAGGCGATCAGCGGCACCGTCAGGCCCGCATAGGTGTTGAGCATGTTCAGGTCCGACAGCACCTTGTAGGTCGGCAGTATGCGCACCTCCACCGGCAGCATCAGGGTGATGAAGATGGCCCAGAAGCAGGTCTTCTTGAAGGGGAAGCGGAAGTACACGATGGCGAAGGCCGACAGCAGCGAGATCGTGATCTTGCCGATGGCGATCACCATCGCCGTGACGAAGCTGACCCACATCATGTGCGCCACCGGCGCATTGGAGCCGGCCGCGGACTCGCGCCCGAACAGCGCCGCCTTGTAGCTGTCGAGCATGTTGGTGCCCGGCAGCAGCGGCATGGGTGCCTGCACGATTTCCTGTGCCGTGTGGGTCGAGGCTACAAAGGCCAGGTAAAGGGGAAAGGCGACGATGAGGACGCCCAGGATCACGATCACATGGGCGAGGATGCCGTGGGTGCCGCGTTTTTCAACCATGGTGGGCTCCCGTTTTCTTTTCTGGTTTCATCAGTATTGAACCTTTTTCTCGACGTAGCGGAACTGGATGACCGTCAGGGCCACCACGATCACCATCAGCACCACCGACTGCGCGGCCGAGCCGCCCAGGTCCATGGCCTTGAAGCCGTCGTAATACACCTTGTAGACCAGGATGGCGGTGTCCTTGCCGGGGCCGCCCTGGGTGGCCGCGTCGACGATGGCGAAAGTATCGAAGAAGGCGTACACCACATTGATGACCAGCAGGAAGAAGGTCGTCGGCGACAGCAGCGGGAACTGGATGGTCCAGAAGCGGCGCCAGGGTTTCGCGCCGTCGATCGCCGCGGCCTCGATCAGCGACTTGGGAATGGACTGCAGGCCCGCCAGGAAAAACAGGAAGTTGTAGGAAATCTGCTTCCAGACCGACGCCATCACGATCAGCGTCATGGCGTGGCCTGAATCGAGCAGGTGGTTCCAGTTGATGCCTATCTTGCCCAGGGCGTAGGCCACCACGCCCAGCGAGGGCGAGAACATGAAAACCCACAGGACGGCGGCCACGGCCGGGGCCACAGCGTAGGGCAGCACCAGCATCGTTTTGTAGAACATGCCGCCGCGCGTGATGCGGTCGGCAAACACCGCCAGCACCAGCGACAGGCTGATGCCGAGGCCGGCCACCATCACCGAGAAGAAAGCGGTCGTCTTGAAGGACTCCACATAGCTCGGGTCGTCCAGCAACTGCCTGAAATTGGCCAGGCCGACGAACTCGACGGAGGTGCCGAAGGGGTCCTGCTGCTGCAGCGACTGCAGCAAAGCCTGCGCCGCCGGCCAGAAGAAGAACACCAGGATGACCGCCATTTGCGGCAGCAGCAGCAGCCAGGGCAGCCAGCTGGATTTAAAGACAACGCGTTTTTCCATAGGGCCTTCAGTGGGCAGAAACTTGGGGGCGCTTAAACATAAAAACCCGCCTGGCCGTCTCTTGTCTGGAAGAGGGATTCAGGCGGGCCGAGTGTAGCCCGGCGGGCGGGCTTGCTCTGTCTCGTGGGCGATCAGCCGCCTTTGTTGGCCTTCTGGAAGCGCTCAAGCTGCTCGTTGCCGCGCTTGACGATGGACTCCAGCGCTTCCTTGGCGGTCTTTTTGCCGTTCCAGACCTGTTCGAGTTCTTCGTCCTCGATCGCGCGGATCTGCACATAGTTGCCCAGGCGGATGCCGCGGCTCTTGTCGGTGACCTTGCGGATCATCTGCGTGACCGCGACGTCGGTGCCCGGGTTCTGTTTGTAGAAACCCGACTTTTCGGTCAAGTCGTACGACGCCATCGTGACGGGCAGGTAACCGGTGCGCTTGTGGCTGGCCGACTGCACTTCAGGCGTGGAGATGAAGCTGAAGAACTTGGCAACGCCTTTGTATTCGGCCGGCTTTTTGCCCGACATGACCCAGAGGCTGGCGCCGCCGATCACGGTGTTCTGCGGCGCGCCGGGAACGTCCTGGTAGTAAGGCAGCGGGGCCAGGCCATAGGCGAACTTGGCATTCTTGGCCACATTGCCGTAGAAGCCCGAAGACGTATTGATCATGGCGCACTCGCCCGACACGAAGCTGGCTTCCGGCACGTTGCCGCGGCCCTTGTAGACAAAGAGGCCCTGCTTGGCCATGTTGGCCAGGTTCTCGATGTGGCGAATGTGCAGCGGCGAATCCACCTTCAGGCGCGCATCCAGGCCTTGCAGGCCGTTGGCTTTGGTGGCGAATTCGACGTTGTGCCAGGCGGAGAAGCTCTCCACCTGCGTCCAGTTCTGCCAGGCGGTGGTGAAGGGGCACTTGTGGCCGGACGCCTTCAGTTTGGCGGCGGCGTTGACGACCTCAGGCCAGGTGACGGGGGCCTTGTCGGTCGGCAGGCCCGCGGCCTTGAAGGCGTCCTTGTTGAAATAGAAGATGGTGGTGGAGCTGTTGAACGGGAAGCTCAACATCTGGCCGTTCGGCGCGGTGTAGTAGCCGGCCACAGCGGGTATGTAGGCTTTCGGGTCGAACTTTTCACCCGCGTCCTGCATGATCTTGCCGACCGGGACGATGGCGCCCTTGCTGGCCTGCATCGTGGCGGTGCCGACTTCGAACACCTGCAGGATGTGCGGCGCGTTGCCTGCGCGGAAGGCCGCGATGGAAGCCGTCATGGATTCGTCGTAGGTGCCCTTGAAGGTGGGGACGATCTTGTATTCCTTCTGGCTTTCGTTGAACTGCTTGGCCAGGTCGTTGACCCACTCGCCATTCACGGCCGTCATGGAGTGCCACCACTGGATCTCGGTCTGCGCCTGGCTGGCCAAAGGCACGCAAAGGCCTAGGGCCGCAAAAGCAAACGCGGAAAGACGGTTTTTCATCAAAACTCCTGGGAATTGGGCGCGCGCATGGCGCGCCAAGTTAAACGGGACAGTCTAGGAACTGTTTATGACAGACGGATTTAAGCGATTTGAGGCGCTCCCGACAAGCGGGATTTCCATAAGATAACTTAAGATTGCCTTGGGGTCTACGCACACGCCGCCCCAAATGTTGCGCTGCGGTAATATAGGGCAACAGCGCTGGACAAGGGTCTGAAGCCGCTGGCTTTTCACGATGAACGCCCCTACCACACTCCAAGAACTCCATGTCTTTGCCGGCGACGCAAAGGCCGGCGAAGCCCGCATCCGCGAGATTCCCTACAACTACACCTCCTTCTCCGATCGCGAAGTGGTCATACGCCTGCTCGGTGAGCGGGCCTGGGACCTGCTGAACCGCCTTCGCGACGAACGCCGCACCGGCCGCTCCGCGCGCATGCTCTACGAAGTATTGGGCGACGTCTGGGTGGTGCAGCGCAACCCCTATTTGCAGGACGACCTGCTGGACAACCCGAAGCGGCGCAAGCTGTTGGTCGACGCCCTGCAACACCGCCTGACCGAGGTGGAAAAGCGCCGCACACCGGAGGTCGACCCGCAACGCGACGCCATCGTCGGCGAACTGCTGGACGCCGCCCGGGGCGCCGTCGCACGTTTCTACACGTCCTTCAGCGAGATCTACGACCTGCGCCGCCTGGCGGAACGCAAGCTGCGCAAGCTGACCCTCAAAGACAACATCAAGTTCGACGGCCTTTCTCGCGTCTCGCACGTCACCGATGCGACCGACTGGCGCGTCGAATACCCGTTTGTGGTCCTCACGCCCGACACCGAAGTGGAGATGGCCGGCCTGGTCAAGGCCTGCATCGAACTGGGCCTGACCATCGTCCCGCGCGGCGGCGGCACCGGCTACACCGGCGGGGCGATCCCGCTGACCTGGAAGTCGGCCGTCATCAACACCGAAAAGCTCGAGGCCATGACCGAGGTCGAAATGGTCTCGCTGCCGGGCCTTGAAACACCGGTCGCCACCATCTGGACCGAAGCCGGCGTGGTCACGCAGCGCGTGGCCGATGCGGCCGAGCGCGGCGGCTTTGTCTTCGCGGTCGACCCGACCTCCGCCGAGGCCTCCTGCATAGGCGGCAACATCGCGATGAACGCGGGCGGCAAGAAGGCCGTGCTGTGGGGCACGGCGCTTGACAACCTGGCCTCCTGGCGCATGGTCACGCCCGAGGCAACCTGGCTGGAAGTCACGCGCGTGGGCCACAACCTGGGCAAGATCCACGACGCCGACATGGCCAGCTTCGAACTGCAGTACTTCGAGGCCGACGGCAAGACGCCGCTGCGCCGCGAGCGGCTCGACATCCCCGGCAAATCCTTCCGCAAGGAAGGCCTGGGCAAGGACGTCACCGACAAGTTCCTGAGCGGCCTGCCCGGCATCCAGAAGGAGGGCTGCGACGGCCTGATCACCAGCGCGCGCTGGATCGTGCACCGCATGCCGGCGCACACACGCACCGTCTGCATGGAGTTCTTCGGCAACGCCAAGGACGCGGTGCCCAGCATCGTCGAGATCAAGGACTTCATGTTCGCCGAGCAAAAGCGCGGCGGCGCCATCCTGGCGGGCTTGGAGCACCTGGACGACCGTTACCTGCGCGCCGTCGGCTACGCCACCAAGTCCAAGCGCGGCGGCCTGCCCAAGATGGTGCTGATAGGCGACATCGCCGGCGACGACGCCGACGTGGTGGCCCGCGCCACCAGCGAAATCGTGCGGATCGCCAACTCGCGCAGCGGCGAAGGCTTTATCGCCATCAGCGCCGAAGCGCGCAAAAAATTCTGGCTGGACCGCAAGCGCACGGCCGCCATCTCCAAGCACACCAACGCCTTCAAGATCAATGAAGACGTGGTCATCCCGCTGCCGCGCATGGCCGAGTACACCGACGGCATCGAGCAGATCAACATCGAGCTGAGCCTGCGCAACAAGATCAAGCTGTGCGACGAACTGGAAGCTTTCTTCCTCAAGGGCAGCCTGCCATTGGGCAAGTCGGACGACGCCAACGACATCCCGTCGGCTGAGCTGCTTGAGGACCGTGTCGGCCAGGCGCTGGCGCTGGTGGGCGAGGTGCGCGCACTCTGGTCCGGCTGGCTGCAAGGCGTGGCCACCTTGTTCCCGCAACTGCAGGACCATTCGCTGCGCGCCAGCTGGAAGACCCAGATTCGCGCGCCGCTGCAGGCGATCTTCTCGGGCGGCGCGTTCCTGCCCATCCTGGAGGAATGCACGGCCATCCACAAGCGCGTGCTCAAGGGCCGCGTCTGGGCGGCGCTGCACATGCATGCCGGCGACGGCAACGTGCACACCAACCTGCCCGTCAACAGCGACGACTACGAGATGCTGCAGACAGCGCACGAGGCCGTGGCGCGCATCATGGTGCTGGCCCGTTCGCTGGACGGCGTGATTTCCGGCGAACACGGCATCGGTATCACCAAGCTCGAATTCCTGACCGACGAGGAGCTCCGGCCTTTCACCGAATACAAGCAGAAGGTCGACCCGGAAGGGCGCTTCAACAAAGGCAAGCTGCTGCGGAACCAGGGGCACCTTGGCAGGGAGGGGCAGGGCCTGCAGGCCGACCTGACCAACGCCTACACCCCCAGCTTCGGCCTGATGGGGCACGAGTCGCTGATCATGCAGCAGTCCGACATAGGCGCCATCGCCGACAGCGTGAAGGACTGCCTGCGCTGCGGCAAATGCAAGCCGGTGTGCGCCACCCACGTGCCGCGCGCCAACCTGCTGTACAGCCCGCGCAACAAAATCCTGGCGACCTCGCTGCTGGTGGAGGCGTTCCTCTACGAAGAGCAGACCCGGCGCGGCGTGAGCATCAAGCACTGGGAAGAGTTCGAGGACGTGGCCGACCACTGCACGGTCTGCCACAAGTGCCTGACGCCTTGCCCGGTGGACATCGACTTCGGCGAAGTCTCGATGAACATGCGCAACCTGCTGCGCAAGATGGGGCAAAAATCCTTCCGGCCCGGCAACGCCGCCGCGATGATTTTCCTGAACGCGACCAGCCCCCAGACCATCAAATTCATGCGCGGCGCCATGGTGGGCGTGGGCTTCAAGGCCCAGCGCCTGGCCAACGACCTGTTGCGCCGGCTGGCGCGCAAGCAGACGGCCCTGCCGCCGGCCACCGTCGGCAAGTCGCCCGTGAAAGAGCAGGTGATCCATTTCATCAACAAGAAGATGCCGGGCGGCCTGCCCAAGAAGACCGCGCGCGCGCTGCTGGACATCGAGGACAAGGACTACGTCCCCATCATCCGCAACCCGAAAAGCACCACCTCCGAAACCGAAGCCGTGTTCTATTTCCCCGGTTGCGGCTCCGAGCGCCTGTTCAGCCAGGTCGGCCTGGCGACGCAGGCCATGCTCTGGCACGCGGGCGTGCAGACCGTGCTGCCGCCGGGTTACCTGTGCTGCGGCTACCCGCAGCGCGGCAGCGGCCAGTTCGACAAGGCGGAAAAAATCATCACCGACAACCGGGTGCTGTTCCACCGCGTGGCCAACACGCTGAACTACCTGGACATCAAGACCGTGGTGGTCAGCTGCGGCACCTGCTACGACCAGCTGCAGGGCTATGAGTTCGACAAGATATTCCCGGGCTGCCGCATCATCGACATCCACGAATACCTGCTCGAAAAAGGCATCACCCTGCGCACCGACCAGCCCGGCGCGGGCTACCTCTACCACGACCCTTGCCACAGCCCCATGAAGCTGCAGGAGCCCATGAAGACCGTCAAGGCGCTGTTGGGCGACAACGTGCTCAAGAACGAGCGCTGCTGTGGCGAGTCCGGCACGCTGGGCGTCACCCGCCCCGACATCTCCACGCAGATCCGCTTTCGCAAGGAAGAAGAGCTGCGCAAGGGCGAGGCCACCCTGCGGGAATCGGGCGCGGTCGCCGAAAGCGGCAACGTCAAGATACTCACCAGCTGCCCGAGCTGCCTGCAAGGGCTCTCGCGCTACGGCGACGACCTGCAGAACGGCCTGCTCGAGGCCGACTACATCGTCGTGGAGATGGCCAACCAGATCCTCGGCAAGGAGTGGCTGCCGGCCTATGTGGAGGCGGCCAACCACGGCGGCATCGAGCGCGTGCTGGTTTAGGCCGGCTGCGGGCTTCGATGTCAACGGGCTTATTGCCAAAACCATGAAGGCCGGACGCGTCCGGCCTTTTTCCCTCAGAAAGCGATCGTCCCATGGCAGGCCTTCAACCCGGTTCCCCGACACCCACGGCGCTGACGGTTCACAGCCAGTCGCGCGTTCTTGAAATCGCTTTTTCCGACGGCGCCGAGTTCCGCATTCCGTTCGAGCTGATGCGCATTTACTCGCCGTCGGCCGAGGTGCAAGGCCACGGCCCGGGCCAGGAAGTCCTGCAGACCGGCAAGCGCGAAGTCGATGTGGTCGAGCTCGAATCCATAGGCAACTACGCGGTCAAGCCGGTGTTTTCCGACGGTCACCAGAGCGGGATTTTTTCCTGGGATTACCTCTACCGCCTGGGCGCCGAGCAAAGCCGCTTGTGGGATGACTACCAGCGGCGCCTGCAGGAGGCCGGTGTGGACCGTGATGCGCCCATGGCCGAAGCCGGCGGCCACGGCTGCGCCAGCCACTGATTGCGCAAACCGCTCGCAGGCCCGCACCACGCAACGCGAGGGCCGCGAATGCCCTTGTTGCGGCACTGTTGTTTTTCCAGCATAAAAGCCCGCAATAAACCGGCAATGTCCCATGCAGGCCCAGGGTTGTCGGGATCAATCCGCGCTTTGCCCTCTAGCATTGGCGCATGAGCAGCACCCATTTCGGTTTTCAATCCGTCGACGAGCAGGACAAGGCGCGCCGCGTGCGCGGCGTGTTCGATTCCGTCGCGACCAAGTACGACGTGATGAATGATCTGATGTCCATGGGCCTGCACCGCGCCTGGAAGGCCTACACGGTGCTGGTGGCCAACGTCAAGGAAGGTTCCCAGGTGCTGGACATCGCCGGCGGCACGGGCGACCTGGCGCTGGCCTTTGCCCCCAAGGTGGGCAGCCGCGGGCGCGTGGTGCACACGGACATCAACGAAGCCATGCTGCGCGAAGGCCGTAACCGCCTGCTGGACGCCGGCGTGAGCCTGCCGACGCTGGTGTGCGACGCCGAACACCTGCCTTTCCCGGATGCCAGCTTCGACGTGGTGACCGTCGCCTTCGGCCTGCGCAACATGACGCACAAGGAAGACGCGTTGCGCGAGATGAACCGTGTGCTCAAGCCCGGCGGCAAGTTGCTGGTGCTCGAATTCTCCAAAGTGGCCAAGCCGCTGGAAAAAATTTACGACTGGTATTCCTTCAAGGTCCTGCCCCGTCTGGGCAAGCTGGTGGCCAACGACGACTCGAGCTACCAGTACCTCGCCGAGTCGATCCGCATGCATCCCAGCCAGGACGAACTCAAAGCCCTTATGCATAAAGGTGGTTTCGGCCATGTGGACTATCACAACATGACCGGCGGCGTAGTGGCATTGCATGTTGGAATCAAGTGCTGAGGCATTGAACCGCCGAATTGAATTTGAAGTGTTGAGTGTGAATAAGGAGACGATATGAAAACGAAAATCTGGTCCGCAATTCTTTCCGCCGTGCTGGTCACGGTCATGGCCCTGGCAGGCACGTCGGCCGAGGCCAAACGCCTGGGCGGCGGCAAGTCGTTCGGCAAACAGTCGTCCAACGTCACGCAACGCGAAGCCGCGCCGGGCGGCGCCAACTCGGCCACCAATTCCGCCGCCAAGCCGGCCACGCCCGCCGCGGCGCCGGCAGCGCAGGCGCCCAAGCGCCCCTGGGGCGCCATGCTGGGCGGCCTGGCCGCAGGCCTGGGCCTGGCCTGGCTGGCCTCGTCGCTGGGCCTGGGCGGCGCCTTCGGCCAGATCATCATGTTCGCCCTGCTGGCGCTGGTGGTCATGGTGGTGATCGGGTTTGTCATGCGCAAGCTCAAGGGCGGCGCGGCCGGCGCGCCTGCGCGCGACCAGGCGCCGTTTGCCTTCCAGGGCGCGGGTAGTGCCACCACCCCCAGGAACTACAGCCCCGAAAACGTGGGCAACGATGCCTCCGCTCGCCCCTGGGAGCGCAGCAGCATGGCTTTCGATGCCAATAAATACGATGCATCCGCGCCCGTCGCGGGCGGCTCCATGATCGGTTCGGCCCTGCTGGGTTCGCAGTCCTGGGGCGTTCCGGCCGGGTTTGACGCCGAAGGTTTCCTCAAGGCCAGCAAGGCCAACTTCGTTACGCTGCAGGATGCCTGGGATCGCTCCGACATCCAGAACCTGCGCGCCATGATGACCGACGACATGCTTGAGCAGATCAAGACCCAGCTCGCCGACCGCGAATCGCACACCGGCGGCCAGGTCAACAAGACCGAAGTCGTGATGCTCGACGCCCAGTTGCTCGGCATCGAGGAACTCAGCGACGTTTACATGGCCAGCGTCGAGTTCTCCGGCATGATCCGCGAAGACGCCTCCGCCGGCGCCAGCCCCTTCCGCGAAGTGTGGAACATGACCAAGCCGCGCAGCGGCGGCAGCGGCTGGCTGGTAGCTGGGGTCCAGGCTCTCCAATAACCATTAGCTGAGGTCGCGGTTCCCCATTCAAGCAGGGGGCCGCGGAACCGGCTTTGCCGGGCCGCAGGCGCAGCGGCCCCCTCGGGGGGCAGCGACCCACACGAAGTGGGGGAGCGTGGGGGCTATATTGCTGTCAAAATCGGGGTCGTATGAACACTACGACCCCTTTTTCATTTCTGGAATCCATTGCCACCCGTTTTCAGCCTCCCGCCTGGGTGGTGGATGAAGGGCAGCAGCGGCTGGTGCTGTTCCTGAACCACGTGCTGATGCAGGAAAAGCAGGCGCAAGACCGCCTGCTGCGGCAAAAGGGGCGCGTGGTTCACCTGCGCTGGGGCCTTTTCTCGATCGACCTGGTGGTCACCCCGGCGGGCCTGGTAGACAGGGCGGCGCCCGGCGCCACGCCGGACCTCACGTTGGCCGTCGCCACCGAATCCCCTCTTACCGTCATGCAATCCGTGCTGGCCGGCAAGCCGCCGCCGGTGAAGATCGAAGGCGACGTGCAACTCGCCGCCGAACTCGGCTGGCTGGCCGAGAACCTGCGCTGGGACGCCGAGGAAGACCTCTCGCGCCTGATCGGCGACGCGCCCGCCCATGCGGTGGCCGACGCCGGGCGCCGGCTGTTTGAGGGGCTCAAGCAATTCCTGGCCAGGACACCGCTGTCCCCAGCCCCCGTCTCATCCGTGGTCGCCACCCCGGCGGCGGCCCCGGCAAGCCCCGCGGCGGCAGGCGAGGGCGCCCCGGCCGCGAAGGCCGCTGCATGACGCGTCTTTTTCGAGGCATCTTCATCGTCTGGACCATGCTGCGGTTCGGGCTGGACGAACTGGTGCTGTCCAGTTTCGAGCGTCCCTGGATACGCCTGCTGACACGCATCGTCTCGGTGGGCCGCAACCTGAAGGCGCCGCGCGGCGCGCGCCTGCGCGAAGCGCTCGAAAGCCTGGGCCCCATTTTCGTCAAGTTCGGCCAGGTAATGTCCACCCGCCGCGACCTGCTGCCGCCCGACATCGCCGACGAACTGGCCCGCCTGCAGGACCGGGTGCCGCCTTTTGACTCCGTGATCGCGGTCGCCATCATTGAAAAGGCGTTCGGCCGGCCGCTGGACCGTATTTTTGCGAGCTTCGAGCACACGCCGATCGCCAGCGCCTCGATTGCCCAGGTGCATTTCGCCACCTTGCCGAACGGCCGCGAAGTCGCCGTCAAGGTGCTGCGGCCCAACATGCAGCCCGCCATCGAAAAAGACCTGGCGCTGATGCACATGATGGCCGGCTGGATAGAGCGCGCCTCGGCCGACGGCAAGCGCCTCAAGCCCCGTGAAGTGGTGGCCGAGTTCGACAAATACCTGCACGACGAGCTGGACCTGCTGCGCGAGGCGGCCAACGCGGCCCAGCTGCGCCGCAACATGCAGGGCCTGGACCTGGTCATGATCCCCGAGATGGTCTGGGACTTCTGCATGCCCGACGTGATGGTGATGGAGCGCATGAAGGGCGTTCCCATCAGCCAGGACCAGCGCCTGCGCGACGCCGGCGTCGACATGAAAAAGCTGGCGCGCGACGGCGTCACCATCTTTTTCACCCAGGTCTTCCGCGACGGTTTTTTCCATGCCGACATGCATCCCGGCAACATCCAGGTGAGCTTGGCGCCGGAAACCTTCGGCCGCTACATCCTGCTGGACTTCGGCATCGTGGGCACGCTGACCGAGGTCGACAAGGAATACCTGGCGCAGAACTTCAGCGCCTTTTTCCAGCGCGATTACAAGCGCGTGGCCGAGCTGCACCTCGAATCCGGCTGGGTGCCCCCCGAGACGCGGGTTGACGAGCTGGAAGCCGCCATCCGCGCCTGCTGCGAACCCTATTTCGACCGGCCATTGCGCGAAATCTCGCTGGGCCTGGTGCTGATGCGCCTGTTCCAGACCTCGCGGCGCTTTCACGTGGAAATCCAGCCCCAGCTGGTGCTGCTGCAAAAAACCCTGCTCAACATCGAAGGCCTGGGGCGCGAGCTGGACCCCGACCTCGATCTATGGAGCACCGCCAAACCTTTCCTCGAAAAATGGATGCTGGAGCAGGTGGGGCCCGAAAAACTGCTGGCGCAGCTCAAGGCCGAGGCGCCGGCCTATGCCAAGCTGCTGCCGGGCTTGCCGCGCCTGCTGGCGCAGTACCTGAAATCGCCCCCCGGCATCAACCGCCGGGAGCTCGAGGCGCTGCTGCACGAGCAAAAACGCACCAACAAGCTGCTGCAGGGCCTGATTTACGGCGGTTTGGGCTTTGTTTTGGGCTTGATTGCCATGCAGCTTATCTTGCGGGTCCGGCTCTTCTAAAGCCCCTGAAACCGCTCGGGGCAGCCCCCCAACGGCCTATAATTGAAGGCTTTGCATCTGGGAGCCTTTTCCAGGCAAATTTCCCGGGAAATTCCCGAAAATATCCTGGGACAGCCCTCAAAGCCTTAAGCACTATGCCAATCTACGCCTATAAATGCGAGTCCTGCGGGCATGCCAAGGACGTTCTGCAAAAAATCTCCGATGCGCCGCTCACGGTGTGCCCGCAATGCGGCGCGCCCGCATTCAAAAAGCAGGTCACAGCCGCGGGTTTCCAGCTCAAGGGCTCGGGCTGGTACGTGACGGATTTCCGCGGCGGCAACAGCACCGGCGTGCCCGCGCCCAAGACCGACGCCGGTGACGCGGGCGCCGGCGGCGGCAAACCTGCCGACGCGGGTTCGTCCGCACCGGCAAGCACCGCCGCGGCGGCGGCCCCGGCTCCCGCACCGGCCGCGCCTGCCAAGGCTTCGGGCAGCGATTCGTCTTCCAGCTCCTCCAACTCCTCCAAGTCTTCTTCGTGATGGCCTCGATTCGCCGATGGCTTCTGGCCGGACTCCTGGTGCTGGTGCCCCTGGCGATCACGCTGTGGGTGCTCGACTGGATCGTCGGCACGCTGGACCAGACGCTGCTGATCCTGCCGCTGGCCTGGCAACCCAAGACGCTGATCGGTTTTTACATTCCCGGTTTCGGCGTGCTGCTCACGTTGTTGATCGTGCTCCTGATGGGCGCCATCGCCAGCAACTTCTTCGGCAAGAAGCTGGTTCGTTGGGGCAATTCCTTCCTGAGCCGCATCCCCATCGTCCGCTCCATTTACTCCAGCGTGAAGCAGGTTTCCGACACGGTGTTCTCGGAAAACGGCAACGCTTTTCGCAAGGCGCTGCTGGTGCAGTGGCCGCGTGAAGGCGTCTGGACCATAGGTTTCCTCACCGGCACGCCCGGCGGCGACGTGGTCAACCATCTGCAGGGCGACTACCTGAGCGTCTACGTCCCGACCACGCCCAACCCCACCGGCGGCTACTTCGTGATGCTGAAAAAAAGCGACTGCATCGAGCTCAAGATGAGCGTCGATGAAGCCCTGACCTATGTGATTTCCATGGGTGTCGTGGTGCCCGCAAAACCTGCGCCGTTGCCCGCGACCCTGCCCCTGACCCCTCCCCTTTAAACGGCGAAAACTGCCCCAGAGGCGCTGAAAGCTCGAGTATTTTTATGGCCATCGTTTCCCAAATGCGTTCCAACTATTGCGGTCTGGTGACCGAGGGCCTCATGGGCCAAACCGTGAGCCTGTGCGGCTGGGTCAACCGCCGCCGTGACCACGGCGGCGTGATCTTCATCGACCTGCGCGACCGCGAAGGTTACGTCCAGGTGGTCTGCGACCCGGACCGCGCCGACATGTTCAAGACCGCCGAAGGCGTGCGCAACGAGTTCTGCGTGCAGGTCAAAGGCGTGGTGCGGGCCCGCCCTGAAGGCACGACCAACGACAACCTCAAGAGCGGCAAGGTCGAAGTGCTGTGCCATGAACTGATCGTGCTGAACCCCAGCGTGACGCCGCCTTTCCAGCTCGACGACGACAACCTGTCGGAAACGACGCGCCTCACGCACCGCGTGCTGGACCTGCGCCGCCCGTACATGCAGAACAACCTGATGCTGCGCTACCGCGTGTCCATGGAAACGCGCAAGTTCCTCGACGCCAACGGCTTCATCGACATCGAAACCCCGATGCTGACCAAGAGCACGCCCGAAGGCGCGCGCGACTACCTGGTGCCCAGCCGCGTCAACGAAGGCATGTTCTTCGCGCTGCCGCAAAGCCCGCAGCTGTTCAAGCAGCTGCTCATGGTGGCCGGCTTCGACCGCTACTACCAGATCACCAAGTGCTTCCGCGACGAAGACCTGCGCGCCGACCGCCAGCCCGAATTCACGCAGATCGATATTGAAACGTCCTTTATGGGCGAGCAGGACATCCGCGACATGTTCCAGGGCATGATCAGCAACATCTTCAAGACCGTGCTGGCCACCGACCTCGGCGAGTTCCCCGTCATGGCTTACGCCGACGCGATGCACCGCTTCGGCTCCGACAAGCCCGACCTGCGCGTGAACCTGGAATTCACCGAACTGACCGACGTCATGGCCGACGTGGACTTCAAGGTCTTCAGCGCGCCGGCAACCGCCGTGGGCGGCCGCGTGGTGGCCCTGCGCGTGCCCGGCGGCTCCGAGATGAGCCGTGGCGAGATCGACGGCTACACCGAGTTCGTGAAGATCTACGGCGCCAAGGGCCTGGCCTGGATCAAGGTCAACGACGTGAGCAAGGGCCGCGACGGCCTGCAAAGTCCCATCGTCAAGAACCTGCATGATGCGGCCATCGCTGAAATCCTCAAGCGCACCGGCGCGCAGAACGGCGACATCCTCTTTTTCGGCGCCGACAAGGCCAAGATCGTCAACGACAGCATAGGCGCGCTGCGCCTCAAAGTCGGCCACAGCGACTTCGGCAAGAAGACCGGCCTCTTCACCAAGGGCTGGAAGCCGCTGTGGGTGGTGGACTTCCCGATGTTCGAATTCGACGAGGACGGCCAGCGCTGGAGCGCCGTGCACCATCCCTTCACCGCGCCCAAGGACGGGCACGAGGACTGGATGGACACGGATCCGGGCCGCTGCATCGCCAAGGCCTACGACATGGTGCTCAACGGCTGGGAACTCGGCGGCGGCTCCGTCCGTATCCACCGCGCCGAAGTGCAAAGCAAGGTGTTCAGCGCGCTGAAGATCGGCCCTGAAGAAGCGCAGGAGAAATTCGGCTTCCTGCTGGATGCGCTGCAGTACGGCGCACCGCCGCACGGCGGACTGGCTTTCGGCCTGGACCGCATCGTCACCATGATGACGGGCGCCGAATCGATCCGCGACGTGATCGCTTTCCCGAAAACCCAGCGCGCCCAGGACTTGCTCACGCATGCGCCCAGCCCGGTGGACGAAAAGCAGCTGCGCGAACTGCACATCCGCCTGCGCAACCCGCAGCCCGTCTAAACGGCGCGCCAACCGCCGGCCCGGAGAGGGGGTGCCTTGAAAGCCTTCAAGATCCCCGAATCGGTGCTGGTGGTTATCCACACGCCGCGGCGCGAGGTGCTGCTGATAGAGCGCGCCGACAATCCCGGCTTCTGGCAAAGCGTCACGGGGTCGAAAGACACCGTCGATGAGCCTTTGCTGGAGACGGCGATGCGCGAGGTGTTTGAGGAAACCGGCATCGCCGCCGCACCCGGCCGGTTCCGCGACTGGGGCCTTTCCAATGTGTATGAGATCTACCCGGTCTGGTGCCATCGCTATGCGCCCGGGGTCGTTCGCAACACCGAGCATGTCTTCAGCCTGTGCCTGCCCCAAGCGCGAGAGGTGAAGCTCAATCCCCGGGAGCACACCGCCTGGCAATGGCTGCCGCAGCATGCGGCCGCCGACCTGTGCTTTTCCCCATCGAACGCCGAAGCGGTGTTGCTGCTGCCGAATTTTTTATCTTGAAGGTACCCAGGCGCAACACTTTGTGAGCGGGCGTTTTACGGGATTGGCAAACACGGGCCGGTCGGTTTAAATGGGATGGACTCCTTTGCCCACTCTCCATCCACAGGGACGAACGCCACCGGCCATGCTTCCACTCCACAAGACCGGCGCGCTGCAGTTGCTCCAGGGCGGCCGGGAATTTTTCCCCGCGCTCGTGAAGGCGCTGGATGCCGCACAAACCTGGATACAGCTGGAGACCTACATCTTCGATTTCCACGGCGCCGGCGCGGAGGTGGCCGAGGCGCTGGTTCGCGCGGCCGGGCGCGGCGTGACGGTGCAGGTGCTGGTGGACGGCATAGGCACCAGCCCCTTGCCGCCGCAGTGGCGTGAAAAATTCGCGGAGGCCAAAGTCGACTGGTGCGTGTATTCGCCGCTGGGTTCAGGCCTGAACGGCCTGCGCCTGCTGCTGCCCGAGCGCTGGCGCCGGCTGCACCGCAAGCTCTGCGTCGTCGACCAGAGCACGGTGTTTTGCGGCGGCATCAATGTGCTCGACGACTTTTACGATCCCAATTACGGCGAGCTGCAGGCTCCGCGCGTCGATTTCGCCGTCGCTGCCACCGGGCCGCTGGCCGCGCAAGCCGCCGATGCCATGGCCCTGCTGTGGTGGCGCGTGCAGGCCGGCTACAGCGCGCGGCAGCGTCACATGAACGCGGCGTGGGAGGAGTTCAAGGAGGCCGGCTACGGCGGACGCACCGGCACGAAGTCGCTTGTCGCGGCCAGTGGCGCCGGTGTTGCAGGCCCCAAGGCGGCGCTGATCCTGCGCGACAACCTGCGCAACCGCAGCAGCATAGAGCGCGCCTACCGCCGGGCCATCGGCAAGGCGCACCGCGAAATCATCATCGCCAACGCCTACTTCCTGCCGGGCGGCAAGCTGCGGCGCGCCCTCATCGGGGCCGCGCGGCGCGGCGTGCGCGTCACCTTGCTGCTGCAGGGGCGTTACGAGTATTTCATGCAGTACCACGCGGCGCGGCCGGTCTACGGCGCGCTGCTGGACGCGGGCGTGGAAATTCATGAATACGAAGCCGGCTTCCTGCATGCCAAGGTCGCCGTGGTGGACGGGCACTGGGCCACCGTGGGGTCGTCCAACCTCGATCCCCTGAGCCTGCTGCTGGCCCGCGAGGCCAATGTGGTGGTCGAGGACAAGGCCTTTGCCGAAGGGCTGACGGGCATTCTGCGCGAGGCCATGGTGAGCCAGGGGCGCCGCATGGATCCGGCCGCCCACAGCCACAGGCCCCTGGGCCAGCGCCTGCGGGGCTGGGTGGCCTATGCCCTGGTGCGGCTGGCTTTGCTGGTGGCGCGGCAGCGCTATTGACGGCCACGGGTGTCAGCACCTGGAAAGCTACGAAATTGATAGCTGCTTGTCCCCGTGCAGAAAGGGCGGAAAGCCAAAGACCCTGTCAGATTCCGGACAAGACGCCGGCGGGGCGGGCTGGTAATATCTGGCATGCTTATGAAATCCGACACGCCCCCCCAGGATGCGACCGACGAGGGTACGCCCGTTTCCGTCAAGATTCGCGAACGGCTGGCCCTGGCACGCAAGCGCTTCCACGCCAATGACAACATCGCCCAGTTCATCCAGCCCGGAGAGCTCGAAAAGCTGTTGGACGAAGTTGAGATCAAGATGCAGGGCGTGCTCGACAGCCTGGTGATAGACACCGCCGGCGACCACAACACCCACAACACGGCGCGGCGCGTGGCCAAGATGTACCTCAACGAGGTCTTCAAGGGCCGCTATGTGGCGCCGCCCACCATCACCGAATTCCCCAACGCCGAGCACCTCAACGAGCTGATGATCGTCGGGCCTATCACGGTGCGCAGCGCCTGCTCGCACCACTTCTGCCCCGTCATCGGCCGCATCTGGATAGGCGTGCTGCCCAACGAACACACCAACGTGATCGGCCTCTCAAAATACGCGCGCCTGGCCGAATGGGTCATGGGCCGCCCGCAAATCCAGGAAGAGGCCGTGGTGCAACTGGCCGACCTCATCATGGAAAAAACCCAGCCCGATGGCCTGGCCATCGTGATGGAGGCCAGCCACTACTGCATGGCCTGGCGCGGCGTGAAAGACATGGACAGCAAGATGATCAACTCGGTGATGCGCGGCGTGTTCCTCAAAGATTCCACCTTGCGCCGCGAATTCCTCGCACTGATCCCGCAGAAAGGCTAAACATGCTCGTCCGTTTACTTTACGCAAGCCGCGCGGTCGATACCAGCCCCGAGGCCATCGAGGGCATCCTGTCGCAGTCGCGCCAGCACAACCCGGCCACGGGCATCACCGGCATCCTCTGCTATGGCGGCGGCATCTTCCTGCAGGCCATCGAAGGCGGGCGCACGGCGGTCAGCGACCTGTTCGGCCATATCCAGCACGATGCCCGCCACAAGGACGTGGTGCTGCTGCACTTCGAGGAAATCTCCGAGCGGCGTTTCGGCGGCTGGACCATGGGGCAGGTCAACCTCTCCAAGCTCAACCACTCCATCCTGCTGAAGTATTCCGAGAAGGCCGAACTCGACCCTTATTCCGTTTCCGGCAAGGTCTCGTACGCGCTGCTTGAAGACCTGATGGCCACCGCCGCCATCTGCGGGCGCGTTTGAACATTTTGCCCCCACGCTCCGCCGCTGCGAGGCTGCGGCAGTCGCTGCCCCTGGCTTCGAGGAGGAGGAGGGGCGCTGCGCCTGCGGCCCGGCGAAGCCGGTTCCGCGGCCCTGGCTGGTAAGGAACGCTTCATGCTGCACTGCAGCCTTGTTGTGTTGGCTTGACCGGTGCCCCTTTCCGCCCTTGCCTTGATTGTTCTTGCCGGCCTGATTCACGCCAGCTGGAACATTGCCGCCAAAAAGGCGGGAGGGGATGCCCGCTTTGCCTTTTTCACCAGCGTGATGATGATGTTCATCTGGGCGCCGGTTGGCCTGTGGGCCAGCTGGGGGGTGTTGCCACAGTGGGGCTGGACCGAATGGACCCTTGTCACGGTCAGCGGTGTGCTGCACGTGCTGTATTACGTGGTTCTGCTGCGCGGCTACCGAAAAGCCGATCTGACTGTGGTTTACCCGCTGGCGCGGGGCTCCGGGCCCCTGCTCTCCTCGCTGGTAGCCATCACCTTGTTGGGCGAGCAGATTTCCACCGTGGGTGTGGCCGGCATTGCCGGTGTGGTGGGCGGCGTGTTCCTGATTGCGGGCGGGCCCGGCCTGCTGCGTGCGGCGCATGACCCGGCACAGCGCCGCCGCGTGCACAAAGGCATGGCTTACGGCCTGCTCACAGGCGCCTTCATTGCCAGCTACACCGTGGTGGATGGGTACGGCGTGAGGTTCTTGCTGATGTCGCCCATCCTGGTTGATTACCTGGGAAATTTTGTGCGGGTAGCTGTGCTCGCGCCTGCTGTGCTGCGTGACCGGCCAGCCGCAGCCGCGCTGTGGCGCCGGCAGTGGAAGTACGCGCTGATGGTCGGCGCCATCAGCCCGGTCTCCTATGTGCTGGTGCTGTATGCCATGCAGGTGGCGCCGCTGTCGCATGTGGCGCCGGCGCGTGAAGTTTCCATGCTGTTTGCCGCGCTGATCGGCGGGCATTTGCTCGGTGAAGGCGACCGCCTGCAGCGGCTGCTGGGCGCTGCCCTGATTGCCGCGGGTGTGATGGCACTGGCGCTGGGCTGACAGCAAAATACCGCCATGCCGCTTGAGACGCCTTTACTGATTGGATGTGATTTTTCCAGCGCTCCAACGCGCAGGAAGCCCATTGTCCTGGCCTGCGGGACCAGCGTAAACGAACGCGTCCAGCTCACGAAACTGGAGCGCCTCGAATCGCTGGATGCTTTTGAGGCCTGGCTGCAGCAGACTACCGGCTGGCTGGGCGCTTTCGATTTTCCGTTCGGCCTGCCGCGCGAACTGGTGGAGCATCTCGGCTGGCCCCTTGCCTGGCCCGCACTGATGGCGCATTACGCCGTACTGAGCCGCGCCGACATCCGGCAAGCCTTTGCCGCGTTTTGCGATGCGCGCCCCGCCGGGCGGAAATTCGCCCATCGCGCGGCCGACGGCCCGGCCGGCTCCAGCCCCTCGATGAAATGGGTTAACCCCCCGGTGGCCTACATGCTGCATGCCGGCGTGCCGCGGCTGCTGGCGGCCGGCGTGCACCTGCCGGGCCTGCACGAAGGTGACGTGAACCGTGTCGCGCTGGAGGGCTACCCCGGCCTGCTGGCGCGCGAGGTGCTGGGCAGCCGCTCGTACAAAAGTGACGACAAAGCCAAACAGACGCCGGAACGGCTGATCGCGCGCAAGGACCTGATCACTGCACTGGAAAACGGGCAAACCCGGCTGGGGCTGCGCCTGAAGGTCAGCCACGCCCAGCGCGATGCCTTGGTCGACGATGCCAGTGGCGACAGCCTGGACGCCGTGCTGTGCCTGATGCAGGCCGCCTGGGCAATGCAGCAGGGCGCGCCGCGCTATGGCTTGCCTCTGGAGATGGACGCGCTGGAAGGCTGGATCGTTACGGCTTGAGGATTCAAGCGGGGAATCCACAAAGGCTGTCTGTTTGTCCAGTACATTCAAAGCCCGTCTCCCCTGAAGTTCACTCTCCGCCTGGAATGTCTTTTTCTCTCAGAGTATTCGCGATGATCGCGCTGCTGTGCGCATGGCTGCCGGCGCAGGCATCCCCGCCGGCCAAAGCCTCCGCGTCCGCCTGGTCCGGCACGGTCACCTATGTGGTCGATGGCGACACCATCCGTGTGCGGCCGCCCGGCGGCGGCAAGCCCCTCAGCGTGCGCATCGAGGGCATAGACGCGCCGGAGATCTGCCAGGCCGGCGGCACGGCTTCCCGCGACGCGCTCAGGCGCAAGGTGCAGGGCCAGCGCGTGACGGTGCACGGCCGGCGTCACGACGATTACGGACGCCTGCTTGCGACCATCACGCTCCAGGGCGAGGACACCGGCTTGTGGATGGTGGCGCAGGGTTTGGCCTGGTCTTACCGCTACCGCGCCAACGCCGGCCCTTATGCCTCGCAACAGCGGCACGCCAGGGCGGCGGGTGTGGGGATTTTTTCGCCGTCGCACGGCGCGGCGCCTGTGTATCCCGCGCAGTTTCGCCGCCAGCACGGCAGCTGCCATCGATAAGCCGGCAGGCCGTCCTTTGTCCTACGGCTGTTTCAGCCGATGCCGCTGTGCGGCGCCCGCATGGCTGGCTAGAGTGAATGTGCGCGAATTTCCTTCGCCGCCCATAGCGCCTGACCTGTACGCCAGGCTTCGCACATCCACACAAGGAGCCATCATGATCCCAAGCCATTCCAATCCTTTGAAGGCAGGCCAAGCCCTTCGGCCGCTGGCCATCCTCAGCGCGGTATCGCTGGCGCTTGCCCTGTCGGCCTGCAACAAACAGGACGACGGGAAAACCGCCGGCCAGCAACTCGACTCTGCCATTGCCAAAACCGAAGAGGCCGCCGCCCAGGCCAAGGCCAAAGCCGCAGCCGAAATGGCCAGCGCCGGCACTGCGATGAAAAATGCGACCCAAAGCGCCGAAGCGTCCGGCAAGGACATGGCCGCCAAAGCCGGTGAAAAAATCGACGACCTGACCATCACCACGACCGTCACGGCTGGGTTCGCGAAAGATCCCGACCTCAGTGCGCTCAAGATCAACGTCGACACCCGCAACGGCGCCGTGACCCTCAACGGCTCCGCGCCCACGGAGGCCGCCCGCGAAAAAGCCACCACGCTGGCCAAAGACGTCAAGGGCGTCAGTTCGGTGGACAACAAGCTGGTGGTCAAGGCCGCGAGCTAAGCCCGAACCCATCAAGGATGGCCTCGCGCCATCCGCCGCGCCACCTGGTTTCCTGACGGAAGCGGGTGGCGTTTCTTTTGGCTGGATCCAACGGGGGACTTAAAACCTGGATGTAGTAAAACGCAGACGTAGAAAAGGCAGGCCATGGAAATTCCACGCCTGCCTTTTCCAGCCACCCTGCGGTGGCCGGGGCTCGTCAGAGACGATTAAGGACGAACGACGATGTCGTTGCGGACAGCCTTGACGTTCTTCGTGTTGCGGGCAATGTTTTCAGCCTGGGCTTTTTCAGCGCTGGACTTGGCAAAGCCGGACAGTTGGACCGTACCGTTGAGCGTTTCGACCTTGATGGACGAAGCTGCCACGGTTTTGTCTTCGATGAACTTGGTCTTCACGGAAGTCGTGATGGCGGCGTCATCGACGTACTCACCGGCGGTGGATTGGCCACGCCCGACAGCGCAGCCGCTGCCGATGATGGTGATGCCTGCCAGGGCTGCGAATGCAATTGCGCGAGCGTATTTCATATTGTTTTCCTCTTTGGTTGATGTCAATGGTTTAGTGCAAGGTTTAAAAAGCCTGCCGGTGGGCGGCACCACGCCCACCGGCCTGCGGTAACAGTTATGTGTCCAGGCAATACACGGCGGTGTTCATCGTGTCCCCTGTTGTGTTTGTTCGTTGTCTTGTGAAGGGCGCGACAGCATGGACAGCAGGGCGCCCGAGATTTCCGTCGACTTCAAGGTCGCCAGCAGCACGCTGCCCAGCGACACCAGCCGCCAGGGCTTGAGCACCACGGCGGCGGCGCCTGCCGCGGCCGCAATGCCCAGCAGCTGCAGGGGTTTGTCTTCGGCATATCGGCCGATCACCGGCCGGGCCAGGCTGAATGCAACACTCACGGGATGGTGGTGCCACCAGGCCCCTATGGCCTGCTTGAAAATGCCCCAGGTCCCCCCGCCTGCGGCATAGGCCGCATCCTCTTCGCCGGGCATACCGCCCTGTTCCTCACCATCGTGCAACTGCTTGTCATCGCGGCTCATGTGCCTGACGATGGCCTTGCGGCTGTTCGCCAGTCTTTCCTGCGGTGTGGGGGCGGTAAGGGATGCCATGACGGTATCGTTCAATGCGGTGCTCACGCGGCCATGCGCAAGGCGCGTGCGTCGCTGTCGATCTGGGCTTTCAGCTCGGGAAAGCGCTCGCTCACGGCGGGCTTGCGCGCCTTCAGCACCGCAATCACCACAATGGCCAGCGCGACACCTGGCACCGCCACCAGCGCCCAGTGGAACTGGTTTTGCAGCATGCCCAGCATCACCGCTGTGCCCGCCAGCCCGAGGAATATCGCCGCCGCCACAACGGCCACGACCCACGCCACGGCGCGCGTGACCAGATCGGTGCCGGCATTCGAAGCCTCTTCCTGGAACAGTGCGGCATAGGCCGACAGGTGATCCACGACCAGGTCAGGCCGCTGCACGATGGTGGAGAAAAGAGGGTGAATCATGGGGCGCGTTGGTCTCGGTGTCGGCGATGCGGGAGGTAGCGGTGGATCAGTAACGGTTCTGGTTGCGGTGGCGTGCCGACGAAATCAGCAGCGCGACACCGGCGCCTACGGCCGCGGCGATCAGCACCGAGCGCAGGGGCTGGTCGGCAACGTAACGCGAAGTGGCGGCCGACGCATTGCTCAGCGAACGCTGTGCGCGGTCCTTGGCCTCGGCGGCGAGGTCCAGGCTCTGGCGGGCCAGGTGCTGGGCCTTGGAGGCCAGCATGTCGACCACGGGGTCCACGCTGCCGCGCAGGTCGCGCACTTTGCTCTCGGCCTTGTCGAGGGCGTTATTGGCATAGCTGCGGGTGGTGTCCACGGCTTTTTCGGCGGTCTGCAGCAACTCATCGGAGGTTTGGCGTGCGGTGTTGGCGGCGGTCTGGGTGTTCATGGTCGGGTCCTTGGTGAGTTGAGGGAAGTTGAAGAAGGGCGAAATAAGGGGGAAAACAAAAGCCGGGTCACCGGGTGACGCGGCTTATGCAGAGGCCTGCGGCGAAACGAACGCGGGGCCGTCAGTTCTTGCGCAACAGGCTGATGACGAAGCTCACCACAGCCATCACGGCGAAGATGAAAAAGAGGATCTTGGCGATCTCGACGGCGCCGGCTGCGATGCCGCCAAAGCCGAACACGGCGGCGATCAATGCGATCACGAGGAAAACGACGGAATAGTGCAACATCTTGGGCTCCTTGCTTGGTAGCGGTGGCGGCTTGCTTCGTTTGAAGCGGCCTTGTGCCAAGCTTAGTGAGCGCCCTTGATTTGCTTCATCGGCTGTCAGCGTGTGCCTGTGTCAGTTCGCGCGGCCATACCCTGTAGGAGGTTGCCGACACCTTGTTGCGCGGTGCGAGCCGGCTGCCGAAAGCCTGTGCGTGATGTTGGCGCACTGCGCCTCAAGCAGAGGTCAAAGCGTCTTCGGCAACACCGCGGAGATCAGCGTGCCTTCGCCTTCCGTGCTGGTGACGGTGAGGCGGCCGCCCGCGGCTTCCACGCGATGCCGCATGCCGGCCAGGCCATGGCTGCCCGCGCCCACGCTGGCGACCTTGAAGCCCTTGCCGTCGTCCTTGACTTCCACGGTGATGTAGCCGTCGAAGTTGTGCAGGCTGATTTCCGCCTGTTTGGCTTCGGCGTATTTGCCGATATTGGTCAGCGACTCCTGCACCAGCCGGTAGACGGTGAGTTGCGCGGAGCCACCGAGTTCGACGGTCTCGAGGTCGGTGGTGATGGACAGGCCCGAACGTTCTTCAAACTCGCGCGCCAGGATTTCCAGCGAGGCGACCAGGCCCAGGTGAGACAGCGACGAAGGCCGCAAGTCTTCCACGATGCGGCGCTTGAGTGCGATGCCGCTGTTGAGGGTGTTCGTCAAATGCGCGAGCCGCTCGGCGGCTTCCGGCAGATTACCCGCCAGGCGCGATTTCAGGCGGGCCACGTCGAGTTTGGCCGCGGTCAGCAGCGCGCCCAGTTCGTCGTGCAGTTCGCGCGCCAGGTGGCCGCGCTCGTCCTCGCGCACGTTCTGCAAATGGGTGGCCAGCTCGGCGAGGTTGGCGGTCCGCTCGCGCACCTGCACCTCGAGGAAGTCGCGCTCGCGCTGCAGCGATTCCTGCTCGCGCCGGCCGGAAGCCAGCAGCGCCTTGGTCTGCAAAAGGTACATGTAGAAGGCCAGCAGGCCGGCAAGCGCCATGGTGGCCACGCCGATGCGCGACAGCTGCAGGGTCCGCCGAATCTGGTCCTGGCCCTGTTCCATCTTGGTAACGCTGCTGGCGGCCAGCTTGGCGGACTGCAGGCGGATGGCCTCCATGTGTTCCTGGCCCACATCCGTGGTCAGCACGAATTTCCAGGCGTCCTCATTGCCTTCCTTGCGCATGCGAACGCTCAGGTCCATTTCGGCCAGTTTGCGCGAGACGTGCCGCGACATCAGGGCGAACTCGGCGAGCTGCTGCGGGTAGGGTGTGAACAGCTGGCGCAGGCCGTCCAGGTTCTGGCCGATGTCCGCCACGGCCATGTTGTAGGGCTCCAGGTAGCGTCCTTCACCCGTCAGCAGGTAGCCCCGCTGGCCGGTTTCCGCGTCCAGCATGTGCTGCAGGAGTTTGTTGATGGCGCCGCGGGTCAGCTGGGCCTCCTCAATGTTGGCGGCCGCCTCGGTAGACTTGCGAAAACTCGCCTCATTGATGAAGATGAGGAAGGCGGCGGCCAGCACCGCCAAGGGCAGGCTGATGGCCATTCTGGGTATCGCAAATGATTTCACGGCAAACTCCGTTTGGTACTTCGGTGAAGAATTCGTCAATAATGGATGCTGAAAATTAGAGCAGGTGCCGGTTAACGGCGTCTCTTTTCACAGCATTGCCCGCTTGTGCAGGCTTTATAGAAAGACAGCGACATGATCAAAATCGGAATTGTGGACGACCACGCCATTGTGCGTTCGGGGCTCAAGCAGTTTTTCTCGGATCAGGTGGACTTGCGCGTCGTCGGCGAAGCCGGCAGTGGCCGCGAAGCCATCGACCTGGTTCGTAACGTGGAGCTCGACATTCTTGTCATGGACTTGTCCATGCCCGGGCAGAGCGGCATCGACGCATTGGCCATGATCCGCGCGAAGGCGCCCGACGTCGGCATCCTCATCCTGAGCGGTTATCCCGAAGAGCACTACGCGGTCAACCTGATTCGCCAGGGCGCCAGCGGTTACCTCAACAAGGAATGCGACCCGTCCGAAATCGTCGACGCGATCCGCGTGATTTCGCTGGGCAAGCGCTACATCACCCCGGCGGTGGCGGAATTGCTGGCGCAGCAGCTGAACCGGCCCAACGACGTGGCTTCGCACGAACAGCTGTCCGAGCGGGAATTCCAGGTTTTCCTGAAGCTGGCCAAGGGCGAGACGGCGGGCGACATTGCCAAGGCGCTGTCCCTGAGCGTGAAGACGGTGAGTACCTACCGCACGCGCGTGATGGAAAAGATGAGCCTTTCCTCGAACAGCGACCTGACTTATTACGCGCTCAAAAACAAGCTGATCGATTGAGTTCAATCGATGGCGACGCTCTGCTGGATGCAATAGTCCACCAGGGCGTCGATTTCATTGGATTTGTCGAACACCGCATCGACGCCCAGCTGGGCGCAACGCTGGCGAATGTCGGCCGTGGCGTAATTGCTCAGCACCACCACCTTCTGCCGGGCCAGGCGATCCCTGCAGGCGGCCAGCACCCCCAGGCCGCTTCCCTGTTTCAAGAACAGGTCAACAATCGCCAGATCCCAATCCTCGCTGTTCTCCGTCAACCAGGCCTTGCCTTCGTTTTCGGTTTCCGCGGTTCCCACCGCATCAATGCGTGCCAGTTCCTCAAGCGTCCCGATCAGGTTTTCACGAATGGTGGGATTGTCTTCTACGATGTACGTTTTCAGTCTCACTGCTCAGTCCAGGTAGGAGGCGCGTGGCTTTCGAAGTATTACGAAAGGCCCAATAGTGCGAGTGTCTCTTGTTTCCTAATGTATCCATTCCTTGAAGTTCATTCTGCCAGCGACCGAGGCCAGACCTTGTAGGAGGCCTCCTACGCCGGCGTGAGGTGTGCGCCTCAACCCACACTTTGTGAACTGTAGGCTCATGCTCACAGCGTGTCATGGCCCCTGCCGACTGCTTGGCCGGATCATTCGGCTGATAGTAGGCGCATAGCAAATCTGAAGCTGCGGCACCCACAGCTCAGACACCAACGCCAAAGCCACCCATGAACAACTCCCAGTCCCAGCCGGTCCTTTTACGGCGATGGCTTATCGGCATCGCCGCCGTACTGCTTGTCCTGGTGCTGGTCGTGGTGTTTTTCCCCTGGGACCTGCTTCGCGGGCCCATCAACCGCCATGTGTCGGAGCAACTCGGCAGGCGTTTTGAAATCACGCAGCACCTTTCTGTACGTCTCGGGCGGATCACCACGGTCAGGGCCGACGGCGTGGAGTTCGCCAATCCCGAGTGGGCCAGCAAACCCTACCTGGTCAAGGCGGCGGCGGCCGAATTCGACATCAAACTGTTCCCGCTTCTGGTGGGCAAGGTGGAGTTGCCGCGCATCGCCCTCACCGCACCGGAAATCGGGCTGCAGATGGAGCCGGATGGTCGCAGGACCTGGGCCTTGTCGCGCGACACTTCCGACGAAGGCGCCATTCCGCGCATCGACGCCCTGTTGATCGACGGCGGCAGCGTGGATTACCAGGCGGCGGCGCAAGGCGCCAACATCCATGTCGATTTCTCGCTCGCCCAGGAAGCGGCCGGCCAGCTGCCGCTGAGCTACAAGGCCACGGGTAAATGGAAAAATGAAGCCTTCAGCGCCAATGGCCGCACCGGCGGCGTGCTGCAGCTGAGCAAGGACATGGAAGCGCCGTTTCCGATCGAGGTGAATGCCGTCGCCGGCAAAACCAGCCTCAAGGCCAAGGGCACCATTGCCAATCTCGCGGACCTCGCGGGTGTGGACGCCACCTTCGACCTGCAGGGCCGCAACCTGGAAGAACTCTACAAGCTGCTGGGCGTGGTGCTGCCCTCCACGCCGCCCTACAAGCTGCGCGGCAAGCTGAACAAGCAGGGCGAAGTCTGGGCCGCCACCCAGATCCAGGGCATGCTGGGCAGTTCGGACATCAGCGGTGCGCTCAGTTTCGACCAATCCGCCGCGGTGCCGCTCTTGACCGGCAAGGTTCAGTCCAAAGTGCTGGATTTCGCGGACCTGGCGCCCGTTATCGGCCTGCCTCCGCCGGCCGCGCCCACGCCCGTGAAAACAGCAGCCTCCAAGGCCGAGCCCGTGCCCGCGCCGGCAAAAAGCACCAAGGCTGTCGCGTCATCGCGCAAGGTGTTGCCCGTCGCCACGCTGGACGTCACCCGCCTCAAGG
Organism: Polaromonas sp. YR568; assembly: GCF_943369675.1. Classification (GTDB taxonomy): domain Bacteria; phylum Pseudomonadota; class Gammaproteobacteria; order Burkholderiales; family Burkholderiaceae_C; genus Polaromonas. Next base: position 35,571 of record NZ_CALROB020000014.1, on the reverse strand, counting down.
CCATGAATGCCGACGTCGTGTATTCCGCCGCCGACATCCGGCATGTGGAAGTGCTGCCGCTGGACAAGGGCAGCGTCCACGTCAAGCTGACCGGCGGCGTGCTGCAGCTGGAACCGATATCCTTGGGCATTGCCGGCGGTACCGTGGCAGGCGCCATACGCATTGATGCCAACCTGGTGCCGGCCGGCTTCAGCACAAGGCTTGACGTGCGCGCGGTGCAGCTCAACCAGCTCTTCCCCGCGGTGGAAACCACCAAGAGCAGCCTGGGCAAGATCAGCGGCCAGTTCGACCTGAAAGGGCGCGGCAATTCGCTCGCGCAGATGCTGGGCACTTCCTCGGGCGACGTCGCCGTGTTGATGGGCAAGGGCGAGATGAGCAACATCCTGCTCGAATTCATGGGGCTGGACGGCGGCGAGGTCATCAAATTCCTGGTGCGCGGCGACCGCAACGTGCGGCTGCGCTGCGCGGCCGCCGCCTTCGAGGTCAAGCAGGGCCAGATGACCACCAAAACCATTGTTCTGGACACCACGGACACGGTGATCAACGGGCGCGGGACCATCAACCTCGCCGATGAAACGCTGGACCTGATCCTGGACCCCGCGCCCAAGGACCAGAGCATCCTGAGCTTGAGGTCACCGCTGAAAATCGGCGGCACCTTTGCCTCGCCGTCCGCCGGTCCCGACAAGGGTGCGCTGGCCGGGCGTGCCGGCATCGCGCTGGCACTCGGTGTGATCAATCCGCTGCTGGCGCTGGCAGCCACCATCGAAACTGGGCCGGGCCAGGACGAAAACTGCAAGGCCATCCTGGCCAAGGCCACGAGTTCCGCCGCCGGTTCGCGCATTCCCGCCGCGGCCGTCTCCCTCAAATAAGCTGGCTTAGCGGTGGGCGCTGCCGCACACCGCGCAAGCGGGGTTGCGCACCAGCGTCATCTCATTCCAGGCCATGCGCTTGCCGTCCAGCATCAACAGGCGCCCTGTGAGTGCCTCACCCGCACCGCCAAGCAGCTTCAGGGCCTCGGCAGCCTGTGTGCTGCCGATGATGCCAACCAGCGGCGCAAACACGCCCATGGTGGCGCAGAGGGCTTCCTCCAGCAGTTCCGATTCAGGGAAGACGCAGGCATAGCAAGGCGATTGCGCGTCGCCCGCGTCGAAAACAGCGACCTGGCCGTCAAAACGGATGGCGGCACCCGACACCAGCGGTTTGCGGTGCTTCACGCAGGCGCGGTTGATCGCATGGCGGGTGGCGAAGTTATCGGTGCAGTCCAGCACCAGGTCGGCCTCGGCGACAAGGCTGTCCAGCAATGCGCCTTCGGCCCGCTGCGTGACAGGGGTGACTTTGACGTCGGGGTTGATTGCCGCGATGGCCTGGCGGGCGGATTCCGCCTTGAATTCACCGACACGCCCCAGCGTGTGGGCGATCTGCCGCTGCAGGTTGGTGGCATCGACCCGGTCGTGGTCAGCGAGGGTGATGTGGCCGACACCGGCGCTGCCCAGGTAAAGCGCAACCGGCGAACCGAGCCCGCCGGCCCCGACGATCAGCACATGTGCCTTGAGGAGTTTGTCCTGGCCTTCGATGCCGATTTCGTCGAGCAGGATGTGCCGGGAATAGCGGAGCAGCTGGTCGTCGGTCATAGGAAGGAAGAAGGGCTGCCGCGAGGGCAGGGCAGACCGGGAGAGGGTGCGAGAACAGGCTGAAACAGGGGCAGTGCCGGTATTTGCCCGGCGCTATCCCTGTTCCACTACGGCCTTAATTTTCTTTTTTCTCGTTCTTGGGTTCGACCACGGCCGTCTTGCTGACCAGCACGGGGCGGCCCTTGAGCTGGTTGATGGCCTGGGCCAGCTGGAAGTCCTTGTCGCTGCCCAGTTCAGGCGGGCGGCGCTGCTCAGGCGTCTTCTTGGCTTCTTCCTCGAGGCGTTTCAGTGCCTCCTCGCGGGCCTTTTCACGGTTGGCATCCTTCACCTCGGCGCCCTGGCCGCTGTTGAGATGTTTCTCGAGATCGGCTTCGCGAGTGCGCAGCGCGGCGAACGGGCTGCCTTCGGCGGTTTCGTCCACCATCACGTCGGGAACGATGCCGCGCGCCTGGATGGATTTGCCGCTGGGGGTGTAATAACGCGCCGTGGTGAGCTTCAGGCCCGTGTCGGGGCCCAGCGGCCGCACGGTCTGCACCGAGCCCTTGCCGAAGGTCTGGTTGCCCATGATGGTGGCGCGTTTGTAGTCCTGCAGTGCGCCGGCCACGATTTCGCTGGCCGAGGCCGAGCCTTCATTGACCAGCACGACCAGCGGCACGGTCTTGAGGGCCGCGGGCAGGCGTTTGAGCGGGTCGGCGCCGTTGCGGCGCTGGTAGAACTCGGGCGCGGCCTTGTAGGTGAACTTGCTTTCGGCCAACTGGCCGTTGGTGGACACCACGGTGACGTTTTCGGGCAGGAAGGCGGATGACACCGCGACCGCGGCATCCAGCAGGCCGCCGGGGTCGTTGCGCAAATCGAGCACCAGGCCCTTGAGGTTGGGTTCCTGTTTGTAAATCTGCTCGAGCTTGGTGACAAAGTCGTCGACTGTGCGTTCCTGGAACTGGCTCAGGCGTATCCAGGCGTAGCCGGGCTCCACCACCTTGCTGCGGACCGACTGGGTGCGGATTTCTTCGCGCGTGATGGTCACCGGGAAGGTGCGGTTTTCGTCCTTGCGGAAGATCGTCAGCAGCACCTTGGTTTTGGGTTCGCCGCGCATCTTCTTGACGGCTTCATTGAGCGTCAGGCCCTTGACGGCGGTGTCGTCGATGCGGGTGATCAGGTCGTTGGGCTTGAGGCCGGCGCGGTCGGCGGGCGAGCCTTCGATCGGCGAGACCACCTTGACCAGGCCGTCTTCCTGGCTGATCTCGATGCCGACGCCGACAAAACGGCCGGTCGTGCCTTCGCGGAATTCCTTGAAGGACTTCTTGTCGAAGTAGACGGAGTGCGGATCCAGGCTGGCCACCATGCCGGAAATGGCGTCGGTGATGAGTTTTTTCTCGTCCACCGGTTCCACGTAATCGGTCTTGACCATGCCGAAAACGGCGGCGAGCTGCTGCAGTTCTTCGAGCGGCAACGGGGCGATGCCCGCGCGGGCTACCGCCTGCAATTGCACCGTGGTGAGGGCGCCCGCCACGGCACCGATTGAAATCCAGCCTGCAATTTTGAGCTTTTGACCCATAAAAATACCTTCGTTAGCCTGTTGGGGAACCCTTGTTCCCCCTGTGGGAAGCAATATACACCTTGGAGAAAGCCCCGGCCCCACAGTTCCGCCCCTGGCGCGGCGCGGCACGAAAAAAGAAGCAAAACAGAAGGCTGTTTACCGGACTTTTACACAAAGCCGCGCCAACAGGCCTTCAGGCGGTGAAATCAGGCCTTGCCTTGCGCGCCCACGGCGGCTGCCGCCTTGGCCGCGGCCTCGCTGTCGCCCAGGTAGTAGTGGCGCAGGGGCTTCAGTTCGGCGTCCAGTTCGTAGACCAGCGGGATGCCGTTGGGGATGTTGAGCCCGACGATCTCGCTGTCGGAGATGTTGTCCAGGTATTTCACCAGCGCGCGTATGGAATTGCCGTGGGCCGCCACCACGATGCGCTTGCCGGCCTTGATGGCGGGCGCCATGGATTCGTTCCAGAAAGGCAGGACGCGGTCCACGGTGTCCTTGAGGCATTCGGTCAGCGGCACCTGCCCGGGCTGCAGCCTGGCGTAACGCGGGTCGCCGCGCTCGCTGCGCGGGTCGTTGGCCTCGAGCGGCGGGGGGGGCGTGTCATAGCTGCGGCGCCAGACCAGCACCTGCTCGTCGCCGAATTTTTTCGCGGTTTCGGCCTTGTTCAGCCCCTGCAGGCCGCCGTAATGGCGCTCGTTGAGGCGCCAGCTGTGCACCACGGGCAACCAGGTGCGGTCCATTTCGTCCAGTGTGTGCCAGAGCGTGCGGGTCGCGCGTTTGAGCACGCTGGTGTAGGCCAGGTCGAAGTCGTAGCCTTCGCTTTTGAGCAGCTTGCCGGCGTTTTTGGCCTGTTCGATGCCGGTTTCGGTCAGATCCACGTCGGTCCAGCCGGTGAAGCGGTTTTCAAGGTTCCAGGTCGATTCGCCGTGGCGTATGAGCACGAGTTTGTACATGGTCGGAAAGGATGGAGAGTGGAAAAAAGGGGAATAAAGAGGGGCGCCGGCAGGGCGCTTTCTCCCTCCATTCTAAAATCACGGGTTAGCTGAAAAATACACAAAGGGTATACCGTGAAATTTTTGATCGACAACTGGATGCTGATTTCGATAGCGCTCGCCTCGGGCGGCATGCTGGTTTGGCCCATGATTTCCAGCACCATGAACGCCGGCGCGCTGACCGCCAGCGGCGCGGTGCAGCTGATCAACCGCGAAAAAGCGGTGGTGGTGGACGTCAGTGAAGCCGACGAATTCGCCGCGGGCCACGTCACCGGCGCCAAAAACGTGCCTTTTGGCGAGCTGGAAGAAAAACTCCCCGCCACGGTCAAGAACAAGGGCCTCCCGCTGATCCTGGTATGCGCCACCGGGGCCCGCGCCGGCCGTGCCGTCGCCATCGCCAAAAAACTCGGTTACGAGCAAGCCCAATCCCTGGGCGGCGGGCTCAAAGCCTGGAAAGAAGCTAACCTTCCGCTTGAGAAGGCCTGAAAACAGGCCTGAACAGGGTTGGCAGTCGCAGGCAGGCACGAAACCTGCCTCATCCGGCATGCTGTGAACCACCCTGATTCATCCACTTTCTGCGCCGCGCTCAGTCCGGCCCGATCCGGAGAAACCATGCAAACCGTCAAGATCTACACCACCGGCACCTGCCCTTATTGCATCCAGGCCAAGCAACTGCTCAAGCAGCGCGGCGTCACCGAACTCGATGAAATCCGCGTCGACATGGTGCCCGGCGAACGCCAGAAGATGATGGACATCACCGGGCGGCGCACGGTGCCGCAGATCTTTATCGGCGAAACCCACGTCGGCGGCTGCGACGACCTGATGGCCCTGGACGGCCGCGGCGGCCTGATGCCCCTGTTGAATACATAAACCACCCCCGTCCAGGCTCACTGCGTGTAGCCTGTTCCCCCCTCGAGGGGGCGGCGCCAGCGGCCCGGCAAAGCCGGTTCCGCGGCCCCTGCTGGTGTGGCCGCTGGCTACGCAAGCGAGCGATGGTGAGGGCCACACTGGCTCCCTATAATCATCCGCAGGTTGCCCGCACTAGCCGGCGCATCTAATCCTCTATCCAACGTTTCCCAGCACCCGAAAGAACACCATGGCTGAAGCCAATCTTGACCCCGTATTCCAGATCCAGCGCGTTTACCTCAAGGACGTGTCGCTGGAGCAGCCCAATTCGCCCGAAATCCTGCTGAACCAGGACCAGCCCAGCGTGGACATCCAGCTTGGCGTGGGCGCTACCCCCATCGCTGAAGGCCTGTTCGAAGTTTCCGTCACGGCCACCGTGCAGACCAAGATTGCCGACAAGACCGTGTTCCTGGTCGAAGCCAAACAGGCCGGCATCTTTGAAATCCGCAACGTGCCGCCCGAGCAACTGAGCTCCATCCTGGGTATCGCCTGCCCGCAAATCGTCTACCCCTACCTGCGCGGCAACGTGGCCGACGTGATCCAGCGCGGCGGTTTCCCGCCCGTGCACATGGCTGAAATCAACTTCCAGGCCATGTACGAGCAGCAACAGGCCGAAGCCGCCGCTGCCGCCCCGGCTGCGTCCCAGATCATCGTGTGATGGCCCGCCGGGGTGAACGCCCCGGCCGCCTCATGATGTCCTCATGAAAATACTCGTCATTGGCGCGGGCGCCTGGGGCACGGCGCTGGCTGTCAGCAGCGCCTCGCGCCACCAGGTCACCCTGTGGGCGCGCGATGCGGCGCAGCTTGCCGGCCTGAAGTCCGAACGCACCAATGCCCGCTACCTGCCCGGCATTGCCTTGCCTGCCGCCCTGGCGCTGCAGGGTGGCGATACGCCGCTGGCCCAAGCGCTGGATGGGCAGGACCTCGTCATCCTCGCAACGCCGGTCTCGGCGGCACGCGGCATGCTGCAAAGCCTGCAGAACGCCAGCGTTCCGGTGGCCTGGCTCAGCAAGGGTTTTGAAGCGCCGGTGGCCGGCGCTGCTGCTTCGCCGTTCGGGCTGATGGTTCATGAAATCCGCGCACAGGCCGCCCCCGATTTAAGGGCCGGCGTGCTCAGCGGCCCCAGCTTTGCGCTGGAAGTTGCGCGCGGCCAGCCGACGGCGTTGGTCGCGGCCAGCGAACACGCCGAGGTGCGTGATGCGCTGGTCGCCGCGTTTCACGGCGCAACGCTGCGCGTTTACGCCAATGACGACGTGGTGGGCGTGGAGGTCGGTGGCGCCGTCAAGAACGTGCTGGCGATTGCCACGGGCCTGTGCGACGGCCTGCAGCTGGGCCTGAACGCCCGCGCCGCGCTGATCACGCGCGGGCTGGCTGAAATGACGCGCCTGGGCGTGGCGCTGGGCGCGCGCGCCGAAACCTTCACGGGGCTGTCCGGCCTGGGCGACCTGGTGCTTACGGCCACCGGCGACCTGAGCCGCAACCGCAAGGTCGGCCTGCTGCTGGCCCAGGGCCAGACGCTGGCGCAGGCGGTTGATTCGCTGGGCCACGTCGCCGAAGGCGTGTATTGCGCCCGCACCGTGGTGCAGCGCGCCGCCGGCCTGGGCGTCGAGATGCCGATTGCGCAAAGCGTCGTGGCCTTGCTGGACGGCAAGCTCAAGCCCGCCGAAGCGGTGGCAACGCTGATGGGCCGCGGGCCTACGGCCGAACTGGCCTGAATTTCCTCTTCACGACGGGGCGTGGCTACTTTCGCAGGTGCAGCGTCACCAGCAGCGAAGCGTCCTGCACCGCCGTCAGGCCGTGCGGCACGCCGCCCGCCAGCCAGAGCAACTGGCCGGCTTTCATGGGCTGGGTCTGGCCGTTCGCCGTGAAGCTTATTTCGCCCTCCAGGCACTGCACGGTGATTTCACCCTTGACCTGGTGCGAAGGCACGGTCTTGCCGGCCGGCACGATCAGGCGCATGACCTCCAGTTCCTCGCTTTTGAACAGCGCGACGGTGCGCCCCTCGGAGAGCTTGCCCGCCAGCGGCTGGACGTCAATGAGTTGCCCGGATGCGGCGTGGGGAATGGCCATGGTGGAACTCCTGCAAACGTGGGGGTCTATGGAACTTTATACCCCAAGGCGCGGCTTAGCCTGGTGTTGTTTCGTGCGCCGTTGATTCAGGTTTCACCAAGCGTTGCACGCCGAGCCTGAGTCCCACGACTCCCAGCAAGCGCTCGAGGGTCAGCACGGTTCCTGCCGTTCGTCCGGCCTCCACATCGAGGATGGTGCGGCTCGACACCTTTGTCAGGCGCGCGAACTCTGGAACGGTCAGTCGCAGAGCGGTTCGAATATGGCGCACTGTGGCGGCCAGCGTCCATTCGGGATGCTGAAGCACCTCCTCAATCGCTTTTCGGCGCAATGCGAGTTGTTCTGGAAGCGCAATGGGTTTGAATCGTTTGTCCATGGGCTGCTCTCACAAAGACTCGAGTGCCCTGGCTTGCGCGTTGATGCCCAGTCTTAGAAAATCCATGATGTCGGTGTCGACTCCGACCTCCTTACCGTACTCGACGAGGTTCGCGAGCCGCGGTGCCATTTCCCTCAACCCATCGCGCAGGGCTGCCCTGTCCAGATCGCACTCTGCGGACACTGTGTCAAGCACCTTTGCCCAGTTCGGGGAGCCGCCGTCATTGTCTTGCCAGCGGATGCGGCGCGCGATGCCATCGGGATGCAGGTACATGGGCGCGAAGTCATACAGGGGAGTCAGGCCTATATGTCCGTCAAAGCGCCGTTGCACCGCGGTATTTCGGGCGTGGTTGTCTTTGTTGCCCAACGCCAGGTTGGCTGCGTCCCGCTTGATGTACTCCAGAATTTCGGAGAACGGGTCGGTGGCTACCGCGGCAAGTTTTCGGCACACCTCGTCGTGAGAGGGCACCTGCTCGAAGCCGACGCGACCGGTAAGCGTGGCAATGCTCTCCTGGGCGAGTCGCACCACGCCCTCCGTTCCGGCGACGCGGTCGAACCGCGGGATAAACAGCGACCGCTTCAGGAGCGTCAGCGATGCATGCACGCGCAGGCCGAGGTGGCGCGCGAGTTCCATGTAGGGCGCCTCGTTGTGCAGAATGCGCGCCAGGTCCGGATTTGGCCCGCGGCCGAACTTGACGATGTAATGCGCCTGCGCCAGCGCATCGGGTAGCGTGTGGTCCAGATAAAGCAGGCCATTCCGGGCGCGAGTGAGAAGCACCTTGGGCCACTCGCCTTGAACGCCGGAAGAACCGGCGACGAACAGACCGTGGCCGCTCAGATACTCGATGAACTCTTCGGAACGCTCGGCGACTTCCTCATCCGTAAATCCCTGCGTTGTTCCGTTCTGCTCTTGCAGCCACTTCCAGGCTTCCTGGACGCGAAGATGCCCTATGGGGTTTGCGGCGCCCGCCAGGAGTAAGGGCCAATCAGCCGGTGTTTCCATCGTTTCCGGCAGCTTGAGTCGTCGCAGCAACTCCCGACGGCCGAACCCTTGGGGAAGCGTGTCCACGAGGAACACCGGCCAATGCGGCAGTTCCAGCGGCTCAAGACTCACGGGTTGCGCGCTGCACAGCGCCCAGGCGTCTCGGGCCCCATCGTGGTCGCCTACCCAAGCTGCGTCATACCCTGAGAAAGTGGGGGTTTTACACCCCCTCTCTTTCGCGGCAAGCAGACTTACGCCAGCCACGGGGGTCCAGTGCCCGTTTGCAAACAGCTCGATAGTGCAAGAATCCATCATTAAGGCAGAAATCTATCTATATCATTCTGATTTGTCAAGATAATATGTATTAATTTCTGCGTTTATACATGGCTTGCCAAGCGCTATTGAACATACCTCCGGAACTTGTCCCGGAGTCTTTCCTTCACTGTTCAGCGGCAGACAGCGCGGTTTTTTTTGCCACTCTCGTCGCTTTCACCTGAAGTTTGACCCGAGGTTTGAAGTGAACCCAATGGCGCCTGATCAGCCTGGCTTGACCGCCTTGTTGTAGGCCAGAAAAACATCATCGCGCACCCAACCCAGCGACTCATAAAGCGCTTGCGCCGCGTGGTTGGTTCTGGCGGTGCTGAGGTCCAGCCGCGCAAACCCATTGGCCTGCGCATGTTCGTGGGCCGCCTGCATCAGCGCGCGACCGGCGCCCGCCTTGCGGGCCTCGGGCGCCACATACAGGTCGTAGAGCGTGTAAATAAGCTGGGCGATCACCGAGCAGAAACCGGGATACAGCTGGCAGAAACCCACGAGGGATCCCGTAGTGTTCGCGGTTTGCGCCACCAGGATCACGGATTCCGCGTTTCGCATGCGGTCCCCGATGAAGCGCAGTGCCAGCGCCGCGTCGGCAGGCTGCTCGTAAAACTGCCGGTAGGCGTCAAACAGCGCGGCCACGGCCGGCAGGTCGGGTAGGGTCGCGAGGCGGATGGATACCGCGCCCACGCCTAGATTTCCAGGTTGTCGATCAGCCGCGTGCTGCCCAGCTTGGCCGCGCCCAGCACCACCAGCGGTTCGCCGGCCAGCGCGCCTTGCGGCGCCAACAGGTCGGCGCGGCGGCGCACGGTCAGGTAGTCGGGCTTCCAGCCGCGGCGCGCCAGCGCCTGCATGGCCTGGGCTTCCAGCGCGGGCAGGTCGGGCGTGCCGCCGGCGCGGGCGGCTTCGCCCAGCGCGCGTATGGCTTTGGAGAGTTCCACCGCCTCGGCGCGCTCGGTGGCGCTCAGGTAGCCGTTGCGGGACGACAGCGCCAGACCGTCTTCGGCGCGCTGGGTTTCACCCGCCAGGATCTCGATCGGCAGCGCGAACTGCTGCACCATGCGGCGCACCACCATGACCTGCTGGTAATCTTTTTTGCCGAAAGCCGCGATGCCCGAAGGCATGCCGGCGAACACGCAGGAAAACAACTTGAGCACCACGGTGCTCACACCGATGAAAAAGCCGGGCCGAAAGTGGCCTTCGAGGATGTCGCTCACGTCCGTGGCCGGGTGCACCTTGTAGGTCTGCGGTTCGGGGTAGAGGTGTTTTTCGAGCGGCGCGAACAGCACGTTGCAGCCCGCGGCCTTCAGGCGCTCGGCATCGGCGTCCAGCGTGCGCGGGTAGCTGTCAAAGTCTTCATGCGGCGCGAACTGCAGGCGGTTCACGAAGATGCTGGAGACCGTGACGTCACCGAGCGGCTTGGCCTGCTTGACGAGCGCGATATGGCCGTCGTGCAGGTTGCCCATGGTGGGCACAAAGGCCGGCCGCTTGAAAGGGCTCAGGGCCTCGCGCAGCTCGGGGATGGTATGGACGATCTGCATCATGTCTCCAGAAATAGGTGGCGCGAGGGTGGGCTCACCACGCGTGGGTGGCATTCACCGGGAAGCTGCCGTCCTTGACGGCGCGCACATAGGCTTCCATGGCGCCTCGCACACTCGCGGTTTTGTTGTCGGCGCCTTCCATGAAGTTGCGCACGAATTTCGGCATCTTGCCCAGGTTCATGCCCAGCATGTCGTGCAGCACCAGCACCTGGCCGGCGGTGCCGTCGCCCGCGCCTATGCCTATGGTGGGGCAGTGCGCGAGTTCTTTGGTCAGTTCCGCCGACAGCGCCGCGGGCACCATCTCAAGAACCAACATGGCGGCGCCGGCGTCCTGCAGTTCATGCGCATGGCGCTTGAGCAGGGCGGCGGCTTCGTCGCCCTTGCCCTGCACGCGGTAGCCGCCCAGCGCATGCACGGTTTGCGGCGTCAGGCCCAGGTGGGCGCAGACGGGAATGCCGCGCTCGACGAGAAAGCGCACGGTCTCGGCCGTCCAGCCGCCGCCTTCGAGCTTGACCATGTGCGCGCCGGCCTGCATCAGCACGGCGGCGCTGCGCAAGGCCTGCTCTTTCGACTCGTGGTAGCTGCCGAAGGGCAGGTCACCGATCAGCCAGGCCGTGGCCTGCGAGCGGCGCAGGCCGTTGGCCACACATTCGGTGTGGTGGCGCATGGTCTCCAGCGTCACGCCGACGGTGCTGGTCAGGCCCTGGCAGACCATGCCCAGCGAATCGCCTACCAGGATGCATTCCACGCCCGCCGCATCGGCCACGGCCGCGAAGGTCGCGTCGTAGGCCGTCAGCATGGTGATTTTTTCGCCGTGCGCATGCATCTCGCGCAGGCGCGGCAGGCTCAGCGGCTTGCGCGCCGACGGCGTGGAGGAAGGCGGCAGCGTGCCGTAAGGCGTGACGGAAGTGTTGGCAGGGGTCGTCATGGGGCGGGTCCGGAATTTAGCGAGAGTCTAACCAGCTTCACCGTGCTTTTTGGCGCGCGGTTTAGAGAGCCCAGACAAGCGGTGCGTGTTATCGAACCTCAGGCGCGGCGCGGCTCATGCCCAGACGCTCCAGCAGCTTGACGTCGGCCTCGGTGTCGGGGTTGCCGGTGGTCAGCAGCTTGTCGCCGTAGAAGATCGAGTTGGCGCCGGCCAGGAAACACAGGGCCTGTACACCGTCGCCCATCTGCTGGCGGCCGGCCGACAGGCGCACGCGCGCGGTCGGCATGGTGATGCGCGCCACGGCAATCGTACGCACGAACTCAAACGGGTCCAGGTCGGCCTGGTTGGCCAGCGGCGTGCCTTCGACCTTCACCAGATTGTTGATGGGCACGGACTCAGGGTAGGGCGTGAGGTTGGCGAGCTCGGCCACCAGGCCGGCGCGCTGCCGGCGCGTTTCGCCCATGCCGACGATGCCGCCGCAGCAGACCTTGACGCCCACGCTGCGCACGCGCGCCAGCGTGTCCAGGCGGTCCTGGTAGTCGCGTGTGGTGATGATGTCGCCGTAAAAATCGGGCGCGCTGTCGAGGTTGTGGTTGTAGTAGTCCAGGCCCGCGCTTTGCAGGGTTTGCGCGTGGCCATCTTCCAGCATACCCAGCGTGGCGCAGGTTTCCAGTCCCAGGGCTTTGACGGTGCGCACCAGCTCGGCGACTTTTTCAATGTCGCGGTCTTTCGGCGAGCGCCAAGCCGCGCCCATGCAAAAACGCGTGGCGCCCGCGGCTTGCGCGCGCTGGGCGGCGGCCAGCACCTCGGCCGGCTCCATCAGCTTGCTGGCTTCCACGCCGGTGTCGTAGCGCGCGGCCTGCGGGCAGTAGCCGCAGTCTTCGGCGCAGCCGCCGGTTTTCACCGACAGCAGCGTGGCGAACTCGATACGCGTCGGGTCGAAGTTTTCGCGGTGCACGGTTTGCGCCCGGTGCATCAACTCGGGAAAGGGCAGGTTGAACAGCGCCTCGATGGCGTCCACGCTCCAGCGCTGGTCGCCGGCGGGGGCCGGTGCCGCTTTGGCCTTGGGGCGGTGCAAGGTGACGGTTTGTTCTGCAACGTGGGACATGTGTTCTTCCTTCCGGGGGATGGGTTTTGGAGTCTAGCTGAAGAGATTTTGGCGATGGCTTAAAGGTCTTGCTTCGCCAGCGAGGTCAATGCCTCAACGAGCTGGTCAACGTCGGCCTCGCTGTGCGCGGCCGACAGCGCGATGCGCAGCCGGGCCGTGCCTTCGGGCACTGTGGGCGGGCGTATGGCGGGCACCCAGATGCCGCGCGCGCGCAGGCCTTCCATCACGGCCAGGGCTTGGTCGTTGGGGCCTATCAACAGCGGCTGGATGGCGGTTTGCGAGGCCGAGAGTTGCCAGCCGCTGTCCTGCAGGCCGGCCGTGAGGCCATCACGCAGGCGCGCGATGAGGCATTGCACATGCGCGCGCCGCCACTCGTCCTGTTCAATAAGCTTCAGGCTGGCGCGCAGGGCGCTGGCCAGCAACGCGGGCGCGGCGGTGGCAAAAACATAGCTGCGGGTTTTTTGCAGCAGCCACTCGACCAGGGCCTCGTCGCCCGCCACAAAAGCACCGGCCACACCGGCAGCCTTCCCCAGGGTGGCCATGTAGAGCACGCGGCGCGAGGACCGCGCGCCATACAGCCCGGCGGCGGCCAGGCTGCCGCGGCCTTGCGGGCCCAGCACGCCGAAGCCGTGGGCGTCGTCCAGCAGCAGCAGGGCGTCGTGGCGTTCGCACAGCGCCAGCAGCGTGGCAATGTCGGCGCTGTCGCCGTCCATGCTGAAGACGGCGTCGCTGATCACCAGCTTGCGCGGCGCTTCGCTGCGCGCGAGTTCGTTTTCCAGCGCGCCCAGGTCGGCGTGCGCATAACGGTGAATCTTTGCGCGCGACAGCCGCGCGCCGTCGATCAGGCAGGCGTGGTTGAGCGCGTCCGAAAAAATCGCGTCGCCGGCCCCTACCAGCGCCGGCACGATGCCGATGTTGGTGGCATAGCCCGCATAAAAATACAGCGCGCGCGGCAGGCCCACAAAGGCCGCGAGTTCGCGCTCCAGCGCTTCGTTGGCCGCGCTGTGGCCGCTGACCAGCGGCGAGGCGCCGGCGCCCACGCCATAAGCCTGCGCGCCCTCGCAGGCCGCCTGCACCAGCGCCGGGTGCGTGGCCAGGCCCAGGTAGTCGTTGCTGCAAAAGGCCAGCATGCTCTGGCCGTCCACCGTCAGGCGCGCGCCGTTTTCGGGCAGCACCACACGGCGCTTGCGGCGCAGGTGCGCGCCGTCCAGTTCGGCCAGGCGCGCCGGAAATTCATCGAGCCAGGAAGCGGAGGTCATTGCCATGCAAGGGGGAGGTCAAACGTGACCGCGCGCGGGTCGGGCTCGGCCTGCCAGGCGATGGTGGCCAGCAGCGGCGTATCGAGTTTTTTGCGCAGGAAGGCGATGTTGTCTTCCTGCGCCAGCATGGCGGCATCGACGTGGTTGGCCACCCAGCCTGCCAGCGTGAGGCCGCGCGCGCGTATGGCGCCGGCGGTCAGCAGTGCGTGGTTCAGGCAGCCCAGCCGCAGGCCCACCACCAGCACCACGGGCAGGCCCAGCGCTTCGGCCAGGTCGGCGCCGGTTTCGCTGTCCGACAGCGGCACCTGGAAGCCGCCCGCTCCTTCCACCACCACTGCGTCGGCCAGCAGCGCGAGCCGGCGCTGGCAGGCCACCAGGTGGGCGATGCGAATGGGCCGGCCGGCGCGCGCCGCGGCGATGTGCGGCGACACCGGGTCGGGCAAGAGCACCGGGTTGTCGAGTTCGGGCGGCACGCGGCAGGTGGAGGCGGCACGCAATGCGACCACGTCTTCATTGACGTCCTCGCCGTTGACCTGTTCCGTTCCCGCCGCCACCGGCTTCATGCCGACCACGCGCACATGGTGGCGGGCCAGCGCGTGCAGCAGTCCAGCGCTGACCAGGGTCTTGCCCACGCCGGTGTCGGTGCCGGTCACAAACAGCGAGAGCGGCCCGCGCGCGGCTTTAGCCATGGGCACCGCCTTCTTCGGCCAGCGTGGCTTCCAGCGCCGCCAGCGCGCCGCGCGCCAGGTGCCCGGCGGATTCCGCATCCATCACATAAGGCGGCATGGCGTAAATCGTCTGGCCTATGGGGCGCAGCAGCACGCCGTTGGCCATGGCGTGTTGCGCGTAGCGGCGGGCGAAGTGCGGCGTGGTGCCGGGCTCCACATCCCAGGCCCAGATCATGCCCAGCCTGCGCGCATTTCGCACCGCCCGGTGTTGCGTCAGCGGCGCAAAGGCCGCGTCCAGCACCAGGGCCATGTCGGCGTTGCGCGCCAGCGCATCGGTTTGCTCAAACAGTTCCAGCGTCGCCAGCGCCGCGCGGCAGGCCAGCGGGTTACCGGTGTAGGAATGCGAATGCAAAAATCCGCGCGCGACCTCGTCGTCGTAAAAGGCTTCGTAGACCGCGTCGGTGGTCAGCACTGCCGACAGCGGCAGCGTGCCGCCTGTCAAGCCTTTGGAGAGGCAAATGAAATCCGGCCGTATGCCGGCCTGCTGGTGCGCAAACATGGTGCCGGTGCGGCCGAAGCCGGTGGCGATTTCGTCGGCAATCAAATGCACTTCGTAGCGGTCGCACAGCGCGCGTGCTTCGCGCAGGTAGGCCGCATCGTGCATGGCCATGCCTGCGGCGCATTGCACCAGGGGCTCGACGATGAGCGCGGCGGTTTGCGCATGGTGTTGTTCCAGCCAGACCTGCAGGCCGGCCGCCGCGCGGCGTGCAACGTCCGCCGCGTTTTCACCGGCCTGGGCGCCGCGCGCATCGGGGCTGGGCACGGTGGCGGCCAGCCGTACCAGCGGTGCATAGGCTTCGCGGAAGATCGCGATGTCGGTCACCGCCAGCGCGCCAACGGTCTCGCCGTGGTAGCCGCCGGCCAGGCCGATGAAGCGGTTTTTTTGCGGCCGGCCGCAATTGCGCCAGTAATGCGCACTCATCTTGAGCGCGATCTCGGTGGCGCTGGCGCCGTCGCTGCCGTAGAAGGCATGGCCCAGGCCGGTCAGCGCGCCCAGCCGTTCCGAGAGTTCCACGACGGGTTGGTGCGTGAAGCCGGCCAGCATCACGTGGTCCAGCGTGTCCAGTTGATCGCGCAACGCCGCCTTGATGTGCGGGTGGCCGTGGCCGAACAGGTTGACCCACCAGGAACTGACGCCGTCCAGGTAACGACGGCCTTCAAAATCGTAAAGCCATACGCCTTCGGCGCGCGCGATGGGCACGGGCGGCTGGGCCTCGTGCAGCTTCATCTGCGTGCACGGGTGCCACACGTGGCGCAGGCTGCGCCGGGTCATCGCTGCGTTGTCCATGGGTCTTTTACTGCCGCGTGGCCGAAAAGCTCAGGGCTGCTGCACCGGGATGGTGGAGCGTTCTTCCTTGATGCGGTTGTCCGGGTTGACGAAGACCAGCTTGGGGCTGAAGCCTTTGACGTGTTCTTCATGCACCTGCGCAAATGCGGCGATGATGACCAGGTCGCCCACGGCGGCGCGGCGCGCGGCTGAACCGTTGACCGAGATGATGCGGCTGCCGCGTTCGGCGCGTATCGCGTAGGTGATGAAACGTTCGCCGTTGTTGATGTTCCAGATGTGCACCTGCTCGTTTTCGGCCAGGTTGGCGGCGTCCAGCAGGTCTTCGTCGATGGCGCAGGAGCCTTCGTAATTGAGTTCGCAGTGCGTCACCGCGGCACGGTGGATTTTTGATTTGAGCAGGGTTCTGAACATGGTGGGCGTGTGTGGAATCAGGCAACAGGAAAGGCGCCATTGCGGGCGGGTGAATCGCGGTGCAGATGGCGGCGCCGGGGCGATGCGCCAGTCGCTGTAACATTTGCGACAGTTTTCGGCTCTATTTAATAGTTTAGTGCACGGTATGGCGTGCTTCCAATCTTAGATTGCTCATGAAAAAGTCATTTGATTTCACCCCCCAGGCGGTCGCCGCTTTGGCCCAGGCAGACGCGGCGCGGGCACTCGCGGAAGACGTCGATACCGGCGACTTGACGGCCGGCCTGATCGACCCGACCCGCCAGGCGCGGGCGCAGGTGGTGGCGCGGGAAAACGCCGTCGTGTGCGGCGCTGCCTGGGTCGAGGCCACGATGCGGCAACTCGACCCACAGGCGCAACTCATCTGGCACGTGAAGGACGGCGAGCGCTGTGAAGCCGGCCAGGTGGTGTTCGAAGTGCGCGGTCTGGCCCGCGCCCTGCTGTCGGCTGAACGCACGGCGCTGAATTTTCTGCAATTGCTCAGCGCCGTCGCGACCAAGACGGCCATCTACGCCGACATCGTCAAAGGCACGCCCGCGCAGATCGTGGACACCCGCAAGACCTTGCCCGGCCTGCGGCTGGCGCAAAAATACGCGGTGGTGACGGGCGGCGGCGTCAATCACCGTGTCGGTTTGTACGACGCGGTGTTGATCAAGGAAAACCACATCGCGGCGGCCGGCGGCATCGCCCAGGTGCTGGCGCGCGCGGCCGAGGTCGCGGCGCAGGCCGACTTTGTGCAGATCGAGGTCGAAAACCTCGATGAGCTGGCCCAGGCGCTGGACGCCGGCGCGCGCATGATCCTGCTGGACAACATGAGCCTGCCCGATTTGAAAGAGTCTGTGCGCATCAACGCCGGCCGTGCCGTGCTGGAAATTTCGGGCGGCGTCACGCTGGACGGCCTGCGCGCCCTGGCCGAAACCGGCGTGCACCGCATCTCCGTCGGCACGCTGACCAAGGATGTGCGGGCGATTGATTTTTCGATGCGCTTTGACGCGCAGGCGGTGTGAATATGAAAACGCTGGCGCCCATCCGCATCGACTACGAGCAACCCGAAGCGGCCGGCGCCTGCAGCACGCACCAGGCCTGGGCCCGCGTGCCGGCCGAGCCCACGCAGGCCGAACGCGCGGCGCTCAAAAGCCGCGTTCGCGAACTGCTCACGGCGCGCAAGGCCGTCATGGTGTCGCACTACTACGTGCATCCGGATTTGCAGGACCTCGCCGAAGAAACCGGCGGCCTGGTGGCGGACTCGCTGGAAATGGCGCGTTTCGGCCGCGACCATGCGGCCGGCACGGTGGTGGTGTGCGGCGTGCGTTTCATGGGCGAGACGGCCAAGATCCTCTCGCCCGAAAAACGCGTGCTGATGCCCGACCTGGACGCGACCTGCTCGCTGGACCTGGGCTGCCCGGTCGATGAATTCAGCGCGTTTTGCGACGCCCATCCGGACCGCACCGTGGTGGTCTACGCCAACACCAGCGCCGCCGTGAAGGCGCGCGCCGACTGGGTGGTCACCTCCGCCTGCGCACTCGACATCGTGCGCGCGCTCAAGGACCAGGGGCAAAAAATCCTCTGGGCGCCCGACCGCCACCTGGGCGGCTACATCCAGCGCGAGACCGGCGCCGACATGGTGTTCTGGAATGGCGCCTGCATCGTGCACGACGAGTTCAAGGCCTTTGAACTGCAGGCCCTGAAAGCGGAGCATCCCGGCGCGCGCGTGCTGGTGCACCCCGAATCGCCCGCCGACGTGGTGGCCCTGGCCGATGCCGTCGGTTCCACTTCGGCCATCCTCAAGGCCGCGCGCGAGATGGATGCCAGGGAATTCATCGTCGCCACCGACGGCGGCATGCTGCACAAGCTGCGCACGTTGAACCCCGGCAAGACGTTTATCGAAGCACCCACCGCCGGCAACAGCGCCACCTGCAAAAGCTGCGCGCACTGCCCCTGGATGGCCATGAACGGGCTGGCCGGGCTGGCGCAGGTGCTGGAAACCGGGATCAACGAAATCAAGGTCGATGCGGCGCTGGGCCAACGCGCCCGCTTGCCGATTGACCGCATGCTTGCCTTTACCGAAGCCCTGAAAGCAGGGCGGCCGATCGCGGGGCTGGTTCCGCATATGGGTGCGGCCTGATTCAAGTGACAGGCCCTGCCTCGGCACTCATCGACTTCGCCGACCCTTACCAGCCTGACGGGCCGCGTTTGCGCCAGGCCTTCGGTGCGCCGCGCGAAGTTCTGGTGGCTCACCGGCCCGAGGAGGTACGCGCGGTGCTCGATGCCGCGCAGGCCGCGGCGCAGCGCGGCGCCTGGTGTGTCGGTTATCTGCGCTACGAGGCCGCTCCCGCTTTTGATGCCGCGCTGGCCGTGCACCCGGCCGAGGGGCCGCTGGCCTGGTTTGCGGTGCATGACACGGCATGGCCCTGGCCGCAGCCAGTGGAGGACGCCGCGCCGCTGGTGCAATGGCAGGACGTGCTGCCACGCGCGGCTTTTGACGCCGCCCTCGCCGAATTGCAGCGCGCGATCGCCGATGGCGAGTACTACCAGGTCAACTTCACGGCGCAGATGCGCGGTGTGCTCAGCGGCGATGCGGGCGGCGCCAAGGCGCTGGCCTTGTTCCACGCTTTGCAGCGCGCCCAGCCCGGCGGTTATGCGGCTTTTCTGGACACGGGCGAGGAGCAATTGCTGTCGGTCTCGCCCGAGCTGTTCTTCGACTGGCGCGAAGAAAAAATTCTCACGCGGCCCATGAAAGGCACGGCGCCGCGCGGTATGAATCCCGAAGACGATGCCGCGCAAGCCGAGGCCCTGCGCAATTCACCCAAGGAGCGCGCCGAAAACGTCATGATCGTGGACCTGCTGCGCAACGACCTGTCGCGCATCGCCGAACCTTTCAGCGTGCGCGTGCCGCGCCTGTTCCACACCGAGGCTTTGCCCGCGGTGTGGCAGATGACCTCCGACGTGGAGGCGCGCACGCGGGCCGGTTGCAGCCTGGCCGATGTCTTTGCCGCCCTGTTCCCTTGTGGCTCCATCACCGGCGCGCCCAAGGTGTGTGCCATGCGGGCCATCCACGCGCTGGAGCCGGAGCCGCGCGGTGTGTATTGCGGCGCGATCGGTGTGCTGCGCCCCGGCGGCGCGGCCACCTTTAACGTGCCGATCCGCACGGTGGCCTTGCGCGGCAAGCAGGCGCGCTGCGG
This sequence comes from Polaromonas sp. YR568, assembly GCF_943369675.1. Taxonomy (GTDB): domain Bacteria; phylum Pseudomonadota; class Gammaproteobacteria; order Burkholderiales; family Burkholderiaceae_C; genus Polaromonas. The sequence goes on along the minus strand of NZ_CALROB020000014.1, from coordinate 16,288 downwards.
CATCGGCAGCGGCATCACCTCAGGCGCGACGGCCGACGGTGAATGGCGTGAATGGGGACTCAAGCAGGCGTTTGTGCGGCGCGCGAGCGCACCCTTTGACTTGCTCGAAACGTTGGGGCTTTTTGACGGGACGCTACGCGATGCAGCGGCCCACCTTGCGCGCCTGGGCGAAGCCGCCCGGCATTTCGGCTATCCCTGGGATGCCCGCCAGGCTGAGGCTGCGCTGCAGCCGCTGGCGCAGCAGCATGCCGGGGGCGCATGGCGTGTGCGCCTGCTGCTGACGGCGCAAGGGCAGTTGCAGGCCGAGGCTTACGCACTGCCAACCTCGCCACCGCGCGTGCGCCTGCAACTGGCGGATCACGCGCTCGACGAAGCCTACGGCGAATTCGTGCGCTTCAAGACAACACGGCGCGCGCACTACGACGCCTTCACACCCACCAAGCCGGAGATATTCGACACACTGCTGTGGAACGCCGAAGGCGAACTCACCGAATGCACGCGCGGCAACATTGCCTTCTTGGTGGAAGGCCGCTGGGTGACGCCGCCGTTGCGCTGCGGCCTGCTGGCCGGCGTGGGGCGTGCCCGCGCGCTGCAGGAGGGCCGCGTGGAGGAAGCCGTGGTGCGGCTGGAGGATTTGTCGCGCGTACAGGCGGTGGCCTTTGTCAACAGCCTGCGCGGCTGGATACCGGCCGAACTGGCCGCCTGATCAGCCTGCGCTTGAAGCTGCAGGCGGCACCAGGATGGTAGGCACCGCCGCCGCAGCCGTATCAGGATAGTCCCGGCTGAAATGCAGGCCGCGGCTTTCATGCCGGCCATGGGCCGAGCGCACGATCAGCTCGGCCACCTGCACCAGGTTGCGCAGCTCCAGCAGGTCGCGCGTGACGCGGAAGTTCGCATAGAACTCCTGGATCTCGGCATCGAGCAGCGCAATGCGGTGCGCCGCACGCTCCAGCCGTTTGGTGGTGCGCACAATGCCCACGTAATTCCACATGAAGCGGCGCAGCTCGTCCCAGTTGTGGGAAATCACCACGGCCTCGTCGGCATCGGTGACCTGGCTCTCGTCCCAGGCGGGCAAGGCTGGCTTTTCAGCGGCGCCTTCAGCTTCAATGGCAGTCGCGGCGGCGCGCGCCAGCACCACACATTCCACCAGCGAGTTGCTGGCCAGGCGGTTCGCGCCATGCAGGCCGGTGCAGGCGGTTTCGCCGATCGCATAAAGGCCTTGCACGTCGCTGCGGCCGTCCAGGTCGGTCAGCACGCCGCCGCAGGTGTAGTGCGCGGCAGGCACCACGGGGATGGGCTGACGCGTGATGTCTATGCCCAGTTCGGCGCAGCGTTGCAGGATGTTGGGAAAGTGTTCCCGCAGAAAAGCCGGGCTCTGGTGCGAGATGTCCAGGTAGACGCAGTCCAGGCCGTGCTTTTTCATTTCGAAGTCGATGGCGCGCGCCACCACGTCGCGCGGCGCGAGTTCGGCGCGCGCGTCGTGCGCCGACATGAAGCGCCCGCCGCCGGCCGAAGGCGGCAGCAGCAGCTTGCCGCCTTCGCCGCGCACGGCCTCGGTGATCAGGAAGGACTTGGCCTCGGGATGGTAAAGGCAGGTCGGGTGGAACTGGATGAATTCCATATTGCCCACGCGGCAGCCCGCGCGCCAGGCGGCGGCAATGCCGTCGCCGGTGGCGGTGTCGGGGTTGGTCGAATAGAGGTACACCTTGCCGGCGCCGCCGGTTGCCAGCACCGTGTGGGGCGCGCTGAAGGTCAGCACCTGGCCGCTCGCGGTGTCGAGCACATAGGCGCCGTGGCAGCGCTTGCCGGGCCGCTTGAGCTGCCGGTCGGTGATGAGGTCGACCAGCATGTGGTGTTCGAACAGGGTGATGCCGGGCGCGCCGCGCACCCGCTCTATCAGCGTGCGCTGCACGGCCGCGCCGGTGGCGTCGGCCGCGTGCACGATGCGGCGCTGGCTGTGCCCGCCTTCGCGGGTCAGGTGCAGTTCGCCCGGGTGCTCGGCGTCTTCCGAAAACGCCACGCCCAGTTCGCGCAGCCAGGCGATGGCCTGGGGCGCGCCTTCGACCACGGCCTGCGTGGCCGGCAGGTCGCACAGGCCCGCTCCGGCGATCAATGTGTCCTCGACGTGCTGCGCCAGCGTGTCGCCCTCGGCCAGCACGGCGGCCATGCCGCCCTGCGCCCAGGCGCTGGAGCCATCGTTGAGTTCACGTTTGGTGACGACCGCGACGCGCCGGTTCGGCGCCAGCAACAGCGCTGCCGTGAGGCCCGCCAGGCCGCTGCCGATGATGAGCACGTCGAATGCGTGTTGCGTGTTGGAAGCAGGTGTCATGCGAAGACGGTAGCCTTTTGCCCTGTAGGCGAAGGTGCATCAGCCCGCCGCGCCAGGGCAGCGCCGGCAGAGGCCGGCACGGGAATCTGCAGCTTGCACGCCGGATTATCTATCGGCGCGCAGTGGCAAGGCCTTGGGTCCCGGCAGGGCGGGCCCGGCCCAAGCGCTAGCCTGCGCCTTGCGCGGGGGCCGCTTCGTCCACGTCATAGGACTTGAAGACTTCGCGTGCCGGACGGGTTTCCGGCAGGATGTAAACAATGCCGCTGGTTCCGGTAAAGGCCGGGCTGACCACCTTGTCGTAGAACTTCACGGGCACATTGATGCACCCGTAGGAAATGCGCTTGTCGGAGGCCGAGGCGCTCGCCAGACGTTGCGCCCGCCGTTCAGCCGCCGTGCCGGTCACGACACGGTGAAGGGAGATGGCCGTGTCGTAGTCGATCCACAGCATCTCCGCACCGTGAAGGTCCTGGCCCAGCGATGCCACGAAGCGCCCGGCGGGGGTGGTGCGCTCCTGGGGGCGTATGGTGGACAGTTTGCGCTCGCCGATGCCGGGCGTGGAGTCGTCGCCGCGCGCAAGGCCCAGCAGGGCAGGCGCGGCGCCGCTCAGATTTCCTTGTGCGTCAAAGACAAAAACCTTGGCATTCACCTTGTCAACTATGAGGAAAGGCATGCCCTGGTTGTCGCCGGAGGCGATGGCCCAATGGGCCACGTGCAAGGCGTCCCTGGAAGCTTTTTCGCTGCCGAAGTTCGCATGGCGGGGATGGCTCTGCTGGGCGGCAGGATTGCCGTTTGCCGGGGGCCCCGCGGCCGCCGGATCGGTGTCCTGCGTTGCGGCCGCCGCCGGCAAGGCAAACCCGGCTACGAGCAAGGCAAGGCCCAGGCCCTTGGTGAGCATCGCCCTGTAGGGGCAGTGCGGGTTCTTCGCGGAGGATTGAAAAGTCAAGGCAGTCCCTGTTCCGTTCAGTTACGCGGCTGCCTGGGCAAATAGCGCGGGGCAACATAAATTCTCTGCGGCATTTCGGCTGGCGCTGCAACTGCGACCTGCTCGCCCGGCACATAGAGTTCGCCCTCAGACGCTGCGTAAACTGCCGGCAGGAAATCCTGGGAATAGAACGCGAAACTCGCGAGCGGTGCCAGGCCGAAAGATGAAAAGTTCCTGCCGTTCGCGGGATTTGCCGCGTTCGCAGCCGTCAGGGCGACCAACGCCGACAGCGCGTTCGGGGTGATGTCCCCGGTGGTTTTCCCGGCGATAGGCCCGCAGCATGTGGAAGCCAGGGCATATAGGCCGGCGTTGGGGCCGACGAGACGGTAGCCGGTAAAGGTCACGGTCTTGCCCGTGCCCGGGTCTACGGTGTCGAAAGTGGCTGTGCTGCCCGGGTCTGCGACCAGCGTGACGCCGGCGGGATTGCCTTTCAGGCCCGTGAGGACGGCGGTATTGCTGCCGTCATAGGACTTGCTCACCTCGGGGAACACCAGCATGCGCTGCGTCAGCGTAGCGCCTCCGGTCAAGGTGAATTTGCTGGAATAGTCCGTGGGCGCCGTGTAGGACACGGGGTTGTAAAAAATACTGGCGGGCGCGTTCGGGCCGGTCACGGTCACCGTCGGGGCCAGGGGACTGAAAACCACCGTGCCACCCAGGGCGCCCGGCCCGGTCCCGTCCGTATCGGCGCGTATCGTCAAGCCCAGCGGCAAACCCAGGCTGCGCGTGGGGTCCAGGTTGCCCCGGGTCAGCGTGACGGAGCTGTTGATGTTGACGTCGTTGGCCGCGCACATGGAGAGATTGCCGTCGGTGACCGTGAGGGCCGCGTTCTGGTTCAGGTTGCGCCCGGCGCTGAGCAGCAGGCTGCCCCGGGTTGCGCTGACGGTTGCGTTCACGTTGATGTCGCGGCCGCAGCACACCCCGAAATTCCCGTCCACCGCCGTCACGGAGGCATTGATGTTGACGTCGCGCGCGGCGTTCAGCGTCAGGGTGGTGGGCGCTCCGCTGGCCGTCCAGCTCACCGCGTCGTTGACGAAGATGTCGCCGTTGCCGGGGCCGGGCGCCGTGACGATGGTGATGTTGTTGGTCACCAGCTGGGCGGAAAGCGTGGCGCCGGAGATGTTGCCGCCGGGGCCGATGATGAAGTCCTGCGGGTCGATGAGCCAGTTGCCCGTCAGGCCCGCCGGCGCAGCGGTGGTGATGCGCGCGCCGTCCAGAACGTTGACGTGCGCGGCCGAGGTCTCGATGAAACCGCCGTTGCCGCCGTTGGGCGCGCTGGCGTCGAGTGTGCCGCTCACGTTCATGGTGCCGGTTTGCATGTCGCCCAGCAGCATGATCCTGCCGTTGCGGCTGGCGATGGTTTGCGCCTGGATCACACCGGTGTTGTTCACCACGGTTTGCAGCAGGTTGCCCGCGCCCTGGGCCGTCAGCAGCACGCTGCCACCCGCGGCGCTGATCATGCCGCCGTTTTCAACCAGCGCGTTCACGCTGCCCTGGGCCACGGAGACGTTCAGCAGGCCGTCGCCCGCCACGTCCAGCGTCATGGCGCTGCCCGCGGCCAGGACCACGGTGCCCAGCCTCGCGGAGATGACACCCTGGTTGCTGACGTTGCGGCCCAGCAGGGCCACATAACCGCCGTCGGCGGCGTTGATCGTCCCCTGGTTGAGGATGGCGCCGTTACCCGGGTTGCTGAAGGTGTATTGCCCGGCCATGAAGTTCGCGTCGCTGATGCTCAAGGTCGACGCCACCAGGCTGCCCACGTTGACCGATGCGCCGCCGCCGAACAGGATGCCGTTGGGATTGAGCAGGAACACCTTGCCGTTCGACGACAGGCTTCCCATGATGCTGGACGGGTCCGCGCCCAGCACGCGGTTCAACGCCACCGAACTGGCGCCGGGCTGGATGAACTGCACGCTCTGCCCGGCCGCGATACCGAAGCTTTGCCAGTTGATCACGGCGTTCTGGCTGGACTGCGTGATGGTCGTGCTGGCCGCGCCGCCGGCGATGCTGGCGTTGCCGGCCGCCACCACGCCGCCCTGGGGCAGGGCATGGACGCAGGCCCCAAAGGCCAGCAGCAGGGAAACCGACAGGGTCTTCAGCGCAAATTGCGCCTTGCTGCCGAAGGCGGGTGCCGTTTCGTTTTTCGGGGAGAGGTCAATGCGGTTCATGGGTGGGTCCTTGTGGATTGCAATGCGTGTGCGGCAGGCGTGCCGGCCACCGCATCAGAAATATTTCACCGCCTGAATCCAGAACCGGCCTGATTTGTCAGGGGCGGAGGTGGCTGTCTCGTTTCCGAGGGGGCGGGCGTAGTAGGCCCTGACCAGGAAGTTGTCGGCCTCGCTCCAGGTGAGGCCCACGCCGGCGGCGCTCAGGGTTCTGTGGTTGTTGCCCGCGGCCCAGGGGTTTTTGTTGACGGTCACGCTGCCGTAGTCGACAAAGCCGATCAGGTGCACCTGGCCCGGCAGGTTCTGCGGAAATTTCGGCAGCAGCAGCCGGGCTTCCAGCGTCGCCAGGTAGCCCTGGTCGGCGGGCGCTTCGCCTTGCGGATAGGCGCGCACGCCGTTCATGCCGCCGAGTTCCATTTTTTCCGAGGAGTCGAGGTTCTTCGAGGCCAGTTGTCCGCTGAGCGCTCCGTAGAGCGACACGGAGTCGGTCACGCGTTGCAGCCGCATCACGGTGAAGCCCAGCTTGCCGTAGGAGCCGTTGCTGCGCGCGCTGGCGGCGTCCACGGCGAGTGCCGCGGGCGTCTGGATGTTCAGCTTGCCCGCCGACCAGGACAGCGAGTAGGCGCTCATGCCGCCGCCGCCCAGGTTGTCGCGGTGGTTGCCGTACAGGCTGGTAGTCAATACGTCGGCCTTTTTGTCCGTGACGGAAGGGATGGCATCCACCCTGTCCTGGAATGTCTTGGCGTCGTAGCCCACGCGAACGTAGAGATTGGTGTCGCGTGAACGGATCAGCGGGTAGCTGCCGAAGATGCTGGCGATCTCCGCCGTGCCGTTGGCCCGCAGGGGGGCAAATTCCTCGCCCAGCGCGTAATGCAGCTTGCTGTAGGCCACGCCGGCACGGCCTTTGCCGACCTGCAACTGGTAGGACGCGATGACGTAGTTCAGGCCCGAGCCGGAAGTCACCGCGCGCAGGCTGGCGACGTCGCCCAGCCCCAGCGGGTTGTTGAGGTTCACCGTGGCCCCGAGGCGGTATTCACCGGTGTAGCGGTTGCCGGCATTGTCGGCGTCGACGCTTCCGCTGACGCGCGCTCCCGGCGTAACGTCCACCAGCAGGTCCGAGGTGCCGGCCGTGGCGCCCGGAACCAGCGTGGACTGGACCTTCACGCCCGGGAGGTCCGACAGCAGCAGCAAGCGGCTTTCCAGCGGCGCGACGGTGATGGCGTCCCCGCTGTTCAGGCCTGAAAGAAGGTTGGCGGGAATGGTGCCTGAGAGGTTTGTCTCGTTGCGCACGGTGATCTGGCCGTACTCGCCCTCGCGCACGGCGATGGTGATGGTTTTATCCGTGACGTCCTGTGCGGGAAGGTAGGCCTGGGCCACGAAGTAGCCGTTTCTTGCATAGTGCGCCGTGATCCTGGCGGCCATGCCGCGCAATTCCGCCAGGGTCAGTTCGCTGCCCGGGATGAAACCGGTCAGGGCCAGCAGCTCAGCTTCGGTGTACGCCCGGGCGCCGGTGATGCGCAGGCTGTTGATCGGGATTTTGGCGTCCTCGGTCACGCGGACCGGAGGCGGCTTGCTGCGCTCCACGCTGATGCCGGGCGCCGCGGGTTGCGGGGCCGGGACCGTGGGGAGTTGCTGCAGCTGGCTGCCCGCATTGGGCAAGGGCTGGGCAAGGAGATGCTGGCTCACGGCCAGCAGCGCCAGCGGGAGTAATTTGAGATTCACGGGAGCCCTTTCGGCTTGAATGACATTGCTCCCGGCCGCATGGATGCAGCTACGGGTAGCGGGGGTGCAAGAGACCCCCTTCATGCGCGCGGGGCCCCGAAATCAAAGGTGAAATCGGGTGCGTGCGCTTCATATCCGACAGGCCTTGAGTCCTGCTATGAGCATCGGCGTAAAAAGGGTAAAGAGATGTAGGACGCCGCGCTGACGCAGACGTTCAGGAGTCGCGTGTTGCGCGAGACGCGTCAGCGTCGCGCAAGGCGCATGTAACAGAAGATTCGCGGTATGGCGGTCGCCGCTCAGGCGACGCGGTGCGTTCAGGCGGGGGTGTAAGCCAGCCGCACGTAGATGGGTGCGAAGGCCTCGGCCTGCGTGACTTCCAGCAGGCCTTCCTTGGAGAGCTCCAGCAGCGCGATGAAGGTCACCACCAGCACCGGCATGCCGCGCGCGGCCTCGAACAGGTCTTCGAACTCCAGGAACTTGCGGCCCTGCAGCTTGCGCAGCACGATGCTCATGTGCTCGCGCACCGAGAGTTCTTCGCGGCTGATGACGTGGTGCTGGATCAGGCGGGCGCGCTTGACGATGTCGCGCCAGGCGTCCTGCAGGTCCACCACGTTGACGTCGGGAAAGCGCGGCTGCAGCGATTGTTCGACGTAGACCTGGGCGCGCAGGAAGTCGCGGCCGAACTGCGGCACTTCGTTGAGCTTGTGGGCGGCCAGCTTGATCTGCTCGTACTCGAGCAGGCGGCGCACCAGTTCGGCGCGCGGGTCTTCGGGCTCCTGGCCTTCGGCCACCTTTTTGGGCGGCAGCAGCATGCGCGACTTGATCTCGATCAGCATGGCCGCCATCAGCAGGTATTCGGCCGCCAGTTCGAGGTTGGTGGCGCGGATCTCGTCGACGTAGGTCAGGTACTGGCGGGTGACCGCCGCCATCGGGATGTCGAGGATGTTGAAGTTCTGCTTGCGGATCAGGTAAAGCAGCAAGTCCAGCGGGCCCTCAAACGCCTCCAGGAAGACCTGCAGCGCATCCGGCGGGATGTACAGGTCGTGCGGCATCGCGAACAGCGGCTCGCCGTACAGGCGCGCCAGCGCGACCTGGTCTATCACCGCGGGCATGGCCGCGCCCGCCGCGTCAGGCTGCGCCTGGCCGGCGGCCGGAGGCAGTTCCTGGGGAGCGGACGGGAAATGAGGCTGGGAGGGCTGGGACATGAAAACAGCGGCTGCTGGCGTCAGGGGCTGTTTGGCGTTTATTTGCCGTTGGGGTGGCTGCTGGTGCCGTAGACGTAGGGCTGCTGGGGCACGCGGGCTTCGCCGTATTCGGCCTGTTCGGCGCGGCTCAGGTTCTTGTCCCACAACAGGGCGCGCCCGGCGCGCTGCTCGGCCTCCAGCGTGGGCTTTTTGGCCTTGAGCTGGTCGATGAACTGCGTCGTGTCGGAGGTGTAGTCGGAGCGGCGGAAGAAGTTGAGGAGGGACATGGGTCTAAACTGCCTGAAACGTATAGTGGGCTGATTTTACCGGGGTCCGCCATGCCGTCCTTGTTTTCGCCATTTGCGCGCTTTGCGCCGGCCCAAAAGGGCTTTTCATTCCCTGTTGCTAAAAGGTTGCTTGCCTGTATGGGTCTGCTGTCATTTGTCCTGGGCCTGGTGGGCTGCGACCCGCAGCGCATCGCCGAACTGGAAGAAGGCGTGGCCACCGAAGCCGACGTGCGCGCGCGCTTCGGCGAGCCCGAGAAAATCTGGGACGCCGCCGACATGGCCGACACGCCCCTGCCGGGCGTCACCGCGGCGCCCGGCGCCCGCACCTTTGAATACAACCGCCAGCCGCAGGGGAACGCCAACTACATGATCACGATAGGGGCCGACGGCAGGATGAGCGCGCTCAGGCAGGTGCTGACGCCGCAGAATTTTGAAAAAGTGCTGCCCGGCATGCGCATGGAGCAAGTGCGAAAGATGCTCGGCAAGCCGATGAAGGTCACGCCTTATGCGCTCAAGCAGGAAACGCATTACGACTGGCGTTACCTGAACCCGCCCGGCACGGCGCGCATTTTCACGGTGGTGTTTGATACCGACTTGAAGGTCAAGGGCACGGCCTCGGTGGATGAAGAGAACATCAATCCCACCGGCGGTACGCGCTAGACCGTCTCGATTTTTGCCAGGAAACCCGTCCGCTCCATCACGGCGCGCGGCTGGGCGTTGAGCCCGGCCATCACCAGCCGGCCGCCGCGCAGCACGATGGCCTTGTGCAACTGTTCCAGCACGTCCAGCCCGGAGGTGTCCAGCGACTGCAGCGACTGCACGTCCAGCCGGACGACCAGGCCCTTGGGCGCGCTTTCCACCACGTTCAGGATGGGGTCGAGCTTGGCCACCGCGCCGAAGAACAGCGCGCCGTAGAGCTGGAAGCTTGCCGAGTCCGCGTCGCGTGAGACCTCCACCACCCGGAACAGGCTGCTCATGCGCCGCACGAACAGCACGCAGGCCAGGATCAGTCCGACCTGCAGCGCCACCGTCAGGTCAAACACCACCGTCAGCAAAAACGTGCCCAGCATGATGAGCCGGTAGTGGCTGCTGGCCTGGCGCAGGCGGGCGAACTCGCGCCACTCGCCCATGTTCCAGGCCACGTAGAGCAATATGCCCGAGAGCACGGCCAGCGGCACGTGCACCGCCAGCGGCGCCGCCACCAGCACGATGATGACCAGCGTGAGCGCATGCACCAGGCCCGAGACCGGTGAGGTGGCGCCGGATCGCACATTGGTCACGGTGCGGGCGATGGTGCCTGTGGCCGGCATGCCGCCGAAAAAGGGAACGACGAAGTTGGCCACGCCCTGGGCCATCAGTTCCTGGTTGGGGTCGTGGCGCGGCAGGCCCGAGACCTGGTCGGCCACGCGCGCGCACAGCAGCGACTCCACAGCGCCCAGCAGCGCGATGGTGATGGTGGGCGCCACCAGCAGGCGCACGGTTTCCCATGAAAAATCGGGCAGCGCGAACGAGGGCAGGCCGCGCGGGATGCCGCCGAAGCGCGTGCCTATGGTGTCGACCGGCAGGGTCAGGACATAGGCGAAGGCCGTCAGCGTCACCAGCGCCACGATGGGGCCGGGCATGCGCGAAGCCGTGCGCGTGGCGCGCTTGAGCTGCACGCCCTCGACCGCCTGCACCAGCCTGATCAGCCGCGTGGTGAAGCCGTTGGCGCCGCGTGCCTGCAGGTTGAACAGCCGTGGCCAGACAAACAGGCCCAGCAGGCAGGCCAGCCCCAGGCCCAGCGCGTAGGGGTTGAAGCTGTCCAGGTGGCCGCCCAGGACCTTGATCTGCGAGAAAAAATCGGCCGGCATCCTGGGCACGACCAGGCCCAGCAAGTCCTTGACCTGCGACAGCACGATCAGCACCGCGATGCCGTTGGTAAAACCCACCACGATGCTCACCGGCACGTAGCGCACCAGCGTACCCAGCTTGAAGAACCCCAGCAGGAACAGCAGCACGCCGGCGCAAGCCGTGGCGATCAGCAGGTTGGCCAGGCCGTAGCGTTCCAGGATGCCGTAGACGATCACGATGAAGGCGCCGGCCGGCCCGCCGATTTGCACCGCCGAGCCGCCCAGCGCCGAGATCAGCGCGCCGGCGATGATGGCGGTCCAGATGCCGGCTTCGGGCTTGAGGCCCGAGGCGATGGCAAAGGCCATGGCCAGCGGCAAGGCCACAATACCCACCGTGAGGCCCGCGCCGGCGTCCTTTAAAAACCGTTCCCGCGTGTAGCCGGCCAGCGCCGCAAACAGGCGGGGACGAAAGGGCGCGAGGTAGGCGGGCAGGTGCATGGGTTTTGATTGTGGCGTGCCCCGCCTGGTTTTGAGGCGTCTTTTGCGGGACTTTTTCCATTTGCGGATCGCGAAAGATTGGATAGAGTAAAGAGAGGGGTTAGGTAAAAATGCTTACTTTTTAAATTTTGACCCGTTCGATACTCCCCCTGGTGCCCCTTGCGCGTTGTTGGCTGGTGTCGGTTCAGCATGCTTTTCGTGGAGAAGTGTTTGCCTGCTTTTTTAAGTTCTGCCAAGTTTTTGGCGCCGCACCGGTTGAAGCTGTCGCGTTGTTCATCACGCCTTGCCGCCTGGCTGGCTGCACTGCTGCTGGCCCATACCGGCGTGTGGGCGCAGGAAGTCCCGGGCCTGCAGACGGCAGAAGCCTCTGCCGTCGCGGCGCCGGAGGATTTCCGGCCCGGGCGCGGCGTGGTGGGCCAGGGCGAGGTGCTGGTCGACCGCTCGGGCGGCTGGAGCTTTGAGGAAGTCCGCAGCCGCTTCGCGGCGGGCGAGGGCCGCCCGTCCACGCCCGGCGAGATCATGCCCACCGGAGGCGGCAGCGCGCTCTGGTACCGCCTGGCTTTGCCGGCCGTCAAGGCGCCCACGCCGCTCATGCTCAGCGTGCCGCATGCCGCCATGGACAGCGTGGACCTCTACACGCCGCTCGCCCAGGCCGACGGCGGCAGCCAGTGGCGACTGGAACGCTCAGGCGACCTGATTCCCGTGGCCGAGTGGCCGCTGCGCAACCTCACGCCGGCCTTCGAGCTGCTGCTGTTGCCCGGCGAAACCCCGCCCAGCTACCTGCGGGTGCTCAACAACTACCCCATCAGCGTGCACTGGATGCTGTCCGAGCCGGACAGCTTTCACGACAAGGACAAGCACTGGCACCTGCTGCTGGGCGTCTACGTCGGTTTCATCCTGCTGGTCGCGCTGCTCAGCGGCATCCACGCCTTGTCCTGGCGCGACTCCATCCACCTCTTTTTCGCGGCCTACGTGCTGGTGGTGGCCATGGGGCAACTGGCGCTTACGGGCCTGGGCGGGGAGTTGTTCTGGCCCGACAGCGCCTGGTGGAACGACCGCGCGCCCGTGGCACTCACGCTGGCGACGGCGGCCATGCTGCACCTCTTTTTGCGCCAGTTCGTGGTGGACCGCGACGTGCCCTGGCTGTCGCGCTCCCTGTTGGTCCTGTCGCTGATGGGCGCGGGCATCGCGCTGACTTTTGTCGTGGAGGGCCGGGGGCGGGTTTTCGCCATGGCCACGCCCTATTACCTGGGGAGCATGGCCACCTACCTCGCGGTGGCGGGCTGGTATGCCTGGCGCCGGCCGCGCGTCGGCATCTGGGTGCTGGCGGCCATGGTCTGCCTCACGGTGGGCTCCATCTTCCCGCTGCTGCGCACCCAGGGCCTGATGGCCTTGAGCGCCGCGACGCAGTATGGCGCGCAGATCGGCGCGGCGCTGGAAATCCCGCTGCTGTTGCTGGCGCTGTATTTGCGCAGCCGTGAAAAGCGCGACAACCAGGCGCGCGTGGGCGCGCTGACGCGCACGGACCCGTTGACCGGCGTCGGCAACCACCGGGTGCTGCTGCAGCGGCTGGACAGCCTGCTGGTGCGCCAGCAACGCGACCCCGGCGCGGGCGCGGTGTTGCGCGTGCGGCTCAGCAACGCGATCGACATACGCCAGGAGTACGGCATGGAGACGGCGCAAAGCGCGGTGGTCCAGGCCGGCGCCTGCCTCACGGCGATTGCGCAAGAGGGCGACAGCGTGGCGCGGCACCGCGACGGGGATTTTGTGCTGATCCTGCAGGGCCACCTCACGCGCGACCAGCTCACCGACATCGGCCAGCGCCTGATCGCGCGCGGCCTGTCTGAAAGCCCGGCGCTGCCGCCCAGCACCGTGTTGCAGCTCAAGATCGCGGTGGCTGAAGCGCCTTTCCAGGCGAACGAGGCCACGCTGCTGCTGCAGTCGCTGGGCGCCGTGCTCGGCGAACTGGCGGGCCGGTCCGGCACCGCGCTGCGCTTTGTGAATGCGGCCGAGACGCGGGGCGCGCCGCTTGCCGCGCAGGAACGCTCCGCTCAGCCCTAGTGCTTAGTGGATGCGCATGCCGGGCGTTGCGCCGGGCAGCGGTTCCAGCACGTAAATGCCCGGCTGGGTTTTTTCATCGGCATGGCTGGCGGCCAGCACCATGCCTTCGCTGATGCCGAATTTCATCTTGCGCGGCGCCAGGTTGGCCACCAGCACCGTGAGCTTGCCGATGAGGTCTTCGGGCTTGTAGGCCGAGGCGATGCCGCTGAACACATTGCGCATGCGGCCTTCGCCGGCATCCAGCGTCAGGCGCAGCAGCTTGGTCGAGCCTTCCACGGATTCGCAGTTGACGATCTTCGCGATGCGCAGGTCAACCTTGGCGAAGTCGTCGATAGTGATAGTGGGGGCGAGTGCCTCGCCCCCCGGTTCACTCCCTCTCCCGTCCGCGGGAGAGGGTTGGGGTGAGGGTGCACCCGCCGGCGGCTCAAACAGCGCGTCGAGTTGCTTGACGTCCACACGCTGCATCAGGTGCTTGTAGTCGCCGATCACATGGCCCTTGCCCAGCATGGCGCCCGCGTCTGAAAAGTTCAGCGATTCCACTTTCAGGAAGGCTTCGACCTGCGCCGCCAGCGCGGGCAGCACGGGTTTGAGGTAAATCGTGAGCAGGCGGAAGGCTTCGATGCAGACCGTGCAGACGTCCTGCAGGCGCGCGTCCATGCCCTCCTGCTTGGCCAGTTCCCAGGGCTTGTTCTGGTCCACATAGGCGTTGACGCGGTCCGTCAGCAGCATGGTTTCGCGCAGCGCCTTGGCGAACTCGCGGCTTTCGTAGAGCGGCGCGATCACGTCCTTCGCGGCGCGCAGCGCCTCCAGCAGCGCGGCGCCGTCGGCCGACACTTCGCCGAGCTGGCCGGCAAAGCGTTTGCTGATGAAGCCCGCGGCGCGGCTGGCGATGTTGATGTACTTGCCCACCAGGTCGCTGTTGACGCGCGCCATGAAGTCGTCGGCGTTGAAGTCGATGTCCTCGTTGCGCGCATTGAGCTTGGCGGCCAGGTAGTAGCGCAGCCATTCGGGGTTCATGCCCAGGCTCAGGTACTTGAGCGGGTCCAGGCCGGTGCCGCGGCTCTTGCTCATCTTCTCGCCGTTGTTCACGGTCAGGAAGCCGTGCACGAACACGTTGTCGGGCGTCTTGCGGCCGCTGAAGTGCAGCATCGCCGGCCAGAACAGCGTGTGGAAGGTGACGATGTCTTTCCCGATGAAGTGGTACTGCTCCAGGCCCGGCGTGGCCATGTAGGCGTCGTAGTTCTCGCCGCGTTTTTCGAGCAGGTTTTTCAGCGAGGCCAGGTAGCCGACCGGCGCGTCCAGCCAGACATAAAAATACTTGCCCGGCGCATCGGGGATTTCAATGCCGAAGTAGGGCGCGTCGCGGCTGATGTCCCAGTCGCCCAGGCCTTCGCTCTTGGTGCCGTCGGCGTTCTCGCGCACCGAGAACCATTCCTTGACCTTGTTGGCCACCTCGGGCTGCAGCTTGCCGTCCTGCGTCCATTTTTCGAGGAACTCCACGCAGCGCGGGTCGGACAGCGTGAAGAAAAAATGCTCCGAGCTCTTGAGCACCGGCTTGGCGCCCGACAGCGCCGAGTAGGGGTTGATCAGGTCGGTGGGCGCGTACACCGCGCCGCAGACCTCGCAGTTGTCGCCGTACTGGTCCTTGGCGTGGCAGTTGGGGCACTCGCCTTTGATGAAGCGGTCGGGCAGGAACATGTTCTTCTCGGCGTCGAAGAACTGTTCGATGGTCTTGGTCGCGATCAGGCCGGCCTTTTTGAGGTCCAGGTAGATCTGCTGCGCCAGCTGGTGGTTTTCCGGGCCGTCGGTGGAGTGCCAGTTGTCGAAGCTGATGTGAAAGCCGTCCAGGTAGGGCTTGCGGCCCGCGGCGATGTCGGCCACGAACTGCTGCGGCGTCTTGCCGGCCTTTTCGGCGGCGATCATGATGGGCGCGCCATGGGCGTCGTCGGCGCCCACGAAGTTCACCGCATGGCCCTGCATGCGCTGGAAGCGCACCCAGATGTCGGCCTGGATGTATTCCATGATGTGGCCGATATGGAAATTGCCGTTGGCATAGGGCAGGGCGGTGGTGACGAACAGGCGGCGCTGGGACATAGGAATCTTTATAGGCTTAATGAGGGCTAACCCGTAATTTTAAGGCTCACCGGCCCCATGGCGCCCCGCCAAGCCCCCAAGACCCCATGGGCGCCGCCACGGCGTTAGACTTCAGACCGACCCACCCCCGACAGATTCAACGGAGAGTTCCCCCATGCCACTGGACCCACAGGCCATCCTGAATGCCGCGCAGACCGTACTGGACCCCAACACCGGCAAGGATTTCGTCAGCACCAAGGCATTGAAGAACCTGCAGGTCAGCGGCGGCGACGTCGCCTTTGACGTCGAGCTCGGCTACCCGGCCAAAAGCCAGTTCGCCGGCTTGCGCAAAAGCCTGGTCGCCGCCGTCAAGGCCGTGCCGGGCGTGGACAACGTCTCGGTCAACCTCGCGGTCAAGATCGCCAGCCACAGCGTGCAGCGCGGCGTGCAGCTGCTGCCCGGCGTCAAGAACATCATCGCGGTCGCGTCCGGCAAGGGCGGCGTCGGCAAAAGCACCACCGCCGCCAACCTGGCGCTGGCCCTGGCCGCTGAGGGCGCCAGCGTGGGCCTGCTCGACGCCGACATCTACGGCCCCAGCCAGCCCATGATGATGGGCATCGAAGGCCGGCCCGAAAGCCTGGACGGCAAGAACATGGAGCCGCTGCAGAACCACGGCATCCAGGTGATGTCCATCGGTTTCCTGGTCGCTCAGGACGAGGCCATGATCTGGCGCGGCCCCATGGCCACCCAGGCGCTGGAGCAGCTGCTGCGCCAGACCAACTGGAAAGACCTGGACTACCTGATCGTCGACATGCCGCCCGGCACCGGCGACATCCAGCTCACGCTGTCGCAGCGCGTGCCCATGACGGGCGCCGTCATCGTCACCACGCCGCAGGACATCGCGCTGCTGGACGCCAAGAAGGGCATCAAGATGTTCGAGAAGGTCGGCGTGCCCATCCTGGGCATCGTTGAAAACATGGCGGTGCACATCTGCAGCAACTGCGGCCATGCCGAGCACATCTTCGGCGAAGGCGGCGGCAAGAAGATGGCCGAAGACTACAAGATGGACTACCTGGGCGCGCTGCCGCTGGACATCCGCATCCGCCTGCAGGCCGACAGCGGCACGCCCACCGTGGTGGCCGACCCGGACGGCGAGGTCGC
>NZ_CALROB020000013.1:0-113089 GCF_943369675.1 Polaromonas sp. YR568 | reverse complement strand
GCGGCCTTGCTGCCGTCCTTGAGAATCGTGTTGTTGCCGAAGAGTTCGGCGCCGTTGTCTATCTGGCCGTTACCGTTGCGGTCCCACACCAGCAGGCCGTCGTTCTTGCCGACCCAGCCGGTTTGTTCCGCAAACTTATTCTTGTCGTGGTCAAAGTGGACGCCGGCGGTTTGGCTAATAGTCTCCGCGCCGTTTTTGCCGTCGAGGTCCAGGACTAGGGGGCTGAGGGTTTGCTGGGCGTGATTGAATTGGGTTTGCAGAGAGGTGATGAGTGGGTCAACATAGGCTGTTGAGGGCCATGACAATGGAAGAAGCGTTTTCAGAAGATCGTCAATTCTCTCCATCTCAACCCGGGACAGATCCACAAACTTCCGTAGATCATCGATATTGTGTGTCGGCCACAAACTCCCCTCATAGCGACTCGAATTCAATCCGGCTACCCCCAGAGCTTTCCAAGTGAAGTCAATGCAGCTGTTGTCTAAGCCGTTGTATTGCTTGTCGAAACCAAAACTTTCCGGGTTCTTTCCAAAATTCTTTAGTGCCTCATATTCCGACTGACTAATCTCTATGGTCCGGGAGTAATCTCGACCTTGATAGTTTGAGCTATCGGTTTCATATACCTGTCCAGGTGCAAACGGATCGCCATGATGCTGCGCGTCAGGCGCAAAACCGAAGCTCTCAGGTGAAGCACCTTGGCCACCGTTTAGCTCGTACCACATGTGCCCTACTGCAGACGCCCCCCCAGTTGCGAGTGGGGTTCCTCGTCCTGCAATATTGATAGTCACTGTTGGCATGTCTTTCCTCCGCTTAATAAATATGTTTTGTTTGACGAGATTTATCGATTTTGTTGAAAATGCTGCGCCTGAATGATGCCGACACTTACCGCATCCCCTTGCAGTACATAACCGTAGTGCAGACGATCGCTTGATTCGCGGCGATACCGAATAAAACAGCAGGGGCAACGACGATGACTACAGAAAAAGGCTGGATCACTTGGTGACGAAAAATCCAAACTCGCGCGAGAAGCGCGCCGACAAGCGCACCGGGGAAAGAAAATATGTAGCCCAGCCACGTCATAGATTCGGGGTTCGACCTGGAGAAAACCCAGGCACCGAATACTGCGAGGTAGACGGCCAACGCAATGGCGACACCCGCGAAAGCAGCAGGCTGCGGAGGGCGGTACAAACCAAATATCACCAAAACACAGATGTGTGGCCCCCAATAGAACAAGACATTGGGCAGGAAGGATGAGTCCTTCGGTGAGAGTACGGCCGCAACGATGAGTCCCAAGGCGACAGACACGATAGTCAATAGATATTCAACTGTTAGAGAGCATCGAGCGGGCCTCTCATGCGAATCGAATTTGGTCTCATGTAAGTTTTGTGTTGGTGTTTTCATGACGGCCTTCTGAAACGAATTTTTCATATCGAGTTACCAAGTTCATTTTTAGTTTTCAGGTTGTCATTAGAAAATAGCCGACATCAAGGCGTCTAGAGTATTTTTGTACCTATTTCAATGCGTTCCTGATGTTGCGCCATCGCACTGGCTACTAAAGAAGAGCGATTTCTGCAGTCGGTCTTCTTGAGAATCTGGCTGACCCGATTTCTGATGGTGAACTCGGACAAATGGAGTAATGATGCGATCTCTACGTTGCTTTTTCCCTTGCAGATAAGCATCACCATTTCCCGCTCACGTGCCGTCAACGGCATATGGTCGTAGGGCAAGGCAGTATTGGTCTCTTGATGAAAATGAATCACTCGCGTAAAGGTCTCGTGCATTAATGGAATCAGTGTTTTAAAAGTCCTGCGTATCCGCGTTTCATTCAGCATTGGCAGCTGATGAAAGCTGAAATATGTGGCGATGCAGCGTCTCGAATCCAGCACGCCGTCGGCAGCAGCGTTGCATAAGCCGTGCTTGCGAAAGGATGCCAGCCAGACAGCGGAGACGTATGCCGAGGGATGGCTCGCATCAAAGAAGACGGGTTCCTGCTTCTCAAACCAACTACGCGCGAGCGGGGTGTCCATATGCCCTGCCGCATTGCGGATTTCTTGAAGATGCCCGAGCGGGTAGTCAACGGTCATTACATAATCCAGAGACACGCCCACTCCATATGTTCTGCCATGCACGCAAGCAAGGGCCCCATGGGGAAGCAAGGGACGGACGCAGCTACGTATCCATCTTTTGAACTCATCTATCTTTTTAACGTTTTCTGCACTGCGCTTGCAAATCTCAAAAACTGGTGCATCCCCAATCCATTTGGCGGGCATAACAAGCATGATTTTTTTTCCCGAAGTTGATCTATCTTCATCAATCCACAATTCGCGTATTTCGCTAAAAATTACTAGAGCCGAAAAAACTGCGCATCCGGCACCGCAAACAAGTCATCCACCCCGGTCTTCCCGTCGAGGAATTCGCCGCCTATGCGCCACTTTTGTCCCAGATATCAGGCGTTAAATTTAGACTTTTCCCAAATAGGTATTCTGAAAGCTCATTTGCGTATGCAGAAATAATGCTCTGGTCATTTGCTGTAAGCGTAGACATTTAAATTCCCTTCATAAGTTTTAACTTCAACACGATTGCTTGGATAAATATCTGGAAGCCAACGAAACAACCGACCGTTAGAAAAAAATAAAAAAAGTCATTGCCCGTCCAGCAAGCGGCACATAACGCAATGAAGGGATAAACGATCCATCCAATAGGGACTGCAAGGACCGCAATAACAAAATGACTCCAATGAGTGTGTTGAAATTTTTCGCGGTTGAACTCACGCATACCAAAATATGCAATCAATGGAACGAGTATCAAAAGAACGATGGTTGCGGTTAAAAACAAAACCATTCGGTATCGAATGAAGTCCTCCGATGCCAAATTAATCGTCGTGGGAAAAAAGAAATCGACAAATGCTGCAGCTTGAGAAGGAAACTGGAAATTGAAAAATGCAGCGAAACCTAAAGCGACGATATAAATAAGTGCAAGTTTTCCGGCTCTCATAAAAATTACCTTTCTAGGGGAGTGAGCGCATTGATTGAGTTTCTGATGGTGCAGAACTTGGCTGCAGCCTATGTCAAGTAAGAATGATCTACACCTACCAAATCACAAGCGCAAAAACTGCGCATCCGGCACCGAAAACACATCGTCCACCCCGGTCTTCCCATCGAGGAATTCGCCGCCTATGCGCAGCGCTTCGGCGATCATGTCTTTGACGAGGTCGAGCTTGCCGATCAGGCCGGGGGATATCCATACGAAGGAATAGACGCAGAAGCTTTCGTGCCGTATCAGGGCGAGCTTGCCGTTCATGACAAAGGCGTAGCACCAGGCGGGATTCACGGTGCGGGCCAGGCAGACCGGGACCAGGGACGCGTTGGCGTGTTCGTCAAGCGCCCAGGTCGGGTGGCCCAGGCCACGGAACCTGGCGGTTTCCGGGTGTGTGAAATGTTTGAGCTGCCGCATCACCGCGGGTGTCCAGTGCGCATCAAACGTTTTCCTGACGATGGGCTTGATCACGAATGCCATGGCGGTGGGTGTGATTTTTCGGGCAGCTTGGAAGGGAATGTGGAGCTTGAGGACAGCTCAACGACTCGAGATGCTGGACCATATTCGAATAAGCGCCTGGCATTTCGGCCAATTGTCCGCAGGCGGAAAATTGAAGTTCGATAGTTGCCAATGCATGCGCAATGCGTTGGGGTACCAGGCCTGTTTGGGAGAAAATTTCGCTTCATTGCCGGGTAGCAGCGGGGTGAGCCGTGGCATCCGGTGGTCTTTCCTGTCGCCAGAGTTCAAAAAAAGCGGGGCCACCCCGTCACAAGGAGACGTCAATGCTTCGACTGATTGCAGCCGGTTCCATCAGAACCTATCAGCGCTACCTCTCGCCGCACAAAGGCTATCGCTGCGCCCATCGCGCGCATACGGGGCATTCTTCGTGTTCGGAATTCGCGCGCAAGCTGGTCCTGCGACACGGCTTGATTGCGCTGTTTCGTGCCTTGCCACGGCAGTTTCAGCGCTGCCGCAATGCGTATGCGCTGATGCTTGCCGCCGCGGTCGCCGCAGCGGCAAGCCCCGAACAAGACCCACACAAACAGAACACACGGAATTCGTGCGGCGACGCCTGTGACCCCACCGACTGCATCAGCCTGGACTGCGGCCCCTGCGATTTTTGACATGCAGACGACGTGGGCACCATGGCTTTAACATAGCCCTCCCTTCGCCACCCTTTTACCGGAGTCCTCCATGCAGCTCATCGGAATGCTCGACTCGCCCTACGTGCGCCGCGTAGCCATTTCCCTGCAGCTCCTGGGCCTGCGCTTTGAGCACCAGTCGGTCTCGGTGTTCAGCACCTTTGAGAAATTTCGCAGCATCAACCCGGTGGTCAAGGCGCCCTCGCTGGTCTGCGACGACGGCACGGTGCTGATGGATTCGACGCTGATCATCGACTATGCCGAAGCCCTGGCGGCACAGGCGCCGGCCGGCCGAAGCCTGATGCCTTCCACCTTGGCCGAGCGCCAGCAGGCCTTGCGTGTCATCGGCCTGGCACTCGCCGCCTGCGAAAAAAGCGTGCAGATTGTTTACGAACGCCATCTGCGCCCCGCCGAGAAACTGCACCAGCCCTGGGTGCAGCGCATCACCAGCCAGTTGCTGGCGGCCTACAGCGAGCTGGAAGCGGAACTGCAGCGCAAGCCGCTGGCCGTGAGCAGCGACACCATGGGCCAGGACGGCGTGACCGTGGGCATCACCTGGCACTTCACGCAAGCCATGCTGCCCGAGGTGGTCAATGCAGCGGACTACCCGGCTTTGCGCGAGTTCTCTGCGCGGGCGGAGTTGTTGCCCGAGTTCGCGGCGGCGCCGCACAGCGACAAGGTTTACCAGAATCCCTGACGCCCGGCGGCATGCCGGCTGACACGCCGAGGCGACTTCCTGGATGGACGCGGCGGCACCCGCCCGCTAGGATGTTTATATGCCGCCAGATCCCCATCCCGATCCGGAACCCACCCCCGAGCTTTCCGAGGAAAACATCAACGAGGCCCGGAATGCCTGGTGCAAAGCCTATGTCCATGTCTGGGACGACCTGTCCAAGGGCAACTACGACAAGGACGCGATACAGAAAGCCGCCGACGAACACTGGCAACGCAGCCCGCGATCCAGCCCGGTGATGGTGGCCACGACGGAATTCACCAAGACGACATGACACCTCGACTGTCCTAGAGCTGCTCACAAAACCCAGCGAAGCGGTCCTGGCTGGGCGCGACGCCGCAGACAGTGCACCAGCACGGCAAGGCGGCTGCAACAACGCCAGGAGGGTTTTTGAGCGGCTCTCAGCCCACCTGCAGCTCGTGGTCGTAACACCACATCCAACTCTCGCCGGGCTCAAAGGACTGGATCACCGCATGCCCCGTTGCCGCATGGTGTTTGCTGGCGTGCTGGTTTTTGGAATCGTCGCAGCAGCCGATATGGCCGCAGTGCACGCACAGCCTTAAATGCATCCAGGTGTCGCCCATCTTGAGGCACTCTTCGCAGCCTTTGCCGTTGGGGGAATGGATCTCGGCGGGGACGTGGCTGCAGGGTTTGATGCGCATGTGAAAGTCCTCTCTAAACGGCAGCGGCGCGTTCCATCGCCGCCAAATGCTGGTGGATCATCGCAACCGCCGCGGCGCCCTCACCTATCGCGCCGCCCACGCGCTTGACGGAGCCGCTGCGCACGTCGCCGACGGCGAACAGGCCGGGGATGTTGGTTTCCAGCGGCGCGGGTTTGTAGTCGGAGTGCTTGCAGGTGACGCTCTCGCCGGTGCGCACAAAGCCGTGCGCGTCAATCGCCACGCCGCAGCTGTCCAGCCAGCTGGTTTCCGGGTCGGCGCCGACAAACAGGAAGACGTTGCGCACGTCGGCGTCGTGTTCGGTGCCGCGCTCGCGGTTGCGCCAGGTCACGGCGTTCAGGCCCGTGTTGCCGTCGCCGTGCAGCTTCACCACCTCGGTGTGCGGCAGCAGCTCGATGTTGGGCGTGGCGTCTATGCGGTCTATCAGGTAGCGCGACATGCTGGCCGCCAGGCTGGGACCGCGCACCAGCAGGTTGACCTTGGCCGCGTGCTGCGACAAAAACACCGCGGCCTGCCCGGCGGAATTGCCACCGCCCACCAGCGCCACCTCGGTCTGGCTGCACATCTTGGCTTCGAGGGCCGAGGCCCAGTACCAGACGCCGCGGCCTTCAAACTCGGCCAGGCGCGGCACCTCGGGCCGGCGGTAGCGCGCGCCGCTGGCCACCACCACCGTCTTGGCGCGCAGCACGCGCCCGTCGGTCAGCGTCACATGCAGCTCACCCTTGATGGCCTTGGCCGCGCAGTCCAGCGACTGGGCCTGCGCGGGAATCAGCATCTCGACGCCGAATTTTTGCGCCTGCACATAGGCGCGGCCGGCCAGTGCCTGGCCCGAGATGCCGGTCGGGAAACCCAGGTAGTTTTCAATGCGCGCACTGGCGCCGGCCTGCCCACCGTAGGCGCGGCAATCGAGCACCAGCACCTGCAGGCCCTCGGAGGCCGCATACACCGCGGTCGCCAGGCCGGCAGGCCCGCCGCCTACGACGATCACGTCGAAGAGTTCGGGGTGTTCGGCCGTGTCGACCATGCCCATGCAGCGGGCCAGCTGGCTTTCGCCGGGGTTCACCAGCACCGAGCCGTCGGGGCAGACGGCCAGCACGTCGGTCGCGGCGGCGCCGTATTCCACCATCAGCGCGGCGGCACCGGCGTCCTGTGCGATGTCGACCACGTGGTGCGGTTCGCCGTTGCGGTTCAAAAAGCTTTGCAGCCGCACCACGGCGGCCGACTGCGGCCTGCCAATCAGCACCGGGCCGCTGGCGCCGGCCTCGATCAGCGCGACGCGCCGCAGGATCAGCGCGCGCACCACCCGTTCACCCAGGTCGGCCTCGGCAATGATGAGCGCGCGCAGCTGGCTGGGCGGCACCAGCAGGGCATCGACGTCGTCCTCGGCATGGCCGTCCACCAGTGCGGGCGCACCCGAGAGCTGGCCGACCTCGGCCAGGAACTGGCCCGGCCCCTGGGTGACGATGGGCACCACCTTGCCCAGGCCGTCGCGCTGGGTGATGGTGACCGAGCCCTTGAGCAGCACAAACATGCCGGGGCCGGGCTCGCCGGCGGCGAACAGCCTGTCGCCCTGGCGGAAATGCAGCACCGTGCCGAAGCGGTGTATGCGCGCGATTTCCGCCGGGCTGAGCACGGGGAACATCTGGTGCTGGCGGCTGTTGGCCGGCGGCGTGGGGGTCGAAGTCGGGGTCGGGTCGTCAGCCATCAATCACTCCGGGATGCAATACACATGCCTGCATGATGCCGGATTAGCGGCCGTGTTGGCGAGCGGCGTGACGGCCTGCTACAAACTTTTGTGCGGGCGAAGCTGGCTTGGCGCGGGCAAAGCCGGCTTGGGATACGTCGGCTATAAACAGGCATGCCCCAGGATTCCCCGCCCACGCCGGACCAAGACCCCGGCCAGCCGCCCGTCAGGCCCGTGCGCTGGGGCCGCTGGCTGGCGCTGCTGTTGTGGGGCGCCCTCGCCGCCGGGGCCTGGGGTGTCTACACCGGCATGGTCCACATCCCGCCGCAGCTGAACCCCTGGGCGCCGCTGGACGTGATGGCCCAGCCTGGTGTGCTGACCCGCTATAAACTCTCGCGGGCGCGCAACGACCCTGCACGCTGCCTGGCCGCGCTGGCCACCACGGGCATGCAGTACGACACCCTGCCCGACCGCAGCACCGGCGACGGCTGCGGCTTCCAGAACGCGGTGCGGCTGCGCACGGCGGCCATCCGCATAGGTGCGCCGCTGCCGCTCAGTTGCCCGATGGCGCTGAGTTTTTTCATGTGGGAAAGGCATACGCTGCAGCCCGCGGCGCAACTGCACATGGGCCAGCGTGTGGCCGGCATAGACCACCTGGGCAGTTATGCCTGCCGCAACGTGAATCGCGGCGAAGGCGCGCCGCCCAATGCGCCGGCCCGAGCGCGCAGCCGCCACGCCACGGCCAATGCGCTGGACATTTCAGCCTTCACCCTGGCCGACGGCCAACGCATCACGGTGCTGAAAGACTGGCCCGACGAAGATGCCGCCGCGCCGCTGAAGGCCAGGGAACTGCTGCTGCGCGATGCGCACAGTGGCGCCTGCAGCTACTTCAAGGGTGTGCTGGGCCCGGATTACAACGCGGTGCACAGGGACCACTTCCATTTGGAGACCGGTGGCTACAGCATGTGCCGTTAAGAACCATATACAACGCACGTGGCGCTATTGTTTTACCCCCTCTCCCGCTGGGAGAGGGTTGGGGTGAGGGCCGGCGGCGGTAAATAAGTCATCGTTTCATGCACAGGCCGCGGCCCTCACCCCTGCCCTCTCCCAAAGGGAGAGGGAGCGAAGCCCGCCAATCCCACACCCAGTGCTTAACTAACCGTCACCAGCCGTAGAACCGCGGCCAGGTGAACACCGCGCCGCCTTCGGCCAGCGCATGGTATTCAGGGTGCTGGGCGCCGGTGGCGCAGGCGTGGTTGGGCAGTATGCGCAGCTGCGTGCCGACCGGGAAGCGCGCGGCGATGTCCGTGTCGGGCGCGCCTTCGCGCGACAGGATGCCGTGTTCCTGGTTGGCGCCGCTGAGCACATAGCCCGGCAGCAAGACGCCGTCGGCGTCGCAGACCTGGCCGTAGCCGAAGTCGTGCGCCTGCTTTTGCGTGCCCCGGTCGCGGCTCATGGCCATCCAGCCGGCGTCGACGATGGCCCAGCCTTTGTCGGCTTGGTGGCCTATCACCGTGGTCAGCACGCTGAGCGCGATGTCGCCGGTGGCGCAGACGCCGATGTTGTGCATCACCAAATCAAAAAACACATACACGCCGGCGCGCACTTCCGTCACGCCCTCCAGCCGCGCCGCCGACAGCGCCGTCGGCGTGGAACCCACGCTGACCACCGCGCAGGGAAAGCCCGCGGCGCGCACGCGTTCGGCGGCCTGCACGCAGGCGGCGCGCTCCTGCTCGGCCATGGCGGCCAGTGCTTCGGGTGTGTTGAGGTCGTAGCTGGAGCCGGCATGCGTGATCACGCCGCCCAGCAGCATGCCGCCTTCGTGCAGCGCGCGCGCCACCTCCAGCAAGGCCGCCTCGCCGGGCTTGATGCCCGAGCGGTGGCCGTCGCTGTCGATCTCAATCCAGACCTCGAACTTTTCACCGTGCTCGCGGCCGAAGGCGGCAATCGCCTCGGCCGAGGCCACGCTGTCGGTGATGATTTTCAGATCACACCCCTGGCGCCGCAGCGCCAGTGCCAACGGCAGCTTGGCTGGCACCATGCCGACCGCGTAGAGGATGTCGGTAAAGCCGTCAGCGTAAAACTGCGCGGCCTCCTTGAGCGTGGAGACGGTGATGCCCTGCGCGCCGGCCGCAAGCTGCGCGCGCGCGACGGGTGCGCATTTGCTGGTCTTGACGTGCGGCCGGAAGCGCACGCCCAGCGCATTCATGCGCTGCTGCATGCGCGCGATGTTGCGCTGCATGCGCGCCAGGTCGATCACGGCGGCCGGCGTATCCAGCGCGGCCAGAGGGTGGGATGAAAGCGTGGCGGTCACAGGGGGTCTCCGAAAAGCAATGTTGGAATCAATCAGCAGTCACCAGGGCCAGGCAATGCTCTGGCCCAGGCCGGCGGCCGGGGCGCGTGCATACAGCAGCCGCGCCACCGTCAGGTCTTGCAAGGCCAGGCCCGTCATGTCGAAGACGGTGATGTCGGCTGGCTGGCGTGTGAACGTGACTTTGCCCGTGAGCAGGTCGCCAAGTTCGGCAGCAGGTGTCTCGGGCGCCCACTGGGTTTCGCCGATCTGCCGGGCCTGGGTGAGGTCGTCCACCACCAGCCGCGCCCGGGCCAGCAGGCCTTCGGGCAGCTCGCGTTTACCTTTGGTGTCGGCGCCCACGCAGGTCAGATGCGTGCCGGGCTGCACGGCCTGCGCGTCAAACAAGGGGCCTTTGCCCGGCGTGGCGGTGATCACCACCTCACTGTCCGCCACGGCCGCGTTGGCGTCAAGCGTGTGGCTGATGCGGCAACGGCCGGCAAACTTCGCTTCGAGATTCGCATTGGGTTTGCCATCGGCCGTGAGGTAGCGCACTTCGCCCAGCGAAGGCATGAGCCGCAGCGCGAACTCCAGCTGCACCTGCGCCTGCACACCGGCGCCGAACAGGCACAGCCGTGTGCTGCCGGGCCGGGCCAGTTGCAGCAGGCCCAGCCCGCCGGCCGCACCGGTGCGCTGGGTGGTGATGGCGTTGCCGTCGATCAGGCACAGCGGGCGGCCGGTCAACGGGTCTACGAGCATCACGGTGGCCTGGTGCGGCTCGCCGCCCAGCTGGCGGTTGCCGGGCCAGAAGCCCGCGGCCTTGAAGCCCAGCACGCCTTGCGCGGGCACACTGCCCGACTTGATACCGAACACGCCGCCGGTGGGCAGCGCCTCGCGCACCACCGGAAACACCCGGCCTTCACCCTCGCTGTGCAGCACAAAGGCTTCGCGCACGGCTTCGAGCACGTCGCCCGGAACCAGCAGTTGCTCGACCTCGTGCTTGGCGAGCAGCAGCAGTCGCGCGTCAGCGGGCATGGCGCTTACCTGTGAAGACCAAAAACTGGCAGGATGGGGGTCTGTTCGGTGGCTGCGCCTGGCGTGTCGTCATCTGGAAATATTATCCATTACCAGACAATTTGTCAAATTCCCCATCCAATCTCACCGCAGGAAATCCCATGCCCGGCAACCCGCACGCCCCTTGCGACGAAGGCATCATCCGCGCCCATGCCGGTGCGGGCGGTGAGACGGCGCACCCGCGCCTGGCGCTGGCCGCGACGGTGCTCGGTTCGTCGATGGCCTTTATCGACGGCTCGGTCGTCAACATCGCCCTGCCCGCCATCCAGCGCGACCTGGCCGGTGATTCGGCCGGGGGCCTGGCCGCCATGCAGTGGGTCATCAATGCCTACCTGCTCCTGCTGGGCTCGCTGGTGCTGGTGGGCGGCTCGCTGGGTGACCGCTTCGGCCGCCGCAAGATCTTCATCATGGGCATCGCCGTCTTCACCGCAGCGTCGGTGGCCTGCGGCCTCGCGCCCGGGCCGCTCGCGCTGATCGCCGCGCGCGCCGTGCAGGGCGTGGGCGCGGCGCTGCTGGTGCCGGCCAGCCTGGCCATCATCGGCAATGTGTTTGAAGGCGAGGCGCGCGGCAAGGCGATAGGCACCTGGGCCGCGTGGGCGGCGATCACCGGCGCGGCCGGACCTGTGCTGGGCGGCTGGCTGGTCGATGCCGTGTCATGGCGCGCGATTTTCTTTTTGAACGTGCCCATGGCCGTGGCCACCGTGTGGCTGGCGATCTACGCCGTGCCCGACAGCCGCGACCCGGAAGCGCCCCAGCAACTCGACTGGCCCGGCGTGCTGCTGGTGGCCAGCGGGTTGGGCGCGTTGACCTACGGCTTGACACTGGCGCCAGAGCGCGGCTGGCAGGCCGCAAGCGTGCTGGGCCCCATCGCACTCGGTGCGGCGCTGCTGGTCGCCTTTGTGGTGGTGCAGGCCCGCACGCGCGCGCCCATGATGCCGCTGGGCCTGTTCAAGTCGCGCGACTTTGTGGGCACCAACCTGCTGACGCTGCTGCTCTACTTCGCGCTCAGCGGCGCGCTGTTTTTCCTGCCCTTTGTGCTGATAGGCGCCTTCAACTATTCGGCCACCGCCGCCGGCGCCAGCCTGCTGCCGCTGTCGCTGCTGCTGGGTTTCCTGTCGCCCGCCACCGCCAAGCTGACCGAACGCTTTGGCGCGCGCGCCATGCTGATGGCCGGGCCCGCCGTGGCGGCCGCGGGTTTTGCGCTGCTGGCCCTGCCCGGCGTGGGCTGGCCTTACTGGGCCGGCTTCTTCCCGGCCATGGTGGTGCTGGGCCTGGGCATGACGATTGCCGTCGCGCCGCTGACCACCACCGTGATGAACGCCGTGCCCGCCACGCATGCCGGCATTGCCTCGGGCATCAACAACGCCGTCGCGCGCATCGCCGGCCTGCTGGCGGTGGCGCTGCTGGGCGTGGTGTTTGCCGCCGCGCTGCGCGGGACTGTGCAGTCGGCCTCCCCCGAAGTGCTGGTCATGGCCTTTCGCTGGGTGGTGCTGGCTTGTGTGCTGTGCGCGCTGGGCGCCTCGGCCTGTGCGTTGCTGTTTCTGGCGCCGGCCAAGGCGGAAGCCGTGCGGGCTTAAACTTGGGGCTTCTGGCAGCCTTGCACGGCTTTGCCCCACGCGGCTCGCAGCGCCCCCTCCCCACCTTCCTCCACACCCACCCATGCCATTTTCCCAACTGGGCTTTTCGCCCGCGCTCCTGCCCGTGCTGTTGCGCGCCCTGGACGAAAAAGGCTATACCGCCCCCACGCCCATCCAGCAGGCCGCCATTCCGGTCATCCTGGAAGGCCGCGACCTGGTCGCCTCGGCCCAGACCGGCTCCGGCAAGACGGCGGCATTTGCGCTGCCGCTGCTGCAGCACCTGGCCACCACGGCCGCGCCCGCCGGCCACCGGCCCGTGCGCGCGCTCATCCTGGTGCCCACGCGCGAGCTGGCCGCGCAGGTCGGCGAGGCCATCGTCGGTTTTGCCAAATTTTTGCCACAGCGCATCAAGGTGGCTGTCGTGTTTGGCGGCGTGTCCATCAACCCGCAAATGATGAACCTGCGCGGCGGCGCCGACATCGTGGTCGCCACCCCGGGCCGGCTGCTCGATCTGATTGACCACAACGCCCTGACCCTGTCGACCACCGCCGCCCTGGTGCTGGACGAAGCCGACCGCCTGCTGGACCTAGGCTTTGGTGAAGAACTGAATCGCATCCTGGCACTGCTGCCGGCCAAGCGCCAGACCCTGTTCTTCTCAGCCACCTTCCCGCCCGCGATTGAAGCCCTGGCAGAAAGCTTGCTGCGCAACCCGCTGCGCGTCGAAATCGCGCCGGTAGAGCAAACCATCCCCGACATCACCCAGCGCGCCATCGAAGTCGACGCACCCCGCCGCACCCAGCTGCTGCGCCACCTGGTCCAAACCGAAAAATGGGAACGCGTGCTGGTCTTTGTCGCGACCAAACACGCCGCCGAAATCGTGGCCGACAAGCTGCGCAAAGTCCATATCGAAGCCGAGCCCTTCCACGGCGAACTGAGCCAGGGCAAACGCACCCAGGTGCTGCAGGACTTCAAGATCAAGGCCGTGCAGGTCGTGGTCGCCACCGACGTCGCCGCGCGCGGCATAGACATCGCCCAGTTGCCCGTCGTCGTCAACTACGACTTGCCACGCTCCGTCACCGACTACACCCACCGCATAGGCCGCACCGGCCGCGCCGGCGAATCGGGCGTGGCCGTGAGTTTTGTGAGCGCGGCCACCGAGGCGCACTTCAAGCTGATTGAAAAACGGCTGGGCATCACGGTGCCGCGTGAGCAGGTGGTAGGGTTTGAGCCTGTGGAGCTGGCGGTGGTGAACCCAGCGGACCCTGCGGGCACCGGCGGGATCAAGGGGAAGCGGCCTAGCAAGAAGGATAAGTTGCGGGCTGCGGCGGTAAAAAGCTGACTAGGC
This sequence comes from Polaromonas sp. YR568, assembly GCF_943369675.1. GTDB lineage: Bacteria > Pseudomonadota > Gammaproteobacteria > Burkholderiales > Burkholderiaceae_C > Polaromonas. Next base: position 99,531 of record NZ_CALROB020000013.1, on the reverse strand, counting down.
TTTCTTGTTGTTTAGCGCCGCAGCCGCACGTACCAACGCCTTCAAGGCCTTCTCGTCAATCTTGTCGCCCTCATGGATGTCGATGGCACGCCGGGTGTTGCCTTCAAGGCTGGCATTAAAGAGGCCTGAAGGGTCCTCCACCGAAGCGCCCTTGGCGAAGGTCAGCTTCACGGCTTTTTTGTAGGTCTCACCGGTGCAGATGATCCCGCCGTGAGACCACACCGGAACACTCCATTTCCATTCCTCGAGCACATCCGGGACGGCCTGTTTGATCAGCGCCCTAACGCGGGCCAGCGTCTCGCCGCGCCAGTCACCCAGTTCCTTGATCTTTGCGTCTATCAGTTTGGACGGGGACTCCCCGTCCTTGGGTTCTGCTGAGTCATTCTTGATTTTGGTCATGTTGATGCTCTGCATTCTTGGCGCTTGTTGTCCCGCACCAAGCACGCGCCTGTTGCCTACCACTCATATTTTGACCACTCATATTTCTTGGGACATTCGCTAGCCTTCCTCGAACAGCAAAAAAATCTAATCAGTTTGTAGGAGAGACAACCTGTAACTAAAAGTTCATACTGATTCAATTGTTTCTCTCTGTTAGATCCCATTCGAGTCAAGCGTCAACCCCAAATAACAATATGCTAAACATCGATCAACTAAGCGCAGTTAAGTCAACGCTATTCTCCGGGCAATACAACCTGCTTCTTGGAAGTGGTGTATCTCTAGATAGTACTGATCGCTACGGAAAGCCGCTTCTTAGTGCCCGAAAATTAACTGAATTTCTTTGCGAGCTAAAAGGTGTAAACACAAATACACCTTTATCACGCATCAGTCTATTGCTTGATGCTAAGGAAAGAGATAAATATCTAACTCAGCCTTATTGTGGATGTCGAGCCGGCGAGACTGCAAAGCGCCTTACGTCGTTTGTTTGGCGCAACGCGTTTACCTTCAACATTGATGACGTGTTGGAGTCGGCGTATGAGTCAGTTGCGCGCCCTAAGCAAAAAGTTGAGAGTCTGAACTACGGCACGACCTATAAAACTGCAGAGAATAAAAGCAAGCTGCAGATCGTGCATTTGCATGGATACACGCGGGAGCCAGAGCACGGCTACGTCTTCTCGACCTCAGAGTACGGACGTGCTACTCGCGGAATGAATCCTTGGATGCATGTCCTTGCAGAACTTATCGCTAGCGAGCCATTCATCATTTCCGGCACAAGTCTGAATGAACCTGACCTAGAGTACTACCTTAAAGATAGGACGGAGAAATCCGCCCGATCAAACCGAGGGCCGTCCCTTTTTATTGAACCTTATCCAGACAAAATTACAGAAAGCCTTTGCGAGCGACATGGATTGATTCTTGTCCGGCAAAAACTGGGGGACTTTCTTGCTTGGCTCACGGCAGAACTGGGAGGTGCCCCAACGGTAGCGCAGCTCACCGTACCGACACTATCAGGGCTTTTCTCTAAGCCGATCCCACCATCAGATCAGGTTGATTTTTTTAGCAGTTTTGAAGTTGTCCGGCCAGCAGCACAAAACGCCGAGGGGGAAGTCCCACCCTTTTACTTCGGCCGCCCAGCGCGATGGTCTGATCTCGAGTCGGGTTTAGATGTTCCAACCGACGACGAGCGTGACTTTACCGCAAGAGCCCGAAACTTTTTAGACAGCGACGTAACGTCGGCGAAAGTCATGTGTCTTATTGGCGATGCGGGAAGTGGGAAAACCACCAATCTTCGCAGGGTCGCCTATGACCTATCAAAGGGCGGCTATTTTGTTTTGAACTTACCTGAGAAAACTGCAATCGATACCAAGATTGCGGTCACGGTACTTGAATCTGTTAATCGGCCAGTTGCCATTCTTATCGATGGATTGGCTGAGCAAGCACGCGCAGTACGCAACATCTTGTTGACGATTAAACCCAGTCGACCAATAGTCTTCATGTCTGCAGATCGAAAATATCGTGAGGATCACGTTGATCGCGTACTAGGTGATTTGGATCTTGAATTTTATGACCTCTCACCTTGGAGCGTTGAGGACTATGAACAACTGATAGAACGGTTGCGTAAGGTTGGATTGGCCGGCACTAGAAATGCAATATATTTCCCTCAGAAGTTAGCCGAGGATCTTTTAGGTGAAGTTGTAGCCATAGGCACTTGTCGTGCTCTAAATGATTTCAAACCACTTGAATCCATCGTTAAATCGGTGTGGCACGATGCAACAAAAGACTCTAGAAGAAGCTATGCGATTGCAGCACTAGCAGAACATTGCTATCCAGGAGGAATTTCATATGCTGTGCTGCAAGCGGCACAGCCCAATTCCGAACTCAAAGAACAGCTGACATTAGATTGTCCTTTACCACTGGATTTCACTGATGACGGGGATTACGTTATTCCTTTGCACCCCGTAATTGCCGACCGCCTTTTAAAAATGCTCTCGCGCGAAAAATCCGATATTCTGCTGCAGCTCTTTTGCTCCGTAGCAAACTCGTTATCACCTTATGTGAATCGAAGCACCACAATTGCGCGAACACCAGAAGCTCGGCTGGCAGCGCGCCTATTCAGTTCTGAGAAAGTTGTGCGCCCTCTATTGGGACACCACGCAGCTGAGTTTTATACGAAGACAAAAGATGCTTGGCAATGGAACCCAAGATACTGGGAACAACGCGCGATTTTGACTCAGGGGGAAAACATTGATGTCGCAATACAGTATGCGCGACATGCTGTTGCAATTGATCCACACCCCTTTCCTTGGACAACTTTGGCTTCACTTTTGACAAAAAAATTGGAAGCCTTACCTGCCGGGGTGAGTCTAGTATTCGAAGAAATTTACGATTTTTTATTCCAAGTCTTTAGATACGAAGCGAACTCACGCGGATGGAGACCGACCCCGCATCCATATGCAACTTTGTTTCATGCATCAATAGTTTTTTTAGATAAAGGTGGCGTTCTTCCACCAAAAAAACTCGAATGGATTCTCCAGCGGATCGATCAGGCAGAGCAACTTTTCAAACGTGAAAACAACTTAATCGCTATGGGGAAAAGCATTAGGGATAAAAGCTCAATCCGCGCAAAAAATCATAACTAGGTGCTTGTCTCACGCCGCGCAGTCGCTGGCTGCTTCGGCTCACATCTTTTCACCAGGCAATTCACTGGCCTGCTTCACCCAGGCGGCGAACTGAACCTCGTCCAGCGCATCGCCCTCATGGATATGGAAGTAGCGCGTGTCCTGGCTTTTGGACTCAAGGGGAGGCATGGGCTTTAACGAGGTGCCACGAAAGAATGCCACCTTCACATACTTCGCGAAGCAATGAAAGCTCAGGAACCAGCCCTCACCCTCGATACCGTAGAACGGCGAGTTCCATTTGACAGCCTTGTGCACGCCGGGGACGGTGCGCACGATGAGCGCGTCAAGGCGGCGCCCGACCTCGGACTTCCAGCCGGGCATGGCCGCGATATAGGCCTGAACGGGCGCATCTCCGTCGGCTTTTGCGATCTGGGGATTGCCGCCGGCCAGGAGGGCCGGCTTTGTGGCTTGCGCCGTGCTGGACGTTTTCGCCATTGCTTTTACTCTGGGGCCCGGTTTGGTCTGCGGCAGACTTCAGTTCATCCGCGTCAGGACCATAACCCGGTGGCGATTTGGCTGTCAACTCCAGGCACCTCGCCGGCCACCGTTTGAGGCCGCGCCGAAGCAATAAGCGACTTTGTTCGCTTAATATGCCAACGAAGGGCGTTTTGGCCGATTTTTCCATGGGGTTTGATGAATGACGGTAGCGGCTTGGGAGGCGTTCAACAGCCATCTTCTAAAAGGCGATTTGCAGGCCGGCCGGCAAATCCTGGACGGCCTGCATTCGCAGGAGTCGGGCAGCGCCGGCTATTGGAAACTTCGTGGCGACGTGCATTACCGTGCCAGCGAATTTGCACCGGCGCTGGATACCTACATCAAGCTGGGGCGGGATTTCCCGGGGTATATCGACCACCGCTACCACTTGATGGACGTCTGTTCCCATCTTGGCCTGCCCGAGCTCGGCAAGACGGAACTGGCCCGGCTCGTGGAGCGGTCCGGTCTGGTGGAGGGTTTGGCCAACCAGGTTTTTGCTGAAGGCTGGACGCCCCTGGCGATGGATGAAGAAGTTCTCGGCCTGGATGCCGAGAAATATTTCAACGAATTCAACCACCATGTCTTGCTGATGATGCGCGGGCAAAGCCAGATGCGTACGAGTGGCATTGCCGCGGGTATTGAGTCTTATCGCGCCGGTTATTGCACGCCCGAGGCATGGCGCTCCATGTATTCGGCCGACGACACCGACGCCTACTGGAACGGCCAGCATGAGCTGCCTCGCCGTCTGGTGGTTCGCGAGCGCGGCGGCCTGGGCGACCTGGTGCAATGGGTGCGCTACGCCGCCATTCTCCGGTGCGCCGGCGTGCAGGTGGAAATCCTCGGCCTGAACGCTGACAGCTTTCAGCTGGCGCCCGTGGATGAGGCCTGTTTTTCAGCCCGGCTGACGGCGGCCGGGTATCGGCTCGCGGAGTCCGATTCGCCCATGTGGACGGACCCCTTCACCTTGTTCACCGCGCTCTTCCCGGTATTTGGTTTTGCCGCGGGCACCCGTTACATGGAAAGGTCTCCCGGCCATCCGGCGCCGCCCCTGCTCGGCGACATAAGGTCGCGCGCGCGCGGCAAGCCGTGCATAGGGATTTTCTGGTCGGCCAACGAAAGCCCCGCCGTATTCGCGGTGAAGAGCCTGCAGCTTCAGCATCTCTCCGGCCTGCTTGGCATGGACGACGTGCACTGGGTTGTCTTCCAGCGCGGGCACCAGCGAAACCTCTGGCTGAAAGACCCGCGCAGCCTTGACGCCGGTCACTTCACCACGGTGGATGCCTCGCTGTCTTTTGACGAAAGCATTGCCTTGGGCGCCCAACTGGACGCCCTGGTGGGCATCGACAGCGGGCTTACCCATGCGTGCGCCGCGCTCGGCACCCCTTGCGTGCTGATGGCCAACCCCGCCACGGATTGGCGCTGGGAAAAAGCCGGGCGCTCAGGCTGGTATCCGACGGTGGCCATTGTCAGGGCGCCGGTGCTGGGCGCCTGGGAACAGGTGGTGGACAGCGCGGTGCAAGCCCTGCGCGAGACAATCCGCGGTATCAGCGACTGAATCTCAACAACCTTTCACGGAGTGCGAACTGTATGAACCAAAAAGTGAATAACTTTCTTGCTCTGGACAGTGACTACGGCACCTTTATCGTCAATCGCAATTGCGCGCTGCAGGCCGAAGCACTGGTGAAAACCGGGAAGCCGCATATCCAGCCCGAACTGGACAATATGCTCCAGCTCATGCTGCATCTTCCGGACAACTGTGTCGTGGTCGACGGCGGGGCGAATATCGGCCTTGTGAGCATCCCTCTTGCGAAGGCCGTTGCCGCCAAACATGGACGGGTGCATGCGTTTGAACCCCAGCGGCTGCTGAACTACGCCTTGTGCGGAAGCATCGCCCTCAATGACATTGAGAACCTGGTGGTTCACCGAAACGGCCTGGCCGACAAGAAAGGGATCATGCAGGTTCCCGCCGTGGACTATTCAAAGGCCAGTGACTACGGCATGGTTCAGTTGAAACCGGAAGGTATGGCCGGCGGCGACGCGGTCGAGGTCATCGCGCTGGATGATTTCGGCCTGGAGCGGATCGACTTCTTCAAACTGGATATCGAGGGCATGGAAGTCGAAGCCTTGCGCGGTGCCCAGAAACTCCTGAGAACCCACCAGCCCTGGTGCTGGATTGAATACTGGATGACCGGCGCGGAAGCCATCATGGAGCAGTTTTCAGGGCTGGACTATGAATTTTTCAAAGCCGATCAACTGAATTTGCTGTGCGCGCCCAAAATCAGGTGGAACAAGGAGCAGCTTCATATTCCCTTCGAACCGGTCAAGCTGTGAGAGGCAACGCCGCGCAGGCGAAATCCCCGTTTCACCGCCGGGGTTGACCGGCGCGGCTGGAGATTGGATTCATCGATGGTGGAAAGAGGCCTGCAGGAATCGCATTCCGGCCAATATCTGCCGAACCCGTTCACTCGACAGGCTTCCGATATGCGCACCCAGTCGCGTCTTGTAAACCGAAGACAGCTGCGACACGACCACCACGCTCTGCTTGTCCAGATTGCCCTCGCCCGGATCCAGCAGGACATTGCCCAGCTCCGTCGCGCGGTTCAGGTTGGAGGTCAGCGCGCAAACAATGACGGTGCTGATGCGGGAGTGGTTGAACACGTCGTCCTGCACGATGACATGGGGATGCGGGGAGCCTGGGATGGAGCCGCGTGAGGGGTCGGGCTCGATCCAGAAGACGTCGCCCTGCTTGAAGGTGTCGGGGAAAGGGCCTTGCGGGGCTTCCGGGTCTCTGTCCATAAGCCGTAGTTTCCACCTCGGTTAGTTAGCATCTTTGGCGTGATGCCTGGCGTTGAGATAAGCGTACGTCTCAGGCGGTCCGCTAAGGTGTTGATGACTTAATACGCAGGGAGAAAGATTCCCGCACCGCCGGCCACCACCATTTCGATGAGGGATTGAACTACAGCGCGCCATTGCCTCTGACAGGCAAACCATATCAAAGAGACCAGAGCGGCAACAAGAGCAAAAAAGAAAACTGATCCGGAGAAATGGTAGACCACAAAATCAAAAAAGAATGCCGGATAGCCACCGTGATCCAGAAGATCAGGCCGTGGCAGGAAATGAGTCGCCCACGGCCAAAATACCAAACCGACACACAAGAGCGCTGTGCTGATCCGAAACGCGAACCGGGGCTCCGTCTGGATTTGCAAATCAGTCATTTAATGCTGCGCAGACGAACCGTCGCTATTCCCCGTCGAACTCATCTTCCGTCGCGTCATTCTTCGGCCGCGCCACCTTCACCCCGGGCTTGGCCAGCACCTCCACATAAAACTGCTCGCCGCCGTCTTTCACGATCTCGTCAATCGACTTGATGAGGTCGGCGACGGAGACCACCGCCGCCGTGGCTTCGCTATAGCCCGACTTGCAATCGAAGTCCCAGAAATCCACCTCCTTGGGCAAGGCCTTGGCACGTTCGCGTTTGAGGTATTTGCGGATGTCGTGTTTGGCGGCGTCGAGCAGGCGCTCGCGGTTTTTGCCTTCGACTTTGAGCTGGAATGTTTTTTTCATGATGAGTACTTTGTTCTGAATGGGTGGCGCCTTGCGGCCACGGTGTGCTACCGATTATCGGCCCGTAGCCGGGCGAAGCCGTAAAACCGTAGGCAAAAGCGGTGGCGGGGCCCACAATCGGCGCGGCATGGCCTTTGCTTTGTTACGAATGCCGGCTTGTTCAACCCCACGGCCCTGGCGTGCAGGGCACAAGGAGATTCCGATGATTTATGGTTTGACCTACCTCGGTGTGATCCACACCGCCATCAGCCTGGTGGCCGTCGCGGCCGCCCTGATTGCTTTCTTTCGCGACAAGGAAATCATTGCCGCGTCCACCCTGGGCAAGGTGTATATCTGGACCACGGTGCTGACCTGCCTGACGGGCTTCGGCATCTTCCAGCACGGCGGCTTCGGCAAGGCGCATGCGCTGGGCATCATCACCTTGCTGGTGCTGGGCATTGCCTGGGTGGCGGGCAACACCAAGGTGCTGGGCCGGGCCTCGCCTTACGTAGCAACGCTGAGCTATTCGATCACCTTTGTGTTCCACATGATCCCGGCGATCACCGAGACATCGACACGCCTGCCGCTGGGCGCGCCCTTGCTGGCCAATGCCGAGGCGCCTGAGCTCAAGGCCGCCACGGGTGTGTTGCTGCTCCTCTACATCATCGGCGCGGCGTTGCAGGTGCGGCGCATACGGGCTCGCAATGCGGCGCAGGCTGTGCCGTTGCCTGGCTCAGCCGCGGCCGGCTGATCCCCCGCCCCGCCTGGCCGGGGCTGATGACCAGAAGCAAGCGTTTCGCCCCAGGATTTGAAACCCCTGGGGCGTTCCCACGTCTGGACCCTCCCGGGCACCCTATCATTGGGCCGCATCTGCTTCCAACACCTTCACCCCTGCCCGAAAGAATTCCCATGCATCCCGTGCTGTGCACCGAAGAACGCCACGCCGGCCAGATCCTGGCCATCTTCAACGAGGCCATCGCCAATTCGACGGCGCTGTATGACTACAAGCCGCGCACGCCCGAAAGCATGGTCGGCTGGTTTGCGGCCAAGCGCAGCAATGGCTTCCCGGTGATAGGGATGGAGGACGACGCGGGCAAGCTGCTGGGTTTTGCAAGCTACGGCACGTTTCGCGCCTTTCCGGCCTACAAGTACACGGTCGAGCATTCCGTCTACGTGGAAAAAAGCTGCCGCGGCCAGGGGCTGGGGCGCACGCTGCTGGAGGCCATCGTTGCGAAGGCGGAAGAGCACGGCATGCACACGGTGGTGGGTGCGATCGACCTGGACAACACGGCCAGTATCGAACTGCACAAGCGCCTGGGTTTTGAGCACTGCGGCACCATCAAGCAGGCGGGCTTCAAGTTCGGCCGCTGGCTGGACCTGGCTTTCCTGCAGAAGACCTTGAAGACGCCGCTGCAGCCGGTCGACGGTTAAGACTGCGCCAGCACCTTGTCGATCGCCTCATGCAAATGCTGCAGGCCGAAGGAAACATCACAGAACACGCCGTTGACGTAAAACGCCGGCGTTGAGCGCACGCCGAGGTGGCGGCCGCTTTGCATGTGCTCCTGCACGCGTTGCAGGTAGACGTGGTCGCTCATCTCGTTCTGGTAGCGCGCCATGTCCAGACCGACCTGGGCCGCGTACTCGATCAGGTTCTTTTCCTTGAGGTGCTGCTGGTGGGTGAACAGCAAGTCGTACATGGGCCAGAACTTGCCCTGTGCGCCGGCGGCCTCGGCCGCTTCGGCGGCAAGCTCGGCATGCGGGTGCACTTCGCGCAACGGGAAGTGCCGGAAGACAAAACGCAGTTGCTGGCCGAAGTGCGGCAGCATGACTTTCAGGGCCGCGTGGGCCTGGAAGCAGGACGGGCACTCGAAGTCGCCGTACTCGACCAGCGTGACCGGGGCGGACGCCCGGCCGCGTATGTGGTCTATGGCCTCGTCAGGTTCAAGTACCGGGTCCGGCGTGGGCAGGGAGGCCATGGAATCACCTTTCTTCAACTATGCAACGATGGGTTGGCACAGTATGCGCCCGAGGCCGTGGCGTGATCAAGACACCCATGCGGCCAAAGGCAAAGAACGGTGAAACAGGCTGTACGAATCAGCCCTGGTTGGCCGCGTTTTCGAGGGCTTCGTCGAGCGCCTTGCAGGAAGGCGAGCACACGGCCTGGGACTTGCCCAGCACCTTGCGCGTGCCCATGAGGGAACGGGCGCGGTGCTTGCCGCACATAAAGCACGACATGGTGGCCGCACCGAACGAGGTGGTGGCGGCGAACGGGGAGCCCGAGACCTTGGACTTGTAGCGCAGGCCGTCTGCGAGGACAGCGGTTTTGGCGTCAGCTCTTGCCATGGGTTGGATCTTCCTTCGGTTGGGGGTTTTGACGGTTCATGGCCTTGTCTATGGCCGCTTTGGCCTGCTGCTCGGCGGCGAGCGAGGCGTCCAGCGCAGACCGGCACAGGCCCGCGTACTGGTAGTTCACGTTTTCATACAGCTCGGCGGCCGCCGGATGGGTGTCCAGCAACGCGCCCAGCGCCACGCCCGGCTCCACGTCGCCCAGCTCGTTGACGAGGTGCAGCACGACGGAGCGGTATTGCTCGGCGCCGACAGGCACCGCGCTGTGCTCCAGGCGCTCAAGCAACTCGGCCAGCACGTGGGTGACCGTGAGGTCGGTTTTGTGGGGATGGGGATGTGTGGCGTTCATGCAGTGAATTTGGGGCTTCCTTCCCCAAAATCAAGCGCCATGACGAGCCAGGATGCCTGTTTGGGCCTAGCCTGGATCAGCCCTGAACGCTATATTTTCCATAGCTGGTGACGCTTGTCTGCCGTGGGTTGGAGGCTTATTTTAACGCAAAAGAAGCGCGAGGCCTTTCACTTTACCCGGCCTGCGGGTTTTTACCGGCTTTTGAGGCGCTTCATTTCGGCCGCAACCCGCCACATCCCAATGGGCACCGCATTGCGGGCTCCCTATTTGATAGCAGCCCAATGCCGATGACCTCATCCCGGTCCCGGAATTACGCTGCCAATCCCGACGATTGCCTGGCAGGGCCTGACCCACCACAGCATGGAAGGCTGGTTTGCCGTGGCCGGCCCGGCCAGGCAGGGCAACACCATCAACCCAAGCACGCCCGAGGCGGCTACGCAGCTCTTTCGCAGTTTTACAACTTGGCGATAGAGACTTCGGTTGACTTGACCAGGGCCACAACCTCGCTGCCAACAACGAGTTCGAGCTGGTCCACCGAACGCGTGGTGATCACCGAGGTCACGATGCCCCATGGCGTTTCGACGTCGATTTCGGACACCACGTCGCCGCGGATGATTTCCTTGACCTTGCCGCGGAACTGGTTGCGGACGTTGATGGCTTGGATGGACATAAAGGTTCTCCTGGAACTTGGTTGAAAAATCGGTGGATGGGTAAAAACTCAGACCGCCCAGCGCACGCCGTGCACCGGCGTGTTGGGCCACAGCGGCTCGCCCGGGGAAATCGCCTCGCCGGGCTGCTGCAGCACGCGGTCCAGGATCTTTTTTTCGATCTGGCCGAACAGCGGGTCGCTGCGCTCCCGCGGCCTGGCGATGCGCACGCGCTCGTCGAGCGCGATGCGGCCGTCCTCGATCAGGATCACGCGGTCGGCCAGCGCCACGGCTTCCTGCACGTCGTGCGTGACCAGCAAGGCGGTGAAACCGTTGCGCTGCCACAGGCCTTCGATGAGCTGGTGCATCTCGATGCGGGTCAGCGCATCGAGCGCGCCCAGCGGCTCGTCAAGCAGCAAGAGGCGCGGGTTGTGCACCAGCGCCCGGGCCAGCGACACGCGCTGGCGTTGCCCGCCCGACAGGCGCGCCGGCCAGTCGGGCTGGCGGTCGCCCAGGCCCACCTGGGCCAGCACGTCGGCCGCGGCCGCATGGCCTGCGCGCGGCAAACCCAGCGCCACGTTGTCGATGACGCGGCGCCAGGGCAAAAGGCGCGAGTCCTGGAACATGATGCGGGTGTCTTCGCGCAGGCCGGTCACGTCCTGCCCGTCCAGCCGGATGCTGCCCTGCGTGGCAGCCTCCAGCCCGGCCACCAGGCGCAGCAAGGTCGACTTGCCGCAGCCGCTGCGGCCCACGATGGCGACAAACTCACCGGGCTCGATGACGAGCTCGGTGTGCTGCAGCACCTGGCGCTTGCCATAGCGTTTGGACAGGCCGCGTATTTCAAGGCGCACGCCGCGGTCTTGCGACAAAGGCGCTGCTTGCGGCGGCAGGGTGTCAGGCTCAGGGGCACGCCCGTATTCCGCCGCGAGATAAGCCTGGGAAGATTCAAAAGAGGTTTGGGGATGCCGCATGGTGTTTCCTCAGGCCGTTCAGGCCGCCGCACTCTGGTAACCGGGATGCCAGCGCAGCCAGTAGCGCTCCAGCCCGCGCGCGAACACGTCGGCCAGCTTGCCCAGCAAGGCATACAGCAGGATGCCGACCAGCACCACGTCGGTCTGCAAAAACTCCCGGGCGTTCATGGTCAGGTAGCCGATGCCGGACTGGGCCGAGATGGTTTCGGCGACGATCAAAATCACCCACATCAGGCCCAGCGAAAAACGCAGGCCCACCAGGATGGACGAGAGCGCGCCGGGCAGGATGACCTCGCGGTACAGCTGCCAGCGCGACAGGCCGTAGGTGCGGCCCATCTCGATCAGGCCCGGGTCCACGTTGCGGATGCCGTGGAAGGTGTTGATGTAGATCGGGAAAAACACCGACACCGCGATCAGGAACAGCTTGGCGGTCTCGTCGATGCCGAACCACAAGATCACCAGCGGGATCAGCGCCAGCGCCGGGATGTTGCGCACCATCTGGATGGTCGAGTCGAGCAGGGTTTCAAAGAATTTCACCGAGCCTGTCAGCAGGCCGAAGGCCAGGCCCAGCCCGCCGCCTATGGCCAGGCCCGCGAGCGCCCTGCCCGCGCTGACCTTCACGTGCGTCCACAGCTCGCCGGAGGCGGACAGCGTCCAGGCGGCCTTGAGGACTTCGGACGGCGCCGGCAGCACCCGCGTAGACAGCCAGCCCAGCGATGAGGCAATCTGCCACAGGGCCACCAGCCCGACCGGCACCACCCAGGGCAGCAGGCGCTGGCCGATGTCGCGCAGGATGGCGGCGTACTGGATGCGCGGCAGCGAGACGCCGCCGCCCAGCGGCAAAAAGCCCAGGCCGGGGGCATCCACGGTGTCGGGCACCGGGGTCACCTGGAGTTCACGGACTTGTGTGGAGTCGGTCATGGATTGCTCCGTTTCAGCTTTGCGAGACGCGCGGCAGGTATTCGTTGGCGACGACTTCACCGAAGGGGCCGTTGAGCACCTGGCCGGACAGCTTCTGGCGCAGCTTGCGCGGCAGCAGCGGGAACACCAGCTCGGCGAAGCGGTAGGCCTCTTCGAGGTGCGGGTAGCCCGAGAGCACAAAGGTGTCCAGGCCCAGGGCGGCGTATTCCTCGATGCGCGCGGCCACGGTTTGCGGATCGCCCACCAGCGCCGTGCCCGCGCCGCCGCGCACCAGGCCAACGCCGGCCCAGAGGTTGGGGCTGATTTCGAGCTCGGCGCGCGTGCGCTTGCCGCCGCCGGCATGCAAGGCGGCCATGCGGCGCTGGCCTTCCGAATCCATGCGCTGGAACGCGGCCTGCGCGCGGCCCACGGTGTCGTCGTCGAGCCGGCTGATCAGGCTTTCGGCGGCGCGCCAGGCCTCGTCGTCGGTCTCGCGCACGATGACGTGCAGGCGTATGCCGAACTTGACGGTGCGGCCCAGCCGGGCCGCCCTGGCTTTCACGTCGGCCACTTTTTTGGCGACTTCGGCCGGGGGCTCACCCCAGGTCAGGTAGGTGTCGACCTGGTCGGCGGCCAGCGCATGGGCGGCGTCGGACGATCCACCGAAATACACAGGCGGATGCGGCTTTTGCACCGGCGGGTAGAGCAACTTGGCGCCCTTCACGCTCAGGTGCTCGCCCTGGTAGTCAAAACTTTCGCCAGCGTGGCTGCGCACCAGGATCTCGCGCCAGATACGGATGAATTCGGCCGACTGTTCGTAGCGCTGGGCGTGGTCCAGGTAGACGCCGTCGCCTTCGAGTTCGGCCTGGTCGCCGCCGGTGACGAGGTTGATCAGGAGGCGCCCGCCCGAGAGCCGGTCGAAGGTGGCGGCCATGCGCGCGGCCAGGCTGGGCTGGTGCAGGCCGGGGCGTACCGCCACCAGGAACTTGAGGTTTTTGGTCACGGGCAGCAGGCTGGAGGCCACCACCCACGGGTCCTCGCAAGAGCGGCCGGTGGGAATCAGCACGCCTTCATAGCCCAGCGTGTCTGCCGCCTGGGCGACCTGCTTGAGGTAGTCGTGGTTGACCTCGCGCGCACCTTCGCCGGTGCCGAGGTAGCGGCTGTCGCCGTGGGTGGGGATGAACCAGAAAACCTGCATCACGAACTCCTTTTTGATGCGCTGGCGAGGCGCGTACCAGTGGCCGCCGCAGAACCGGCTTCGCCGGGCTGCTGGTGGCCGCCCCCTTGGGGGGAGGCGGCCGCCAGGCCGATTCGGGGGGGAATCTCAGGTTTCCAGACGATGTCGGCGACCTTGACCGCGCGCGGGATCAGGCCCAGGCGCAGGAAGGCGTCGGCCACGCGCTGCTGATCGGCAATCGCCGCGGCATTGAGCGGGCCTACCGGCGACACCGGCCTTCGCTGGATAAAGAGGCTCACCACGCCGGCGTCCAGCCCGCTGAACTCGGAGACCAGCTTGATGGCCTCCTTGCGGTCGCTTTGCACCAGCGCGTCGGCGCGGCTCAGCTCCTCAAACAGCACCGCCAGGGTTTGCGCATGCTGGGTGGCAAAGGAGCGCGAGGCCAGGTAGAAGGAGTTGTTACTCGACAGCTCGCGGCCGGTGGCCAGCACGCGCGGCTTGATGGCAAGTTCGGTCGCGGCGTAAAACGGGTCCCAGATGGCCCAGGCGTCCACGCTCTTGCGCTCGAAGGCGGCGCGCGCATCAGCGGGCGCCAGGTAAATCGGCTGTATGTCGTCCCATGTGAGGCCGGCCTTGTCGACCGCGCGCACCAGCAGGTAGTGGGCGCTGGAGCCTTTTTGCAGCGCGATCTTTTTGCCCTTGAGGCCGGCCAGGTTGCGGATGGGCGAATCGCCCAGCACCAGGATGGCCGAGCTGTCGGGCTTGGGCGGCTCGACACCGACGTAGAGCAGGTCTTTGCCGGCGGCCTGCGCGAAGACGGGCGGCGAATCGCCGGTCAGGCCGAACTCCAGGCTGCCGACCGACAGCGCTTCCAGCAGTTGCGGCCCGGCGGGGAATTCCGCCCAGGCAATTTTGGTGTTGGGAAAGCGTTTTTCCAGCACGCTTTTCTGCTTGAGGATGACCAGGTTGACGGCGGACTTCTGGTAGCCGATGCGCAGTTGCTCGGGCGCTTTGTCGGCCTTGCCGGCGGACTGGGCTTTTGCGCCCTGCAGGCCCAGGCCCCAGAGCGAGGCCGTGGTCGCGGCGATCCGCAGGAAGCGGCGGCGCAGTTGAAGCGGTGTGGAGGTGTTCATGGTGAGATTCCTTCGCCGCTGCTCAGGGCGCCGGTTTGTAGGCGGCGTCGCTGACGGCGATGGCCTTGGGGATCAGCTTCAGCTCAAAGAAGGTGTCGGCAAGCTTTTGCTGGTCGGCGATCACGCTGGCGGGCACGGGCTTGACGTTGAACTCATAGCGTTTGAGGCTGAGTTCGACCACGTCGACCGGCAGGCTTTGCAGCGGCGCGATCAGCTCCGCGGCCTTCTTGAGGTTGGCCTTGAGCCAGACGCCGCGCTCCACCGAGTCGTCAAACAGGGCCTGGATGACCTTGGGGTTCCTGGCGACGAAGCCGCGCTCGGCCAGGTAGTACTGGTAGTTGTTGACCACGCCCTTGCCGTCGGCCAGCACACGCGCGCCTATGGCTTTTTCGGCGGCGGCGGTGAACGGGTCCCAGATCACCCAGGCGTCGACATTTTTGCTTTCAAAGGCGGCACGCGCATCGGCGGGGGCCAGGTAGACGACCTGGATGTCGCTGAGCTTCAGGTGGTTTTTCTCGAGCAGCTTGACCAGCAGGTAGTGGACGTTGCTGCCCTTGTTGAGCGCGACTTTTTTGCCCTTGAGTTCGGCCACCGATTTGATGCCGGAGTCTTTGGGCACCAGGATGGCTTCGGCTTCAGGCGCTGCCGGGTCATAGCCGATGTAGGCGAACTTCGCGCCGGCGGCCTGGGCAAAGATGGGCGGCGCTTCGCCGACGTAGCCCACGTCGACCGAGCCGAGGTTCAGACCTTCCAGCAGTTGCGGGCCGGCCGGGAACTCCACCCATTTCACGGTGGCGTTCAGCGGCAACAAACGTTTTTCGAGCGTGCCCTGGGCTTTTTGCAGCACAAACAGGCTGGCGGCTTTCTGGTAGCCGATGCGCAGCTCGACTTTGTCCTGTGCATGCGCCACGGGCAACGTCAGCAAGGTGATGACGCCCGCGATCGCGGCGGCCAGCGCCAGGCTCAGGAGAAAGTCGATCCAGGTGCGTGCCTTGGATACGGGTTGCGGGGGAATGCCGGAAGGGCCGGCGGAGGTGATGCTCATGGTCGATGTCCTTTTCAAGGGTGTCTTTTCCGGGTGCACGGCCGGCAGGAGGCAAAGGCTCTCCCCGGCCGCCTGCGAGGCGGTTTCAAAATCTGCGTCATGGGAATTCAGGGCACGGGCCGTCATCGGCCTGCGCGCCCCGGTGCGGCGTCAGACGCTACATCGCACCCGGGAAAAGTGCACCGGCTCAAAACCAGTGGTCGCGGGCTGGCGAAAGCTTTCGGCCAGCAAGGTCAGCACCGCGTCGTCCAGCCGCACCGCGATGTCGGGGCCGACCTCGTAGCGTTTGTCGGCCGACTGCGGCACCTGTGAATCCGTGGCGTAAACGCCGGGCAGGATGTGGCGGGCCGCCAGCGCCTGCAGCACCGGGCGCAAGGCGTAGTCCAGCGCCAGCATGTGGTGCGGGCTGCCGCCCGTGGCCAGCGGCAGCACGGTTTTTTCTTTCAGCGCGGTCTGCGGCAGCAAATCAAGCAGCACCTTGAGCAGGCCGCTGTAAGCCGCCTTGTAGACCGGCGTGGCCACCACGACGGCGCGCGCCCTGGCGATCTGCTCGATCGCCTTGATGATGGCCGGGTGGCCCCACTCGGCCAGCAGCAAGGCCTGGGCCGGCAGTTCGCGGATATTCAGGCGGTCGACCACAAAGCCGCCCCTCAGCGCCAGCCTGTGGCTGACCGAATCAAGCAGCGCCGAGGAACGGGACTGCTCGGACGGGCTGCCGGCGATCAGCAATACGGATTGTTGCGCGGACATTTTTTGGCGTTTTCCCTGAAGTGCCTGGGCAACCAAGCGCGGTGTGACAGTTCTTCAATTCCAGTGCCGGCGCGGAACCGGCTTTGCCGGGCCGCAGCGGGCGCCCCCTGGGGGGAGGCGGCCAGAGGCCGCTTCGGGGGGCCTATTTCTTCGAGTAGATCTGGTCAAACGACCCGCCATCGGCGAAATGCTCTTTATCAGCCTTGGTCCAGCCGCCGAAAGCCTGGTCGATGGTGAACAGGTTCAGCTTGGGAAACTGCTTGGCGTACTTGGCAATCGCTTTTTGCGAAACGGCCGGGCGGTAGAAGTTCTTGCCGGCAATGTCCTGGCCTTCTTCGGAGTACAGGTACTTCAGGTATTCCTCGGCGACGGCGCGCGTGCCCTTTTTGTCGACGTTCTTGTCGACCACGGCGACGGCCGGCTCGGCCAGGATGCTCAGCGAAGGCGCGATCACGTCGAACTTGGCGCCGAACTCTTTTTCCAGCAGGTAGGCTTCGTTTTCCCAGGCGATCAGCACGTCACCCTGGGCGCGCTGGGCGAAGGTGATGGTGGAGCCGCGGGCGCCGGTGTCCAGCACCGAGACGTTGCCGTAGAGCTTGGCGACAAACTCCTTGGCCTTGGCGTCGCTGCCGTATTTGCGCTTGGCGAATTCCCAGGCGGCCAGGTAGTTCCAGCGGGCGCCGCCCGAAGTTTTCGGGTTGGGGGTGATCACATTGATGCCGGGCTTGACCAGATCGTCCCAGTCCTTGATGCCCTTGGGGTTGCCCTGGCGAACCGCCAGCACGATGGTGGAGGTATAGGGCGAGGCGTTGTGCGGCAGCTTCTTTTGCCAGTCGGGCGACAGCCAGCCGCCGTTTTTGACCAGCGCGTCGGTGTCGCCGGCCAGGGCCAGCGTGGCGACGTCGGCGTCCAGGCCGTCAATGATGGAGCGCGCCTGCTTGCCCGAGCCGCCGTGCGACTGCTTGATGGTCACGTCCTGGCCGGTCTTGGCCTTCCAGTACTTGCTGAAGGCGGCGTTGTACTCGACGTAGAGCTCGCGGGTCGGGTCGTAGGATACGTTGAGCAGCGTTACGGGGGCCGGCTGCGCCTGGGCCGTCAGCAGTGACCCTGCCAGCGTCAAACCCAAACCGAGCGCGGCGGCCGTGCGGGTGGAAACATTGATAAAGTTGCGGCGTGAAGTCATGGTTGCTCCTCTTTTCCAGAAAAATGCGTGTAAATGCGAACAAAATGGATTCTGGAAGCAGCCCTAGAAAACTGGAACGAATAAAAACTCAGTTCTTTATTCTGTAAACATCCTTAGACCCCTCTTTAGATCCCCCCGATACAAGAAAGAACCCCGCCATGGCACGCCTCGTCAAATGCATCAAGCTCGGTAAAGAAGCCGAAGGCCTGGACTTTCCGCCCTACCCCGGCCCGTTGGGCAAGCGCCTCTGGGAAGAAGTCAGCAAGGAAGCCTGGGCGGAGTGGATGAAGCAGCAAACCATGCTGGTCAATGAAAACCGCCTGAACCTGGCCGACGCCCGCGCCCGCCAGTACCTGGCGCGCCAGATGGAGAAACACTTCTTTGGCGACGGCGCCGACGCGGTACAGGGTTACGTCCCCCCTACTCCCACCCCCTGATGCGGCGGCATGCCTGAGCGCATCGAGTGGCTGGACGACGGCACGGCCGGCGGCAGCCCCTTCAGCCCGCGCTTCGGCGACCGCTACCGCAGCGAACTCGGCGGGCTGGACCAGGCCCGCGAAGTCTTTCTCAAGGGCTGCGGCCTGCCGGAGGCCTGGGCCGGCCAGCCGCAATGGACGGTGCTGGAAACCGGCTTTGGCCTGGGCCTGAATTTCCTGGTCACCTGGGCCGCCTGGAAGGCCGACCCGGATCGCCCCCAGCTGCTGCATTTCGTCTCGACCGAAGCTTTCCCGGCCGGCGCCGCCGACGTGCTGCGCAGCGCCCGCACCCACCCTGAGCTGATTCCTTTCGCCGAACAACTCCACGCCCAGCTGTGGGGCTTGCTGCCGGGCTTTCACCGCCTGGTGTTTGAGGGCGGCCGGGTGTTGCTGACGCTGTGCATAGGCGACACCAAGGCGGTGCTGCGCGAGCAATCGTTTGATGCTGATTCGGTCTACCTGGACGGCTTCAGCCCGCAGCGCAACCCCGACATCTGGGACCTGCACACCTTCAAGGCGGTGGCACGCTGCTGCCGGCGCGGCACGCGCATCGCCACCTGGACGATTGCGCGCAGCGTGCGCGACGCGCTGGCGGAGTGCGGGTTTGTGGTCAAGAAGGTGCCGGGCATTCCGCCCAAGCGCGACAACCTGCAGGGCGAGTTCAACCCGGCCTGGGAGCCGAAAAGAGCGCAGCCTTCGCCGCAACGGCACGCGCCGTCGACCTGCGTGGTGATAGGCGCTGGCCTGGCCGGCGCGGCCGTGGCGGCCAGCCTGGCGCGCCGCGGCTGGCGGGTGACGGTGCTCGATGCGGCGAATGCGCCCGCCGCGGGCGCCTCGGGACTGCCCGCCGGTTTGCTGGCGCCGCATGTCTCGCCCGACGACAACCAGCTCTCGCGCTTGTCGCGCCACGGCATTCGCGCCACGCTGCAGCAAGCCGAGGCCCTGCTGCAAGCGAACGATTGGGGCCGCACCGGCGTGCTGGAGCATGCGGTGGAACACCCGCGCAAACGGCCCGAGGCCTGGCAGGCGGAGTGGTCCGATGCCGCGAATGACTGGTCCGGCCCGGCCGACGCCGCGCGGCTCGCGCTGTGTGGCCTGCCGCCGGATGCGCCCGCCCTCTGGCACGCGCAGGCGGGCTGGGTCCGCCCCGCCGGCCTCGTCGAAGCGTGGCTGGCCACGCCGGGGGTACAGTGGCGCGGCAATGCGGCGGTGGGCCGCCTGGCCCGTAGTTCCGGCGAATGGCAAGTCTTTGATGCGCAGGGACGTGAGCTGGCCCACGCCGGGCTGGTCGTGCTTGCAGCGGGCTACGGCAGCCGCTCGCTGGCCGCCGCCGCGGATGAAACAGTCGGTGAACTCGCGCTGCAAGCCATACGCGGCCAGGTCAGCTGGGGCCGGCACGAGCCCGGCACGGCCGCCGCCCTGCCCGTCTTCCCCGTCAACGGCCATGGCAGCCTGGCGCCCGCCGTGCCCCTGCCTGGCGAAGCCGGCCGGCTGGCCTGGGTCATGGGCTCCAGCTTTGAACGCGACAACCCGAAACCCGAAACGCGGCCCGAGGACAACCTCCACAACTTCAGCCGGCTGCAAACCCTGCTGCCGCAAACGGCGCATGCGCTGGCGGCAAAGTTTGAGGGCGGGCAAGTCCAGGACTGGGCCGGCGTGCGCTGCGCCACGCCCAGCCGGCTGCCCGCGCTGGGGCCGCTGGTGCCGGGTTTGTGGGTCTGCAGCGGTATGGGGTCGCGCGGCCTGAGTTTTGCCGCGCTGTGCGGGGAGTTGCTGGCCGCCCGGCTGCACGCAGAGCCTTTGCCGATAGAGCAGCGCCTGGCCGATGCGCTGGCGCCGCAGCGCGTGGCCGATTAAAACTCAACGCGTGCTGCGCAGCAGCCGCTTGAGCTTTCCGGGATGCAGGGGTTTGCGCAGGCTGCCGCGCGCGCCGGCAAACCAGCCGCGCACCGTATCAATCGGCGACAGCCGGCTGCCGGTGAGGATCAGGAATTCAATGGCCGGGCGCGAAGCCCCCACCTTCTTGACCATGTCCCAGCGCTCGACGTCGGGCAGGTCCATGTCCAGCACCACCAGCTTGTAGAGACGGCTGTCAATCATCTTGAGCGCTTCGGCGCCGGTGGCGGCCTCGTCGACCAGCAACAGGCCGGCCATGGCCAGCCGGGCGCGCAGGTAAAGGCGCGCGTCGCGGTCGGCGTCCACCACCAGCACCTGAGCGTGTTCGGGTTCGGGCGCGGATGCCTCCAGCGGCGCGGGCGTGGTGTCTGCCGCGGAATCGAAGTCGAGGTCCAGGTCCAGCAGCGCCGTCGACTCGGACAGCAGGTCCAGGTCGAGCTCCGGTTCCTTGCCGGCTGCTTGCGGCAACTCGGCCGCGAGCAGCTCGTCCATGCCGTCAATCACGGCCGCCCATTGCAGGGGCCGCTTGAACACCAGGCGGGCCCGGGCCGGCGCGTTGTCGCCTATCCAGATGAGTTTGAGGTCGTCGTGGGCGGGGTTGGCGAGTTCCAGCGTGGCCTCCCAGCTGTCGCCGTCGATCAGCGCAATGTCGGCTTCGTCGGGGGCCGCGGCGGTCCAGGGCGCATAGGCCGTGGGCCGGGTTTCGGACAGGCGAAACACGGTGTTCAGGGCATGACGCTCCACATCGTCAAACCCAAACACTTTTACAAAGATCCGCTTGACAGCCTCGCCACCCGTATTCGTCATTTGCGCCCGATTATGCGGGGATTCGGCACGCCCTTTTCATGATTCCCCTGAAATCGGCGCGCGCGTTGTCAAAAGGTCACTTCATGGCCTCGGCCGGGCGGCGGGCCTTGACATAGGCGTCGGAGGGCAAATAGGCCTTGCCGTCGGCATAGCGCCACTGCACCATGGTGCCCTTGTTGCCGCGCAGGTCCAGCTTGCCGACGTAAGCGCCCATGGTCGACTGGTGGTCAATGGCGCGGAATTCGGCCGGGCCGAAAGGCGTGGAGAACTTCAGGCCGCGCAGCGCCACCACCAGCTTCTCGCTGTCGGTGGAGTTGGCCTTTTTGATGGCGGCAAAAATCGCCTGCATGGTGGCATAGCCCACCACCGAGCCGACCTTGGGGTACTCGCTGAAGCGGCGGTAGTAATTGGCGGCGAAGCTGGCGTGCTCGCGCGAGTCGATCTGGTCCCAGGGGTAGCCGGTCACGATCCAGCCCTTGGGCGTTTCGTCTTTCAGCACGTCCAGGTATTCAGGCTCGCCCGACAGCAGCGACACCACCGGGGTGCGCGGGAAGATGCCGCGCTGGTTGCCTTCGCGCACCAGCTTGGCCAGGTCGGCGCCGAAGGTCACGTTGAAGATGGCATCGGGCCTGGTCTGCATGATGGCCTGCAGCGTGGTGCCGGCTTCGAGCTTGCCGAGGGCGGGCCACTGCTCGCCGACGAACTCCACGTCGGGACGCTTGGCCTTGAGCAGTTCCTTGAAGGCCGCCACGGCGCTGGTGCCGTATTCGTAATTCGGCGCGATCACGGCCCAGCGTTTGGCGGGCAGCTTGGCGGCTTCCTCGACCAGCATGGCGGCCTGCATATAAGTACCGGGGCGCAGGCGGAAGGTGTAGCGGTTGCCCTTGTCCCAGATCAGGGCGTCGGTCAGCGGCTCGCTGGCGATGAACACTTTCTTGTTTTTCTGGGCATGGTCGGCCAGCGCCAGCCCGACGTTGGACAGGAAGCCGCCGGCCAGCACGTCGACATTTTCCTTGGAGGTCAGCTCAATCGCGTGGCGCAAAGCTTCTTCGGGCTTGCCGGCGTCGTCGCGGGCAATGACCTCGACCTTGCGGCCCAGCAGGCCGCCGGTGACGTTGATCTCTTCCACGGCCAGTTGCCATCCCTGGCGGTACGGCAGCGTGAACTGGGGGATCGTCGAATAGCTGTTGATCTCGCCAATCTTGATCGGCGTTTTTGAGCCGCCCTGCGCCAGCGCCAGGGTGGTCGCGAACGCCAGACACAAACCGCCCAGCAGGGCAGATTTCGCAAATTTCACGGTTTTCTCCAAAAGTAAGCGGTGCGTTCCAACGAACCGGCCCATGCAGGGTGGCCAGCCGGGAAAAGCAGGGACTGTACCAGCGCATTGTGAATGGTGGGAGAGGGTTGTACATGCCCTTTGCATTTCCCTTAAACAGCAAGCAAGCCAAAGCCTCCGGGAACCCGCATGGATTCTTGCGAATAAGCTTATCCACATAACGGCAGAACAAATGTGTAGTTTGTTTTTATAAGCGGCGCACTTACATTTTCCCGGATGCATGAATTCGCCTTCGTATTTGCCGGCTTTGCCGTGGGCCTGGTGGTCGGCCTGACCGGGGTGGGCGGCGGCTCGCTGATGACCCCGCTGCTGATCTTCTTTTTCGGCGTCAAGCCGCACCTGGCCATAGGCACCGACCTGCTGTTCGCCGCCTTCACCAAAATGGGCGGCACCGTGAGCCTGGCGCGCGCCCGGGTGGTCGACTGGAAAATCGTCGGCCAGACCGCCGCCGGCAGCATCCCCGCCTCGCTGGCCACGCTTTATATGTTGCAGCGCCTGGGCCCGGCCAACCCGGCCACCCAGAGCCTCATGACCACCACCCTGGGCCTGGCCCTGCTGCTGACGGCCGGCGCCACCTTCTACAAGGTCCTGCGCGGCAAAGCCGCTCCCACCACCATCACCCCCGAGCTGGCTGACCAGGCCGCGCGCGCGCGCCACTGGGCGCTGCCGCTGCTGTTCGGCGCCGTCATCGGCACGCTGGTCACGCTGACCTCCGTCGGCGCGGGCGCCATCGGCGTGATCGTGCTGATGCTGCTTTACCCCACCCTGCCCCTGCCGCGAATCGTGGCGGCCGACATTGCCCACGCCGTGCCCCTGACATTGGTGGCGGGCCTGGGCCACGCCGCCATCGGTTCGGTAGACTGGCCTCTGCTGATCAAGCTGCTGGCCGGCTCCCTGCCCGGCATCTGGCTGGGCTCGCACCTGGTGCACAAGACGCCGGACCGCGTGATCCGCTCGCTGCTCTCGGTGCTGCTGGCCTATGCCGGCGTGAAACTGATTTCGATCTGAACCGGCCCCGAATCGCTTCCTTTATAAAAAATCCCACGTTTGAATACCGACAGCCATGTACCAATACACAGAATTTGACCGCGAGTTCGTCCAGGCCCGCGCCAACCAATACCGCGACCAGTTGGGCCGCTGGCAGGCCGGCAAACTGCCGGAAGACGAGTTCCGCCCGCTGCGCCTGCAAAACGGCTGGTATGTGCAGCGGTATGCGCCCATGCTGCGCGTGGCCGTGCCCTATGGCGAGCTCTCGACCGCTCAGGTGCGCGTGCTGGCCAAGATCGCCCGTGAATACGACCAGCCCAATGCCGCGCTGTTCCACGAAGCCCAGGCCAAGCAGGACAAGCTGGGCCCGGTCACGCTCAAGAACGGCCTGTCGGTCAGTTCCAAGCTGACCACCGGCTACGCCCACTTCACGACGCGCCAGAACGTGCAGTACAACTGGATCCCGCTCGATAAATCGGCCGATGTGATGGACCTGCTGGCCAGCGTCAACATGCACGGCATCCAGACCAGCGGCAACGTCATCCGCAACATCACCAGCGACGAGCGCGCCGGCATTGCCGTCGACGAAATCGCCGACCCGCGGCCCTTCGGTGAGATCCTGCGCCAGTGGAGCACGCTGCACCCCGAGTTTTCCTTCCTGCCGCGCAAGTTCAAGATCGCCATCAGCGGCGCCCGTGAAGACCGCGCCGCCACGGCCTGGCACGACGTCGGCCTGCACCTGATCCGCAACGCCGAAGGCGAGCTGGGCTTCAAGGTGCTGGTAGGCGGTGGCATGGGCCGCACGCCCGTCATCGGCACGGTGATCCGCGAGTTCCTGCCCTGGCACCAGATCATGAATTTCCTGGAAGCCGTGGTGCGCGTCTACAACCGCTACGGCCGCCGCGACAACATCTACAAGGCCCGCATCAAGATCCTGGTGAAGGCCGAAGGCCAGCGCTACATCGACGACGTCGAGGCCGAGTACAAACAGATCGTCGAGCACGACGGCGCGCCGCACACCATCACCCAGGAAGAACTCGACCGCGTGACGGCCTCCTTCGTGCCGCCCACGCTCAACTGCGACCGCAAGAGCGCCGACGCCAAGATCGCCAACATCCTGCGCGCCGCCGCCGAGGACGACGTGGAGTTCGGCCGCTGGCTGCAGCGCAACGTGGCGCCGCACCAGAACCCCGACCTGCGCGCCGTGACCCTGTCCTTCAAGCGCCTGGGCCAGGCCCCCGGCGACGCGACGGCCGACCAGCTCGACATCGCCGCCGACCTGGCCGACCAGTTCAGCGCCGGCGAACTGCGCGTCACGCACGACCAGAACCTGCTGCTGCCCTGGGTGCGCTGCGACGAACTGCCCGAACTCTGGCGCGCCGCCCGCAAGGCCGGCTTTGCCAAGCCCAACATCCACCTGCTGACCGACATGATCGCCTGCCCCGGCGGCGATTTCTGCTCACTGGCCAACGCGCGCTCCATCCCCATTGCCGAGGCCATCACCGAGCGCTACCAGGACATGGACGAGCTGCACGACCTGGGCGAGATCGACCTGCACATCAGCGGCTGCATCAACTCCTGCGGCCACCACCACAGCGGCCACATCGGCATCCTGGGCGTCGACAAGGACGGCCTGGAGTGGTACCAGGTCTCGTTGGGCGGCTCCGACGGCTCCACGCTGAGCGGCACCTCGGTGCCCGGCAAGGTCGTGGGCCCTTCATTTACCGGTGCCGAAGTGCCCGAAGTCATCGAGGCAGTGCTCGAGACCTACCGCCAGCTGCGCGAGGACGGCGAGACCTTCATCGCCACCTTCCGCCGGGTCGGCATCGAGCCCTACAAAGCCGCCGCCAAGGCCGCGCGCTTTGCCCCCAATACCGTTGCGCACTGAGCCCTGAAAGGAATCACCATGAAATTACTGCCTTTCAGCGAACAGAGCGGCGCCGAAGAACCCGGCATCCTGGTCCTGGCAAACGATGCCGACCCCTTCGAGGCCGCGTTGGACGGGGTCAAGCGCATAGACCTGCACTTCCCGAAATTCACCGACGGCCGCGCCTTCAGCCAGGCCTTTTTGCTGCGCCGCCGCCGCGAGTTCAAGGGTGAAATCCGCGCCACGGGCGACGTGCTGGTGGACCAGCTGGCGCAAATGGAGCGCAGCGGATTCGACACCGCGGTGCTGCGCGCCGACCAGGACATGGCCGTCGCCGAGCGTGTGCTGGCCTCCTACCCCGGTTACGGCGTCGGCAAGTACCAGGGCGATGCGGTAAACGTGCAACCCCACTTCAAGGAAGCGGCTGCCGCCTGAACACCATGAGCCTGGACCTTGCAAAGATCAACGCGGAACTCGGCCACAACGCGCAGGGCCTGGTGGGCTGGGCCGTGGGACTGGGCCGGCCCGCCATCGTCACCACCAATTTCCGCCCCTTCGAGGCGGTGATACTGCACATGGTGACACGCGCCAATCCCCGCGTTCCCGTGGTCTGGATGGACAACGGCTACAACACCGAGGCCACCTACCGCTTCGCCGATGAAGTGACCAGGCTGCTGAAGCTGGACCTGCATATTTACCTGCCGCGCCGCTCCCGCGCGCACCGCGAGGCCGTGGAAGGCCAGACCCCGGCACTGGACGATCCGCGCCATGCGGCCTTCACGGAAGAAGTGAAACTCGAGCCGTTTGCCCGGGCCCTGCGCGAGACCGCTCCCCAGGTCTGGTTCACGGCCTTGCGCGCCACCGACACCGCGGTGCGCGCCCAGATGGACCCGGTCAGCGTCAACCCAGACGGCCTGATCAAGGTTGCGCCGCTCCTGCACTGGTCGTCCAAGGACCTTTACCAGTACTGTGAAATCAACGGCCTGCCCAACAACTTCGACTATGCGGACCCCACCAAGGGCGAAGACAACCGCGAATGCGGCCTGCACCTTGCGCACTGACGGCTCTATCCCCATGCCTCACCACGCCGACCTATGAACGCCCGCATCATTCCCATCAAGGAAATCTCCGCATGAACGCCCGCGCCGAACCCGAACTGCTCGCCAAACTGAGCAACTCCCACCTCGACGCGCTGGAAGAAGAAACCATCTTCATCCTGCGGGAAGTAGCTGCCGCCTTCGAACGCCCGGCCCTGCTGTTTTCGGGCGGCAAGGATTCGCTGGTGATGCTCAAGTGCGCGGAAAAAGCTTTCGGCGTGGGCCGCATCCCCTATCCGCTGCTGATGATCGACACAGGCCACAACTTCCATGAAGTGACCGACTTCCGCGACCTGCGCGCCAAAGAACTGGGCGCCGAACTCATCGTTCGCAATGTCGAGGACTCGATGAAACGCGGCACCGTGCGCCTGACCCATCCCGGCGAGTCGCGCAATGTGCACCAGTCGGTCACGCTGCTCGAGGCGATTGACGAGTTCCGCTTTGACGCGCTGATAGGCGGCGCGCGCCGCGACGAGGAAAAAGCCCGCGCCAAGGAGCGCATCTTTTCGCACCGCGACAGCTTCGGCCAGTGGCAGCCCAAGGCCCAGCGCCCCGAGCTCTGGACTCTCTTCAACACCCGGCTGCAGCCCGGCGAGCACTTCCGGGTGTTCCCTATCTCCAACTGGACCGAGCTCGACGTGTGGCAGTACATCGAGCGCGAAAAAATCGCGCTGCCCTCGCTCTACTACGCGCACCAGCGCAAAGTCGTCGAACGCAAGGGCCTGCTGGTGCCGGTGACGGACCTCACGCCCGCGCGCGACGGCGAACAGGTGGTCGAAAAAACCGTGCGTTTTCGCACCGTCGGCGACATCACCTGCACCTGCCCGGTGGACAGCCCGGCCGCCACGGCCGCCGAGATCGTGATTGAAACGCTGGCCGCCGACGTGAGCGAGCGCGGCGCCACGCGCATGGACGACAAGACTTCCGATGCCTCGATGGAAAAGCGCAAAAAGGATGGGTATTTCTGATGAGCAATAACACCACCGTCCAGGCTGCGCTTGTCGAAGCCCGGCCAGACCCTTCGACAGGCTCAGGGCAATCGGATCTCAGATCCGCACTGAAATTCATCACCTGCGGCTCGGTCGACGACGGCAAGAGCACGCTGATAGGCCGCCTGCTGGTGGACAGCCGCGCCGTGCTGCAGGACCACCTGGCCGGCGTGCAGCGCGGCGGTGAGACCGACCTGGCGCTGCTGACCGACGGCCTGTCGGCCGAGCGCGAGCAAGGCATCACCATCGACGTGGCCTACCGCTACTTCGCCACCGAAAGCCGCAAGTTCATCATCGGCGACGCGCCCGGTCACGAGCAATACACCCGCAACATGGTGACGGCCGCCTCCAGCGCCGACGCCGCCGTGGTGCTGGTCGACGCCACCAAGCTCGACTGGAAAAATCCCGCTCTGGAGCTGCTGCAGCAAACCCGCCGGCATTCGCTGCTGGTCAACCTGCTGCGCGTGCCGTCCATCGTGTTCGCGGTGAACAAGCTCGATGCGGTGGAAGACCCGACGCTGGCCTTCAACAACATCGCCGCGGCCCTCGCCGCATTCGCCCAGGCCGCGCGCATCCCGGTCAAGGCGACGGTGCCGCTATCGGCCCTCAAGGGCTACAACGTGGTCGACGCCAAGCCGGGCTGGTGCGGCTATGAAGGCCTGTCGCTGCTGCAGTTGCTGGAGCACCTGCCCGCCGCGGCCGCCGAGAGCACAGAGGCTTTTTCGTTTCCGGTGCAGTGGGTGGAAAAATTCTCGTCCTCTTCCGATACCTCGCAGGGCCGCCGCGTCTTCTGGGGCCGCGTGGCCACGGGCGGCGTGCAGCCCGGCCAGAGCGTGACCATCCTGCCCGGCGGCAAGACGGCGGTGGTGGCCCAGGTGCTGGACCATACCCGCCAGCCCAGGACCATCCTGGCCGGCCACAGCGCGGGCATCGTGCTGGACCGGGAAGTGGACGTGTCGCGCGGCGACTGGCTGCTGGCCGTCGACACCTTCGAGCCCTCGCGCGAAATCTCGGCCACCGTGGCCTGGATGGACGACGAGCCGCTTGTCGCCGGGCGCATTTACTGGGCGCTGCACGGCCACCGCTGGGTCAAGGCCAAGGTCAAGCGCATCGTGCACAAGCTCGACGTCAACACCCTGGCCGAGGAAGACGCCAGCGAGCTGCCGCCCAATGCCATAGGCCACATCGAGTTGAGCCTGCAGGAGCCGCTGGCCACCCTGCCCTATGCGCGTTCGCGCATCCTCGGCTCGCTGGTGCTGGTGGATACCGCCTCGCACAGGACCTCGGGTGCCGCACTGGTGATTTGAGCCAGCCTTCACGCGGCGCGCGCGGCGCGCGCGGCGCTCCGCATTCTTCATAACCCTGTTGGCGGAAACCTCTTAAAATCAAGGGTTTCCACCGATTAGCCTACAAAAACATGACTCACATCGTCTCCGAATCGTGCATCCGCTGCAAATACACCGACTGTGTGGACGTCTGTCCGGTGGACTGCTTCCGCGAAGGCCCCAACATGCTGGTGATCGATCCGGACGAGTGCATCGACTGCGCGGTCTGCATCCCCGAGTGTCCGGTCAATGCCATCTATGCCGAGGAAGACGTGCCGGCCGACCAGCTCGCCTTTATCAAGCTCAACGTCGAATTGAGCCGCGCCGAAGGATGGAAAAGCATCACCAAGCGCAAGGATGCCCTGCCGGACGCCGAGGAATGGAAAGACAAGACGGGCAAACTGTCCGAACTGATCCGCTAAACCGGCCGCCTGCACCTGGCCCTTGCGGGGCCGCCCCACACATCGCACAGCGCGCCAGGACCCATGGAACTTCAACTGAACCAGGAAGTGATCAACACCGCAGCCGAGCACGACGGCCCCATCGAGACCGATGCGGTGATTGTGGGTGCCGGGCCCGTGGGCCTGTTCCAGGTGTTCGAGCTGGGCCTGCTGGAGATCAAGGCCCACGTGATCGACTCGCTGGCCTACCCGGGCGGCCAGTGCATTGAGCTCTACCCCGACAAACCCATCTATGACATTCCCGCTGTGCCCGTGTGCACCGGCAGGGAACTGACCGACAACCTGCTCAAGCAGATCGAGCCCTTTGGCGCGACCTTTCATTTCGGCCAGGAAGTCAGCGTGGTTGAAAAGCAGCCGGACGGCCGTTTCTTCGTCGAAACCTCCAAGGGCACGCGCTTCCTCGCCAAAACCATTTTTATCGCGGCCGGTGTGGGCGCCTTCCAGCCCAAGCTGCTGCGCGTGGACGGCCTCGACAAATTCGACGAGAGCCAGCTGTTTTACCGTGTGAAGAGTCCCGCCGACTTTGCCGGCAAGAACCTGGTGATCGTGGGCGGCGGCGATTCGGCGCTCGACTGGGCGCTGAACTTTGTCGCCGAAGGCCCGAACAAGGCCGAGAGCGTGATCCTGATCCACCGCCGCGACGGCTTCCAGGCGGCGCCCGCCAGCGTGGCCAAAATGCGCGAACTGTGCGACGCGTACGAAATGCAGTTCATCGTGGGCCAGATCACCGGCTACGAAGAAAAAGAAGGCCGGCTGACCGGCGTCAAGGTCACAGGTTCCGATGCCGTGACGCGCGTGGTGCCGCTGGACGTGCTGCTGGTGTTTTTCGGCCTGTCGCCCAAGCTCGGGCCCATCGCCAACTGGGGCCTGGACATCGAGCGCAAGCAGCTCACGGTGGACACCGAAAAGTTTTCCACCAACGTTCCGGGCATCTTCGCGGTGGGCGATATCAACACCTACCCCGGCAAGAAAAAACTGATCCTGAGCGGCTTCCACGAGTGCGCGCTGGCGGCATTTGGCGCCGCGCCCCTCATCTTCCCGGACAAGAAGATCCACCTGCAATACACCACGACCAGCCCGAAACTGCACAAGGTGCTGGGCGTTGAATCGCCGGTGTTTGACGACTGAGCGGTTGAATGCCTCCCGCCTGAAAGCCCGCCTCGCGCGGGCTTTTTTCGTCAGGCCGGCGCTGCGCTGCCGGCCGGGTCCAGCGGCGCCAATAAAGCCTGCAGGTCCTCGGGCGTGAACTTGCCGGCCCCGGCGCCGTCACTTCCCAGCACGCCCTCGGCCAGGGCCGCCTTGCGCGCCTGCAGCTCCAGCATGCGCTCCTCGATGCTGCCTTCCACCACAAGCTTGTAGACAAACACCGGCTGGTCCTGGCCGAGGCGGTGCGCGCGTGCCGTGGCCTGCGCCTCGACAGCCGGGTTCCACCAGGGGTCGACGTGGATCACAGTATCGGCCGCCGTGAGGTTGAGGCCCACGCCGCCGGCCTTCAGGCTGACCAGCAGGATGGGCACGGTTTTGGACTGGAATTTGCGCACCAGCGCGCCGCGCTTTTGCGGCGAGGTGTCGCCCGTCAGCGAAAGCCAGGGCAGCTGCAGCGCATCGAGCTCGGCTTCAATGAGCGACAGCATGCCGGTGAACTGCGAAAACACCAGCACACGCCGGCCCTCTGCGACCAGCTCGGGCAGCATGCCCCGCAGCAGTTCGAGCTTGGCGCGCGGCATGGTCCTGACCGGCTTCACGCCCTTGACCAGGTAAGGGTCGCAGCAGACCTGGCGCAGCTTGAGCAAGGCATCCAGGATGGTGATCTGCCCGCCGGCAAAGCTGTTGCGCGCCAGCACACGCCGTACCTGGATGTCGGCCGCCACCCGCACGCTTTCATAGAGTTCACGCTGGCGGCCCTGCAATTGCACGCGCTTGATGACTTCCGTGCGCGGGGGCAGTTCGGCGGCGACGTCTTCCTTGCGTCGGCGCAGGATGAAGGGGCGCACGCGCTGCGCCAGCAACTGGGCGCGCAGCGTTTCGCCGTTGGTCTCTATGGGCTTGCGCCACTGGCGTGCGAAACCGCGGGCATCACCCAAAAAGCCGGGCATCAGGAAATCAAACTGCGCCCAGAGTTCACCCAGGTGATTTTCCAGCGGCGTGCCCGTCAGGCACAGGCGGTGGCGAGCATGCAGGCGGCGCAAGGCGCGCGCGCTGTGGCCGGCGGCGTTCTTGACCCACTGCGCTTCATCGAGGATCAGCAAGTGAAAGTGCTGGCGCTCCAGCACCTCCACGTCGCGCCACAGCAGCGGGTAGGTCGTCAACACCACGTCGTGTTCGGCCATGCGCGAAAAAGCCGCGTCCCGGCTCGGGCCCTGCAGGACCAGCAGGCGCAAATCAGGCGCCATGCGGGCGGCCTCGGCTTGCCAGTTGAACACCAGCGAGGTTGGCACGACCACCAGCGAAGGCAGCGTCGTGCGGCCGGCCTGCCTTTCGATCAATAGATGCGCCAGGGCCTGCGCCGTCTTGCCCAGGCCCATGTCGTCGGCCAGGATGCCGCCCAGCTGTTGCGCGCGCAGGTATTGCAGCCAGGCCAGGCCTTCCAGCTGGTAAGACCGCAAGATGACGCCCAGGCCTGCCGGCGCCTGCACCGGCTGCGGCGCGCCCGCCTGTTGCAGCCGCTTTGCCAGTGTGCGCAGCCCGGCGTCACCCTGCCATTGCCAGGCACCCTGCACGCCGGCGCGGCCCGCCCCGCTATCCAGCACGTCAAGGCGCCAGGCGTCCCAGGGCGACAACCGCAGCGGGCCCTCTCCTTGCGCGCGTTGCGGGTCGGTCAGCAAATCCAGCATGGCGCCCACAATGGCCTTGAGCAGGGCGGCCGGCGCCTCGATGCGCTTGCCGCCCGGGGCGCGCAGCAGGATGACGGCCGTGTCGTCGATCGCAAAGACCTGGCGGGCATTGAGCCAGCGTTGGTCGCGCCGCAGCAGGTCGGCCAGCATGGGCGCCAGGTCCAGTATCTGGCCGTCAACTTCCACGCCCAAGGTCAGCAGCCAGGAGCCTTCGCGCGCGGGCAGGCCCAGGGCAGCCACGGCGGGCGCGCGGCCGCGCAGGGGCACCGCCACCTCCTTGCCCAGCACCTCGCCGGTGTCGGGGCTGACGATGAGGCGCCAGGCGTCCACCGGCACGCTCTCATGCGCAAAGCCCGGCCGGACCACGACGGCCCAGCCCTGGGCCTGCAAGGCGGGCAGTTGGTCGGCCCAGAAATCACCGAAAAAATCCTCCTGGACCAGCGACCACAGGTGCTCGTGGCCGGTGGCGGCCTCCTCGCTGCGCCACTGAAGCGTGTCGGCCGGCACGGGGTACAGGCCCAGGGTCCAGAGGCTGTCCAGCGCCTCGGCTTCGGCCGCCAGGTCGCGCTGCAGGAGGACCTCCCTCCCCTGCGCATCAGTGACGGCCTGCGTGGATGCCGCCCGGCTGTTGAGCACCGTCTTGGGGGCCGGTGTTTCCCAATGGACGCCGCCGGCGGTGGCATAGGTCCAGTCCACGCGCGCCACGGTGACGCTGTCGCCGCGCGGACCGAAAGGCCCGCTGGGTTTCATGCCCAGCAAGCCGTCGCCGCGCGTAAGGGTCTGCAGCGTGAGCCGCGGGCGAAAGCGGCCCGGCACAGGGGACGCGGGCTTCACCACGGCCATGGCATGTGTTGGCAAAAATGCATGGCCCGATTGTCCACGCGGCCCACCCGCCAAAGCTCCCGCCGGAAAACCGCCCTACAATTTGCGCAGTGCCCGCAAGGGCACTTTCGCTGGGGGTGTTGCTGTGGTTCGCAAGTGCGGACGGCGGCGGCTGAGAAAGTCCCTTTGAACCTGATTGAGGTAATCCTCGCGCAGGGAAGCATGTTCCGCAGCCCCGCTGCTCTGGCGGGCTTCAGGCAGGCCGACCTCGCATTGACGACGATCGGAACTGCTGATGACCACTTCTTCCACTTCTGCCGCCGGTAACACCGCGCTCGCGCCATTGCCCGCAAGCGACCGCCTGTTCGGCTGGAGCGACCATGCCGCGCTCTGGCTCAGCCTGGGCGTGGGCCTGCTGGTGATGCAGATAGGCGCCTACCTGGTGCCGGCCCTTGGCACGCAAACCGCGCTGGCGGTGATCGTCTGCGGCTCCGTCCTGGGCGCGGGCCTGCTGGCCTGGACGGCCAAGATCGGCTGCGACAGCGGGCTCTCCAGCGCCGGGCTGATGCACGCCACCTACGGCAGCAGTTTTGCGCGCCTGCCGGTGCTGCTTAACATCGTGCAGCTGATTGGCTGGACCACCTTCGAGCTCGTGGTGATGCGCGACGGCACGATGGCTATCGCCCGCGAGTCCGGCAGCTTTTCGGGCGCCTTGTGGCCGCTTCTGGCCACGCTGCTGTGGGGCGCGGTGCTGCTGGCGCTGCTGTCGGGCTCCATGGTCAAACTGGTGCGCAAATTCATCGGCCGCTACGGCCTGCCGCTGGTCATTGCCTCGCTGCTGTGGCTGAGCTGGCAGTTCCTGGCCAAGGCCAATGCCCAAGGCCTGGGCGCGCTGTGGAACCGGCCGGGCGACGGCGGCATGAGCACGCTGTCGGCGCTGGATCTGGTGATCGCGATGCCGGTCTCCTGGCTACCGCTGGTGGCGGATTTCGCGCGCCATGGGCGTGACGGCAAGAGCGCGCTGCGCGGCACCTGGCTGGGTTATGCGGTGGCCAATATCTGGTGTTATGCGCTAGGCGTGCTGGTGGCGATCACGGCGCCCAGCACCGACCTGGTTGCCGCGCTGCTACTGGCGCAAGGCGGGCTGATCGCGCTGGGGCTGATTTTGATCGACGAGGTGGACAACGCCTACGGAGACCTGTATTCAGGCTCGGTGGCCGGCCACAGCCTGAAGCCGGCCTGGAGCGTGCGGCGCTGGGGCGTGGGCCTGGCCCTGGTGTGCACAGCGCTGGCGCTGGTGCTGCCCATGCACAGCCTGGAGCCCTTCTTGCTGATGCTCAGTTCGGTGTTCGTGCCTTTGTACGGCGTGATCCTGGCGCGGCTGGCCGGCACGGCCAATATCGCCTCGCTGGTGGCAGAGCGCAAGGTAAACGCCAGCGCCGTCGCCATCTGGCTGCTGGGCATCGCCTGCTACCACCTGTGCGCCAAACTCGCGCCCGACTGGGGCGCCGCACTGCCGACGCTGGTGCTGACCTTTGCCTTGGCGCGATTCACCCGCGCCGGTTCCCAGGGAATTACCGCAGCGGCTTGAGCCGCATCGCGATGGGCGCGTGGCCGTGGTTCAGCGGCCCGCTGCCGGCGCCCGTGCGCACGCGGGCCCCGGCCTCCATCGCCGCGCGCACATAGTCGCGCGCCAGCTGTACGGCCTCCAGCAGGGGCTTGCCAAGCGCCAGGTGCGCCGCGATGGCGGATGACAGCGTGCAGCCGGTGCCATGGGTGTTGGGGCTGGGAATGCGCGGCCCGCGCATCCAGTGCAGCTCACCGCTTTGCGTCGCGAGCAAATCGCTTACGACGTCGCCGGGCAGGTGCCCGCCCTTGAGCAGCACGGCACGCGCGCCCTTGGCCAGCAGCTCCTGAGCGGCGGCTTGCATGGCCTCTTCATCGGCCAGCGGGCGGCCGACCAGCAGCGAGGCTTCGTCGAGGTTGGGCGTGACCACCATGGCGCGCGGAAACAGCTCGCGCACCAGCACCGCAATCGCCGGGTTGTCGATCAGCACCGCGCCGCTGGTCGCGACCATGACCGGGTCCAGCACCACCTTGCGCAGCGCATGGCGGTCAATCGCCTCGGCCACCGTCTGCACGATGTCGGGTGCGTGCAGCATGCCTATCTTCACTGCATCGGCGCCTATGTCTTCGATCACCGCGTCAATCTGGTCGCTCAGCATCTGCGGCGGCACGCCGTGGATGGCGCGCACCCCACGTGTGTTCTGGGCCGTCAGCGCGGTGATGGCCGTCATGCCATAGCAGCCCAGCGCGGCAAAGGTTTTGAGGTCGGCCTGGATGCCGGCCCCGCCGCCGCTGTCGGAACCCGCGATGCTTAGAACGCGGGGGTATTCATAGTCAAAAGGAGTGTCAGTCATTCGTTTGTCCATCAGGCCTTGTCGCACAAGGACCTGAGTGTGGTGGCCGCGGCCCAGGGATCGTCGGCGGCGCACAGCGCGCTCACGACAGCCAGGCCGTCGGCGCCCGCGCGCAGCACCGCGCGCGCATTGCTGGCATGGATGCCGCCAATCGCCACCAGCGGCAAGGGGGTGGCCGCGCGCACTACGGCCAGGCCCTCCAGCCCCCAAGGGTCTTTGGTATCGGTTTTGGTCGGTGTCGCAAAGATCGGGCTCACACCGAGGTAATCGACCGGCAACGCCGCGCTTTGCTGCACGTCTTCCATGGACTCCACGGACCAGCCGATGAAAACGCCGGGCGGCAATAGCTTGCGCGCCTCGTCAGCCGGCAGATCGTTCTGGCCCAGGTGCACGCCGTCGGCGCCGCAGGCCAGCGCAATGTCGATACGGTCGTTGATGACCAGCGGTATGCCTTGCGGCGTCAGCAGTGCTTTCAGAATGAGCGCTTGGGCCAGGAATTCGCGCGTACCCAGCTGCTTTTCGCGCAGTTGCACGCAGCTCACCCCGCCCTGCACGGCCGCGGCGACCACGTCGGCCAGCGGACGGCCGCGCATCAGCGCCTGGTCCGTGACCAGGTAGAGCCGCAAGGTATCGGGGTTCAGCCGCGCCATGTGCCGTGCCTCACCCGTTAGCCACTTCCAGCTTCAGGCGGGAGGTGAACGTGGCCTTGTCCAGCAATTGCAGTTCATCCAGCAACTGCACGGCCATGCTGCCCACGCCCAGGCCGCGCGCCAGTGTTTTTTCCGCCGCCACCTCACCGGCCACGCCCAGGAAAGCCATGGCCGCCGTGGTGGCTCGCCAGGCATCGGGCTGCACCGCGCAAAACGCGCCCACCAGCGCGGTGGCCGAGCAGCCGACGCCGGTGATGCGCGTCATCCACGGATGGCCGTTGGAAAGCCTGGCCCAGCGATGGCCGGCGTCCAGGACGTGGTCGGTCTCGCCGCTCACGCAGACCACGCCTTCGGTGCGCGCCGCGAGCGCCCGGGCGGCGCCCAGCGCATCACCGGCCGCGGCGCTGCTATCGACGCCGCGCGTTTTGACAGCGGCGCCGGCGGTGCTCATGATTTCCGAGCCGTTGCCGCGGATCACCGTGGGAGCAGCGACGGCAAGCAAACTTTCCAACGCGGCATTGCGGTAAGGCGTCGCGCCGGCGCCCACCGGGTCGAGCACGCTGGGAATCCCGCGTGCCGTGGCAGCGGCCAAAGCCAGCGTCATGCTTTCCACCCAGTACGGGTCCAGCGTGCCGATGTTCAGCACCAGCGCCTGGGCGATGCCCGCCATGTCGCGCACTTCTTCATGCGCATGCGCCATGACAGGCGAGGCGCCAGCGGCCAGCAGCACATTGGCATTGAAGTTGATCACCACCAGGTTGGTGATGCAATGCACCAGGGGCGAACGTTCGCGAACCGCCGCGAGGTCCGACCAGAGATCTGCAACTGAAAGCGTGGAAGCCATGGGGTCCTTGGGAATCGCGGTGTGGCGATGCGTGTGCCGGCGCATGATGAGGGAACATACCCGGCCAATTATCGCGGAACCGACACCGAGGACGCCCAAAGAAAAAGCCCGCGGTCTGGTGGACAGCGGGCTTTCGGGGTGCCTTTCGGCTTTGTTCTTGGCTCCTCAACCTGGGCTCGAACCAGGGACCTACGGATTAACAGTCCGGCGCTCTACCAACTGAGCTATTGAGGAATACAGCAGCCTTAGATTATAGCGTCAATTTTTTCGCTTTTTAAGCCCACACTATTTCCCGCAATAACTTCCTCCTGCTTAATGGCGCGGACAACGCCTGCAATGAGACAACACACGGCGGGCCGCTTGCCTCAAGCCCTTGTTTGACGGATGCAAGTAGCTATCAAACTCATAGCGCATACACAAGCGCGAATCTCACCGCGACGCGACGGCCCCGCCGACGGAATCCACTCGGCTACCATGTGCACATGCCCTTTCCGGCCCGCCGTTTCCATAGTTTCATACCGATGGGCTTTTAAGCCATGGGAAAACTCCCGCGTCCCGTGCCCTGGCTTGCCGCCGGCGAAAACTTTCCGCCGCTGGACGACGCATGGGGTCATCACGATCCGGCGCCCGGCCTGCTGGCGGCCGGCGCGGCGCTGGATGTCCCCACGCTGATCCTGGCCTATTCGCAAGGGATTTTTCCTTGGTTCAGCCTGGGCCAGCCTCCGTTGTGGTGGAGTCCGGATCCCCGCATGGTGTTGCAAACGCAGAATTTCAAACTCCATCGCTCGCTGCGTAAAACCCTCACCCACTTCCATGCGCAACCCGGCTGTGAAGTCCGCTTTGACAGCGCCTTCGAGCGCGTCATCAACGCCTGCGCCAGCAAGCCGCGCGCCGGCCAGCCCGGCACCTGGATTGTTCCCGACATGGTGCAGGCCTACAGCAGCCTTCAAAAGGCGGGCCATGCACACAGCGTCGAGACCTGGGTGGATGGCGAGTTGGTGGGCGGCCTCTACTGCGTGAATCTGGGCCGCATGGTCTTTGGCGAATCGATGTTTGCCCACCAGATGGATGCCTCCAAGATCGCGCTGGCGGCGCTGGTGGCTTTTTGCCGCGCCCACGAAGTGGGCATGATCGATTGCCAGCAAAACACCCGGCACCTGGCGTCGCTGGGCGCCGGCGAAATCAGCCGGGCGGACTTCGTCGCCCACCTCGCCCGGAACGTGGACAAAGCCGCACCCGCCTGGCGGTTCAAACCCGTATACTGGAATCAGCTTCTAACGACGGGAATGCCAGACCTACCGTGACGCACCTCAAAGACCTGCCCCTGCAAACCTTGCAGTTTTATGCAACGGCGCCCTACCCCTGCAGCTACCTGCCGGGCAAACAGGCCCGCTCGCAGGTCGCCACACCCAGCCACCTGATCCACAACGACGCCTATTCGGACCTGGTGACGAACGGGTTCCGGCGCAGCGGCATGTTCACCTACCGTCCCTATTGCGACGGCTGCCAGGCTTGTGTGCCGCTGCGGGTGCCCGTCAACCTCTTCAGCCCGGACCGCAGCCAGCGCCGCGCCTGGAGCCGCCACCAGACGCTGCATGCCCGCATCCTCAAGCTCTGCTTCATGCCCGAGCACTACCAGCTTTACCTGCGGTACCAGAATGGCCGCCACGCCGGCGGCGGCATGGACCACGACAGTATTGACCAATACACGCAATTCCTGCTGCAAAGCCGCGTCAATTCACGCCTGGTGGAGTTCCGCGAAACCCTGCCCAACGGCGAGCCGGGTGCTCTCAAAATGGTTTCCATTCTGGACGTGCTGGAAGACGGTATTTCAGCGGTCTATACCTTTTACGAGCCGGACGCCCGCGCGAGCTACGGCAACTACAGCGTGCTGTGGCAAATTGAGCAGGCCCGGCGCCTGGACCTGCCCTACGTCTACCTGGGCTACTGGATCGCCGAAAGCCCGAAGATGAACTACAAGGCGGGCTTCAAGCCGAACGAAGTGCTTCTGGACGGCCGCTGGGTGCTTTCCGCAACGCCTCCAGCTGACTCCGTGGATGGCGACCAAGACAATTCCAGCCAGGCTTAACTCCCCTGAGATTCCGCGCCATCATCAGGCGCATTCGCATTTCACAGGATAAAATTTGCAGCAGAAAGCCTGCACATGAAAAAGCCCGACTCCGCACTCCCCGCCACACCAACCGTCCAGGTTATCGAACGGATGTTCACGCTGCTGGAAATCCTGGCGAATCGCGAGGAGGCCCTCTCCCTCAAGGAAATCAGCGAAAAGTCGGGCCTGCACCCTTCGACGGCCCATCGCATCCTGAACGACCTGGCCACCGGCCGCTTCGTCGACCGCCCTGCGGCCGGCAGCTACCGGCTGGGCATGCGCCTGCTGGAGTTGGGTAACCTCGTCAAGGCGCGGCTGGACGTGCGCGATGCGGCGTTGCTTCCCATGCGCGAACTGCACAAGATCACCCAGCAACCGGTGAACCTGAGCATGCGCCAAGGCGACGAGATCGTGTATGTGGAGCGCGCCTACAGCGAGCGTTCGGGCATGCAGGTGGTGCGCGCCATAGGCGGGCGGGCACCGCTGCACCTGACGTCGGTGGGCAAGCTGTTCCTGGCTTTTGACGATCCGCAGCGCCTGCGCACCTATGCGACGCGCACCGGGCTTTCAGGCCAGACTCGCAACAGCATCACGCAGCTGCCAATATTGGAACGCGAACTGTCCAAGGCGCGCCAATACGGCATCGCACGCGACAACGAAGAGCTGGAACTGGGGGTGCGCTGCATGGCGGCCGGTATTTATGACGACCAGAACAAGCTGATCGCGGGCCTGTCAATCTCTGCGCCGGCAGACCGGCTTGACGAGCACTGGTTGCCCAAGCTGCAGGCGACGGCCAATGAAATTTCAGCGGCGCTGGGTTACAGGCCCAAGTAAAAAAGCGCTGCGTTTCTAACAGCGCAGCCCGCAGCGGGCAAGATCAGCCGTTGACCTGCTTGGCGGAAGCGCTGATGTTCACCTTGCGCTCGATGCTCACCGGGTTGGCTTCGACCCAGCGGCGCACGCGCTCAGCATCGCCCAGGCGGCTCAGCTTGCCGGCGGAATCCAGGAACACCATGATGAGCTTGCGGCCCGCGATCTTGGTCTGCATGACCAGGCACTGACCGGCTTCGGAGATGTAGCCGGTTTTTTGCAGGCCGATGTCCCACTCAGGGTTCTTCACGAGACGGTTGGTATTGTTGTATTGCAGCGTGCGGCTGCCAACTGCGACCTGGTACCCCGTAGACGTGGAAAGTTCACGCAGCATCGGGTCGCCATGCGCTGCATTGACCAGCGTTGCCAGGTCCTGCGCGCTCGACTGGTTGCGGCTGGAAAGGCCGGTGGGCTCCACGTAGCTGGTGTCCGTCATGCCCAGCATCTTGGCCTTGGCGTTCATCAGGCTCACGAAGGTGGCCAGGCCACCGGGATAAGTGCGGCCCAGGGCGTGCGCCGCACGGTTCTCGCTGGACATCAGGGCGAGGTGCAGCAGTTCACCGCGGGTCAGCGTGGTGCCGACCTTCAGGCGCGAGCTGCTGCCCTTCTCGGTGTCCACATCATCCTGGGTCACGGTGATCAGTTCATCCATGGGCAGCTTGGCGCCGCTGATGATGACACCGGTCATCAGTTTGGTCAGGGAAGCGATCGGCAGCACCGCATGGTCGTTCTTGCTGAACAGGACTTCGCGCGTGTCCTGGTCAATCACCAACGCCACGCTGGATTTGAGTTCCAGCGGATCTTGTGCGCTGTGCAAGCCGGCGATCTGGCCGAAGGAAGGCTTGGGTGGCGCGGAAACGCGAATGATGCTGCGGCGCTGTTTTGTACCCGCAACAAAACGTACGCTCTTGCGCGTGGAGACAACTTTTTTGGCAGCCGAGACCTTCGATGAAGCATGCTGCTTTTTGACGATGGTGTTTTTGGCGGTAGCCGCGCTCGCGGCCGGCACCGCAAAGGCCACCATCAGGGCCATGAATCCAACGATTTTTAATGCGCGATTGAAAATCTGATGAGACATGGTGGTCTTGCCTGCGTGGGATTGCAATGAATGGGATGGCTGGAGTGTATACAAATAGAAAAAGTCACGCAATATCAAAAACTTGCGTGACTTTCCTAAAAACACACTCACATTGGGTCGTTTTTCCGCTGAATCCGCCTATCCGCAACCAGACATAACGCTAAGTCATTGAATTTAAAGGTTTTTATTTTCCGGCTTGTTACATCATCCCTGCGCGGCCACCCTGTCAGCTTTACTTTGAAGTTTGTTGAGCGCGCTCAAATAGGCTTTGGCCGACGCCACCACAATGTCCGGGTCGGCACCCACGCCATTGACCACTCGGCCGCTGTTTTGCAGGCGCACCGTGACTTCTCCCTGGCTTTCCGTGGACCCGCTGATGGCATTAACGGAATAAAGCACCATCTCCGCACCGCTTTTGACGTGTGACTCGATGGCTTTGAGGGAGGCGTCCACGGGGCCATTGCCGTCAGACTCGCCTTTGACTTCCTTGCCGGCCACCGTGAACACGACACTGGCCTGCGGGCGCTCGCCGGTTTCGCTGTGCTGCGACAGAGAGACAAAGCCGTATTGTTCGTTGGTATGGGAAGCACTCTCGTCGCTGACCAGCGCCAGGATGTCCTCATCAAAGATTTCGCTCTTGCGGTCCGCGAGCTCCTTGAACTTGGCGAACGCGTTGTTGATGTCGGCTTCGCTCTCCATGGAGACGCCGAGTTCCAGCAGGCGCTGTTTGAAGGCGTTGCGCCCGCTCAGCTTGCCCAGCACGATCTTGTTGGCGCTCCAGCCCACGTCTTCGGCGCGCATGATTTCGTAGGTGTCGCGCGCCTTGAGCACGCCGTCCTGGTGAATGCCTGAGGCATGGGCAAACGCATTGGCGCCGACCACGGCCTTGTTCGGCTGCACCACGAAGCCCGTGGTCTGGCTCACCATGCGGCTGGCGGCGAGGATGTGCTGCGTGTCTATGCCGAGTTCGAGGCCGAAGTAGTCTTTGCGGGTTTTGACGGCCATCACCACCTCTTCGAGCGAGCAATTGCCGGCGCGTTCGCCCAGGCCGTTGATGGTGCATTCCACCTGCCGCGCGCCGCCGATTTTCACGCCAGCCAGCGAGTTGGCAACCGCCATGCCCAGGTCGTTGTGGCAGTGCACGGACCAGACGGCCTTGTCGCTGTTGGGGATGCGTTCACGCAGGTTCTTGATGAAGTTGCCGTAGAGTTCAGGAATGGCGTAGCCCACGGTGTCAGGCACGTTAATGGTGGTCGCGCCTTCCTTGATCACGGCCTCCAGCACGCGGCACAGGAAGTCGGGATCGGAGCGGTAACCGTCCTCGGGGCTGAACTCGACATCACCCATCAGGTTCTTGGCAAAGCGCACCGAGAGCTTGGCCTGCTCGAACACCTGGTCGGGCGTCATGCGCAGTTTCTTTTCCATGTGCAGCGCGCTGGTCGCCAGGAACAGGTGCAAGCGCCCCGAAGCAGCCGGCTTCAGGGCCTCGGCGGCGCGGGAAATGTCCCTGTCGTTGGCGCGCGCCAGCGAACAGATCGTCGAGTCCTTGATGACCTCGGCAATGGCTTTCACGCACTCGAAATCGCCGTTGGAGCTGGCGGCAAACCCGGCCTCAATCACGTCGACCTTCAGGCGCTCCAGCTGGCGGGCAATCCGCAGCTTCTCATCCCTGGTCATGGAAGCGCCGGGCGATTGCTCGCCGTCGCGCAAGGTGGTGTCGAAAATGATGAGTTTGTCGGTCATGTGGGGCTCCTGGCGCGCGGGGCGCTCTGTATTTTGAGAAGGCTTGAACCTTTCAAGGGCTAATGGTAGCAACACCCACGGGCTGGCCGGCCTTGCTGCGCTGCAGGCCCGAGACAATGGCCTTGAGCGATGCTGAGACGATGTTTCCGTCCATGCCGACACCAAAAAGCGTCTGGTCGTTGATGCGCAGCTCCAGGTAGGCCACGGCCTGTGCGCCCGCCCCGGCGCCTATGGCATGTTCGTGGTAATCCAGCACGCGAACGGTATGGCCCGTC
The DNA here is from genome assembly GCF_943369675.1 of Polaromonas sp. YR568. Lineage (GTDB taxonomy): Bacteria > Pseudomonadota > Gammaproteobacteria > Burkholderiales > Burkholderiaceae_C > Polaromonas. The sequence continues at coordinate 57,010 of NZ_CALROB020000013.1, read as the reverse complement.
GCGGCCGCCAAACCCGCCACGAAGGCATCGATGGGCCCGGTGCCTGTGCCCTCAACGGCGTGGCGCTGTTCCGCAAGCTGCACCTCGGCCTTGATGTGGAAGGACTCGCTACCGGTTTTCCCGGTTTCTTCAATCACCAGGCGCTGCGGCGCCGCAATGGTCTGCACGCCGTACTCCTTCTCGAACAGCGCAAAGATGTCCTTGCCCGTCAGCTCCTTGCCGGTCGCATCCATCACGGATTGCACCACCTGGCTGAACTCGATCTGCAGGCGGCGCGGGAGTTCGAGGCCGAACTCGCTTTCCAGCAGGTAGGCGATGCCGCCCTTGCCCGACTGGCTGTTCACGCGGATCACGGCTTCATAGCTGCGGCCCAGGTCTTTGGGATCGATGGGCAAATACGGCATGTCCCATATGTCAGCCTCTTTGCGCGCGGCAAAGGCCTTCTTGATCGCGTCCTGGTGCGAACCCGAGAACGAGGTGTAGACAAGGTCGCCCGCATAAGGATGGCGGGGATGCACGGGCAGCTGGTTGCAATGCTCTACCGTGCGGCGGATCTCGTCGATTTCAGAGAAGTCCAGTCCAGGCGACACGCCCTGCGTATAAAGGTTGAGCGCAATGTTCACCAGGTCCACATTGCCGGTGCGCTCGCCGTTGCCGAAGAGGCAACCCTCGATCCGGTCCGCGCCTGCCATCAAAGCCAGTTCGCCTGCCGCGGTGCCCGTACCGCGGTCATTGTGGGGATGGACCGAAATCACGATGGCATCGCGCCTGGCCAGGTGGCGGTGCATCCATTCCATCATGTCGGCAAAAATATTCGGCGTGGAATGCTCCACCGTCGACGGCAGGTTGATGATGCATTTGCGTTCGGGCGTTGGTTGCCAGACCTCGGTCACTGCATCGACGACGCGCTTGGAAAAGGCCAGCTCGGTGCCCGACCACATCTCGGGCGAGTACTGGAAGGTCCACTGCGTTTCAGGTTGCGCAGCGGCCAGCTGCTGGAACAGGCGCGCATTGTCGGTTGCGAGCTTGACGATCGCGTCCTCATCCATGCCCAGAACCACACGGCGCATGACGGGTGCAGTGGCGTTGTACAGGTGGACGATGGCTTTTTTGGCGCCCTTGAGGGATTCGAAAGTGCGGCGGATCAGCGGCTCGCGCGCCTGGGTCAGCACCTGGATCGTCACATCGTCAGGAATCAGGTTGCCGTCGATGAGCTGGCGCAGGAAGTCGAATTCGACCTGGGAAGCCGAGGGGAAACCTACCTCGATCTCCTTGAACCCGATCTTCACCAACGTATGGAACATCTTGAGCTTGCGCGGAATGTCCATAGGCTCGATCAGCGCCTGGTTGCCGTCCCGCAGATCGACGCTGCACCAGATGGGCGCTTGCGTCAGCACGGCATCGGGCCATGTGCGGTCTTTCAGTCGGACCGGCGCGAAGGATTTGTATTTGCTGGAAGGTGTTTTCAACATGGTCATTTGGTCAACCCCAACGATTACAAAAAACCAGCAACCAAAAAACAAAAACGGCCCGCTGCTGGTGCAAACGGGCCGTTGAATCAGGTGTACGCGTGCGCTACCGTCTCCGCCCGTTGGCAGATAGCAGTAGTGCTAGCGAAATTCGTTTCATCGGGTCAATGTACCACAGTTATTTGTGGAGGCCGCGCTCGTCGGGCTCGTCGGTGGAGGTCGAGATCACGCTGGTCTGCTGGCCCTTGGCCTTGCGCCAGCCGTACACCACATAACCCGACATCCCATACACCACGAACAAGCCGAACATCACGGTCGGGGGATGGATGTTGATGACGGCAATCCCGAGCGCGATCAGCACAATGGCCGCGAAAGGCACGCTACGTTTCATCTGCACGTCCTTGAAGCTGTAGAACGGGACGTTGGTGACCATCGTAAGGCCTGCGTACAAGGTCAGCCCGAAAGTGATCCAGCGCACTTCCATCCCGCTGATGCCGGCATCGGTCATCAGCCAGATAAAGCCCGCCACCAATGCCGCCGCGGCGGGCGACGGCAGGCCCTGGAAGAATCGCTTGTCGACCACCGCCGTGTTCACGTTGAACCGGGCCAGGCGAAGCGCTGCGCAGGCGCAGTACACAAAAGCGCCTATCCAGCCCCAGCGTCCCAGGCTGGTCAGCGCCCAGACGTAGGCAATCAGGGCTGGCGCGGCGCCGAAAGACACCATGTCGGACAGCGAATCCATCTGCTCGCCGAACGCACTTTGTGTATTGGTCATGCGGGCGACGCGGCCGTCCAGGCTGTCCAGGATCATGGCGCAAAACACACCGATGGCCGCCTGGTCGAATCGCCCGTTCATGGCCATCACGATGGCGTAGAAGCCGCCAAACAAGGCGGCCAGCGTGAATAGATTGGGCAGTATGTAGATGCCCTTGCGGCGCTTGCGCATCACTACCGGCGGGTTGTTGCCCGTGGACTCTTCGCCATCATGCATAAAAATACTCCTGAAGCACAACTGGTGCGCGCACAGCTATTAAATTAAGTTCATAGCATCCAAGGACACCGTCGAGGAGCCGGCTTGCCGCCAGGGGCTTGCAATTACCGGCTGAGGCGCCAAGGATACCAAGATCGAAGCTGTAATTATTTTTATCACAGCGCCTCTCTCGTGAGCATGGATCAACCAACAAAAAAGCCGCGCAGGAAGTTTGCGCGGCTTTGTGCAGGACAAGGCCCTGGCGGGCCTGCCAGATCAGTTGCGGGTCTGGTCGACCAGCTTGTTCTTCGCGATCCAGGGCATCATGGCGCGCAGTTTTTCGCCCACGATTTCGATCTGGTGCTCGGAATTCAAGCGGCGGCGGCTCAGCAGGGTTGGCGCACCGGCCTGGTTTTCCAGCAGGAAGCTTTTCGCGTATTCGCCGGTCTGGATGTCTTTCAGGCACTTGCGCATCGCTTCCTTCGTCGCCGAAGTCACGATGTTCGGGCCGGTCACGTACTCGCCGTATTCCGCGTTGTTCGAGATCGAGTAGTTCATGTTGGCGATGCCGCCTTCATAAATCAGGTCGACGATCAGCTTGAGCTCGTGCAGGCATTCGAAGTACGCCATTTCGGGGGCGTAGCCGGCTTCCACCAGCGTTTCGAAGCCGGCCTTGATCAGCTCGACGGTGCCGCCGCACAGAACGGCCTGCTCGCCGAACAGGTCGGTTTCGGTTTCTTCGCGGAAGTTGGTTTCAATGATGCCGGCCTTGCCGCCGCCATTGGCCATCGCATAGCTCAGTGCCAGGTCGCGGGCTTTGCCGGACTTGTCCTGGTGCACGGCGACCAGGTGGGGCACACCGCCGCCTTGGGCATAGGTATTGCGCACCGTGTGGCCGGGTGCCTTGGGGGCGACCATCCACACGTCGAGGTCGGCACGCGGGATCACGGCGCCGTAGTGCACGTTGAAGCCGTGGGCAAACACCAGGGAAGCGCCCTGCTTGATGTTGGGGGCCACGTCGTTCTTGTAGACCGCACCGATTTGCTCGTCGGGCAACAGGATCATGACCACGTCGGCGGCCTTGACCGCGTCCGCGACTTCAGCAACCTTGAGGCCGGCCTTTTCGACCTTGGGCCAGGAAGCGCCGCCCTTGCGCAGGCCGACGACCACTTTGACGCCGCTGTCGTTCAGGTTTTGCGCGTGGGCGTGGCCCTGGCTGCCGTAGCCGATGATGGCGACCGTCTTGCCCTTGATCAGGCTCAAATCACAATCTTTGTCGTAAAAAACTTTCATTTTTCTCTCCGGAATAGGTATTGGCGAAAATGCCCTTCGACAGGCTCAGGGCGAACGGTAAACGCATATCGCCACTCGAAAATCCGTTCGCGTTGAGCCTGTCGAAACGCGCGCACGGACGACTTAAATCAAACCCGCAAAATCCGCTCACCGCGGCCGATGCCGCTGGAGCCGGTTCGCACCGTTTCCAGGATGGCGCTGCGGTCTATGGCCTCCAGGAAGGCATCATTCTTGGACTGGTCGCCTGTCAGCTCGATCGTGTAGCTTTTTTCCGTCACGTCGATGATTCGCCCGCGGAATATATCAGCCATGCGCTTCATCTCTTCGCGCTCCTTGCCGACCGCGCGCACCTTCACCATCATGAGCTCGCGCTCGGTGTAGGCGCCTTCGGTCAGGTCGACCACCTTGACCACTTCGATCAATCGGTTCAGGTGCTTGGTGATCTGCTCGATGACGTCGTCGGAACCGGTGGTCTGTATCGTCATGCGCGACAGGCTTGGGTCCTCGGTGGGGGCGACGGTCAGGCTTTCGATGTTGTAGCCGCGCGCCGAGAATAGGCCGACCACGCGGGAAAGAGCGCCCGGCTCGTTTTCCAGCAAAACTGCAATGATGTGTTTCATAAGAAGATTCCTCTTTTCGCCGCCCTCCCCCGCGCACGGTAATGCGCAGGCTCGGCGGACAATAGATTCGTCAGGTGACGGTGAATGAATGGGGGGTGTGGCGGCGTGGGCTTAGAGGTCTTCCGACCCCAGCAGCATTTCGGTAATGCCCTTGCCGGCCTGCACCATCGGGAACACGTTTTCGGTCGGGTCCGTGCGGAAGTCCATGAACACCGTGCGGTCCTTGAGCTTGCGCGCCTCGCGCAGCGCCGGTTCCACGTCCTGCGGCTTTTCAATCAGCATGCCGACATGCCCATAAGCCTCGGCCAGCTTCACGAAATTGGGCAGCGCGTCCATGTAGCTGCTGCTGTAGCGGCCCGCGTATTCGACTTCCTGCCACTGGCGCACCATGCCCAGGTAGCGGTTGTTCAGCGACACGATCTTGATCGGCGTGTTGTACTGCAGGCAGGTCGAGAGTTCCTGGATGCACATCTGCACCGAGCCTTCGCCCGTGATGCAGAAGACTTCCGACTCGGGCTTGGCCAGTTTGATGCCCATGGCATAAGGAATGCCGACGCCCATCGTGCCAAGGCCGCCCGAATTGATCCAGCGGCGCGGCTCGTCGAACTTGTAGTACTGGGCTGCCCACATCTGGTGTTGGCCGACGTCGGACGTGATGTAGGTGTCGGCGTCCTTGGTCAGCTTCCACAACGTTTCGACCACGTGCTGGGGCTTGATGACGTCGCCCTTGCCCATGCTGTACTTCATGCAGTCGCGCTTGCGCCAGCCTTCGATCGTGTCCCACCAGCCGCCCAGTGCATTGGCGTCAGGCTTGAGGCCGGACTCCTTGATCATGCTGATCAGCTCGGTGAGCACGTCCTTCACGTCGCCCACGATGGGGATGTCGACCCGCACGCGCTTGGAGATGCTGGAAGGGTCGATATCAATGTGGATGATCTTGCGTTCGTTCTGCGCGAAATGCTTGGGGTTGCCGATCACGCGGTCGTCGAACCGGGCGCCGACGGCGAGCAACACGTCGCAGTTCTGCATCGCGTTGTTGGCTTCAATCGTGCCGTGCATGCCCAGCATGCCGAGGAATTTTTTGTCGCTGGCCGGGTAGGCGCCCAGGCCCATCAACGTGTTGGTGCAGGGGTAGCCCAGCATGTCTACCAGCGTGCGCAACTCTTGCGACGCATTGCTGAGCAGCACGCCGCCGCCGGTGTAGATGTAGGGCCGCTTGGCCGCCAGCAACAACTGCAGGGCCTTGCGGATCTGCCCGCCGTGGCCCTTGCGAACCGGGTTGTAGGAGCGCATTTCAACGGTTTGCGGATAGCCGGTGTAGGGCACCTTGTTGAAAGACACGTCCTTGGGGATATCAACCACGACGGGGCCGGGCCGGCCGCTGCGGGCGATGTGAAACGCCTTTTTAAGGGTCTCGGCCATGTGCCGCGCATCCTTGACCAGAAAGTTGTGCTTGACGATGGGCCGGGTGATGCCGACGGTGTCGCATTCCTGGAAGGCGTCCAGGCCGATGGCGTGCGTGGGGACCTGACCCGTGATGATCACCATCGGGATGCTGTCCATGTAAGCGGTCGCGATGCCTGTCACCGCATTGGTGACACCCGGGCCGGAGGTGACCAGCGCGACGCCCACGTCGCCGGTGGCGCGGGCATAACCGTCCGCCGCGTGGACGGCCGCCTGCTCGTGGCGCACCAGGATGTGCTGGATCGAGTCCTGCTTGTAGAAGGCGTCGTAAATGTGAAGGACCGCGCCGCCGGGGTAACCCCATACGTGCTTGACACCTTCAGCCTGAAGCGCCTTGATGAGGATTTCCGCGCCGCGGAGTTCCTGGGAATTTGTGTGTGCAGACGCAGCTGCCGCGGAAGCGATTTCCGCCTTGGAGATTTCCATGATGAACCTTTGTGAATTTCTCTAACGAAATACCTTGGGTGCCTCTTCGCCCACTCTTGTGAAGCGGCGTCGAGACTTGAGGCCAGAACCATAAGCGGAAACATAAACCGCCGAGTCATGACCCGTTTGCCTTTTGAATTGCAGGGCATATTATGGCATCTCGCGTTGCGCGATGGCCGCAGGCGCTGAAAAAGGGCCGGCCGGCGCCGGCCGTGATGCGATAATTTTGCAGCTGTATCCTTTAGGGCTACATGCTGACCGGCATGGACCTGCAACGACCGCGGGCCGCCCTCTACAGCGCTGGACGAACCGGACCCCACACCGTTGGCAACTGAACAAGAACTCTCGGATTTCCTGAAAAACGTTGAAAAACGGGCTTTCAAGCGCAGCATTTACCACGTGCGGGACGAGGAAGCCGCCCTCGATATCGTTCAGGACAGCATGATGAAGCTGGCGCAGCACTACGGCGACAAACCGGTCGCGGAGTTGCCCATGCTGTTCCAGCGCATCCTGGCCAACACCACGCTGGACTGGTTTCGCCGCCGCAAGACCCGCAACGCGCTTTTCTCCAACATGAGCGACTTCGAATCGCCCGGGGAAGACGGAGATTTCGATCTGCTGGAAACTTTAGAGACCCTGACCAACTCAGAGGGTACGGAGAGCGCGCAAGATGCCACGGAACGGGCTCAGATATTGCATGAGATCGAACTGCAGGTAAAGGAATTGCCGGGCCGTCAACGGGAAGCCTTTCTGATGCGTTACTGGGAGGAAATGGACGTCGCTGAAACAGCAGCCGCCATGGGCTGCTCGGAGGGTAGTGTCAAAACCCACTGTTCACGCGCGGTTCACGCCCTCAGCAAAGCCCTGAGTGCCAAAGGTATAAAACTATGACCAATTCATTACAAAAAAGAGCCGATATCCTGCAGGACCGTTTTGGCCTGAAAACCGCCTCCTACCTGTCCGCAGGCGCGGCCGACCTCCCCTACGATATTTCCGAACGCCTGCGCGCCGCGCGCTTCCAGGCCGTGTCCAGCCGCAAAGTGGCAAAAACCCAAACCGCCGACAGCATCGTGGGCAACGGCAGCAGTGCTGCCCTCAGCTGGGGCTCCGACGACGGCCTGAGCTGGTGGGCACGGATTGGCTCGGTTCTGCCCCTGGTCGCACTGGTGGTGGGCCTGCTGGCCATCAACTCTATCCAGAACGACAACCGCGCCCAGGAATTGGCCGAAGTCGATGTGGCGTTGCTCACTGACGAATTGCCGCCGGCAGCCTTCGCCGACCCTGGTTTTGTCCAGTACCTCAAAGTGACACGCCAAGCCCCCACGGTCCAATGACCCGCCCAGCTGACGTCCGACGCCTCCCCTCGCCTCTTGAGCCTTCAATCCGGTTGAAGCTGCAATGGCTGTCGTTCGGGCTTTTGATGGCTGCATCGCTGGCCTTGCCCGTCTTCAGTTTTGCCCAGGCGGCCAAGCCTGCGGCCACGGCCAGCGCACCCACAGCGGCCAAACCATCCGCCGCAGCCGCAAAAACCGCCCCATCCAAACCTCTGTGGGCTGAACTTACTCCCATGCAACAGCAGGCGCTCGCGCCCCTTGCCTCGGGCTGGAACACCACCATCAGCGAACCGCAAAAGCGCAAGTGGCTGGAAATTTCCAAGAATTACCCCTCGCTCACGCCCGAAGGGAAGGCCAACCTGCACAGCCGCATGAACGAATGGGTCACCCTGAGTCCCCAGCAGCGCGCCCAGGCACGGCTGAATTTCGCCAGGACCAAAGAACTCTCCAAGCAGCTGACGCCTGAAGAGAAAAAGGCCAAATGGCAGACCTACCAGGCCCTCAGTCCCGAAGAAAAGCAAAAGCTGGCGGCCAAGGCCAGCCCCAAGCCTGTCGGGGCGGCAACCGCCGTCAAACCGGTGGCGCCCCAGAAACTGGCAGCGGTTCCACCGCATCCGGCCAAAGCCGCCAGCAAACCTGCGCCTAAAATCAATGCTTCCGCCCCGGCGGCAGCCGCCACGCCCGCAGCATTGCCTGCCAGTGGCCCTGTCAGCGGCGGCCCAGGCGCAACGCCCCAGCGTTGAGACACCGCCAGCGGGCACGCCGGCCGGATTTATTGGCCGCTCCGGCAATCCCCTGCCAGCGAGCATTGAGAGCACCATTTGACAGCGATTGATACCCCCTCAACACCGTCCATCCCCAGGCGCATGGCTTGCTGGATGTACGAAGGCATGCTGATGTTCGGCGTGGTCTTCCTGGCAGGATACCTTTTCAGCACGCTGAGCCAGACCCGCAACGCGCTGGACAATCGCCACGCGCTGCAGGCTTTTGTCTTTGTGATCTTCGGCATCTACTTCGTCTGGTTCTGGGCCAAGGGGCAGACGCTGGCCATGAAAACCTGGAACATCCGTGTCGTCGACGTCCACGGCGCGCCCATCACCCAAAAACGCGCACTGCTGCGCTATGTGCTGAGCTGGCTGTGGTTCCTGCCGCCGCTGGCCGCCAGCTGGCTGCTGGCACTGCCAGGGCGCGAAGGCGCCGTCCTGGCGTTGGGGTGGGTGGCCATCTGGGCGATCCTGGCGCGTTTTCATCCGCAAAAGCAGTTCTGGCACGACGCCTGGGCAGGGACCCGGCTGATCACCTGGGTGGCGCCTGAAAAACCACGGCGCCGCAAAAACAAAGACAGCGCAGGCGCGGGTGCATAACGTCAACATGCCATAAAGCTGCGCGACAATCGCCCCATGCCCGAACAAGTCCCGCTTTCCGCCCCCGCCTCCCAAGTGTCCGCCGACGAGACGGTCAATCCCCAAAAAAACCGCAAAGGCCTGAGCCGCGTCTGGCACGCCACCGGCTACTCCATCGCCGGCCTGCGCGCGGGCTGGCACGAGACCGCGTTTCGCCAGGAAGCCGTCGCCTCCATCGTGCTGCTGCCCGCCGCCTTCTGGCTGGGACGCAACTGGGTGGAAACCGTGCTGCTCGCCGGCACGGTCATCCTCATCATGATCGTGGAGCTGCTCAACACCGGCATCGAAACCGCCATAGACCGCATCGGTCCCGAATGGCACGACCTTTCCAAGCGTGCCAAGGACATGGGCAGCGCCGCCGTCCTGCTCAGCCTGCTGTTGTGCGCGGGCACCTGGGCGATGGCCCTCTTTCAGCGATTCGCAGCATGAACCACAACAGCACCGAACTGACCGACATCTCCAAACCCGCCTTCTCCCTTTGCGTTTATTGCGGTTCGCGCACCGGCACCCAGCCTGAATTCGCCGCCATTGCCGCACTCGTCGGCACCTGGATAGGCACCCACGGCGGGCAACTGGTCTACGGTGGCGGCCGCAACGGCCTGATGGGCATCCTGGCCGACGCGGCGCTGGCGGCAGGCGCGCGTGTCGTGGGCGTGATCCCCAAGGCGCTGGTTGAAAAGGAATGGGCCCATACCGGCTGCACCGAACTGCACATCGTCGAAAACATGCACGAGCGCAAACGCCTGATGGCCGAACATGCCGACGCATTCCTGGCCCTGCCGGGCGGCATAGGCACGCTGGAAGAATTCTTTGAAGTCTGGACCTGGCGCCAGCTGGGTTACCACGACAAGCCCGTCGGCCTGCTCAATATGGGCGGCTACTACGACAGCCTGCTGGCCTTCCTGGACGCGTCGGTGAAGGCCGGCTTCATGAACGACTGGCTGATGGACCTGATTCGCACCGGCACCGACGCGGAATCGCTGCTCGAGGCCCTGGTGCAATCGGCGGGCATGACACCCGCCGCCACTCGCCTCGACCAAATCTAGGGCAATCTGCGCGCTGACGTCTCCCTCACCAGCAGGGACCGCGGAACCGGCTTTGCCGGGCCGCAGGCGCAGCGGCCCCCTCGGGGGGCAGGGAGCTACACGAAGTGAGCGACCGTGGGGGCTAGTCAGACCGCCGCTTCGTCTTCCTCACCCGTACGGATGCGCACCACACGCTCCACGCTGGTGATGAAAATCTTGCCGTCGCCGATCTTGCCGGTGCGCGCGGCGCGGACGATGGCATCGACACAGCGCTCCACGTCCTCGGTTTTCACCACGACCTCGACCTTGACCTTGGGCAGGAAGTCGACCACATACTCGGCGCCGCGGTACAGCTCGGTATGGCCCTTCTGGCGGCCGAAACCCTTGACTTCAGTGACGGTCAACCCGGTCACGCCGCATTCGGCCAAGGCCTCGCGGACTTCTTCGAGTTTGAAAGGCTTGAGGACGGCGGTAATTTGTTTCACTGAATATCTCCGTTGGCGTTGGTTTTAAATCTCGTCAAAAAGCTGAGGATGGCCCCGCTCAAACCCAGCAGGGGCCGCGGAACCGGCTTTGCCGGGCCGCAGGCGCAGCGGCCCCCTCGGGGGGCAGCGCATTACACGAAGTGAAAAGCGTGGGGGCCCTATTCACTGCCTGAATTTACTGGTAATAGGATAGCGCCAATCCTTGCCAAAGCTCCTGTGGGTGACCCTGATGCCCACCGGTGCCTGCCGCCGCTTGTATTCGTTGATGCGGATCAGGCGCGCCACGCGCTCGACCACCGCGCGTTCAAAGCCCGCGGCGATGATGCCTTCGGCGCTTTCGTCGTTTTCCATGTAGCGAGACAGGATGGCATCGAGCACCTCATAAGGCGGCAGGCTGTCCTGGTCGGTCTGGTCGGGGCGCAGTTCGGCGCTGGGCGGCCGGGTGATGATGCGCTCGGGAATCGGGTTGCTGCCCGTGCCATACGGGTCGTTGGCGTTGCGCCAGCGCGCCAGGCGAAACACCGAGGTCTTGAGCACGTCCTTGATCACCGCGAAACCGCCCGCCATGTCGCCGTAAAGCGTGCAGTAGCCGGTGGCCATTTCACTCTTGTTGCCGGTGGTCAGCACGATGGAGCCGAACTTGTTGGACAGCGCCATCAGAAACACCCCGCGTATGCGCGCCTGGATGTTTTCCTCGGTCGTGTCTTCCTTCAGCCCCTTGAACTCGCCGGCCAGCGAGGCCTTGAAGGCCTCGAACTCGGGCACGATGGAGATTTCGTCGTAACGCACTTTCACGCGCTCGGCCATCTCGCGCGCATCTTTCCAGGAGATGTCAGCCGTGTAGGGCGAAGGCATCATCACCGCCCGCACCTTGTCCGCGCCCAGCGCATCCACCGCGATCGCCAGCACCAGCGCTGAATCGATGCCGCCCGACAAGCCCAGGATGGCGCCCGGAAAACCGTTTTTGCCCAGGTAGTCGCGCACGCCCAGCACCAGCGCGTCCCACAAATCGGCTTCATGGCTGCGCTCGGGCGCCGTCTCAGCGGTCAAGGTGACAGTGTCCTGCGCGCGCTCCGCACGGATGGCAAACAGTTTTTCCCTGAAGCTTTCGGCCCGGCCGGCCAGCACGCCATCAGCCTGCAGCGCAAAGGAGCGCCCTTCAAACACGATTTCGTCCTGCCCGCCGACCAAGTGCGCGTAAATCAGCGGCAGCCCCGTGGCCAGGCAGCGGCTTTGCATCATCTGCTCGCGCTCGCCGCCCTTGCCCACGTGGAAAGGCGAGGCATTGATCACCACCAGCAGTTCGGCGCCCGCTTCCCTGGCCAGGCGCGCAGGCTCTTCAAACCAGGCGTCCTCGCAGATCAGAAGGCCAATGCTGATGGCCTCGTCGCCCTCCCCGGCCTGGAACACGCAGCTGCCCTGCCCCGGCGTGAAATAGCGGCGCTCGTCGAACACCTGGTAGTTGGGCAGCTCGCGCTTGGCGTAGCTTTCGATGACGCGGCCTTCCCGCAGCACCCTGGCCGCGTTGTGCCGCTGCTGCACCTCCACGCTTTTGGTGCGCAAGCCCTTGCCGTTGTCGCCGTGGGTGGGCGTGCCCACCACCACCGTCAGGCCTTTTAACCCGGCCAACTCGCGGGCCACTTGATTCACGGCATCATCACAGGCCTGGATGAAAGAGGGACGTAAAAACAGGTCTTCGGCTGCGTAACCGCAAATTGCCAGTTCGGGCGTCAGCACCAGCCGCACGCCGTCCTGGTAAGCAGTGCGGGCCGCCTCAATGATCTTTTGCGCATTGCCCGGCATGTCGCCCACACAGTAGTTCAATTGGGCAACGCAGATTTTGAGTGGCATGTAGAGTAAAACCCCGAAAAACACGTGAAAAAAGACTCAAACGATTATGTCATCCGCGTGCTGGATTCGCCGCTGAAGGTGAATGCGGAACAGTGGAACGCCCTGCTGGCGGCGCAAAACCCCGGCGAGGCCGCCAACCCCTTCATGCGCCATGAATACCTGGCCGCGCTGCACCAAAGCGGCAGTGCCACGCCCGACACCGGCTGGACGCCGTGCTTCGTCACGCTCTGGCAGGGCGACGCATTGGCCGGCGCCTGTCCGCTCTACCTCAAGGCCCACTCTTACGGCGAATACGTGTTCGACTGGGCCTGGGCCAACGCTTACCAACAGCACGGCCTGGACTACTACCCCAAAGCCGTGGCCGCCGTGCCCTTCACGCCCGTGCCCGGAGCGCGGTTGCTCGCGCGCAGCGCCGCTGAGCGGGTCTTGCTGATAGAGGCGCTGCTCGCCTGGTCCGAACAGGAAAAGATCTCATCGCTGCACCTGCTGTTTACGGCCGACGAAGACGTGGCCGCCTGCGAAGAAGCCGGCCTTATGCTGCGCCATACGGTGCAGTTCCACTGGAAGAATGTGGCCCCTACGCTCGGCACCAGCGTGTCCTCGCTGCCCCCCGAGGGGGCTGTTCCGCCTAAGGGCGGCCTGTCGGCGGAACGTTCTTCTTTCACTACCCGGAGGTTCCGCGACTTCGACGATTTCCTCGCCTCGCTCAACCAGGAAAAGCGCAAAAAAATCCGCCAGGAGCGCCGCAAGGTGCACGAAGCCGGCATCAGCTTCCGCTGGTCGCTGGGCAAGGACATCAGCCAGGCCGACTGGGACTTTTTTTACCGCTGCTATGAGCGCACCTACTACGAGCATGGCAACGCGCCCTACCTCAGCCGCGGCTTCTTCCAGCGCATGCAGGACACCATGCCGGAGAACTGGCTGCTGTTTATTGCTGAAGGTGACATCGGCGGAAAGCGCCAGCCGATCGCGGCCAGCCTGGTCGCGGTCAGCGCGGCGCCGGCGAGCGGCCCTGAGGGCGCCGGGGCGCCCACGCTGACCGCCTACGGCCGCTACTGGGGCGCCCTCGCCCGCGTCGACTGCCTGCACTTCGAAGCCTGCTACTACCAACCGCTGCAGTGGTGCATAGAACACGGCTACCAGCGCTTTGAAGGCGGTGCGCAGGGCGAGCACAAGATGGCGCGTGCGCTGCTGCCGGTCAAAACCACGAGCGCCCACTGGCTCGCGCATCCGTCGTTCGCGGATGCGGTCGAACGCTTTCTGGAACGCGAAGGCGCCGACATTGAAAGTTATATGGAAGAGCTGGAGCGGCGCAACCCGTTCAGACGCGCCGGGCCGGCCGCCTCGGCCTGAACAGGCCCACTCGCCGCCAGGGCCGCAGGGTCTTTTCTCCAATATCGGGCCGTGACGGCGAGCGGTGCTATAAATCCTCCCAAAGGAAGTTCCCATGAGCAACACAAGCAATGCATTCCAGGGACAATACAAGGTCAACCTGGTCGGATGCCCCTCCCTCACCGACGAACAGCGCAGCGCCGCCGAACTGCGCTTTCGCATGGCGCTTGAATTTGCCGTCGGCGGGCCCGAATATGTGCTGCCGTCGCTGCAGGCTTACATGCTGGCGCAAACCCTGACCGAAGGCTTGCCGCTCGAAGAGGCCTCCGAAGCCGTGGAGCAGGTCATTGCGCTGTGGCAAAACGCTGAAACCGACGCCATCCTGGCGGCAATGCGGCCGCTGGGCGACAACCTGGACAACGCCCGCTTCGAAATTCTTCCGATCTGAATCCCCGGGCGGGCCAATAATCGACGCCATGAGCAACGCCGCCATCCCGCTACCGGGCCCTTCAGCAACCGGCGCAACTGCGGCCAACGACAGCGCCGTTGGAACCCCATCGCCGCTGGGCCGTCCCCACGCCCGCCGCCTGCGTGAAATTTACCGCTCCGCCGGCTGGCCCTGCCAGGACCTGCTGGAGATCGAACTCCTGGCCACCGGCATGCTGCAGCGCGTGGCCGGCCCGGCGGGCCATGAGACCCTGCGCGTGACCGACGCGGGCATCGCCTACCTGGCGGCCACGCTGCTGCGCAACCGCTCCGCCCTGTCCAAGCATGAAGCGCTGGTCGAGCAGGTCGCCTGCGAAATGGTGCGCGCCGGCCGTATCGCCTGGCGCGGCCTGGGGCTGCGCGCCCAGTTGCCGCCGGAAGCCGAAGGCGGCAAGGCGCGCTGGTGTGTGGTGCGGCCCGACGTGTTCTCCATCCGCAACACCACGGTGCAGGAATATGTGGACCCCATCGTCCATGAGATCAAGGTGCACCGTTCCGATTTGCTGGGCGACCTGCGCCGCCCCGAAAAGCGCGCCGCCTACCTCGACCTGGGCGGCGAATGCTGGTACGTGCTGGGTTGCGATGCCAAGGGCCGGCCCATAGGCGCGGCCGATGAGGTTCCTAGCGAATGCGGCGTGATGGTCATGGAGGGCCAGCGTCTCGTGGTGGCTCGCGCCGCGCCGCGCCGCTCGCGGCAATCCCTGCCGCTGGGCGTGTGGATGGCGCTGGCCAAGGCCACGCCTGTCGCCGGGCTCACCGACGATGAACAAGGCATGCTGGGCGACTGCGAAGCCTGAACGCGATCACGGCCGCCCGCTGAGCCCGGCGCGACACGCGCGGCTACGGCAAACCCTAGTGCCACCGCCCCGCCCGCTCGGTTAAGGTCTTCCCACGGAGACAACAACCATGAAATCCCTGACCGGCCTGGACGCGACCTTTCTCTACCTGGAAACCCCCGAGATGCCCATGCACGTGGGCTCGCTCAACCTGTGTGAACTGCCCGCGGGCTTCAAGGGCAGCTTTCACAAGGCCGTCAAAACCCACATCGCCAAACGCATGCACCTGGCGCCGGTGTTCAGCCGCAAGCTGGTCTTCATGCCGCTGGACTTGGGCCACCCGCTGTGGGTGGAGGCCGACTCGGTCGACATCGACTTCCACATCCGCCACGCCGACCCCGCAAAAAAAGGCGCGGCGCCCATGACGCTGGCCGAAGTGCACAAGCTCTGCGCGCAACTGCACGGCGAAGTCATAGACCGCGACTTCCCGCTCTGGGAGTTTTATATCTTCGACCGCATCAAGCTGCCCGAATCCCAGGGCGGCGGCATTGTGGCGGGATTTTTCTCCAAGATCCACCATGCCGCGCTGGACGGCAAGGGCGGCGTCATGCTGGCCAACGCCATGCTGGATTTAAGCCCGCAGCCGCGCGAGGTGGCGCCGCCCGACCCGGACCGGCGCCGCAAGCTGGAGTCCGACCTCAAGCTCGGCAAGATGATCGGCTCGGTGTTTTCCAGTTCGCTGGGGCAGCTGGCGAAAGTTGCCAAATCGCTGCCCGCCGTGGCCAGCACTGTCGGCAGCACGCTGGCCAGGCAGTCCATGGGCAGCTCCGCCAGCGGCGTCACGGCCAAGATGCCCATGAAGCTGGCGCCAGCCACGCCCTTCAACGCCGGCATAGGCTCGGGCCGCGTCTTCGTCACCGCCACCATCCCGCTGGGCGAGACCAAGGCCATGGGCAAGGCGGTGGGAGGCTCGTTCAACGACATGGTGCTGTGGATCTGCTCGACCGCGCTGCGCAGCTACCTCACGCAGCACCACAGCCTGCCTAAAAAATCGCTGGTGGCCGCCATGCCGGTGTCGCTGCGCGAAGCCGGCGCCACCGATGCCAGCAACCTGGGCAACCAGGTCAGCATGAGCCTGGTCGAGCTGGGCACACACCTGGCGCATCCACTCAAGCGCATGAACGCCATCATGGCCTCCACCGCGAAGGTGAAAATCTCCATGCAAAGCCTCAAAGGCCTGTTGCCGACCGACTACCCGTCGCTGCTGGCGCCCTGGCTGGTGGGCGGCGCCGCCAAGATGGCGCTCAATGCCTACGGCAAAAGCGGCATGGCCAGCCGCCTGCCCATGGTGGCCAACCTCGCGATTTCCAACGTGCCGGGCCCACCGGTGCCGCTCTACCTGGCCGGCGCAAAATTCCTGACCTTCCACCCGCTGTCCATCATCCTGCACGGCCTGGCGCTCAACATTACCATCCAGACCTACGCCGACCATGTGGACTTCGGCATCATTGCCGACAAGAAGGCGCTGCCGCATGCCAAAGACCTGGCCAGGTCGATCGAGGATGCCTTCAAGCAGGCACAGACGCTGATGGCCGGCGCGACGCCGGCAGCACCCGCGGCTACACCGGCAAAGACAGCCAAAGTCGCCGCGAAGAAGGTCACTAAAAAGGCCGCCCCGGTAAAAACCCGCAAGGCCGCTGTCCCTAACGTGACGAAATCCACCGCGAAACGCGCAAAGTTAGAGGCGGCTCCCTCTGTAAACAAGCGCAAGCAGCTCCATACTGTTTGAGTCAAAACTCCAAAAACAACCAATGCCCCACGCCATGGCAAGCCCGTCATCCAAGCGAAATCCGTCCGCCTCTCCCCAAGACCCCTCAAAGCCGTCCCGGCACAATGTTCCGCCCAGCGCCTGGCTGCTGGCGCTTGAGTTGCGCGCGTTCTGGGAATTCGGCGCCCTGCTGCCCGCCTGGCCGCTGCTGGCCCGCGCGCCGCGTGGTGACGGCCATGCCGTCATGGTGTTCCCGGGCCTGTCGGCCAACGACGCCACCACCGTGCCGCTGCGCCACTACATCCAGTCGCTCAATTACAAACCCTGGGGCTGGGAACAGGGTTTCAACTTCGGCCCGCGCGCCGGTGTGCTCGAGGAAGCCCGCGACAGCCTCAGCCGCACCTTTGATGCCACAGGCCGCAAGGTCAGCCTGATTGGCTGGAGCCTGGGCGGTGTGTATGCGCGCGAACTGGCCAAGGAAATGCCGGACAAAGTGCGCTGCGTGATCACGCTGGGAACGCCCTTTGCGGGCTCGCACAAGGCCACGAATGCCTGGCGCATTTACGAACTCACCAGCGGCCGCAGCGTGGAGCGTGAATCCGAAAACTACGACCTGCCCGCCGCGCCGCCCGTGCCGACCACCAGCATCTATTCGCGCAGCGACGGCGTGGTGGCCTGGCAAGCCAGCATCCAGGCGCCCAGCGCCATCAACCGGCACACCGAAAACATCGAAGTGCTGGCCAGCCACATCGGCATGGGCGTCAACCCCAGCGCCTGGTGGGCGGTGGCCGACAGGCTGGCCCAGCCTGAAGGTGGCTGGAAACCCTTTGCGCGCGAAGACAAGGGACGGTTGCACGGCCTGGTCTACCCTGCGCCGGCTCAAGCGACGTAAAAACCTTTCCGTCCGCCGAAAAAAAAAGCGCCTGCAGGAAAACCTGCAGGCGCTTTTTTTATTCGAACCCGAGGTTCTCAGAGCTTGGCGTAGTTCGCGATGCCATCGGTGATTTCTTTCTTGGCAGCGTCCGGGCCTTCCCAGCCCAGCACCTTGACCCACTTGCCTTCTTCCAGGTCTTTGTAGTGCTCAAAGAAATGGGAGATGGTTTTCAGGCGCAGCGGGTTCATGTCTTCAGGCTTTTGCCACTGCGTGTAGAGCGAGCATTTCTTGTCGATGGGCACGGCCAGCACTTTGCCGTCTTCGCCGGCTTCGTCTTCCATCTTCAGGATGCCGATGGCGCGGCAGGTCACCACCACGCCGGGGATCAGCGGCACGGGCGTGATCACCAGCACGTCGACCGGGTCGCCGTCGCCGCTGATGGTCTTGGGCACATAACCGTAGTTGGTCGGGTAGTGCATGGAGGTGCTCATGAAGCGGTCCACGAAAATCGCGCCGGACTCCTTGTCCACCTCGTACTTCACCGGGTCGGCGTTCATCGGGATTTCGATGATCACGTTGAAAGATTCAGGAACGTTTTTACCGGGAGAAACTTTATCGAGGGACATGGTCGCTTGAGGTTGTGTTGAAGGGAAAGAAATGAAAGGAAAGGAAATGAATGAAGACTTCAGGCCGCATGGACAAACGCTTGAAGTAATAACCAATGGCTACCGACTGCTCGGTATTTACCCTCATTTTACTGATTCAGGGCTGACGCATCGCGAACTTGTCACGTTTTCGCGTTAAATTTCGCGAGTTGGCCAATCGACCTTGTCTCCATACGTGACACAGGCAACGAGGAAGCAACGCAGCGGGGGCACCGCTAGCGTGGCACCCCCTCCAAGCGAAAAACAACGTAGGAGATTTCACATGTCAGCTATGACAGGCAACTCGGCGCTCATTCTTGCGCTGGTCTGCGGACTGATCGCCGTCGGGTACGGCTTCTGGGCACGCAGCTGGATTCTTTCCCAGGACGCAGGCAATGCGCGCATGCAGGAGATTGCAGCCGCCATCCAGACCGGCGCCGCCGCCTACCTCGCGCGGCAATACAAAACCATCGCCATCGTCGGCGTCATCCTCGCGGTGCTCATAGGCCTCTTCCTTGACGTCAAGACCGCCGCCGGTTTCGTGGTCGGCGCGGTGCTCTCGGGCGCCTGCGGCTTTATCGGCATGAACGTCTCGGTGCGCGCCAACGTGCGCACCGCACAGGCCGCCACCAAGGGCATTGGCCCCGCGCTGGACGTCGCCTTCCGCGGCGGCGCCATCACCGGCATGCTGGTCGTGGGCTTGGGCCTGTTGGGGGTAACCGGCTTTTACTGGTTTCTCGCCGGTGCGGCTCCTGCGGACGCCAAACTGCCGGCCGTGCTGAATCCGCTGATCGGCTTTGCCTTCGGCTCCTCGCTGATCTCCATCTTCGCCCGGCTGGGCGGCGGCATCTTCACCAAGGGCGCCGACGTCGGCGCCGACCTGGTGGGCAAGGTGGAAGCCGGCATCCCTGAAGACGACCCGCGCAACCCGGCGGTGATTGCCGACAACGTCGGCGACAACGTGGGCGACTGCGCCGGTATGGCGGCCGACCTGTTTGAAACCTATGCGGTCACGCTGATCGCCACCATGGTGCTGGGCGCCCTGTTGCTGGCCAATGCCGGCACCACCGCCGTGGCCTATCCGCTGGCGCTGGGCGGTGTCTCCATCATCGCGTCCATCATCGGCTGCTTCTTCGTCAAGGCCTCGCCCGGCATGACGAACGTGATGCCCGCGCTGTACAAAGGCCTGGCCATCGCCGGCGTGCTGTCGCTCATCGCGTTTTATTTCGTGACCAAGGCGCTGATGCCTGACGACGCCGTGATGGCCTCCGGCACGCAGATGCGCCTGTTCGGCGCCTGCGCGGTCGGCCTGATCCTGACCGGCGCCTTGTGCTGGGTCACCGAGTACTACACCGGCACGCAATACAAGCCCGTGCAGCACATCGCGCAGGCATCGACCACCGGCCACGGCACCAACATCATTGCCGGCCTGGGCGTGTCCATGCGCTCCACCGCCTGGCCCGTGATCTTTGTCTGCATCGCCATCCTGACCTCCTACGGGCTCGCGGGCCTGTACGGCATCGCGATTGCGGCGACTTCCATGCTCAGCATGGCCGGCATCGTGGTCGCACTGGACGCCTACGGCCCCATCACCGACAACGCCGGCGGCATCGCCGAAATGGCCGAGCTGCCCAGCAGCGTGCGCGACATCACCGACCCGCTGGACGCCGTGGGCAACACCACCAAGGCCGTGACCAAGGGTTATGCCATCGGCTCGGCCGGCCTGGCGGCGCTGGTGCTGTTTGCCGACTACACGCACAAGCTCGAAGCCTACGGCAGCGTGGTCAGCTTCGACCTGAGCAATCCCAAGGTCATCGTCGGCCTCTTCATAGGCGGCCTGATTCCCTACCTGTTCGGCGCCATGGCCATGGAGGCCGTGGGCCGTGCCGCCGGCGCCGTGGTGGTCGAAGTGCGCCGCCAGTTCCGCGACATCAAGGGCATCATGGACGGCACGGGCAAGCCCGAGTACGACACCGCGGTCGACATGCTGACCACGGCCGCCATCAAGGAAATGATGATTCCCTCGCTGCTGCCCGTGGTGGTGCCCATCGTGGTCGGCCTGGCGCTTGGGCCCCAAGCCCTGGGCGGCCTGCTGATGGGCACCATCGTGACCGGCCTCTTTGTGGCCATCTCGATGTGCACCGGCGGCGGCGCCTGGGACAACGCCAAGAAATACATTGAAGACGGCAACCATGGCGGCAAAGGCTCGGAGGCACACAAGGCCGCCGTGACCGGCGACACCGTGGGCGACCCCTACAAGGACACCGCCGGCCCGGCCGTGAACCCGCTGATCAAGATCATCAACATCGTGGCGCTGCTCATCGTTCCGCTGGTGATGAAGTTCCACAGCGGCGACGCCGCGGCGGCCCCGGCAGCGCCCATGGCGGCGCCGGCGGCCATCAGCGCGCCGGCCGCAACGCCTGCCGCGCCCACCATGATGGCCCCGGCGTCCACGCCCGACACGGCGGCCACCCCAGCGCCGGCGGCTTCCAAATAAAGAAGCCCGCGCCCTTCAAAACAACAGCCCGCTCCGGCGGGCTTTTTCACGGGTCTTTGCCAAGGCGCGCTTCTTCACTTTCGCGCAAAATCATACGCATGCAGCTCAATTTCATCGCTAACGCCTCCCTCCCCTCCGTCTCCGGCAAAACCATTCCCGTCATCGACCCATCTGACGGCCAGGTGTTTGACGAAATCCAGCGCAGCAACGCGCACGACATCGACACCGCCGTGCGCAGCGCGCGCGAATGCCTGGACCTGGTCTGGAGCCGCTTCAGCGCGGCCGAGCGCGGGCGCCTGCTGATGCGGCTCTCGGCCAAGGTGGCCGAGCATGCCGAAGAGCTGGCGCTGCTGGAGCAACGCGATTGCGGCAAGCCGACCCGGCAGGCGCGCGCCGACGCGGTGGCCCTGGCGCGCTATTTCGAGTTCTACGCCGGCGCCTGCGACAAGCTGCACGGCGACACCATTCCCTACCTGGACGGCTACAGCGTGATGACCTGGCGCGAGCCGCACGGCGTCACCGGCCACGTGATCCCCTGGAACTACCCCATGCAGATATTCGGCCGCAGCGTGGGCGGCGCACTGGCCGCGGGCAACGTCTGCGTGGTCAAGCCGGCCGAGGACGCCTGCCTGTCCCTGATCCGTGTGGCGCAGCTCGCCGCCGAGGTCGGCTTCCCGGCCGGCGCCATCAACATCGTGACCGGCTACGGCCATGAGGTGGGCGACGCGCTGGCGCGCCACAAGGGCATAGACCACATCAGCTTCACCGGCAGCCCCAGCGTGGGCACGCTCATTCAGCAGGTGGCCGCCGAGCGCCACTGCCCCGTCACGCTGGAGCTGGGGGGCAAAAGCCCGCAGATCGTCTTTGCCGACGCCGACCTCGACGCCGCGATCCCCGCCATCATCAACGCCATCGTGCAGAACGCCGGCCAGACCTGCTCGGCCGGCTCCCGCCTGCTGGTGGAGCAGGCGATTTACGAGCCCTTGCTCCAGCGCCTGGGCCATGCCTTTGAAAACCTGCGCGTCGGCCCCGCCGCCATGGATCTGGACGTGGGCCCGCTGATCCGGCAAAGCCAGCAGCAGCGCGTCTGGGATTTTTTAAGCGATGCGCAGGTTGCCAACATCGCCATGGTGGCCCAGGGCCAGATCGTCGACGAAGCGCCCGACACCGGCTTTTACCAGGCCCCCACGCTGCTGCGCGACGTGCCGGTGACGCACCGCCTCGCCCAGGAAGAAGTCTTCGGCCCGGTGCTGTGCGCCATGAGCTTCAAGGACGAGAACCACGCCGTGGAACTCGCCAACGCCACGCAATTCGGGCTGGTCGCCGGCATCTGGACGCGCGACGGCGCGCGCCAGTTCCGCATGGCCAAACGCGTCAAGAGCGGCCAGGTCTTCATCAACAACTACGGCGCCGGCGGCGGCGTGGAACTGCCTTTCGGCGGCGTGAAGTCCTCGGGCTATGGGCGCGAAAAAGGCTTTGAAGCGCTGTACGGCTTCACGACGCTGAAGACGGTGGCGGTCCGCCACGGCTGAGCGCCGCATCATGTCCCGGCCCCAGGGGCGGCGATGTAATAAGCTCACGTATCAGTTCTCAAAAATTCATAAAACCTGGAGACAAACCCATGCGGGTCAAAGACAAATCCATCATCGTGACCGGCTCCGGAGGCGGCATCGGTGAAGGCATTGCCCGGCGCCTCGCCGCTGAAGGCGCCAAGGTCATCGTCAACGACATCAACGTCGCGCTGGGCGAAAAAGTCGTGGCCGCCATCGTCAAGGCCGGCGGCACGGCCTCCTTCTTCGCGGCCGACGTGACGAAGTCCGCCGAGGTCAAGGCCCTGATCGACGCCGCCGTGCAGCGCCACGGCCGGCTCGACGTGATGGTCAACAACGCCGGCTGGACGCACCGCAACCAGCCCGCGCTCGACGTCAGCGAAGACGATTTCGACAAGTGCTACGCCATCAACGTCAAAAGCATTTACCTGGCCACCATCCACGCCACGCCGGTGTTCCGCAGCCTGGGCGGCGGCAGCTTCATCAACATCGCCTCCACGGCCGGCGTGCGCCCGCGCCCGGGGCTGACCTGGTACAACGGCTCCAAGGGGGCCGTCATAACCACCTCCAAGTCGCTGGCGGCCGAACTCGGCCCCGACAACATCCGCGTGAACTGCATCAACCCGGTGTTCAACCCTGACACCGGCCTGTCCGCCGAATTCGCCGGCGGCCCGCTGGACGAGGAGCGCAAGGCGCGCTTTCGCGCCAGCATCCCGCTGGGGCGGTTTTCGACGGCGCTGGACGTGGCGAACGCGGCGCTTTACCTGGCCAGTGACGAGGCCGATTTCATCAGCGGGGTCTGCATAGAGGTCGACGGCGCCCGGTGTGTATAGCCCCCACGGTCGCTCACTTCGTGTAGCTCCCTGCCCCCCGAGGGGGCGCTGCGCCTGCGGCCCGGCAAAGCCGGTTCCGCGGCCCCTGCTTGAAGGAGAGCCCCAGAGGCTGGCGCAATAACGCCCAAGCCCTGGGGACAAAGCCTTTTTTTGGCGCCTTGGGCGGCCCAATGGAGTAAATTCGCCCTCAGGGCCCCACGATGACAAGAGACAAGGTAATTCCGCTCGCCGATATCCGCTACGCCAGCCGCGTGCCGCATATCCCTGCCCGGCTGGCGGCGCCTACCGGCCTTTTGAGCGATACGCGGGGCCGGCCGCTGCGGGATTTACGCATCAGCGTGACCGACCGCTGCAACTTCCGCTGCAGCTACTGCATGCCGCGCGAGGTGTTCGACAAGGACTACGCCTTCCTGCCGCAGACCTCACTGCTCAGTTTTGAGGAAATCGCCCGCCTGGCGAAGGTCTTCGTGGCGCACGGGGTCGAAAAAATCCGGCTGACCGGCGGCGAACCGCTGCTGCGCAAGCACCTGGAGGTGCTGATCGAAATGCTGGCCAAGCTGCAGACGCCGCAGGGCAAGCCGCTGGACATCACGCTGACCACCAACGCATCCCTGCTGGCCAAAAAAGCCCAGTCGCTCAAGGACGCCGGCCTGCAGCGCGTCACCGTGAGCCTGGACGCGCTGGACGACGCCACCTTCCGCCGCATGAACGATGTGGACTTCCCGGTCGCCGACGTGCTCAAGGGCATTGAAGCGGCGCAAAAAGTGGGCCTCTCGCCGCTCAAGGTCAACATGGTGGTCAAACGCGGCACCAACGACGCGGAAATCCTGCCCATGGCCCGGCATTTCCGCCACACCGGCGCGGTGCTGCGCTTTATCGAATACATGGACGTGGGCGCCACCAACGGCTGGCGCATGGACGAAGTCCTGCCCTCGGCCCAGGTGGTGGAGCGCCTGAACGCCGAATTCCCGCTCACCGCCGTCAACCCCAACTACACCGGCGAAACCGCCGAGCGCTGGCGTTATGCCGACGGCGCGGGCGAGATCGGCGTGATCAGCAGCGTGACCCAGGCTTTTTGCGGCGACTGCAACCGGGCGCGGCTGTCCACCGAAGGCAAGCTCTTCCTGTGTCTCTTCGCCAGCCAGGGCCAGGATTTGCGCGCCCTGCTGCGCGGCGGCTATGACGACGACCAGATCGCGGCAGCTGTGGCCCATATCTGGCAGGGGCGCGACGACCGCTATTCGGAACTGCGCGCCGCGCTGCCTGCAGACACAAGCCCTCCTGATACCAGCGCCAAGCGCGTCGAAATGAGTTACATAGGCGGCTAAATATGGCCCCCACGCTTTTCACTTCGTGTAATGCGCTGCCCCCCGAGGGGGCCGCTGCGCCTGCGGCCCGGCAAAGCCGGTTCCGCGGCCCTGGCTGGTTTAAGCGGCTGTTTGGTCTGTCCAGGATTCTGCTTTGAAGAATACTCGTCCACCCGTTCCCATTCACGCCGAAAGCATCACCGGCGTGATCCTGGCCGGCGGACGTGGCTCTCGCATGGGCGGTGCCGACAAGGGCCTGCAGAACTTCAACGGCGTGCCGCTGGCCCTGCACACGCTGATGCGTCTGTCGCCGCAGGTCGGCGAGGTCATGATCAACGCCAACCGCAACTTGGCAGCCTACGAGGCCTTCGGCGTGCCGGTCTGGACCGACAGCACCAGCCTGGGCGAATTCGCAGGCCCGCTGGCCGGCTTCCTCACCGGCCTGGAGCGCTGCGAAACCCCTTACCTGCTCACCGTGCCTTGCGACACGCCGTTGTTCCCGGAAGACCTTGTCGAGCGCCTGGCCCAGGCCTTTGTGCGGGACGGCGCCGACTTTGCCGTGGCCGCCGCGCCCGAGGAAGACGGCCAGCTCAGGCCGCAGCCGGTGTTTTGCCTGATGGGCACCCACATGCTCGAAAGCCTGCTGCGCTTCACCCACGCCGGCGGCCGCAAGATAGGCGACTGGACGGCCCGGCACAAAACCGCCCTCGTGCCGTTTGACCGGCCCGGCGACAGCACCAACAGCTTTTTCAACGCCAACACCGTGGCCGAACTGCACCAGCTCGAATCACGCCTGCCGTAAAGCGATCCAGCAAGCCTGCAAAAACAGGCGCTCCCATAAAAAACGCCCTCCTCAGAGGGCGTTTGCATTAAAAATCTCGTTTCTTGCCGTTCGGGCTGAGGGTAGCCGCGCCCTGTGCCGCACCGGCCCCTAGCTACCTCAGGGCGAGCGGGAAAGGTGATATGCCGGAGGGCTTATTTGGCTATGTACTCGGGATGCTCAAGATGATGCGCATCCGGTTGTTCCTTGGCTATCGCCTTGTTCGCACCCGGAATCGCCTTGCGCGCAAACAGCGTGTACATGGTGGGCACGACGAACACGGCCAGCACGCTGCCCAGCGACATGCCGCCCACGATGACCCAGCCGATCTGCATGCGGCTTTCGGCGCCTGCCCCGTGCGACAGCGCCAGCGGCAAGGCGCCCAGCACCATGGCGCCTGTGGTCATCATGATGGGACGCAGGCGCTGCGACGAGGCCTTGACCACGGCGTCGATCATTTCCATGCCCTGGCCGCGCAACTGGTTGGTGAACTCGACGATCAAAATGCCGTGTTTGGTGATCAGGCCGACCAGCGTGATCAGCCCGATCTGTGAATACACATTGAGCGAGCCGCCCGTCCACTTGAGCGCCAGCAAGGCCCCCAGCATGGACAGCGGCACCGACAGCATGATCACCAGCGGGTCGACAAAGCTTTCAAACTGCGCCGCCAGCACCAGGAAAATAAACAGCAGCGCCAGCACAAAGACGATGGCCAGCGCGCCCTGCGAGTTGCGGAACTCGCGCGAGGTGCCGTTCAGGTCCGTGCTGTAACCGGTCTTGAGTATCTTGGCGGCGGTTTCGTCCATGAAGCGCAGCGCCTGGCCCAGCGAGTAATCGCTGGACAAACTGGCGGTGAAAGACACCGAGCGCCGCTGGCCGAAGTGATTCAGTTCGCGCGGCGAAACGCTTTCACGCACCTTGACCAGCGCCGACAGCGGGATCATCGCGTCGTTGCGGCCGCGCACGTAGATGCGGTCGATGTCGTCGGGCGTGGTGCGCCCGCTGGCCTGGGTCTGCACGATCACGTCGTATTGTTCGCCGTCGCGTTTGTAGCGCGTCACGTTGCGCCCGCCCAGCAGGGTCTCGATCGCCTTGGCCACCACTTCGACGCTCACGCCCAGGTCGGCGGCCTTGTCGCGCTCGACCTCGATGCGCAGTTCTGGCTTGTTGAGCCGCAGGTCCACGTCGGTCGAAACGATGCCGGGGTTCTTGGCGATCTCGTCGAGCATCTGGCGCGTGATGGCGTTGAGGTTCTGGTAGCTGTCGGAGGTCTGGATCACGAAATTCAGCGGCCGGTCGCGAAAGCCCTGCCCTAGCGAGGGCGGCGTGATGGTGAAGACGTTGACGCCGGGCAGCGCATTGAACTTGGGCTGCAACTCTTTCGCCATGTCGATGGTGGTGCGCTTGCGTTCGTCCCAGTCCACGGTGCGGTAGACCACGCTGGCCTGGGCCACGGTGGGGTTGCCGATGTTGGCGAAGATGCGGTCAAACTCGGGGAAAGGCTCGCCGATTTTTTCGAGTGCCTTGGCATAGCGGTTGGTGTAGTCCAGCGTGGCGCCGTCGGGCGCGGTCACGTTGGCCAGGATCACGCCGCGGTCTTCAATCGGCGAGAGTTCCTGCTTCATGGTCGGGAAGATCAGCGCAATCGCGGCCGCGCTGGCCAGCATGACGCCCAGCACGATCCAGCGCGCCTGGAAGGCAAACGCCCGGACCTTCTGGCCCCAGCCCGGCGTCGCGCCTGAAGGCTCCCAGCGTTTGGTGACGATCCAGCGCAGCAGGTTGCCGTAGCGGTCGGAGATGGCGGTCAGCACCGTCTCCATGGTGCGGTCAAAACGATTGGGCTTGGGGTTGTGCTTGAGCAACTGCGTGCACAACATGGGCGTGAGCGTGAGCGCCACAAAGCCAGACACCACCACGGCGCCGGCCAGCGCCAGCGCGAATTCCACAAAGAGCCGCCCGGTGCGCCCCGGCGTGAAGGCCAGCGGCGCGTACACGGCCACCAGCGTGGCCGTCATGGTGATCACGGCAAAGCCGATTTCGCGCGCGCCCTTGATGCCGGCCGAGAAAGGGTCCATGCCCTCTTCGATGTGGCGGAAGATGTTCTCCAGCATCACGATGGCGTCGTCCACCACCAGGCCGATGGCCAGCACCAGCGCGAGCAGCGTCAGCGTGTTGATGGTGAAGCCCGCCAGCGCCATCAGGGCGAAGGTGCCGATCAGGCTGACCGGAATCGTCACGATGGGAATGATGGAGGCGCGCATGGTGCGCAGGAAGACAAAAATCACCAGCGCCACCAGGATGATGGCCTCGGCGATGGTGCGGTAGACGTTCTTCACCGAGCGGTCGATGAACACCGAGTTGTCGTTGGCGACGTCGATCAGCATGTCAGGCGGCAGGTCGGCCTGCAGCTTGGGGAGGGCGTCGCGCACGCCTTTGGACAAATCCAGCGGGTTGGCCGTCGCCTGGCGGATCACGCCCACCGCCACCGCGGAGCGGCCGTTCAGGCGCACGGCCGTGCGTTCGTCGGCCGCGCCTTCCTGCACCCGCGCGACGTCGCGTATCTTGACCGAAAAGCCGTTGACGTTCTTGACCACGATCTCGCCGAACTGGCCGGGACGCACGAGGTCGGTCTGGGACGTCACGCTGAACTCGCGCTGCTGCGACTCGATGCGGCCGGCCGGCAACTCGAGGTTGCTGCGGCGTATCGCGTCTTCCACATCCTGCGTGGTGAGGCGGTAGGCGGCCAGCTTGTCGGTATCCAGCCAGACGCGCATGGCGTATTTGCGCTCGCCGAAGATGCGCACGTCGGCCACGCCGGTCACGGTCTGCAGGCGCGGCTTGACGATGCGGTTGACCAGGTCGTTGATCTGCAGCGGCGTCATCGACTCGCTGGAAAAAGCCAGCTGGATCACCGGGAAGGCGTCGGCCTCGACCTTGGCGATCACCGGCTCTTCAATCGCCTGCGGCAGGCGGTTGCGCACGCGCGAAGTGCGGTCGCGCACCTCGGCTGCCGCCGAGTCGGCGTCCTTTTCGAGGCGGAAGCGCACGCTGATCTGCGCCTGGTCGGCGCGGCTGATGGAGGTGATCACGTCCACGCCGTCGATGCCCGCGATCGAGTCTTCCAGCGGTTTGGTGACCTGCGATTCGATCACCTCGGCGGAGGCGCCCACGTAGCGCACGCTGACAGTCACGACGGGCTCGTCGATCTTGGGGTACTCGCGCACCGTCAGGCGGTTGAAACTCACCGCGCCTATCAGCACGATCAGCAGCGACAGCACGGTGGCGAAGACCGGGCGGCGTATGGAGACTTCAGCGAGTTGCATAGGGATGTGTGAAAGCTATGGCTCGTCGCGTTCAGGTCGGGTCGCGCGCCGGCGGGGCGGCCGGGCTGCGTTCGGCGGGCGCCACGCTGCGCACCGGGACCAAGGCGCCACGGGCCTCGGACACCACTACGCCGCAGGGGTTGGGACCGGTCAATGGCGCATGCTGGGCGGCAGGGGCCGCTACGGCTACGGCGGTTTTCGCTGGAGCGGTGGCGGCCTCCGGCGCGCCTGGTGCGGCGGCTGCCGAGGCGGCTTGTGACACCGGCGCAGCGGCCGCTTTGCCGTTGCCCGTTCCATTGCTTGTGCGGGTGGAAGCATTCGCGGCCAGGTCGACGATGCTCACCACCGTGCCGTCGCGCTGCACGCGCTGCTGGCCCGTGGCCACCACCACATCGCCGGCTTCCAGGCCTTCAAGGATCTCGACCTTGCCGGGGCTGCGCAGGCCGACCTTCACTTCCACGCGCTTGGTCGTGCGGGTCTGCGCGTTCGGGCCTTCCAGCAGCTTGATGACGAACTGCCGCGCGCCTTGCGGAACAATCGCCTCCTCGGGCACCACGCGGGCGTTCTCGCGCACGCCGAACACGGTGTTGACGCGCGCGAACATGCCGGGGCGCAACTGCAGCTGGCGGTTGTCGATGCAGCCGCGTATGCCGATGGAGCGGCCGTTGGCGTCGATCAGCGGGTCTATGGCCTGGATTTGCGCGCTGTACTTGCGCCCGGGCAAGGCATCGATGTCGAGCATCGCCGTCTGGCCGCGCTTGATCTTGTTCTGGAAACGTTCCGGCAGGCGGAAGTCGACAAAAATCGCTTCGATGTCCTCGACGTTGACGATGTCCGCGCCGTCTTTCAAGTAGTCGCCGACGTTGACTTGCCGTATGCCGACCATGCCGTCAAAAGGCGCGATGATTTTCAGGCGGGCCGCCGTGGCCCTGGCCAGCGACAGCTTGGCTTCGGCCACCTGCAGGTTGGCGGCGCTTTCGTCGAGCGAGCGCTGGCTGATGAAGTTCTGCGCCACCAGCTCCTGGTTGCGCTTCTGGTTGGCCTGGGCAATCGACAGCTCGGCCTGGCTTTGCTGCACCTGGGCGCGCGGCAGCTGGTCGTCGAACTGCACCAGCACCTGGCCTTTGCGCACACGCTGGCCGTCGGTGAAGTTGAGCTGGGTGATGCGCCCGCTGACCTCGGGCCGCAACACCACGCCGCGGCGCGAACGCAAGCTTCCCACGGCCTGGGTGTCGTCCGACAGCCTGGCGATTTCCACCTTGGCGGCTTCAACAGTGATGGGTTTTCCCGCTGCAGCGCCATTGCCGGCGGCCGGCGCTGACGCCCCCGCGGCATTGCCCGGCGCCTTGGGTTTCTGCAGCCACCAGGCGGCGCCCGATGCGACCGCAATGCCCGCTACGGCGACCGCTGTATAGATTACTTTTGATGCCATGGGGAGGAAAACTTGTTATACAAAGATACAAACTTCCAATGTAGCAGGACACCATGGCGCAAGCGCCCTTTTCGGGGCCAGGGTAAGGGGTAAGCGCAGTCGCTTTACAACGCTTTTCGCCCTACGGGCGGGCGCTATTGGTGCAAACGCTATGTACGCTTATGGTGCGGTTTTTTGCGCATGTGCTTATGTGCTTTTTTCGGTGGCGCCGCGGCGCCGATCATGGCGGCTTGTTACAACCTGCCCAGCGCGCGTTCCACGCCCTTGTTGGCCAGCGCATCGGCGCGCTCATTGCCTGGGTCGCCCGCATGGCCCTTGACCCAGCGCCAGTCGATCTTGTGGCCGCTGGAGCTCACCAGCGCGTCCAGGCGCTGCCACAGGTCCACGTTCTTGACCGGCGCCTTGGCCGCCGTGCGCCAGCCGCGCGCCTTCCAGCCGTGGATCCATTCGGTGATGCCCTTGCGCACGTATTCGCTGTCGAGGTAGAGCGTCACGCTGCAGGGCCGCTTGAGCGCCGTCAGCGCCTCGATGACGGCCATCATTTCCATGCGGTTGTTGGTGGTGCCCAGCTCGCCGCCGAACAGCTCTTTTTCGGTCCCGCCCTGGGACAGCAGCGCGCCCCAGCCGCCGGGGCCGGGATTACCCTTACATGCGCCGTCGGTGTAGATGACGACGGGCTGCGGTGTGGCGGCTGGGCTGGTGGACAAATCGGTCATGTGTGGTGTTGGCTTGTGAAAACGCCGCGCTCATGCCCGGCGATGAAAAAAAGAAAGAAGAAAAAATAGATTCAGGCCGGAGGCCGCGACCGTGTCGCCGGCTCCTTGTTGGCCACAGCGGCCGGCGCCGCAGCCGGGACTTTACGTGTTTTCCAGGCGGGCTCCAGCAGCCGCACGCCCCGCACGCGCTTGACCGCCGCGAGAAAGTACACGGCGCCGAAGATAGGCCACCAGCGCGCGCCCGCCGCATCCATCCACTCGAAGCGGTCCAGCCATGCCTGGCTGGTCAGCGCCGGGCGGTAGCAGCCGAAGCGCCCCGACTCTACCTCAAAGTCCAGCAGCCGCAGCCAGTCGCGCAGGCGCCAGTAGCCGATGAACTCGCCCGTCTCGGGCAGGTAGAGATTGTCGTAACCCAGGCGCTGGTACAGATGGGCGCGGCGCTGGCGCAGGCCCCAGAGGCTGGTGGGGTTCAGCCCGCTGATGACCACACGGCCCTCGGGCACCAGCACGCGGCTGACTTCTCGCAGCGTGGCATGCGGGTCGCGGCTGAGCTCCAGCGTATGCGGCAGCACCACCAGGTCCAGGCTGCTTTCCGGGAAGGGCAGCGCGCCCGAATCGGTCAGCAAGGCCGCGCGCCGGGAACTTGTGGCCGGGACGGCGGTCGCACCCTCACCGGGCGCGGGCAGTAAAGGCATGGATTCAAGCGCCAGCCATTTGTGCGGCATGCGGTTGGCCTGCAAGGCGTCGATTTCCTGCAGGCCCAGTTGCAGCGCGTGGTAGCCGAAGACGTCGCTGACGGCCTCGTCGAAATGCGTGCGTTCCCAGTCCAGAAGATAAGCGCCCGGCGGCGTCTTCAGCCAGTCGGTCAAACCTATAATTTCAGAGCCCATCGAGACACCGCATGTATTTGATCCCCATTCCCGCCTTCGAAGACAACTACCTCTGGCTGTTGCATGACGGCAAGCGCGCCCTGGTTGTGGATCCGGGAGATGCCGGGCCCGTGCTGCGCGCTTTGGACGAGCACGCATTGCAACTGGAGTCGATTCTAGTCACGCACCACCATGCGGACCACACGGGTGGCGTCGATGCCCTTCGCGAGGCGACGGGCGCCCAGGTCTGGGGCCCGGCCACCGAACGCATTCCGAAGCCCTACACACACCTCAAGGGCGGCGACACGGCGCGCGCCCTCGGCTTCGATTTTCAGGTCATCGACGTGCCCGGCCACACGGCCGGCCACATCGCTTATTACACGCCCGACGTGAACGGCAAGCCCCTGCTGTTCTGCGGCGACACGCTGTTTTCGGGCGGCTGCGGGCGTTTGTTTGAGGGCACGCCGGCGCAAATGCTGGCCTCGCTCGACAAGCTCGCCGCCCTGCCCGGCAACACCGTGGTCTGCTGCACCCATGAATACACGCTCAGCAACCTGCGCTTTGCCGTGGCCGTGGAGCCCGGCAACGCCGACCTGGCGGCCTACCAGGCCCGCTGCGTGCGCCTGCGTGAGCAGGGCTTGCCGACCTTGCCGAGCTCGATGGCCCAGGAATTGCTGATTAATCCCTTCTTGCGGAGCCGGCAAGCCACTATCATGGCGGCTGCCCGGCACTTTGATGCGTCGGCCCGTGACGACACCACCGTATTTGCCGCCATCCGGCAGTGGAAAAACCAATTCAAATGACGCCACACTCCCGCACCACTGCAGCTTTCGCCTCCCCCGCCTCCTCTGTTTTCCGCATTGTTTCGCTGGCTCTCGTCCTCGCGGCGGCGCTGCTGGCCGGTTGCGCCACGCAGGCGCCCGGCCTGCCCAGCGACCCGGTGCTGACCACCGGCGGCCCCGCCACCAAACCCCTGCTGCCCAACGGGCCGCTGCAAGCCATCACACCCGGCCAGGCGGGCTCGCACCAGAACGTCGCCTCCACCGAGCCGCCCAAGGAGCTCTGGGACCGCATACGCCGCGGCTTCGCGATGCCCGACCTGCAAAACGAGCTGGTCACCGACCGAGAGCAGTGGTACGCCAGCCGGCCCGACTACATCCAGCGCATGACCGAGCGCTCCAGCAAATACCTGTTCCACATCGTTGAAGAACTCGAACGCCGCCAGATGCCCACCGAGCTGGCCCTGCTGCCCTTCATCGAAAGCGCCTTCAACCCGCAGGCCGTCTCCAGCGCCAAGGCCGCCGGCATGTGGCAGTTCATGCCGGCCACCGGCAAGTATTTCGACCTCAAGCAGAACGCCTTCCGCGACGACCGCCGCGACGTGCTGGCCTCCACGCGTGCCGCGCTGGACTACCTGCAAAAACTCTACGGCATGTTCGGCGACTGGCACCTGGCGCTGGCCGCCTACAACTGGGGCGAAGGCAGCGTGGGCCGCGCCATCGCCAAAAACCAGAAGGCCGGCCTGGGCACCACTTACCTGGACCTCAACATGCCGGCCGAAACCCGGCTCTACGTGCCCAAGCTGCAGGCCGTCAAGAACATCGTCGCGAATCCGCAGGCCTTTCGCACCGAGCTGCCGCTGATCGAAAACCATCCCTACTTCCAGCAGGTGCAGATCACGCGCGACATCGACGTGGCCCTGGCCGCGCGCCTGGCCGACGTCAAGATCGAGGACTTCAAGGCGCTGAACCCCTCGGCGCACCGCCCCGTCATCATCGCCGCCGGCACGCCGCAGATCCTGCTGCCCTGGGACAACGCCACGGTATTCCAGCGCAACTTCGAGGCCTACAGCCAGGGCCAGTACGCGAGCTGGACGGCCTGGACCGCCCCCGCCACCATGAACCCGGCCGAAGCGGCGCGCCGCACCGGCATGAACGAGGCCGACCTGCGCGGCATCAACAACATCCCGCCGCGCATGCTGATCAAGGCCGGCTCCACCCTGCTGGTGCCGCGCTCGGCCAAGGTCGAAACCGACGTGACCAGCCATGTCGCCGACAACGCCCAGGTGTCTTTCGCGCCTGAAATCGTGACGCGGCGCACCACCGTCAAGGCCCGCAAGGGCGAGTCGGTGGCCACCATCGCCAAGCGCTACGGCTTGAGCGCCGCCAGCGTCGCCGAGTGGAACAACGTCAGCGCCTCCAGTCCCTTCAAGCTGGGTCACCAGGTGGTGGTGTTCCTGCCGGTCAAGAGCCACGCCGCTTCGGCGAGCCGCGGCAAGGGCAACGTCAAGGCCATCAAGCGCAGCACGGCCAAAGCCGTGGTCAAAACGAAAAAGCGCTAAGCCCTTTTCAGGGCATCACGACGTCACGGCCTGCAGGTCCACGGCCTTCGCCCTGAGCGAAGCATCTTCCCGCATCTTGAACTTGGCCACGCGGTGCGTCGGCGTATGCGGCAGTGAATCCACCAGCGCCACATAACGCGGCACCTTGATCGCGGCCAGCCTTTCGCGGCACCACTGGGCGATCTCCTCATGCGCCAGTGTCATGCCGGGGCGCAACACCACGGCCACCAGGATCTCGTCTTCGCCGAGCTCCGACGGCACCGGGATGGCGGCCGCCTCCAGCACGCTGGGGTGGTTGCCGATGACACGGTCCAGCTCCGCGCCTGAAATGTTTTCACCGCGCTTGCGGATGATGTCTTTCTTGCGCGCGACAAACCAGAAAAAATTGTCTTCATCGACATAAGCCAGATCGCCCGTGAGGAACCAGCCGTCGCGAAAAGCCGCTCGGGTCTGCGCCTCGTCACGGAAGTAGCCTTGCATCACGATGGGCGTGCGCACCACCAGTTCACCGACTTGCCCCGGCGGCAGGAACTGCCCGTCGTCGCCGGCGATGCGCAGCTCGGCCAGCGACACGGCCGGGTCCGGATGCCGGCTGGGCTGGCCCATGCTGCGCACCTTGTGCGGCCCGGGAAAGGGGTTGTTCAGCGCGCCCGGGATTTCCGACATGCCGTAGCCTTCGATCAGCGTGGCCACGTGGAACTCGTCCTGGAAGACGCGGAAGGTTTCCTCGTCAAACGGCGCCCCGTAGATTTTTTGCAGGCGATGGCCCGGCACGTACTCGCTGCGCGGGCGCCGCATCAGGATGCTGCTGGCCGCCGCGATGGTGTTGACCTCGGTGGCGCCGGTTTCTTTCACCGTCTGCCAGAACTTCGAGGCCGAGAATTTCGGCTCCAGGATCAGCGTCGCGCCCGCCGCCAGCGAGCCGGCCAGCGAATAAAAAATCGCATTGATGTGGAACAGCGGCAGCACGCACAGCAGCCTGTCGTCGGGCTGCAGATGCATGCGCGCGACAAAACCCTCTCCGGCCGTCAGCAGGCTGCGCTGGCTGTGCATCACGCCCTTGGGAAATCCCGTGGTGCCCGAGGTGTAGATGAACACGCAGGTGGCGTCGGGGTTGTCCAACGGTTCGGGCGCTGCGGCAAGGCTGTCAGGCACGTCGACAAAAGCGGTTTCACTCAGCATCAGCCAGGGCATGCTTGCAAGTCCCTCGCAGGCGGCCTGCACGGTCGGCAAGGCGGCTTCGGAACAGATGACGCCGCAGACCTCCGCATGATTGAGCACGTAACGCGCTTCTTCCACGCCATAGTCGGGGTTGACCGGCACCATGACGGCCCCCAGCCCGGCCAAAGCAAAAAACGCGAACACGCTGGACGGGTGGTTCAGCGACATCACGCCGACACGGTCGCCCTCTTTCACGCCTTTGGCGACCAGCACGGCCGCGGCACGCCGAACTTCTTCGAGCACCTGCGCATAGGTATACGAGCGGCCCTGGTAGACGATGAATTCACGGTCGTTGGCCACGGCCGCGCGGCTGCGCAGCATGGACGCCAGCGTGCCGCCGTGCGGCGGGTAAAGCTTCAGCACTTCAAGCGGTGTCAGCATGGATCACTTGCCCTCGCCATTGGCTTTGCCGCGAAGCTGGCCGCGCGAATGTGCCGTGGCCTCGTCCTCGGCGCGGTGCCAGAGCTCCATGGCCATGGGCTGCTTCGCTTCTTCCAGCACATGGCCGACCAGGCCGACGGCGCGGGCCATCACGCCCAGGCCGTGCGAGACCTTCCAGGACAAGCCCATCTCGCAGCACAGCGCGCCTATGGCGCCGGTGGCGTTGATGGGCAGCGGCTTGCCATAAGCGGCGCCGGCCGCATCGGCCACGCACTGCATCAGCGCCACATAGCGGCCGTGGAAGCCGGTCTGCTGCGCAATCGCAAACAAGCGCAGGGTGCGCGGGTCCAGCGGTTTGTGAATCGGGTGGCCCAGGCCGGGGATGATTTTTTTCTCCGCCCTGTGGCTTTTCACGATCTCTTCGGCCAGGCCGGCCAGCGACGAGTCGGGCTGCGCGCCCTGCCCGCCCCGGCCCTCGGGCAAGGCCGCCGCCAGCATGCGCGCAGAACCTTCCGTTGAGCCGACAAAGACGCTGCCCAGGCCCAGCAAACCGGCCGCGACGGCCGCCTGCATGGCCTCGGGCGCACCCGCATAGGTCATGCGCGCGGCGAGCGTCGACGGCACAATGCCGTGCTCGACCAGCGTGACCAGGATGGCGTTGAACATGCGCGACTCGTTCGCGTCGGGCAGGCGGCCGGTGACTTCGAGGAAAGCCATGTCGCCAAAGTTGACCTCGCCCATCAGGTCATTGCAGAGGTCGTAGCCGTGCACGCCTATGGCCTCAGGCGTGGCCCAGGCGATGTCGGAGCGCAGTTCGGTGTTTTTTTTCATCGTGGGGTTCTCAGGGGCAGCGGTGTTACTCGAGTTTGGCGCCGGAAACCTTGACCTTTTGCGCGCCGAGTTCGCGATCGGTTTTCAGGAAGGCCGTGAACTGTTCCGGCGTGTCGCCCACCGCCTCGAAGCCGAGCGGCTGCAGGTATTTGCTCTTGAACTCGGCGGTATTGATGATCTTGCTCATGTCGCGCGCAAAGCGGGCGCTGATCTCGGGCGGCGTGCCCTTGGGCGCGACCACGCCGAAGTAGTAGGACGCGTCAAACGTGGGGTAACCGACTTCGGCGAAGGTCGGCACATTGGGCGCAGCCGGCTGCCGGTTGCGGCCCGACACGGCCAGCGCCTTGATCTTGTTGGTCTCCAGGAAAGGCGCGACACCGCCCGTCACCGCGAACATCGCGTCGATACGGCCGGCCATCAGCTCCTGCACGGCGGGCGGCAGGCCCTTGAAGGCCACGTGTTCCATCTGCAGGCCGTTGATGCTGTTGAACCAGGCCGAGGCAAGGTGGTTCACGCCGCCCGCGCCTATGGAGCCG
The DNA here is from genome assembly GCF_943369675.1 of Polaromonas sp. YR568. Taxonomy (GTDB): domain Bacteria; phylum Pseudomonadota; class Gammaproteobacteria; order Burkholderiales; family Burkholderiaceae_C; genus Polaromonas. The sequence goes on along the minus strand of NZ_CALROB020000013.1, from coordinate 20,133 downwards.
TAGTTGAACTTGCCTGGGTTGCGCTTGACCTGCTCGATGAACTCCTTGACGTTGGCGGCCGGGAAGTCGGGGCGCGTCACCAGCATCAGGTTGCCGACGGCCAGCTTGGCGACGGGCACGAAGTCCTTGACCGGGTCGTACGGGATCTTGGGATACAGGTTCTGGTTCAGGCTGTAGGCGCCGTCGGAGGCCACCAGGAAGGTGTAGCCGTCGCCCGGGCTTTTGGCCACGATGTCGGCGGCGATGATTTCATTGGCGCCGGGCTTGTTGTCGACGATAAAGGGCTGGCCCCAGCTGTCGCCCAGCTTCTGGCTGATGGCACGCACCATCACGTCGGCGGGGCCGCCGGCGCTGTAGGGCAACACGATGCGGATGGGCTTGGTGGGGTAGCCCTGCGCGTGGGCAGCGCCCGCAAAAGCAAGGCCGGCCAAAGCGCCCAGCACGATCAAACGGCGTCCTGATTTCATCTCATGTCTCCTGGTTTTATGGGGTATTTGGTCTTTATCCTGAAAATAAGTCCTGTATGTGAACTTATTTTTCCCTGTTTATTCTAGAAATTTACTGATTAATTTCAAAACATAAGCCACACATCCGCATACCATTTTTTATAGAAATTGATTTTTAGTACGTTATTTGGACTTTTTACGGATTGGCCTTTATGCTCGAGCCATGAAGCATGAAACCGACCACGAAGCAGAGAGTTCCACCGGCGCCCAGACCGTCGACCGGGCCTGCGAGCTTTTGCGTGAAATCGCCCGCACAGGCGCTGCCGGCGTCCGCATCCTGGACCTCTGCCATGCCACCAGCCTGAGCCGGCCCACGGCGCACCGCATCCTGCGTTCGCTGCAGCTCGCGGGCCTGGTGCGGCAAAGCCCGGAGAACCGGCGCTACGCGCTGGGCAGTGGTTTGTTTGAGCTGGGCATGGCGGCGCCCAACCCGATTGCGCAGTTCCCGCAGGTCCGCAGCGTGGCGGAAGAGCTCGCGGCGAGCACCGAAGACACGGTGTATTTGATGCTGCGCAGTTATGACGACGTGTTGTGCGCCTGGCGTGCCCAGGGCGCCTACCCCATCAAGGCCAATGTGGTGGCACTGGGCGACCGCCGGCCCATGGGCGCCAGCGTGGCCGGCCTGTGCCTGCTGGCCAGCCTGCCCGAGGCCGAATCGGACGCCTTGATAGCGGCCAACGGCCCTTACCTGCCGGCGTTTTGCCGCATGACGCCGGCGGACGTGACACGGCACGTCAATGACGCGCGCGACAAGGGCTATTCAGTGGGAGTCAATGCCGTGATGGAAGGCGTCACGGCGGTGGGCATGGCGGTGCCGGCGAGTTACCAGCGGCCGTGCATGGCGCTGAGCGTGTCGGCGATTTCCTCGCGCATCCCGCCGGAACGCATTCCGGCGCTGGTGGAACAGCTCAAGCGCAGCGCGGCCAGGATCGCCGCCATCACGGGCAGCGATGCTGCCGCGCGCTAAGCGAGTGGGCTAATCAGAGTTTGAAGCTGCCGACGCCAAACAGGCCGACCAGGCCGATGACGATCAGGTAGATCGCCACGATGTAGTTCAGCAGGCGCGGCATGATCAAAATCAGAATACCGGCGATCAGGGAGACTACGGGGCCTATGCTCAGGGAGAGGTTCATGATGTGTCCTTTTTGGGTTATTGTGCGGTGAATGCACTTTAGGACGCAGGCACAAAAAGCGCTGTAGGACGACAGGAAAAGATGCGGGCGGTCACAGGGCCGACCGGCTGGCGGCTTCCTTACTGCGACGCCGTGGCGACGGGCGCGCCCTGCCAGTCCCCGCCCAGCGCCTTCACCAGGAACACCGACACCAGCATGCGTTGACCCAGCAGTTGCGCCGCCTGGCGTTCGCTGTTCAGTTGCGATTGCTGCGCCGTAATGACGTCCAGGTAAGTCGCCACACCGCCCTCGTAACGGTCGTTGGCGATTTCCAGCACGCGCCCGGCGCTCGCGATGGCGCGCTGCGCCTGGCCGTAGGCGCGGTCCAGCGCGGCGACGCCGCTGATGCCGTCTTCGACTTCCTGCATGGCCGTGAGCACGACGCGCCGGTAGTTGGCCACCGTCACGTCATAACCGGCGCGCGCGAAATCCACGTTGGCGCTGATGCGGCCGCCGTCGAAGAGCACCTGCGTCGCCGACACCCCCAAAGACCACAACACGCTGGGTGCGTCGAACAGGGTGCTGAAGATGCGGCTGTCGACACCCACAGTGGGCGCCAGCGCGATGCTGGGGTAAAACGCCGCGCTGGCGACGCCAATCTGCGCGTTCGCCGCCGCCATGGCGCGTTCGGCCGAGGCGACGTCGGGGCGGCGCTCCAGCACGTCCGAAGGAATGCCCAGCGGAATCGCGGGCGGCCGCAAAGGCGTGGTCTGCGGCGCCAGCGCGAATTGCGGCGCCGGCGTGCCGGTCAGCGTGGCGATCGCATGCTCGAACTGCGCGCGCTGGCGCTTGAGCACGTCGACCTGCGTGAGTGTGGTGTCCAGCAAGGCCTGCTGCTGCGCCATGTCCAGGCCCGAGGTGGCGCCAAGGTCGTGCCTGTCGGTGGCCAGCACCAGCGAACGGCGCTGCAGCGCGATGGAACGGGCCAGCACGTCAAGCTCGGTGTCGAGCGCGCGCAGGCTGAAGTAGGCCACGGCCAGGTCGGAGGCCAGCACCAGGCGGGTGTTCTCCAGGTCGGCGGCGGATTGTTCCGCCGTGGCACCCGCCCCTTCCACCAGGCTCTGCACCCGGCCCGCAAGGTCCACCTCGTAGTTGACCGACAGCGTGACGCTGTAGTCGTTCTGGATGGTCGAGAAATTCGGCGAGTTGTAATTGGTCAGCGGCCGGTTCGCGGAAATCTTCTGCCGCGCGGCGCGTGTGCCCAGGCCGACCTGCGGGAACAGGCTGGCCGAACTGCCCGCCAAACTGGCGCGGGCCTGCGCCAGGCGCGCATTGGCGGCGGCCAGCGTCTGGTTGCCGGCCATGGCTTTTTGCGCCAGGGCATTGAGCTGCGGGTCGCCAAAGCGTTCCCACCAGGGGCCCTTGGCGGCCAGGTCGTTGGGGGTGCCGGTGCGCCAGGGCGCCTCCACCTGCCAGGCCACGGGCATGACGACCTCCGGCTTGCGGTAGGCCGGGCCGGCCGTGCAGCCGGCCAGCACGGCTACGGCCAGCACCACCGAAAACGCGCCTGTCGTGTTCAGCCTGTTCACGGCGCTGCTTTCCCGGGTTCAGTCTTGGCTTTGTCGCCGGCAGCAACGGCCACGGCTGGCTTCTTGCCGCCCTTGTCGCCGGCCTTGTCGTCCTCGGCGGCGTTGAAGGACACCGGGTCACCCTCGGCCAGCGAATCCGAAGGGTTGAGCACCAGGCGTTCGCCAGTGGCCACGCCGTCCACCACTTCCACGCGCTCGCCGTAATTGCGGCCCAGTTGCACGGGCCTGAGGTGCACGCGCCCCTGCGCGTCGATGGACGCGACCTTGATGCCGTCACCGCGGATGATCAGCGCATTGTTGGGGATGGCCAGGCCGCGGCTGGCCGCCAGCGGCAGCGCCACCTGCACGAAGGCGCCCGGCAACAGCGTGCCGGCGGTGTTGGGCAATGAAATCTCCACCTGCATGGAGCGCGAGGTGGCGTCGATGGACGCGGCCGTGCGCGCCACCTGGCCCTGGAATTTCTGGCCGCGCAGTTCGGCCTGCGTCACCACCACGCTTTGCCCGGTCTTGACGAGTTGCGCGTAGGTCTGCGGCACGTTGACGTAAAGCCGCAGCGGGTCGGTCTGCGTGACCACGAACAACGCGCGCGCCAGCCCGCCGCCGGCGCCCGCGTCGATCAGGTCGCCGGTGTCGACGTTGCGCCGCGTGATGATGCCGTCGGTGGGCGCGACGATGCGCTTGAAGTTTTCCAGCTGGCGCAGCCGCTGCACGTTGGCATCGGCCGCCGCCAGGTTGGCGCCGGCCTGCGCGCTTGCGCTGCGGCGTTCGTCGACTTCCTGCTGCGAGACCGCGTCTTTCTTGCGCAGCGCCTCCCAGCGCACGGCGGTGCTCTGGGCCAGGTCCAGGCTGGCGGAGGCCTGCTGGCGCGCGGCAACCGCCTGCGACAGCTGCTGGTCGATCTCGGGGGTTTCAATCTCGGCCAGCAGCTCGCCCTTGCTCACGCGCGCGCCTATGTCCTTGGTCCAGCGCTTGACGTAACCGCCCGCGCGCGCATAAATCGGCGACTGCACAAAACCCTGCAGCGTGCCCGGCAGGGCCAGCGTCTGGCCGGACTCGCTGGCCTTGGCCAGCGTGGTCTTCACGTAGTTCTTGTTGCGCTCTGTGGCGCCGGCTTCGAGTTCCTTGGCGTTGTAGACGCGGCTGATGACGGTACGGCCTGCCCCTATGGCCAGCAGCACCAGCACGATGACGGCGGCGATCTTGGCGCGGCGCACGACCTGCCCGCGCTTGAGCAGCTCGCCCGACTCGCCCGCTTCAACGGGGTGCAGGGCCAGGGGGGAATGGCGTTCTTCGGACATGGCTCAGCTCTCCTGGGGCACGGTGCCCGCGGCTTCATGGGATGCGGGCGGCGTGCCGCGGCGCGCCTTGCGCTGCGCCAGGCGCTGGTGCACCCCGGCGTAGATCACAGGCACAAAAAACAAGGTTGAAACAGTAGCAAAAAGCAGGCCGCCGATGACGGCCCGGCCCAGGGGCGCGTTCTGCTCGGCGCCCTCGCCCAGGCCCAGCGCCATCGGGATCATGCCGATGATCATGGCCAGCGCCGTCATCAGCACCGGGCGTATGCGCGTGGCGCCGGCTTCCAGCGCCGACGACAGCGGCGTGATGCCGTCCTCCATGCGCTGGCGCGCGAAGGACACCACCAGGATACTGTTGGCCGTGGCCACGCCCATGGTCATGATGGCGCCCGTGAGGGCCGGCACACTGAGCGTGGTGCCGGTGATGAACAGCATCCACGCGATGCCCGCCAGCGCCGCCGGCAGCGCGGTGATGATGATGGCCGCGTCCGTCCAGGACTGGAAGGTCACCACGATGAGCAGGTAAACCAGCACGATAGCCATGGCCAGGCCCAGGCCCAGCCCGATGAAGGAGTTCTGCATGGTCTGCACCTGGCCGCGTATGGCGACCTGGTTGCCGCGCGTGAGTTTGGGCTCGATCTCGGCCACCAGGGTCTTGATCTGGCTGGCCACGCTGGCCAGGTCGGTGCCCTGCACACTCACGTAGACGTCGATGGCGGGCTGGATGTTGTAGCGCGACACGATGGGCTGCTGCCGGCCGGCGCGCGCGTCCACCAGGTTGCCCAGCAGCTGCGTCGGGTTGGCCGGCGCCGCCGCGCCGTTGGCGCCGCTGTTGGCGTTGGGGGTGGAACCCACCGGGATGCTGAGCAAAGCATCGACCGAATCGACGTTGTACTGCGGCGACTGCATCACCACGTTGTAGACCACGCCGTTTTGCGGGTTCAGCCAGAAGGCCGGCGCGGTCTGCGAGCTGCCCGACAGCGCAATCAGCACGTTCTGGCCGACGTTGGCCGCGCCCAGGCCGAACTGCTGCAGCCGCGTGCGGTCCATGCGCAGGTCGACCACCGGGCCGTCCAGGCGCTGGTGCACGTGGGCGTCCACCGCGCCCGGTATCTTGCGTATGGCCTTGGTCAGCTCGGCCGCGCGCTCCATGTTGCCGTTGATGTCGTTGCCGGTGAACTGCACGTCGATGGCGGCGGGCAGGCCGAAGTTGAGGATCTGCGTCGAGATGTCGGCCGGCTGGAAGAAAAACTCCACGTTGGGGAAACGTTTGGGCAGCTCGGCCCGCAGCAGGCTGATGAAGCCGTCGGTCGGCTTGTGCCCCTCTTTCAGCGACATCAGGATCTCGCCGTCCATGGTGCCTATGGTGCCGGCATTGCTGTACGACAAATTAATGCCGCTGTTCGGCAGGCCGATGTTGTCCAGGATGGTTTCCAGCTGGTCGGCCGGAATCATCTCGCGGATGGCGGTTTCCACCGCGTCGGCGATGCGCACGGTCTCCTCGATGCGGGTGCCGGTGGGCGCGCGCATGTGCAGGCGAATCTGGCCCGCGTCCACGCTTGGGAAAAAGTCGCGGCCCAAAAACGGGTACAGCAGGCAGGACAGCAGGCAAAAGCCCAGGAACAGCTGCGCGAAGCGCCGCCTGTGCGACAGCGCCGCCGACAGCGCCAGCGTGTAGGCGCGGCGAACGCGCTCGAACTGCGAATCGAAGCTGCGGTAGAGGCGCTGCAAGGGGCTGGGTTTGGTTTCTGCCTGCGCCGCCCCGTGCACGCCGCCCATCAGCAGCATCACCAGCGTGGGCACCAGGGTGCGCGACAGGATGTAGGACGCGCTCATCGCGAACACCACGGCCTCGGCCAGCGGCACGAACAAAAAGCGCGCCACGCCCGACAGGAAAAACATGGGCACGAAGACGATGCAGATGCACAGCGTGGCGACGAATGCCGCCGGGCCGATTTCACCTGCGCCGACCTCGATGGCGTCGTTCAGCGGCTTGCCCATGTGCAGGTGGCGCTCGATGTTCTCGATGGTCACGATGGCCTGGTCCACCAGGATACCGACCGACAGCGCCAGGCCGCCCAGCGTCATCAGGTTGAGCGTTTCACCCAGCGCGAACAGCACCAGAATGGACGCCAGGATGGACAGCGGGATCGTCAGCGCGATGATCAGCGTGCTGCGCCAGTTGCCCAGGAAGAGCAGCACCATCAGGGCCGTCAGCGCGGCGGCGATCAGCGCCTCGATGATCACGCCGACCACTGCCGCCTTGACGAAGACCGACTGGTCGAACAGCGGCGTGACCTTGACGTCGGACGGCAGGCTTTGCACCACGCGCGGCAGCAGGGCCCGCACGTTGGCGACGATGTCCAGCGTGGAGGCGCCGCCGTTCTTGAGCACCGACACCAGCACCCCGCGCGCACCATCCTGGCGCACGACGTTGGTCTGGGGCTGGAAGCCGTCGCGCACATAGGCCACGTCGCGCAAATAGGTGGTCACATTGTTGGCCGTGCGCACCGGCAGGTCGTTCAGGCCGGCCAGCGCGTCGGGCGAACCGTTCATGCGCACGGTGTATTCGGTTTCACCAAACTTGACGGTTCCCGAGGGCAGGATCAGGTTCTGCGTGTTGACGGCATTGACCACGTCGGCCGGCGACAGGCCGCGCGCCTGCAGGGCCTGGGTGTCCAGGTCCACCGAAATCACGCGCACCTTGCCGCCGTAAGGGAACGGCGAGGCGACGCCCGGTACGGTGATGAGTTGCGGGCGCAGGCCGTTGACGGCCGTGTCGAACAGCTGGTTTTCGGGCAGCGTCGCGCTCGACAGCGCCAGCTGCATGACGGGAATGCTGGAAGCGGAATACTTGATCACCAGCGGCGGCGTGATACCGGGCGGCAATTGCCGCACCTGTGTCTGCACCGAGGCCACCACTTGGGCGATGGCCGTCTGGATGTTGACGCCGGGCTGGAAGAAGACCTTGATGATGCTGACGCCGGCCAGCGAGGTGGACTCAATGTGCTCGATGTCGCTGACCACGGTGGTCAGGCCCCGCTCCGTCTGGCCCGCCACGCGCTGGCCCATTTCCTGGGCGGGCAGGCCGTTGTAGTTCCAGATCACGCTGATCACCGGGATGTTGATCTCGGGGAAGATGTCCGTCGCCATGTTCTTGAGAGCGAAGGGCGTGGCCAGCACGATGAGCATGGCCATCACGATGAACGTGTAGGGGCGTCGCAACGCCAGCTGGACCATGGACATGAGGCGTCGGCTCCGGGTGGGGGGGGGTTACGAAATGATACGTGATCGTACTGTTAACCCGCGGTAAAGACCACCCGATAAGAGCCCAAAAGTCACAGCTTTTCGGTTTCTCCCGTGCGCGGCTGCCATTTCATGAGGCGCTTTTCGAGCCGGCCGACGATGCCGTCCAGCACCAGCGCGAAGGCCGTCAGCACCACGATGCCGGCAAACACGGTGTTGACGTCGAAGGTGCCCTCCGCCTGCAGGATCAGGTAGCCGACACCGCGCGCCGAGCCCAGGTACTCCCCCACCACGGCGCCCACAAAGGCCAGGCCCACCGAGGTGTGCAGGCTGGAAAACACCCAGCTGGTGGCGCTGGGCAGGTACACGGTGCGCAGCAGCTGCCGCTGGTTGGCGCCCAGCATGCGGGCATTGGCCAGCACGACCGGGCTGACTTCCTTCACGCCCTGGTAGACGTTGAAGAAGACGATGAAGAACACCAGGGTGACGGCCAGCGCCACCTTGCTCCAGATACCCAGGCCCAGCCACAGCGAAAAAATGGGCGCCAGGATCACGCGCGGCATGGAGTTGGCGGCCTTGATATACGGGTCCAGAATCGCGCGGGCCGTGGGCGCCAGCGCCAGCCAGAGACCGCAGGCCAGGCCCAGCACCGTGCCGATGCCGAAAGCCAGCACGGTCTCCAGCAAGGTGGTGCCCAGGTGCAAATAGATGTCGGCATTGCCCGGCAGGCCGTCGGGGAACAGCGCGCTGGGGCCGAAGCCGAAAGGCATGAACCAGCTCCAGACGCGGCCGGCCACCTTGATCGGCTCACCGAGGAAAAATGCGATCTGCTGGTCGCGCGAAGCGATATGCCAGACCAGCAGGATGACGACCAGCAAACCAAGCTGCCAGGCACGCAGGTTGTTTTCAGAAGGCTTGAGGTGGCGCCACACGGTCATGCCGCTTTCTTGAGTTGCTGCGCATAGCCCTTGAGCACCTCGTCGCGCAGCACATTCCATATCTGCGTGTGCAGCTCGACGAAGCGCGGCTGGTGGCGCACCTCAGCCACGTCGCGCGGGCGCGGCAGGTCTATCGCGAACTCGCCGATGGGGTGCGTGCCCGGGCCGGCCGACAGCACGATCACGCGGTCGCTCATGGCGATGGCTTCGTCCAGGTCGTGCGTGATGAAGAGCACGGCCTTCTTCTTGGCGGCCCAGAGTTCCAGCACTTCGTTTTCCATAAGCTGGCGGGTCTGCACGTCGAGCGCGCTGAAGGGCTCGTCCATCAGGATGATGTCCGGGTCCAGCGCCAGCACCTGGGCCAGCGCGGTGCGCTTGCGCATGCCGCCCGAGAGCTGGTGCGGGTAGCGGTCGCCGAAACCGCCCAGGCCCACCCGCTCCAGCCAGGCCTGCGCCTGGCGGCGCGCCTCGCCGTCGGGAACACCGCGGTATTGCAAGCCCACCATGACGTTGCCCAGCGCGCTGCGCCAGGGCATCAGCGCCTCGGTCTGGAACATATAGCCGGCGCGGGTGTTGATGCCGGCCAGCGGCGCGCCAAAAACTTTGACCTCACCCGACGAGGCCTCGAGCAGGCCCGCGCCTATGTTGAGCAGGGTGGACTTGCCGCAACCTGTGGGCCCGACCACCGAGACGAATTCACCGGCGCGAATGCGCAGCGTGGTGTCGCTGACGGCCGTGTAGCGCTGGCCCGCATCGTCGCGCGAGCGGAAGGTGCAGCTGATGTTGATCAGCTCCAGGGCGTAGTCGGTGTCGGGTTCGGCGGCAGGGTCGGACATATCGGGAGCTTAAGGCAAGCTGCCTGCACGAGGCAGGCAGCATGGAGAGTGGTCGTTCAGGCGAAGCTCAAGCTTTGAAACGTTCCTTGGCCTTGCGGGAAAACTCATTCGTGTAGGTTTTCGCGATGTCGATCTTGTCGGCCTTGATGCTGGTGTCAAAACTCGCCAGCGCCTTGAGCGCCGTGCGCGCACCGTCGTCGGGGATGATGCCGTCCAGCGAAATCGATTCGCGCACCTTGTTGAACGAAGCGAGGTACAGCGCGCGGTCACCCAGCAGATAACTCTCGGGCACGGTCTTGATGATGTCGCCCGGGCCGGCCGTCTGCAGCCACTTGAGGCCGTGCACGATGGCATTGGCCAGCGCCTGGCAGGTGTTGGGGTTTTTCTGCACGAACTCCAGCGGCGCATACAGGCAGGCCGCCGGCATGGAGCCGCCGAACACTTCCACCGTGCCCTTGAGCGTGCGTGTGTCGCTGATGATCTTGACCTCGCCCTTTTGCTCGAGCATGGTCATCACCGGGTCGGTGTTGCTCATCGCGTCGATCTGGCCCGAGCGCAGCGCGGTCAGCGCGCCCGCAGCGGTGCCCACGCCGATAAAACTCACGTCGCCGGCCTTGAGGCCGGCGCGCGACAGCACCAGGTTGGCCATCATGTTGGTCGACGAGCCCGGTGCCGACACGCCTATCTTCTTGCCCTTGAGGTCGGCCACGGTTTTGTAGTTGGGCATGTTCTTGGTCGAAATGCCGAAGGCGATCTGCGGCGCCCTGCCCTGCAGCACAAAGGCCTGGAACATCTGGTTCTTGGCCTGCAGGTTGATGGTGTGCTCAAACGCGCCCGAGCACACGTCGGCCGAACCGCCCACCACGGCCTGCAGCGCGCGCGCGCCGCCCGCGAAGTCGCTGATCTCGACGTCCAGGCCCTCGGCCTTGAAGTAGCCCAGCTGTTCGGAAATCGTCAACGGCAGGTAATAGAAAGCCGCCTTGCCGCCGACGGAAAGCGCGATCTTCGTTTTCTCGAGTTTGGGCTGGGCGCGCAGCGACGGGAGTGCCAGCGTCGCGACCGCCAGCGCGGTGCCGCTTGCAAAAGTGCGGCGGGAAATCAGGGGATGGCGGGTCATGCAGGTCCTCTTTTCTTGTGGTTGGCACAAGCTTATCGAGGCGTAAAAAAACCCGCATCGGGGTCATCCCGTGCGGGTTTTCACCAGAAATGATGGGTTGCGGTTACCAAAGGTTACCGCAGCCGACACACGGTCATTCTTCAGCGATAACCGGAAAACAGAATGCAGATGTTGATGAAGAGCGCGGCCGCCCAGATGGCCGAGCGCGCCTTGGCCAGGTCGGCCACGTACATCATGATGTAGGCGATGCGCAGAAAGATAAACAGCAGCGCCAGGATGTCCAGCCGCGTCTGCCCGGCCTGCAAGGTGTGCGCGATGATCACCGCCGCGAAGAAAAACGGCAACGCCTCAAAGGTGTTGTGCTGGGCGGCGTTGGCGCGGCCGCGCCAGTCGGTTTGCCGCGCCAGCCAGCCGCGCGGGTTGTGGTTGTCGAAACCGCCATCGCGCCGGGGCGTGCCCATCATGCCGTACTTGGCCAGGCCCGCGCAGGCAATCGGCAACAAGGCCGCGATCAAAACACACCAATAAGCAATGGTGAAGCGTGCGAATGTCATGGTGGGTTTCCTTTCGTTTGTTGTTGTGTCTTGCCGGCATCCCGAAGCCGAAATCAAAAAAATGCCGCCCCTCAGCGGCGGTCCACCAGCGCGTGGGCAATCGTGCCCAGGTCCACGTATTCAAGTTCGCTACCCACCGGCACGCCGCGCGCCAGGCGCGTGACCTGCACGCCGCGGCTTTTGAGCGCCTGGGCAATCACATGCGCCGTGGCCTCGCCCTCGGCGGTGAAGTTGGTCGCGAGGATCACTTCCTGCACCTCGCGCGAGGCGGGCGGCAAGGCTTCGCCGCGTTCGTCCTTGGGCACGACGCGGTCAAACAGTTTTTGCAGGCCGATGTCGTTGGGCCCTATGCCGTCCAGCGGGCTCAGCTTGCCCATCAGCACAAAGTACAGGCCCTTGTAGGCCAGCGTGCGCTCCAGCGCGGCCTGGTCGGCCGGCGTCTCGACCACGCAGAGCTTGCTGCGGTCGCGCTGCGGATTCGCGCAGGTGGTGCAGAGCTCCTGCTCGGTCAGCGTATTGCACAGGACGCAGTGGCGCACGCTGCCGACAGCATGCTCGAGCGCACGCGCGATCTGCAAGGCGCCGGGCTTGTCATGCTGCAGCAAATGAAAAGCCATGCGCGCCGCCGACTTGGCGCCCACGCCCGGCAGCTTGCGCAGCGCCTGGGTCAGGCCTTCGAGAGCGTTGGAGTCAGCCATCCGTGAGCCCCCACGTTCGCTCACTGCGTGTAGCTCTCTGCCCCCCGAGGGGGCGCTGCGCCTGCGGTCTGGCAAAGCCAGTCCCGCGGCCCCTGCTGGTGAATGCGTAGACCAAAGCCAGGAGGTTAGAAAGTTAGAAGGGGAGCTTCATGCCGGGGGGAAGGCCGGCCGTCAATTTACCCATCTTTTCCTGACTGACTTCTTCAGCCTTGCGCACGGCGGCGTTGAAGGCCGCGGCCACCAGGTCTTCGAGCATGTCCTTGTCGTCGGCCAGCAGGCTGGGGTCGATCTCGATGCGCTTGACGTCATGCTTGCAGGTCATGGTGACCTTCACCAGGCCGGCGCCGGCTTCGGCCGTCACTTCGACAAAAGCCAGTTCGTCCTGGGCTTTCTTGAGGTTGTCCTGCATGGCCTGCGCCTGCTTCATGAGGCCTGCGAGTTGTCCTTTGTTAAACATGGGATCTTCCTTTTGAGTCTTGAAATCGGGGTGTACCGGGTGTTTGCAATGCGTGCTTACGAACTGTCTCGAATCATATCGACTTGGCGGCCAGCGGCCGTATGCTGCCGGGGACAATTTTCGCCCCCCAGTCGCGCATCATGTCCTGCACCAGCGGGTCGTTCTGGATCATCTCTTCGGCGGCGCGCTGGCGCTCGGCCGCGGCGGCGCCGTTGCGGCGCGCCGGCGTGTCGGTGACGGGCCCGACTTCCACCACCAGCTTGAGCGCGGCATCGCCCACATGGGTTTGCAGCGCGGCCTGAAGCTTTTCACGCGCGGCCGCCTGGTTCAGCGACTCGCGCTCCACGCGCAGCGTCCACACGCTGCCCTCCTGGCTGCGCAACTCGGACTGCAGGCCCAGCTCGCGCGTGAGCGCCGCGACGGCCTCGGCCGCCACCAGCTGGTTGACCGTCTGGCCCCAGATTTCGCCGAAGGGCACCGGCACCAGCGGCGGGGGCGTGGTCGAAGGCGCGCTGGCCGGCGGGCGTTGTTGGGGCTGCGGCGGCGCGGCCTGGGCAGGCGGCGGCTCCGGCATGGCCGGGGAACTGGCGGCGAAATGGGAAGGGGCTTGCGCGCGTTCGGCTTGGGCGACAGGCGCCTGGGCAGGCGGCGCGACTGACGCTACAGGCGGCTTTCTTTCAAAGCCTGGCGCAGCAGGCGCCGCAGGTGCCGCCATGGGCGCAGCGGCCGGCGCGGGCGCAGCCGCCCGCGTCACCTCAGGCTGAGGCTTTTTTCCGGGCTCGGCGGCACCCCCCGCATGGCTGGAGGCGGCGGAGCCCGAAGGCTTGAAGGCCAGCAGGCGCAGCAGCACCATGGTCAGGCCCGCGTATTCATCGGGCGCCAGGCCCAGCTCGCCGCGGCCGTGCAGGCACAGGCTGTAGAGCAGCTGGGTTTCGTCGGCCGGCAGCGCGCGCGCCAGCCGGGCCGTCTCGGCGATGTCCGGGTCGGCATTGTCATCGCCCTCGCCCATCTCCGGCACGGCCTGCAGCACCGCCATGCGCTGCAGCACGGTGGTCATCTCTTCCAGCGTGGAGGCCGCGCTCAGGCCGTTCAGGCGCAGGGCCTCCGAGGTTTCCACCACGGTCTTGCCGTCGCCGCGCGCCAGCGCGTCCAGCAGGCGGTAGACATAGCTGCGGTCCACGCTGCCCAGCATGGTGCGCACGCTGGCTTCGTCCAGCGAGCCCGAGCCGAAAGCGATCGCCTGGTCGGTCAAGGACAGCGCATCGCGCATGGAGCCGCGCGCCGCGCGCGCCAGGAGGCGCAGCGCCTGCGGCTCGGCCGGCACGTTCTCGACGCCCAGCACCTGGGTCAAATGCTCCAGCACCGTCTCGGGCGCCATGGGCCGCAGGTTGAACTGCAGGCAACGCGACAGCACCGTGGCCGGCACCTTCTGCGGGTCCGTCGTGGCCAGCACGAACTTCAGGTATTCGGGGGGCTCTTCCAGCGTCTTGAGCATGGCGTTGAAAGCCGTGTTCGTGAGCATGTGAACTTCGTCGATCATGAAGACCTTGAAGCGGCCCACGACGGGTTTGTAAACGGCCTGCTCCAGCAGCTGCGCGATCTCATCGACACCCCGGTTCGAGGCCGCATCCAGCTCGGTGTAATCCACAAAACGGCCGCTGTCGATGTCGGTGCAGGCCTGGCACACACCGCAAGGCGTGGCGGTGATGCCGCCCTGCCCGTCCGGGCCCAGGCAGTTCAGCGATTTGGCCAGAATCCGCGAAATCGTCGTCTTGCCCACCCCCCGCGTGCCGGTGAACAAATAGGCATGGTGCAAACGCTTGGTCGCCAGCGCATTGCCCAGCGCCTGCACCACATGCGACTGCCCCACCATTTCAGAGAAATTTTTGGGACGGTATTTGCGGGCGAGGACGAGATAGGACATCCGGCCATTCTAAATTGCAGCCGGGACTCTCCCCGGGGCAGTTTTCCGTCAGGGCCTATTTGTTCCGGCTGACAGCAAGGTCATTGCCATCCCGTACAATCGAGCGTGACGGGCCTTCCCGCATGGTAAAGCGGCCAACCGGGTCAGGTGGGGAACCAAGCAGCCCTAACTGTGGAGCCAGTGCCGGGGTCAAGGCTCGTCACCTTATTCATCTCAGATCCGCAGTTCTTGCGGGTTTCATTTCCAGGCTGGCGCCCGAAATCTCTCCTGAAATGGCGCGTCAGTTAGCAGATCGGGGGCGCGCAACAGTACTGCGCGTGGATGACGTTCTTCGAGATAACCCAGAAGCCCGCAAGGCACTCTTCGATGCTCTCAAAGAGAGCCGCGACAGCCTCCCTTGAAACATTGACCGTAAGACGCCGCAAAGGCGCTTCCGCAACTCCTTGGAGTGCGCTCGATGGCGCTCCCCAGAAGATGCCCAAGCGCTCGCCTCTTTGAATGAGGTCATGAATAACTCCGCAGGTGTGAAACTGGCTCAGCGCCGGCTCTCTCCCGTTTTGTAACTCACTGATGAGGATGCAGAACAAAAAGTGAAAAGCAAAGCGGGCAAGCGAAAAGTCCCAATACAAAGCGAGTTGCTGCGCCCCGGTTTTGCCGAATACGTGCAGACGGTGACCTCGGCAGGTTCGACTTCGCTTTGGCCGAAGCTAACGCTTGGGAGAAAAAGGTGGGTGACTATTTTGGCCGGTGGTTCAAGGAGTACCGGACACGCTGAAGCTATTCCCCGACTTCCATAGCCTGCGACACACGGTCCGAACACAACTAGCCGAGGCGGCGGTTCCAGAGGCCGTAATGGACATGATTACAGGCCACGAAATCATGGGCAGCACAGGCAGTAAGGTGTACGCATCGAAGCCTTGAGACTCTTCGCAAGGCAGTCGAATCAGTGCACTACCCGCTTTAGACCTACCGAAGGTATACAGGCACGTCCAAATCATTGCCGGCAAGCCACGGACCGATCTGGAAAAGTAGCAAATTGGGTCCGCCTGACGGAAATCGCCGCCCCATCCGTGGTCAAAGTTTGGCTGTGGATAGCTCCCAAAGTACAGATATGTGCCGACCCGGTCATGTCCGAACTATCCACAAGTAGCCCTCACCGATACCAAATGGTTATCCACAGAATGGCCAAATACACTACCGGTAGTGCTTGAATTCGATTTAAACCCCAGGTATAGTGTCTTGGCAAACTAAGCACTTGCAAGAAAAAAGGCCACTAAGAGGTACGAACTCTTAGCAGCCTTTGGCAGATTACCGATACCGGCGAGGTCTGCCCCCGAACTCACGTTTAGGAATGACGAGAGTAACTCAATTCGCAAGGGTTGGGATTAAGGAGTTCTACGTACCGGGGTGTTAGTGCCTAACTGGAGAAATCCCATGGCAACTTCTGGAAAACCTCCCGGTAGCAATACCGGAAACAATGGCGGCATTTATCAGGAAATCGGTCCGCGTGGCGGGGCTAGGCCCAACTACTCGACCGTTCCTGACAATAGGCCGCTACCGCCAACGACGACCCCCGGGTCCACTTGGAAGCCAGTATCGCGAACGCCTAACAGCAAGCGATAAAAGCAAGCGGTAACGCAAGCGGGGAGGGAGAAGCCAAAAGTTTCTCCCTTTTTTTGCGCCGCAATTTAAGACTCTGCTTGATAGTCGCCGTTGTTGCCCTGTAGCAAAAACGTCCTGAGTTCAGCTGATTCTTAGAACGAAAATTATCCAATCCGATTGTGGAAGCGTCCCAGAAACGGGAAGGTAAATATGGGGGCCGTATGACAGAAGAGTTCACGGAAATCGGCCACTCTGGCGGCACCATTACATTCAGATTTGAAACGGGGCCGGACGGCCGCAGAGGCTACTCCGTCGCGATGCGACACTCGAGGCCGGTCCCAATGAGCATGACAGCGCTGTACGCGCTCTTCAATGGAATTCCAGTCGGGAACCTTACCTTAGGCGGAATTGGTTATGTATCCGAGCCGCCGCCTTTTAGTGGCTGCTTTCCTGTATACATAACTTCCGATAGCCAAGGAAAATTTGGCCACGATTGCCCCCGCTGCAAACAGTACTGGCGCAGTGGGGCTTCGCCTTCAATATGTCCCTATTGCGGTTTGCGCGGTCACGGCTATCAGTTCTTATCAAATGCACAACGAAAGTTTGTTCGACTTTACTGTGAGCTATTGTGCAAGGCAGAAGAGGCTGCAGAGGACGCGGTAATCGAAATTGATATGAACGAGGTAGCAGAGGCTGTAGGAAAAGGGGAGAAGCCAGCGTTCTACGTCTCGGAAAAAAGCCAACAAAGGAAATTTACTTGCACTGCATGCGGGGAATTCAATGACATTTTGGGGCGGTTCGGGTACTGCTCTCTCTGTGGCACTCGAAACGACATAGCCGAGTTCGAGGCAGTCACCATCCCCGCGATTCGGAATCGCTTAAATGCCGATGCCCTGCCGCAGGACTGTGTCCGCGATGCCGTGGCAGCGTTTGACTCTCTCGCAGCTCAATATGCGAAGCAACTCGCATTGCGAATTCCACTGATGCCCGAGCGTCAACTAAGGCTCACTTCTCAAGCGTTTCACAAACTCGCGGAAATTCGGCTGACATTTAACAACTGGTTCGGTATAGATATATCGAAAGGGATGAAGGAGCCAGAGTGTGCAAAAGTCAGCAGAATGTTTTTTCGCAGACATGTCTACGAGCACAACGGCGGGGAGGTTGATCAAAAATATATTGACGAAAGCGGCGATGGTTCAGTCTCGTTAAAACAATCCATTCGGGAAACGAAGGAAGACGCACATGAGTTACTAGGCTCCCTAGTGAAAATGGCGCGCAACCTTCATGTGGGATTTCACTGCTTGATTCCGCCTCTTGATGAGCCTATCAAATACGAGCAGGACAAGAAAAAACGTATATCCGACTGGGCTAAGCAGTAGCTGAATTTGACAGCAAGTAAACCAAGCCTCTGCGGCGGCCACGGTCTGCCATCTCTCGGCCTTCAAAATGCCTTAGCTATTTCTTTAAGATCCGCAATAATTTCCTTTGCAGAAATTAGTAAGGCTGCTTTGGCGCGCTTAGTATCCTCGTCTAACCACGTCCGGACCTCTTCCGAGAGAGAAATTTTCGCAGCGCGCCTCTTTTTTTTGTCGACAATCGACAAGGTCTGCGCTACCTTATCTTTGAAAACTTCGGGGTAATAACACTCAAATTGAGGCGCTTCAAAGCATGCAAAGTTTTGTGAATTCCAACTGGTGTACCTTTGCCGCAGTTGCTCAACAATTGCACGGCCTGCATCATCCCCATCCGCTCTCACCCACGCAGCATTTTTATAAGCTTGCTCCAAATGCGTGAAGCGAACCAGGCGATTAAAGTCTTCAAACGTGGCCTGTATCTGGTCAACCCCCTGTGTAGACATTGTTCTGACTCGAGCCAGCTTTGGGACAAACCAAGGGACTAAGTAGTCGCGAATAAGTCTCTCAGCAGAGGCCTCCTCGAGAATTAGCCATCCATCCCACAGCTCGAAATCTGAAAAGGAGTATCCGAGGTCACGTAGCACCTCAAGACGTGCGGACGCATTAGTTTCAACTAGTGATGCTTTTGCTTCGACTGGCAATTTTCCGGGCACCGATTTAATGCTGTAGAGCTTGCTTTTTGCAGCCGCACAAAGATGCCGCACAACAATATTTGAGTGAGTCGAGACAACAAACTGGTTTTTCTTGGCGCTTTCAACAATCAGTTCAAGCAGCGCTTTCAGAGCTGTGGGGTGGAGGTCATTCTCTGGTTCCTCTATGAGAAAAAGCTTGCCTTCAGACAATGTCAAATCAGCTAATAGTCCCACTATATTCGGCACGCCCTCGCCCATCTGGTCAATAGGAAGAGTTTCCCGAGAGTCGAGATAAATACCTGGTCGCTGGCCATTATCAGAAGGCACAGTCGTAACCACGAACCCAAGGATTGCCTTGCAGGTCTCCCTATAGGTCTGTGACCCTGGAAAATCTGGATTTGCAAGACGGGAGAGCTTTGCGGCCAAGTAGTGAAGATTAGAGGAAATGGTTCGCGTAAATTGGGATCGCACGTCCTCGCTGTAAGTAACGGTCTTGCGCTTTGAAAAGTACGGGACAATGAAATGGTCTGGCTCAATCTGCGGAAGCTGCCCCGGCTGAGTGGCATTGCCCGTGGGCCCGTAAACGTGAAAGTCCATCCCACCACCTCTTCTGTCGGGGCTATTGACGCGGGTTTGCACCCTCAAATTCTTTGCATCGCTCAATCCGGGCCACGCCCTGATTCCAGTAACGTGCTCAAGATGAATATCAATAACTGCCGACTCACCTCCAACCCTGACATCGGGGATTAGTGAATCGTGCCCGACTTGCAACGTGTGCAGTGCCCTGAGAATGGACGACTTTCCTGAGTTATTTGCCCCAATTAAAACTGTTATCTGGTCAAGTTGAAGGGGTGACTCCATGGCAGCAAACGAGCGAAAACCAGAAATATTGACAGTAGTAACTCGCATTAAAGCTCCCTTTAGGGAAGGTAGTGTGCGCTGAACCTTTTCACTCGACAACCTTCGTTTGGAGGACTGTGCGAAACGCAAAAATAACAATTCGCGTGGCACTCTACTGTGTCACTTGAGGAACCGGAAGGGGGTTTACCGGCAGCAAAGCGCGGATGTACCGGATTGCAAATCCGGCTAGCCCGGATGTGTTTGCTACGGCCGTTGCTCAACGTGGCGCATCAGCCCCTCGCAAGCATCCTCCACCAGATCCAGCACATGCTCAAAGCCGTCCTTGCCGCCATAGTAAGGATCAGGCACCACCGGGCTGTTGTGCTTCAGGCAGAACTCCGTGAGCCTGCGCACTTTGTGAAGATGCGCGGGAGGACATTCCTCTTGCACCAAAGCCAGGTTATCCCAGTCCATGGCCAGGATCAGATCGTGGCGCTCGAAATCCGCATCCGAAATCTGCCTGGCTCTCAAGCCTGAAAGGTCATAACCTCGTTTGGAGGCATGCGCCTGGGAGCGTTCGTCGGGCGGGTTGCCGGGGTGGTAGTTGTGGGTGCCGGCCGAATCGACCTGGATTTGATCGGCGAGGCCATGGTCAATGACTTTTTGCTGGAACACGCCGTGGGCTGTGGGGCTGCGGCAGATGTTGCCCATGCAGACGAAGAGGATGGAATAAGGTTTCATGGGATGGAGCTTGGCCGGCGACTTGCCGCATGAGGTCGAAAAAGACATGCGGCCTTTGGTTTGGCTAAACCATTCTAGGGTTGCCCTGCCCATCGGGCCGTCAAAGCCAATGAATACGCCAAACGAGCCGTAGCCACGAGCGCTCCATCCGTATACAGTCGGCTCAACGGAGACAACAAACAAAATGCTGATGACCTGCATAGGGGGCCCGCTTCATGGGCTGCAAGTGGGACTTGCCGACGATGCCCAGGTATATGAGGTGCAGGACAGCAAGCCGCGCGCGCGGTATCTGCGGCAGGTGCTCTCGCATCATTACGCCCCGCAGGCCGGGCATGCCGACTCGGTGGCTTTTTTTGCGCTGAGTTCGTTGGGCGGGATGGCGGTGACGGACTTGATCATCGCGCACCTGGAGGGCTTTCGGCCCGCCCTGCCTTTGCCGGCCGCGTCAAAGCCGGCCTGACTCAGGCCCAACCCGGTCAATCTGGAAAATCAGCTGAAGACGCCTTGCTGGGTAACCTGCACACCGGGCGCCAGCGTGGCCGAAGGGTCGCGCCGCCCGCGTTCATGCGTCAGCGCCAGGTGCAGCTGGTTCAAGGAGCCCACACACTCCAGCACGATGGACTGGACCAGC
>NZ_CALROB020000012.1:0-116410 GCF_943369675.1 Polaromonas sp. YR568 | reverse complement strand
CGTGCGGCAATCTCGTTGTCGCTGCCTTGTTCGGTGATGCCGCCGTCCAGCTGGTAGCGATAGTTCTTGCGGTCTATCAAGGGCAGCCAGGCGGCGCGCTCGGCCGCCGGCACCCGGTCCAAGATGGCGACGGAGCTGGTGATGTCTTTTTCCAGGTTGTCCAGCATCAGGTCGCGGCCCACCAGGCCGCGTTCGTACATCACCAGCAGATACGACATGGCCTGCGCGGCGAGGATGCCCAGCAGCAGGATCAGCATCAGGCGGGCGAACAGGCTTTGCGGCCAGCGCGGCCATGCGCGCGATTGCGGATGCGGAGAGGGCACCGTTGTCATGCCGCGTCCGCCCGGCCCTGCACCGAGGCGCTGAACACATAGCCCTCGCTGCGCACCGTCTTGATATAACGCGGCTCGCGCGCGCCGTCGCCCAGGCGCTGGCGCAGGCGGCTGACCAGCAGGTCTATGGAGCGCTCGAACAATTCGGCGTCGCGGCCTTGCGTGAGGTTCAGCAGCTGGTCGCGGTTGAGCACGCGCTGCGGGTGATCCAGGAACACGCGCAGCAGGCGGTATTCGGCGCCGCTCAGCGGGACCAGCGTGCCGCTGGCGTCGAGCAGGTGGCGGCCCGTGGTGTCGAGTTGCCATTCACCGAAGCTCAGCATATGGGAGGGTTCTTCCACCTGCAGGTTAGGCGGCAGCATGCGGGTGCGGCGCAGCACCGAGCGTATGCGCGCCAGCAACTCGCGCGCCGCGAAAGGCTTGGCCAGGTAGTCGTCCGCGCCCATCTCCAGGCCCAGGATGCGGTCGGCTTCCTCGTTGCGCGCGGTCAGCATCAGGATGGGGATGTTCTTGAACTTGCCGGCGCGCAGGTCGCGGCACAAGGTCAGGCCGTCCTCGCCGGGCAGCATCAGGTCCAGCACGATCAGGTCCGCCGCCACGTCTTCCAGCGCGGCGCGCATGTGGCGGCCAGACTCCACCTTGGTGACGCGCAGGCCGTTTTTTTCCAGGTAGCTGCCCAGCAATTCCCGGATTTCGCGGTCGTCGTCAACGATGAGGATGTGGTCTGGCTGCTGCATGGCAAGGTCCTGGCGAAATTCGTGATCCCGGCATTTTGCGCTCTGGTTCGGGCGAAGAGCCTCTTATTGGGCTAGCAGCGCTTGAATCGTCTTTTCGGTCTCGGCGTAGCGGCCTTCACCGAAGTGGCTGTAAACGATCATCCCCTTCTTGTCGATCAGGTAGACGGCCGGCCAGTAGTTGTTGTTGAAGGCGCGCCAGATCGTGTAGCTGTTGTCCTGGGCCACGGCATGTTTGATGCCCAGGCGGGCTATGGCCGACTGCACGTTCTTCGTCGATTTTTCGTAGGCGAACTCAGGGGTGTGCACGCCGACGGTCACCAGGCCCTTGTCCTTGTACTTCTCATGCCAGGAATTCACGGAAGGCAGGTGGTTCAGGCAGTTGATGCAGGTGTAGGTCCAGAAATCGACCAGCACCACCTTGCCCTGCAGGTCGGCCATGCGCAGCGGCGCCGAGTTCAACCAGGTGTCTATGCCGGCGAACTCCGGCGCCACCGAAGACGCGCGGCCCAGCGAAAAGAAGGCCGAGGCGTAGGGCGTTGCACAGGCGGCGGCTGTCGCGACGGCGGCGGTGGCCAGAAATTGACGGCGAGCGTTCATGGTCGGGTCCTTGGTGAAGTGGATGAAACCCGGCGCTGAAGGAAATCAGCAGCCGATGCAGGCATTGGAATGCCGCGAGGTATCACCCGTGTGTCTTGCCAGGGGCCGGTGCGTAAGGCCGGGTATCGCGGGGACGTGTGGATACAGTGGAATACAAAAAGGGTGCATTACCGGCGCGAAGAGGGCTGCCTGGTGTTGGAGGCACCGCTTCAAGCAATAAAAAAAGCCCCTGCAGCAGAGGTCACTGCAGGGGCTCGAACTGCCTGGAGGCAGCCTTGTCTGGGATGAGAACAAGGAACGCCAAAGCGTCTTGGGCATTGTAGGAATTGGGTCGGTGTAAACAAGCCAACAATGTTCTGCGCCGGACAATCAATGTCGGCAACAGGAATATTTTTTGCGGCTTTGCCCTGCGGTAATCGACCTGGACGCACACCGCGCGTAAATAAATCCCAGAAAATTCAGATTTCGAGCAAGGTTTGTCTGCAGGCATACAAAGTCCCCTTCCTTTTTGGGTGTTCTCTCTGACACTGTGATCCGGTTATCTGGAGCGGCTCGCCCGGATACCGAAACCTACGCCCAGCCTTGATGAGGGAGAGGACCCCACTATGAGTGCCAGAGACTCTTTCGCGATCCATGCCTTGTTCAAAGGCATTGGCGCCCGTGTTTTGCTAGCCGGGTTCAATGAACTGGAAGTTGACGTCCTTCGCAGCCGCCTGCAAATGGCGGCTCCTTTGACACCTGTTGCACGCGTGGACAGCACGACGTTGCCGGGCGCGCCTTCAGCGATCGAGGCGTTCAGACACCACCTCGTTTTTATCCGGCTGTGCGATCGGCATATGCACGCGGACTTTGCCGCCATGGATGATTTCCTGGCGCAGATGGCGGAGCTTCAGACGGCCGCCGTGATACCGGTCGCCAGCAGACGGGCCGCGGTGGATTTCTTCCGCCATCATCTTTCTTCCATCAGCCCGCTGTACCTCGGCGCGCATTTCGCGCAGGACGATCTCCTTCACATCCTGGATACCTACGGGTTTTCCAGGTCCACCGCGCGATCCCGCAGGATATCGAGCGTCCACGCCTGAGCATCGTATCGCGCAGCAGCAACGGCCTGCGGCTCGCCTCGAAGGTTTTGCCCGGCACGTCATCGGCGTCATCGGGATAGGCGGACACGGTTGCCTGGAGTCGTGACGGGCCATCGCCG
Source organism: Polaromonas sp. YR568 (assembly GCF_943369675.1). Lineage (GTDB taxonomy): Bacteria > Pseudomonadota > Gammaproteobacteria > Burkholderiales > Burkholderiaceae_C > Polaromonas. Next base: position 113,543 of record NZ_CALROB020000012.1, on the reverse strand, counting down.
CATTGCCGCATGGCGGGCGCCTGGCAACCATTCCTCGTCAAATTTCCTCCCCAGCGCAAAAAAGACGGCTTGGCAAGCGCTTTAATACCTATGATGCAAATTTTAATATCTAGTTAATATATTAATACTCAATTAACTTGCTTCTTCTGTTTCAAGAATTCGCATGGAATACGCTGTCGGCCAGGCCTTTTATCGCCGTTGCTATCTATGCGAGGCCCCGAGACTCGGTACCGTTCGCTGGCACTCCCCGCGGCCGGCGAAGTAAGCTAGTCAATGAACTCAACACGGAGCTTGCATGAAACGAATCAAGGTGGTCGACTCCCATACCGGCGGCGAACCAACGCGTCTGGTGGTGGATGGATTTCCCGACCTGGGCAACGGAAGCATGGCCGAGCGGCGTGCCTTGTTGGTGGGGCAGCACGACGACTGGCGGGCCGCCACCGTACTGGAGCCGCGCGGCAGCGACGTGATTGTGGGCGCACTCCTGTGCAAGCCGGTGGATCCGGCCAGCGCCGCCGGCGTGATCTTCTTCAACAACACCGGCTACCTGGGCATGTGCGGCCACGGCACCATCGGGCTGGTGGCGTCACTGGCGTACCTGGGACTGATTGCGCCTGGGGAGCATCGCATCGAAACGCCCGTCGGCACGGTCACTGCGACGCTGCATGCCGATGGCGCCGTGAGCGTGCGCAACGTGCCCGCCTGGCGGCATCTGCATCAAGTCGCCGTCGAGGTGCCGGGCCACGGCACGGTGCACGGCGATGTGGCCTGGGGCGGCAACTGGTTCTTTCTGGTGAATGCGCACGGTCAGCGCGTGGCGAGCGACAACCTGGATGTGTTGACCGCCTACAGCGTGTTGCTGCGCGAAGCACTGGCAGCCCAGGGCATTACCGGTGCCGGTGGCGCGGAGATCGACCACATTGAACTGTTCGCGAAGGATGATGAAGGCGCGGACAGCCGCAACTTCGTCCTGTGCCCCGGCAAGGCCTACGACCGTTCTCCCTGCGGCACCGGCACCAGCGCCAAGATCGCCTGCCTGGCCGCGGATGGCAAGCTTGCGCCCGGAGAGGTCTGGCGCCAGGCCAGCATCATCGGCAGCCGGTTCGAAGCCGGTTATGTCATGGAGGAGGGTCGGCTTATCCCGCATCTGCGCGGCCGGGCCCACATGAGCGCGGAGGCCACACTGCTGATTGAAGACGACGATCCGTTCGCGTGGGGTATCCGGCTGTGAACCAGCGACGGCGGCAGGCGGGTGTTTGGTGGTGACCGCTAACCCCGTCGAAGACCTTTGCCGCGAAGCTCTGGTTTACCCTGAGGCCGCTTCAAGGCGCGAAGTGCCTCGCCCTGTTGAAGAATGACTTCAGATGTGCACTTTCGAGAACCACTTCACGCGTAATCTTAAAAAGTCGTGGACATTGCCTTCCTGCGGACAATGTGGCCCCCCATTCTCTGCGGGCTGACTATGCTTGATTCATCGCGGTTTTCAGCGGTGGTTGCATGTGAACCCGGAGCGGGAGCATACAAGGGGGTATTAAAAATGATGTACTTTATTGAGCTCAGCCAATTTTCGGTCGAGGACTCTTCACTCGCCAAGGTGCTGAGGGATCAGATGGGATTGAGCAAAGGCAACGCCGTGCGTTGGGCCGAATGGCATGCCGCTGAGGCCGGCCCCGACTCCTGGCCCGATGTCACGCTCATCAATGCGGCGCGCCTGGATTGGAGGCAGCTCAAAGCGATTCTCGATCAATGCGCCGCTGAAACCGTTGTCCTCACGGGCCGCCATGAGTCGCTGTTTGCCTTGCCAACATTGTCCTGTGTGGCAGAACTGGACGACTTGCTGCAATTTATGCCGCCCCCGGGATTCCGTGCGGCACCGGGGTTGCCCACCCTGGTATCGGGATCCCAACGCCGGTTCGCACGGGAAGTCGACACGACACCCATGCCTCTCAATGCACGGCCGTAAAGCCACCATGCCTTGCGGACCAAGAACCATGAATGTATTTGCGGATTTCGCTTGACGCGAAAGGTACTTCCCCTATGTCCAGCGCATATATATACCAACTGCTAAAAGGGCTTGGGCTTGATGAGTCGTGCGTGCTCAAAACGCTACGGCGCGTCAAGATGACCGCCTACGATGCAGGCGAGGTGATCTGGCCCAAGGGTGGGCAGGTAGCGGCCTGGACCTACATCGTTTCCGGGTTGGTGGGTGCCAGCGTTCCTTTGCAGGAGGGCAGCTGTATCCACGTCAATGTCTACGGCCGCCGCACCTGGTTTGGCGAAGAGGCCCTGCTCAATCGATATCCGTCCTGCCTGGAGTACGTGTGTCTCACACCGGTGCGCGCCGTGAGCATACCGGCCGAAGACACCCTGGCGGCCTTTCATAGCGAGCCGGATTTTTCCCGCTACATCGCTCTGCTGATGGCGTGGCGGAGCCGGCAGAATTCCGAGATGATCGTGCTCATGAAACAAGGCAGCCCGCCTCTGCGGGTGGTCATGGGGCTGGCGCTGTTTGCCGAGGCCTTGAACTACAACTCGTCGCGCCCTCCCACCCATGGGCTTGAGGGCCCCTCTCTGGAAATTCCCGTCAAGCAGTCGGTCATCGCTTCCGTTTGTGGTGTTTCGCGGGGCGTTTTCTCCGAACTGGTGCAGCACCTCGCCGCGGCGGGCTGGCTGCGCGTGAACTATGCGACGCTGGAGCTTCGTTCTTCTGAAGCGTGGTTGCGCTTTTCGCGTACCCAGCGCCAGGCCCGAATGGGCGTCACCAAGCCTACCCTGGAAGAACTTCTATTGCTGATGGAAGAAGCCGCCAAGGTGTAGCGCCACGGGGGGCTACGTGCCGCCTCTCTTCCGGCCGGCCAAGACCTGACTTCCCGGAAGGCCCGCCACCGAAAGGCGGCTGCCGCGATTCTTTGCACCGGATCCGTGAGCCGCGCGCGACGGGCAGCGGTGCCGCGCTCACGGCAGGCGGCTTGAACCCTTCCGCCTTCAACGGTCTTTTCACGGCCAGCGCCTGGCCTTGCCCATTGGCGCCCAAGCACAAGCTGCTCTCCCGATTCCAACCTACGGGAATGGGCCTTGCCAACCGCTAATCGAATCAGGGTTCTCCATAAATCGTCCAAACATTGTCCTTAAGAAGACAATGCCGCGCTTCAAATTTTGCGGCCTTATTTATGCTCGACACCAAAGCGATGTACCACCAAGGAAGTAGCGATGTGGCGCAAAGCACCTGTTTGATTTCACCAGATACCACGGAAACCTGAAGACTGATTTCGGTTTGCGGCTGCTTTGTAAAAAGGTGCCCTGAATGTCGTTGCGCATTCGGCTTCTTTCTACTTTCAGCGGGCCGGCCGGTGATCACCAGAGCGGGCAGTCATGAATACTTTTACATCCATCCCGCCGTTGGGCGAATCGCACGCCGGGCCAGGCGCCGACACTGCGAATGCATCAGCACATGAACCCATTGACACGGGTCTGGCCTGCCTCGTGATGCTTTCCCAGTTCCATGCGGTGGCCGCCGATCCGGAAAAACTGAAGCACGAATTCAGCCAGGGCGGAATGCCCCTGGATGCCGTTGACATCCTCAATGCCGCCAAAAGCCTTGGGCTGGTGGCGGCACGCAGGCGCCCCTCGCCCGCCCGGCTGGCAATGGCGGCGCTGCCGGCCATCGCTATCGCCAAAGATAGCCGCTTCTTTATCATCGCGCGAGTCGACCAGGGCAAAGCACTGATTCAGGAGCCCGGCGCCTCGGGGCCGCAGATCGTGGACATGGCGGCGCTCCAGGAGCGCTGGTCCGGCGACCTGATCCAGATCACGTCCCGCGCCTCGCTGGCCGGCGACCTGGCCAAGTTCGATTTCAGCTGGTTTATTCCCGCTGTCGTCAAATACCGCCGCGCCTTGCTCGAGGTGTTGCTGGTCTCCTTCGTGCTCCAGTTCTTCATGCTTGTCACGCCGCTGTTTTTCCAGGTCGTGATGGACAAGGTGCTGGTACACAACGGCCTGACCACACTGCACGTCGTGTGCATAGGCCTGCTGGTCATCTCGGTGTTCGACGTCGTACTCACGGGCTTGCGCAGCTACGTCTTCGCCCACACCTCCAGCCGCATCGACGTGGAACTCGGCGCTCGGCTCTTTCGCCACCTGCTGAACCTGCCCATGGCCTACTTCACGGCCAGGCGCGTCGGTGATTCCGTCGCCCGCATCCGGGAGCTTGAAACCATACGGTCCTTCCTCACCGGTAACGCCATCACAGTGGTGCTGGACCTGCTGTTCTCCGTGGTCTTCCTCGCCGTGATGCTTTATTACAGCGTCTGGCTGACGCTGGTCGTGGTGGTTTCGCTGCCCTGCTATGCGCTGCTCTCGGTGCTGTTCACGCCCATCCTGCGGGCGCGCCTCAATGAGAAGTTCAACCGCGGCGCCGAAAACCAGGCCTTCCTGGTCGAAACCATAGGCGGCATAGACACCGTCAAGTCGATGGCGGTGCAGCCGCAATGGGCCCAAAAATGGGACAACCAGCTCGCCGCCTATGTTTCGGCCGGCTTTCGCACCGCCACCATCGGCACCCTGGCCAACAACGGCGTGTCACTGGTCAGCAAGCTGGTCACGGTGGCCACCATCTGGCTGGGCGCGCAACTGGTGGTGGAGGGCAAACTGTCCGTGGGGCAACTCATCGCCTTCAACATGCTCGCCGGTTACGTCGCGGCGCCGGTCATCCGCCTCGCGCAGCTGTGGACGGAATTCCAGCAGGTCGGCATCTCCATGCAGCGCCTGGGCGACATCCTCAATACCCGGCCCGAAATTGCCGGCAGCAAAAGCGCCATGCCCAGGATCGACGGTGCCATTGAATTCGACGCCGTGAGTTTTCGCTACCGGCCCGACGCGCCGCAGGTGCTGCGCGGCATCAGTTTCAGCGCGGCCGCCGGCGAAGTCATCGGCATCGTGGGCCGTTCAGGCTCGGGCAAAAGCACGCTGACCAAGCTGGTGCAGCGCATGTACATCCCCGACCAGGGGCGGGTGCTGATAGACGGTGTCGACCTCGCCACCACCGACGCCACCACGGTGCGCCGCCAGCTCGGTGTGGTGCTGCAGGAGAACATGCTGTTCAACCGCAGCATCCGCGACAACATCGCGCTGGCCAACACCGGGCTGTCCCTGGAGGCAGTCATTGAAGCCGCCAAGCTGGCCGGCGCCCATGAATTCATCATCGAGTTGCCCGAGGCCTACGACACCATGGTGGGCGAACATGGCGCCACCCTCTCGGGCGGCCAGCGCCAGCGTATTGCCATCGCGCGCGCGCTGATCAGCAACCCCCGCATCCTGATATTCGACGAGGCCACCAGCGCGCTGGACTACGAGTCCGAACGCATCCTCAAAGACAACATGCGCGCTATCTGCGCCGGGCGCACCGTGCTCATCATTGCCCACCGTCTCTCGACCGTCCGCGACGCCGACCGCATCATCGTGGTCGACAAGGGCCAGATCGTTGAGGAGGGGCCGCACCACGAGCTGGTGGCCCGGCCCAATGGGCAGTACGCGCATCTGCACCGCATGCAGGGGGTATGAGCATGAGTGCCTTCAAGCAACACCTCGGCGCGATTGGCGAACTCCTGCAGCGCTACAAAGCCGTCTTCGCGCTCGCCTGGAAAGACCGGCAACAATCCGACGCCCGCGGTTATAGCGCCGCCGAAGCCCAGTTCCTGCCCGCCGTGCTTGCCGTGCAAGAAACGCCGGTGCCCGCGGCGCCACGCGTCTTCATGTGGCTGCTCATCGTCTTTGCCGTGATAGCCGTTCTCTGGAGCGTGTTCGGGCGGATCGACATCGTCGCGGTCGCCAGCGGGAAAATCGTTCCCAGCGGCTACACCAAGGTCGTGCAGCCGCTCAGCGCCGCGGTGGTCAAGGCCATTCATGTGAAAGACGGGCAAACCGTCAAGGCCGGCGACCTGCTGGTGGAGCTCGACGCCAGCACCGAAACCGCCGACATCGAGCGTTCCCGCGCCGAACTCGAAGCCGCCTTGCTGCAGGCCGCGCGCTCCAGCGCCCTGCTCGACGCGATGGCCCACGGTACCGCTCCCGTCCTGCCGCCCATGCCCCAGGCTTCGGCCGGGCGTCTCGCTGAAGCAGCGCGCATGCTTGAAGGGCAATACAGCGAATACACCACCAAGCTGGCGCGCAGCGAGGCGGAGATCACCACCCGCCAGGCCGAACTGCGCGCCAGCCGCGAGCAGGTGGCCAAACTGCAGGCCACCTTGCCCATGATGCGACAGCGAGCCTCCGACCTCGATGGCCTTGCCAAAGATGGTTATGTCGCCAGGCACACGTTCCTGGAGCGCCAGCAAGCCTATCTTGAGCAGTCCGGCGAACTCTCGGTGCAGCGCGAGCGTGTGCAGCAACTGCAGGCCTCCGTCATGGAAAGCCGCCGCCAGAGCGAAGCCTTCAAGGCCGAGATCCGCCGCGCCACCCTTGACAGCCTCAAGGAGGGCCAGCAGCGCGCCGCCTCGCTCGAGCAGGAGTTGAGCAAGGCGCAATCACGCGACACCCTGACCCGCTTGCTGTCGCCGGTCGCCGGCACCGTGCAGCAGCTGGCGCTGCACACCGTCGGCGGCGTCGTCACGCCGGCCCAGCAATTGATGGTCGTTGTGCCCGGGGAACACCCGCTTGAAGTCGAGGCCATGCTCGAAAACAAGGACATCGGTTTTGTGCGCGCCGGCCAGGAAGTCGTTGTCAAGCTCGAAACCTTTCCCTACACCACCTATGGCGCCATTCCCGGCGTGGTGCTGGACGTCTCGCGCGACGCCATCGCCGACGAAAAGCGTGGTCTGCTCTACGCCGTGCGCGTGCAGCTGTCGCGCACCCGCATCGAGGTGGACGGTGCCGACGTGCCGCTCGGCTTCGGCATGGTGGCCCATGTCGAAATCAAGACTGGCAAACGCCGGGTGATTTCCTTCTTCCTTAGCCCGCTGGTGCAGGCCGCGCAGGAAGGTTTGCGCGAGCGCTAGAGGGCGGGGAGAGGCCTTGGCCGTTCCCCCGTTTCTTTCTTCCTGGCGAGGTCTGTGGCGTGCCCGTTTGGCAAACCCCGCTGCGCAGGGAGGGGGTTATCCCTCGATGCCTTTTACCCACAAGCGCGAGGGAAATTTCAAGAAGCCAACAAAGATTGTCATCGCGCGGACTATTACTTACATCTTCGTAACTGGCATCGATAAGCTGAAAACCAGCCCGACATTTTGTTTTTATTGGTTACTTGGTTTTAATTTAATGCACCAATTCTCATGACCTGTTTCACCCTCAGCAGCGTCCGCTTCTCAAGTCGAAATGCCTTGGGTCATTTGCCTTTTTAACGGGAGAACCTTGATGAAAAAGCTGGCCCCGGTAGCCACTCCCGACGATGCGTTCCACGCAACGCTGGCTAACGCGGCCATGGCGGCGACGCCTGAAAACGCCGCCCGCAACGCCGCCAATCCCGTCTGCATGTTCTGCGCTAGCGCGTCCACTGCCACCAAGGTGCGCCCGCTGTCAGCGGCGTACTGATTCAGTCGCCAACCTTGCCCGGTGCCCTCATGAAAAACCTGATCGCCCTTGCACTGCTGTCTCTGTGCATTTGCGGCACCGCATATTCACAACCCGAAGCCGGGACACCCCGGGCCGCCGAAGGTGAGGGCATACACCTTGCCATGACCAAGCTGTGTGTCGCCTGCGATGCGCTGTATGCCCTGGCCGATCAAGCGGCGGCTGCACCGCAAGCCACCGCCAGCCTGGGCCTGCGCCAGCTGCTGCAAATGGCCGTCGAGACGCACCCCACGGTGGCCAGCGCGCGTTCCGAGCAGCAATCCGCGCAAAGCATGATCGAGGCCGCGCGCATGCAGTTTTTCCCCGCGCCGGGTGTGCAGACCGACTCATTGTCCGGGCGCAGCGCCACCACATTCCGCCTCACACAGCCACTCTGGACGGGCGGCCGGCTTACCGCCGATCTACGCCTGTCCGAGGTGCGCGAACTCAAGGCGCGTGAATCCATTTCGGATACGCAGATCACGCTGGCCACGCGCGTGGCGGGCATTGCCCAGACTTACCTGCTGAACGTCGGCCGCCGCGTCGCGCAGCAACGCAATGTGGACACCTTGAACGACCTGTTGCGCATGATTGAACGGCGCAGCCAGGCGGAGGTGTCCGCCACGACGGACGTCAACATGGTGCGAACGCGGCTTGCGCAGGCCCAGGCCGACCTCGAATCCTTCCGTGCGCCCGAAAATTCCGCTTTGGCCCAATTGAGCAGCGCCGCAGGCCGGCCCGTGGAGCCCGGCTCGCTTGAATTGCCGGCCACACCACCGCGCCCGCCCATGCTCGCGCGGCTGCTTGAGCGCGCCGTGCAGGACAACCCCCACCTGCGCCTCGCTGAAATCGACACGCGCCTCGCCGCCATCGAGATAGACCGCACGCGCGCCGCGATGTGGCCCACCGTCTCCTTGCGGCTGGAGCGCCAGGTCGGTGAATACCTGGGTTCCACCGCGCCCGGCAACCGTGTCTATGTATCGGTGCAGTACGCGCCGGGCTCGGGCCTTTCGTTGGGCTCGCAGATCGAGGCCGCGGAGCGTCACCTGGCGGCGGTCCAGCGCACGGCTGAAGCCAGCCGGCGCGACGTCACCGAGCGTGTCGAGGCCGAATGGCGCGACCTGGAATCCTCGCAGCGGCGCCTGCCCGAGCTGCAGCGCAGCCGCGAAGGCGCCACCGAGGTCCTGGCTTCCAACCGCCGCCTTTTCGTCACCGGCCGCCGCAGCTGGATTGACCTGCTCAACTCCGTGCGCGAGATCGCCCAGGCCGAGCAGGCGGAGGCCGAGGCCCGCGCCGTCAGCGTCGGCGCCTATTACCGCCTGGGCCTGCTGCTCGGCATCCCGATGTGGTCTCCAGAAAGCGAGCTCCCGTGAACACTCCGCCCCCCGCCAATACGCCATCGTCCGCCGCGCACAACGTGCTGTGGCTGGCCCGCCGCCTGCCCGACATCGTCAAGGACTTGCGGCCCCTGCAGTCGCACATGATGGCCGAACTCGAAAGCCGCCTCGCCGCCGCGCAGGAACAAGGTATCAACCGCGACGGCTTGCGCGCCTGCGTTGACTATGCTTTTGCCTCCATGGGTGCGCGCTCGCAGGCCTGGGGCGAAGGCAGCGCAGCGGCAAGGTTGCCTGCCGTCGCCATCCACCCCGACGTCGGCGTTTTTATCCTGCATCAGCACACGCCCGCAGGCGGCTGGCTGCTCGAAGACGCCTCCGGCAATCGCCACGTCACGGTCCTGCCCCCGGGCGCGCTGTACACCGAAATCCAGGCAAGCCACGCCACGGGCCGCAGCCTTTACCGCACGGCGGGCGAGTTGTTCCGCGGCGCGCTGCGCGACAACAGGCGCTACTTCATCCACGCGGCCATCGCCTCCGTCGTCATCAACCTCTTCGGCCTGCTGACCTCCCTGTACAGCATGCAGGTCTACGACCGTGTGATTCCCACGCAAGGCCTGTCCACGCTCTATGCGCTCACGGCCGGCATCGTGATGGGCATTTTTCTCGAGCTGATCGCCAAATTCGCGCGCGCCACCATCACGGAACATTCCGTACGCGCCATGGACGTCGATCTTTCGCACAGCATCTTCGAGCGGCTTCTGCGCGTGCGCATGGACCAGTTCCCCGCCAGCGTCGGCACGCTCTCCGCCCAGTTGCGCAGTTACGAAATGATCCGTTCCTTCGCTTCCTCGGTCACGCTTTACCTGCTGGTCGATACGCCCTTTGCCATTCTTTTCCTGGCCGTGATCTACCTTTTGGGCGGTCCCCTGGTTGCCGCGGTGCCCGTGGTATTTTTCATCGTCGCGCTGGCCGTCGGCTTTCTTTTCCGCCGCGGCATGGAGCGCCATGCGCTCTCAGGCCAGGCAGCTTCCAACCGCAAGCTGGGCCTGTTGGTCGAGGCGGTCGAAGGCGCGGAATCCATCAAGGCCAGCGGCGCCGGCTGGCAGTTCCTCGCGCGCTGGAACGGCCTGACCCGTACCAACATCGACGAAGACATGCGCCTGCGCCACCTGGGCGACTCGGCCACCTATTACGCCGGCTTTTTGCAGCAGATCAGCTATGTGCTGTTGGTCGCCACCGGCGCTTACGTCGCTTCCACGTCCACCTCGCTCACCGCGGGCGGCATCATCGCCTGCTCCATCATCTCCGGCCGCGTGCTCACGCCGGCCGGCATGCTACCCGGTTTGATGGTCCAGTGGGCCAACGCCAAGTCGGCCATGCGCAGTCTCTCGCACATCTTCAGCCTGGAACAGGACAACCACGCCGTCGAACGCCCCCTGGCCATAGACCGCTTGCGCGGCGAGGTGGCGGTGCAGGGCCTCGAATTCGGCTACCGCGGCCACGCCACCGTGTTGCAGCTCGAAAACCTGCACATCAAGCCCGGCGAAAAAGTCGGCCTGCTCGGGCCCGTCGGCAGCGGAAAGAGCACCTTGCTCAAGCTGCTGTCCGGCATGTACATGCCCTCCAAAGGCCGCGTCTCACTCGACGGCATTGACCTGCAGCACATCTCCCGGCCCCATCTCAGCGACCGCCTGGGCTACCTCCCGCAGGACGTGCGCCTCTTCGCCGGCACCCTGCGCGACAACCTCACCACCGGCGTTCTCGGCAAGACCGAGCAGCACCTGCTCGCCGCCTGCGAACTCACCGGCCTGCGTCAGGTGATCGCCGCGCACCCCAAAGGCTTCGACATGCCCATCGCCGAAGGCGGCACCGGCGTGTCGGGCGGGCAAAAGCAGCTGATCGCCCTGACGCGCATGGTGCTGGCCGCGCCCGACGTCTGGCTGCTCGACGAACCCACGGCGTCCATGGACGAAACCCTGGAGTCGCGCACCATCGCCGCACTGCGCGCCAGCGTGCAGGTCGACCAGACGCTCATCCTCGTCACACACAAACCCGCGCTGCTGCAACTGGTGGACCGCCTGGTCATCCTCTCACCCACCGGCGTCGTCATCGACGGCCCCAAGGCGCTGGTATTGCAACAGCTCGCCGCCCGTTCCCGCCCCGCACCTGCGCCCGCTGGCCGTCCCGGCGCACCCCTGGAGGCCGTCGCATGAAATCCGCATATCCCTCATCGCCGGCGTTGCGTTCGGCGCAACGCCTCATCGCCCTGCTCATCCTCATCATCGGTTGTTTCCTGGCATGGAGCTTGTGGTTCGACGTCGAGCAGATCGCGCGCAGCACCGGCCAGGTGATTGCCAGCTCCCGCACCCAGCTGGTGCAAGCCACCAACGACGGCGTGATCGAGAAATTCCTGGTGCGCGAAGGCGGCCACGTCAAAAAAGGTGAAGTCCTTGTCATGCTTGAGCGCGAACAGGGGCTGGCTTCGCTCAGCGACAGCCGCGCCAAGGTCGCCGCCCTCAAGGCCGCGCTGGTTCGCCTGCACGCCGAGGTCCTGGGCCGGCCCCTGGTGTTCCCCCCCGATGTGCAGCAGTTTCCGGCCTTCGTCAGCAACCAGACGGAGCTCTTCCAGCGCCGCCAGCGCGCCGTCAACCAGGAAGCCGCCGCGCTGCAATCCATGCTGGCGTCCACGCGCGAAGAGCTCGGCATCAGCGAGCCGCTGCTCAAAAGCGGCGACATCTCCCGCGTTGAAATCATCCGCCTCAAAAAACAGGTCGCCGAACTCGAAGGGCAGATCACCAATCGCCGCAACAAATATTTCCAGGACGCCCAGGCCGAAATGACCAAGGCCGAGGAAGACCTGGCCACGCAGGAGCAAGTGCTCGCCGACCGCGCCACCACTTTTGAGCGCACCGAAATCCGCGCGCCCGCCGACGCCACCGTGCGCAACATCCGTTTCACCACCCTGGGTTCGCGCGTCAAGGCCGGCGACGTGGTGATGGAGCTCACCCCCAGCGGCAGCGACCTCGTGGTGGAAGGCAAGTTCAAGCCCGCCGACATCGCCGGCATCCACGTCGGCCAACCGGCCGCGGTCAAGCTCGACGCCTATGACTACGCCGTCTACGGCGTGCTCTCCGGCACCGTGAAGTACGTCAGCGCCGACGCCCTCACCGAAGACACCCGCGCCGGCGAAAACATCTATTACCGCGTGCAAGTCCAGCTCGACCCGGTGCAGCGGCACAAGGTCACCGGGCACAAATCCGTCGAGATACAGCCCGGCATGACGGCCAGCATCGACATCCGCGGCACCAGCCACTCGATTTTCCGCTACCTCACCAAGCCCATCACCAAGACATTTTCCGAAGCCTTTTCCGAACGTTGACCTTTCGATTTTTACTTTTTTCTTTTTTTAACCAGGAGACCTGCCATGAACCAGATGCCCCACCAAGCCGCCAACAACACTGTTGCCAATACAAACCCGGTCCATGCAGAAAACCTGCCGGTCACCGTCGCCGCCGCGCAAACCGTCGTGCCGCAGGCAGTTGTGCAGCAAGGCGCTGCCACCGACAAACCTGCCCCCAAGCCAGCGACGGCAAGCAAGGCGCCGCCACCCAACGCCGCCGCCGCCATCCAGATGGAACAGGAAGCCGCCGCCAGCCAGGCGCGGCAATCCGCCGACAAGCTCCTGCGTAAAAAGCGCCTCGGCGAATCGGAGGACGACCAGAACGCCGAATCGTCGGCCGACTCGTCATACGATGTGGTCGCCGCCAACGCCACCGAAGCCGCCGCGCCTGCGGAAGCAGCCACGGCGGCTGGCGGGTCCGGCACCGCCACTGCAAGCAGCACGGGATGGCTTCCCATTGCCGGCGGCGGGCTGGGCCTGGCGGCCATCGGCGGTGGTGGCGGTGCCGCGGCTGTCGTGGTGCCTCCCACCGTGAGCACCTTCGCCGTCAGCATCGCCGCGGTCGCCGGCCCCGTCACCGCCGCGCTCAACTACAAGATCTACGACGCGCAAGGCAACGTGGTCGTCTCAGGCGTCACCGACGCCAACGGCAAGGTCACCGCCAACATCCCCGTCACCTATGCCGGGCAGCCGTTGCTGATCTCACTCACCGATGCCAACGGCAACGCAGCCGACTTCCGCAGCGAAACCGCCGACGCGGCAGGCGGGGGCACGAGCCTGGGCAGCACCCCGCTGCGCGCCGCCTTTTTGGCCACGGGCTCCGCCCAAAGCATCACCGTCAGCCCCATTACCGACCTCGCCGTTCAAAAAATGGGTATCACCACCAACGCCGCCACGGCCTCCGCCGCCACCGTGGCCGCCACCAATACCCTGGTCGGCGCCACGCTGGGGGTGACCGACATCCTGGGCGCCGTCACCACGGTGCTCAGCGCCGACTACAACGAAGGCAACGGCCTCAGCGCGGCTGAAATCTACGGGCAACTGCTGGCCAAGTTCGACGGTTATGACCACGCCCCCGGCGGCAGTATTGGCGCCACCCTGGCGGCCTTCCTGGCCGCCATCAACACAGTCGATCCCGTTGCGCGGCAAACCGCCCTCAATAATTTGCTGATCACCGGCGCCGCCAACTTCGAGGCCGGCGTCAACACCGCCGCCGTCACCCTGGTGAACAACCCCACCTTGACCATCACCGACAGCGAGGGCGGCACCGCCACAGATGCGGTGACCTATACCTTCACTTTCAGCGACGCCGTCACCGGGTTCGACGCGGCCGACATCACCGTCACCAACGGCACCAAAAGCACCTTCACCGCGGTCACCGCCATGGTTTACACCCTGGTCGTCACGCCCACGGCCAATGCGGAAGGCGCCGACGTCGGCGTCACCGTCAATTCGGGTACAGGCGGCATCGGCCACCACAGCACCATGACGGCCACCATCGCCCAGAAAGCTGCGGCCCAGGCCTATGACACCATCGTCCCAACCGCGCCGGGCATGCCGGATCTGGACGCCGGCAGCGACAGCGGTGGCTCCAACACCGACAACATCACCAGCATCACCGCCCCCACCATCACCGGCACGGCGGAAGCCAATTCCACGGTGACGCTGTACGACACCGACGGCACCACGGTGCTGGGCACCGGCACGGCCACCGCCGGCGGCACCTATTCCATCGTGAGCAACACGCTCATCGAAGGCGCGCACACCATTACCGCCAAAGCCACCGACGCCGCCGGCAACGTCAGCGTTGCTTCCAGCGGGTTGACCATCACCATAGACACCACAACCCCGGCAGCGGCCGCCATCGACATGGTTGCCACCGACGACGTCGTCAACGCCGGCGAACAGGCGGGCGTCATTACCGGCACCAACGAGGCCGGCGCCACGGTCTCGCTGAACCTGGGCGGCGTCAACCGCACGGCCACCGTCACCAACACCACCTGGAGCTACACCCTCACGGCAGCGGACATCACCAACATGGGGGAGGGCCCTGAAACGCTCACCGTCACGCAGACCGATGCGGCCGGCCATACCAGCACAGGGGCCACGCGCGACATCACGCTGGATACCATGGTTCCCACGGCCACCATCGCCACAACGGTCTTCTCGGCCGACACCGGTACGGCCGGTGACTTCAACACCGCGACAGCCGCGCAAGACATTACCGGCACGCTGAGCGCCAACATGGTGGCCGACGAGATCGTCGAGGTTTCCATCAACAACGGCACCAGCTGGACCACGGCCACCACCACGCTGGGCTCCAACGCCTGGTCGCTGACAGGTGTCACCCTCACGGGCAGTGACACGCTCAAAGTGCGCGTCACCGACACGGCAGGCAACTCCGGCACCGTGCATTCACAGGCCTATGTTCTGGACACCGTGGCGCCGGCGATGGGCACCATCACCTTCAATGCAGCCGAGAACGGTACTGCCGTGGCCACACTCACGGCCACCGATACGAATGCCCTGACCTGGAGTACCACGTTGACCGGAGATGACGCAGGCATGTTCTCGATGACCAGCGACGGTGTCCTCACCTTCCAGGGTGCGAAGGACTTCGAAGCGCCCGACGACAACGGCGCCAACCACGTCTACGACCTCAGCGTGCAGGTCAGCGACACGGCCGGCAACACCACCACGCAGGCCATTACCGTCAACCTGACCGATGTGAACGAGGCGCCCACTGTGGCCAATGCCATCCCCGACCAGACCTTTTTGGTCGGCGGCGCGGTCGACACCTTCACCTTCGCGGCCAATACCTTCGCCGACCCTGACACCACCGCACCCAACAACACGCTCACCTACACGGCCACACTGGCCGATGGCGGCGCGCTTCCCGCCTGGCTCAGCTTTGACGCGGGAACCCGCACCTTCAGTGGTGACCCTCCGGCCAGCGGCACCATGACCGTGCGGGTGACGGCCAACGACGGCGGCACGGGCAACCTCCATGTGTTTGACGACTTCGTCATCAACTCCGTCACGGCGCCCACCATCACCAGCACCATCGACAACGTCACCAACCTCGACGTCACTTCCAATATTGTTCTGACGGCTTCCGAAAACGTCACAGCGGTGGGAGGAAAGTTCATCCACATCGTGAATGAGGTGGGTACCGGCTATCAGGGCGAGTCAACTGTTCACAGCTTCGACATCGACGTCAGCGATACGAGCAAGGTGACCATCACCGGCAACAAGATCACCATCAACCCTGATCTCCTTTTTGACCTGGATCTCGCCAACAACTATCACATCACCGTAGATGTCGGGGCTTTTCTCGGAACGGTCAGCGGGCAAGCCAGCATTGCGGTCAGCGATGTGACTGCCATGAATTTCTCGACAGTGACACCGGGAACGGGCGGTTTGGTGGGTGCCGCCACATCCGTGATGATGGCCAATGGTGTCGATGCCGTTACGACGGGAAGCAAATGGCTGGATGTTGTGGGGGTTGGCGACCCGACCGGCTCAGCCACAGCGGCAGGCGCCACTTACGATCTTTCCACCGGAAGTTTTGTCATCGTGGGCGGCAAAGACAATGACGTTGCCGGCGGAGATGGCAGCGCTTATGACGGAATTACGGTGTTGAACACCTACTGGGTGGCGCTCATGGGTTTTGGCGCCAATGACACGATTTACATTGACGACCAGTTCAATGATGCGGCCAAGGTGAACGATTTTTCCCTGTCGTCGTACAACGCGGCGACAAGCAGCCCTCCGACTTCGGTTCAGTTTGCTTCCACAGCGGGCCAGGCCTTTCTCGATGTGACTGTGCCCGGATTGAATCCGACGTTTACCAGTCTGGCAGAGTTCCAGGCCGCCACCAGCAATCACGCCGTCATTAGCGGTTAATCGGCAAATCGACTCCAGCCCTATCCCTCAACTTCAGGAGCCACGCCATGGCGATCACTTCCAAATATGTTTTATTGACGTCCCCCGGTTCGAATTTCATCGACTTCGCCCTCAGCTACGGGACACTGACGCTTGATGGCGAGGAGATCAAATATCTGGGGTCGTCCGCGGTTGACGCGGTTTTTGTGCACCCCGGCATGACCTTCGATTTCACCTCGGCAGGCGCCGGTGCCGACAAGATATACCTGGGTGGCAATTTTGCGGATTACGGCAAGTCGGCCAGCGGCTCGACGCTGACCTTGACGCGCACCGTTAGCGGGAAGACCGAAACGGTATCAGTGATTGGTGGAACCGGCCCGTCGAACGATACGCTGGTGTTTGCCGATGGCACGGTGACGTCCCTGGCCACCATTAATTTCGTCAAAGGGACGGCGTCAGAGCCGGTGCGTAGCGGTGAAACTTCGTTGGCGCCGAATCTGCCAGCGACGCTCAATGCCACGGTGAAGGCCGTGGCCCTGGATGCCACCGGGGAAACGTTTGCCCTGGCAAGCCCAGGCATGAGCTTCAAGATTCTCGGCGGCAGCGGTGTTGATACCGTCTATATCAAGGCCGGCACAACCGTTGATGCGTCAAGTTTGGGCGGGGGCAATGACCTGGTTTACTTCACCGGTAATTGGGCCAGCTATACGAAGTCTATTTCCGGCAGCACCATGGTCTTTACGCGACCCTTGGGCGGCAATACCGAAAGCGTCATCGTCGCAGCCGGTACAGGCGCCTCTAACGACAAGCTGGTCTTTGCCGACGGGGCGGCGTTTTCGAACAACATCAGGACCGCCTTTGCCGGCAATCCCTCCGTTGCGCTGTCCGCGGTCAGCGGCTTTGACGGGGCCACGGTAACACCCGGAGTATCTTCGGCCGTCACCACCGTCAACGTCAGCACCGCCCCCAACCTCAGCGGCCAATCCGTCATCAGCGGCAAAGCCTCGGCCAATGCCAGCGTCACCATCGCCATCGACCCCGACAACAACGCCGCCACCAGCAACAGTTTTACCTACGCCGTCACGGCCGACGCCAACGGCGACTACAGCCTGAACCTGGCCACCGCCACGCCCGCCAGCGGCACGCCCAGTTTTGTGGCCGGCACCGCCAGCGTCAGCGTCACCCAATCCGTCTCCGGCCTCGGCAGCCCCGCCACCGTCATCACCCTGCCCGTCAGCACCACCACCAGCTACAGCGCCAGCATCGCCAGCGACCAGGTCACCGAAGGCGGCAATGCCGTCTTCACCGTCACCCGTTCGGGCGACACCAGCGGCGCCGGCACCGTCGTTTACGCCACGCAAAACGGCAGCGCCACCGCCCCCGGCGACTACACCAGCGTCGGCGCCACCACCTTGAGCTTCGCGGCCGGTGAAACCAGCAAAACCGTCACCGTCACCACCATTGACGACGCCAACGTCGAAGGCAACGAGACCCTGAGCCTGGTGCTCAGCAGCCCCACGGGCGGCATCCTGGGCACCGCCAGCGCGGTGGCCACCATCGTCGACAACGAAGGCGCGCTCTTCAGCATAGCCGGCACGGCCACGGGCGTGAGCTTCTCTGAGGGGGTCGGCACTTACACCTTCACCGTCAACCGCAGCGGCCTGACCACCGGCGCGGCCACCGTCGTGGTCAACTCCACCGGCGGCACCGCCACACCCGGCACGGGGGGCACCAACGACTACAACGCCATCGTCAACCAGACGCTCAGCTTTGCCGCCGGCGAGACCAGCAAGACCGTCACCGTCACGGTCAATGAAGACCTGCTGGTCGAAGGCAACGAGACCTTCAGCCTGCAGCTCAGCAGCGCCTCGGCCGGCGCCCTGATCGATCCCGCCAATGCCAGCGTCACCGCCACCATCCAGGACAACGAGGTCGCCGTCATCAGCATGGACGGCGCCGCCGCCGGCCTGGCCTTCAGCGAAGGCGCGGGCACCGTCACCTTCAGCCTCACGCGCAGCGGCCTGACGACCAATGCCGTCACGGTCGTGGTGCAAACCACGGGCGGCACCGCCACCCCCGGCAGCGCGGGCAGCAACGACTACAACGCCATCGTTAACCAGACCATCAGTTTCGCCGCCGGCGAAACCAGCAAGACGGTCACCGTCACGGTGAATGAAGACACGCTGGTCGAAGGCAACGAAACCTTCAACCTGCAGCTCAGTGCGCCTTCTGCCGGCGCCATCATCAACGGCGCCAGCGCCAGCATCACCGCCACCATCCAGGACAACGAGGCCGCCATCATCGGCATCGACAACGCCGCCACCGGCGTTGCTTTCAGCGAGGGTGTGGGCACGGTGACGTTCGGTGTCACCCGGGGCGGGGACACCAGCACCGCCGTCACGGTGGTGGTGCAAAGCACGGGCGGCACCGCCACGCCCGGCACAGGCGGCAGCAACGACTACAACGCCGTCGACCAGACGATCAGCTTCGCCGCCGGTGAAACCAGCAAGACCGTCACGGTCACGGTGAATGAAGACGTGCTGGTCGAAGGCAACGAAACCTTCAACCTGCAACTGAGCAGCCCCTCGGCGGGCGCCATCGTCGACAGTGCCGGCGCCAGCATCACCGCCACCATCCAGGACAATGAAGCCGCCGTCATCAGCATCGACAACGCCGCCACCGGCATCGCCTTCAGCGAAGGCGTGGGCACGGTGAACTTCGGTGTCACCCGTAGCGGGGACACCAGCACGGCCGTCACGGTGGTGGTGCAAAGCAGCGGCGGTACCGCAACGCCAGGCAGCGCCGGCAGCAACGACTACAACGCCGTTAATCAGACAATCAGCTTCGCTGCCGGCGAGACCAGCAAGACCGTCACCGTCACGGTGAATGAAGACGTGCTGGTCGAAGGCAACGAAACCTTCAACCTGCAACTCAGCACACCCTCGGCCGGCGCCATTATCAACAGCGCGAATGCCAGCATCACCGCGACCATCCAGGACAACGAAGCGGCCGTCATCAGCCTCGACAACGCCGCCACCGGCATCGCCTTCAGCGAGGGCGTGGGCACGGTGACTTTCGGTGTCACCCGAAGCGGGGACACAAGCACCGCTGTCACCGTGGTGGTGCAAAGCACCGGTGGTACCGCAACGCCAGGCAGCGCTGGCAGCAATGACTACAACGCCATCGACCAGACGATCAGCTTCGCCGCCGGTGAAACCAGCAAGACCGTCACCGTCACGGTGAACGAAGACGCGCTGGTCGAAGGCAACGAAACCTTCAATCTGCAGCTCAGTGCGCCTTCTGCCGGCGCCATTGTCGACAGTGCCAATGCCAGTATCACCGCAACCATCCAGGACAACGAAGCGGCCATCATCAGCCTCGACAACGCCGCCACCGGCATCGCCTTCAGCGAGGGCGTGGGTACGGTGACCTTTGGTGTCACCCGAAGCGGGGACACAAGCACCGCTGTCACCGTGGTGGTGCAAAGCACCGGTGGTACCGCAACGCCAGGCAGCGCTGGCAGCAATGACTACAACGCCGTCGACCAGACGATCAGCTTCGCCGCCGGCGAAACCAGCAAGACCGTCACCGTCACGGTGAATGAAGACGTGCTGGTCGAAGGCAACGAAACCTTCAACCTGCAGCTCAGTGCGCCTTCTGCCGGCGCCATCGTCGACAGCGCCAATGCCAGCATCACCGCCACCATCCAGGACAACGAAGCCGCCGTCATCAGCATCGACAACGCCGCCACCGGCATCGCCTTCAGCGAAGGCGTGGGCACGGTGACTTTTGGTGTCACCCGCAGCGGGGACACCAGCACCGCCGTCACGGTGGTGGTGCAAACCACGGGTGGCACAGCCACACCCGGCACGGGCGGCACCAACGACTACAACGCCATCGTCAACCAGACGCTCAGCTTCGCCGCCGGTGAAACCAGCAAGACCGTCACGGTCACGATCAATGAAGACGCGCTGGTCGAAAGCAGCGAAACCTTCAACCTGCAACTCAGCTCACCTTCGGCCGGCGCCATCATCAACAGCGCCAGCGCCAGCATCACCGCGACCATCCAGGACAATGAAGCGGCCGTCATCAGCATCGACAACGCCGCCACCGGCGTCGCTTTCAGCGAAGGCGTGGGCACGGTGACTTTCGGCGTGAGCCGCGGCGGTGACACCAGCGGCGTCACCACGGTTGTCGTGCAAAGCGCCGGCGGCACGGCCACACCCGGCACGGGCGGCACCAATGACTACAACGCCGTCAACCAGACGATCAGCTTCGCCGCAGGTGAAACCAGCAAGACCGTCACCGTCACTGTTAATGAGGATGTGACTGTCGAAGGAAACGAGACCTTTAACCTGCAGCTGAGCAGCGCTTCAGCCGGCGCGCTGATCGACCCCGCCAAAGGCAGCATCACCGCCACCATCCAGGACAACGAGGCCGCCGTCATCAGCATCGACAACGCCGCCGCCGGCGTTGCCTTCAGCGAGGGTGTGGGAACGGTGACTTTTGGTGTCACCCGAGGCGGGGACACCAGCACCGCCGTCACGGTGGTGGTGCAAAGCACCGGCGGTACCGCAACGCCAGGCAGCGCTGGCAGCAACGACTACAACACCGTCAACCAGACGATCAGCTTCGCCGCCGGTGAAACCAGCAAGACGGTCAGCGTCACGGTCAATGAAGATACGGCCATCGAAGGCAATGAAACCTTCAACCTGCAATTGAGCAGCCCGTCGTCCGGCGCCATCATCGACGGTACCAAAGCAAGCATCACCGCGACCATCCAGGACAACGAAGCGGCCATCATCAGCATTGACAATGCCGCCGCCGGCGTCGCTTTCAGCGAAGGCGTGGGCACGGTGACTTTCGGTGTCACCCGAAGCGGGGATATCAGCAGCGCCGTCACCGTGGTCGTGCAAAGCGCCGGCGGTACCGCAACGCCAGGCAGCGCCGGCAGCAATGACTACAACGCCATCGTCAACCAGACGATCAGCTTTGCCGCAGGCGAGACCAGCAAAACCGTTACCGTCACGATCAATGAAGATGCGGCGGCCGAGGGCAACGAGACCTTCAACCTGCAATTGATCAACCCGTCGTCCGGCGCACTGGTCGACACCGGCAAGGCAAGCATCACCGCCACCATTCTGGACAACGACCAATCGGTGTGGAGCGTGGCCAGCAGCGGTGATGTCAGTGAAGGCGCGGGCTTCTTGACCTACACGGTCACGCGCACCGGAGCCACAGCAGCGGCCACGATTCAATTTGCAACCGCCGGCGGCACTGCCACGGCAGGCGCCGACTACACCGCAGCCGCCAGCCAAACCCTGAGCTTCGCCGCAGGCGAAACCAGCAAGACCATCACGGTAGCCGTCACCGATGACGCAGTCGCCGAAGGCAATGAAACGGTGAACGTGGCGATTAGCAACGCCAGCAGCGGCACCATCAACACAGCGACAGCCAGCGCCACCATCCAGGACAACGACCAATCGATCTGGAGCGTGGCCAGCGCGGGCAACATCAGCGAAGGCGCGGGTTTCCTCACTTTCACGGTGACAAGAACCGGCGCGAGCGGCGCCTCCGCCATCGAGTTCTCCACGGCCGGCGGCACGGCCACGGCGGGCGTCGGCAATGACTACACGGCCATCGCCAACCAGACACTGAGCTTTCTGGCCGGCGAGATGAGCAAGACCGTCACGGTGGCCATCAACGACGACGCAGTGGCCGAAGGCAATGAAACCGTGGTGGCCGCCATCAGCAATGCACAGAACGGCAGTATTGCCACGGCCACGGCCACAGCCACCATCCAGGACAACGACCAGTCGATCTGGGCCGTGGCCAGCGCGGGCGACGTCAGCGAAGGCGCGGGTTTCCTGAGCTTCACAGTGACAAGAACCGGCGCGAGCGACGCCTCCACCATCCAGTTCTCTACGGCCGGCGGCACGGCCACGGCGGGAGCGGGCAATGACTACACGGCCATCGCCAACCAGACACTGAGCTTCGCAGCCGGCGAGATGAGCAAGACAGTCACGGTGGCCATCAACGACGACGCCGTTGCCGAAGGCAATGAAACCGTGGTGGCCGCCATCAGCAATGCGGAGCACGGCTCCATCGCCACGGGCACAGTCACCGCCACCATCCAGGACAACGACCAGTCGATCTGGAGTGTGTCCGCACCCAATACCACGGCGGACGAAAGCGCGGGCCTGGTGGGTTACACGGTCAGCCGTACGGGTGCGGCTCCGCAAGCCACCATCAAGTTCAGCACGCGGGGATCAGGTTCGTCGAACGGTGCCGATTCCGCGACAGACTATGTGCCCGTCACCGACCTGGTCTTGAGCTTCAATGCCGGCGAGATGATCAAAACCGTGTATGTGTCCGTGATCGATGACACGGTGAAAGAGGATGGGGAGGGTTTGAGCGTCGGCATCAGCGACGCCGAAAGCGGCACCATCGCCACGGCGACGGCGAACGTCACCATCCAGGATAACGACCAGGCGGTGTGGCGCGTCGATGCCGCGGCAAGCACGGTCAGCGAAGGCGCGGGCGCCGCGACCTATACCGTGAGCCGCACCGGCAGCACCGGTACCGCCACCGTACAGCTGGTGGCGCAGGGAACGGCCATCGGCTCGGGCGTTGATTATGTTCTGTCCACGCAAACCCTGAGCTTCGCGGCCGGCGAAATGAGCAAAACCGTCACGGTGGCCATCACGGACGATGCGGCGGCCGAAAGTGATGAAACGCTGTCCCTGATCATTGCCGGTACCAGTATCGGAGGCTCCAGCGCAAACGAGGCCACCGTCACCATCCAGGACAACGACCAGTCCAACTGGAGCATCGCCGGCCCCGGCAGTGTGAACGAAGGCGCGGGCTTTTTGACCTACACCGTCAGCCGCACCGGTACAGGCGGCGCTGCCAGCATCCGCTTTACCACCGCCGGCGGCTCCGCCACGGGCGGCAACGGCAGCAGCGGCGACTACACCAGCACGGACCAAACCTTGAATTTCGCCGTCGGCGAAATGAGCAAGACGGTCACGGTGGCCTTGCGTGACGATGCCCTGGCGCAGGGCGAAAGAACCGTGCTGGGGGTCATCAGTGACGCCAGCACCGGCGGCAACATCGTGACCCAGGCCGCCAGCGCCACCATCGTGGACAACGACCAGTCGCTGTGGAGTTTCGCGAGCGCATCGTCGGGCAAGGAAGGCGACGGCTTCTACACGGTGATCGTCAGCCGCAGCGGCGCCACCGGTACCGCCGAGACCATTGGGTTCACCACCGAGTCCACTTACACAACCTTGCCGGGAGTGGACTACACCCCCCTCAGGACAACGCTGAGTTTTGCCGCGGGCGAGACCAGCAAAACCATCCTGATCCCCATCGCCGAAGACACGCTGCTCGAGTCGCGCGAGACCTTCTATATGGAGTTATACGGCGCCAGCAGCGGCGAAATTCTCACGCCCTTCATCAACGCCCTGATCAGCGACAACGATGGCGTCAACTGGCGGGCCGAACCGCTGGCGTCCGGCCGCGTGAATGAGTCATCGGGCACGCTGGCTTATGTGGTTCAGCGCACCGGCGGCCTGGATCCCGTGGCGGCAACCGTGGTGATGGGGTATTCGCGCACGGGTTCCGGTGCCGACTTCAGCCCGGTTCCGGTCTTCCAGACCTTGAACTTTGCCGAGGGCGAGCTGAGCAAGATCGTGCTGCTGAACATCAACGACGACACGGAACCCGAGGCCAATGAAACCGTCAACGTAATACTGCTCGCTTCCGACCTGGGGCGCCCGGTGTTTTCCACTGCCCGTCAGGTCGGCACCGTGGTCGACAACGACAGGTCCACCTGGATCGTGGGGCCCGCGGATGCCAATACCGACAACGCGGTCAGCGCCGAAGGCTCGGGTTTCATCAGTTTCAGCGTCAGCCGCACCGGCTTGATGGACGCGGCCACCATCGAATTTTCCACCGCCGGCGGCACCGCCACGGCGGGCGTCGACTACACGGCCCTGAACCATCAGGTTTTGAGCTTTGCCGCCGGCGAAAGCAAAAAAACCGTGCTGGTGCAGGTCACCAACGACGGCCTTGCCGAGCTGAACGAGACGGTTGTTGGCCAGATCAGCAACGCCAGCATCGGCGGCGCCATCGCGACGGCCAGCACCACCATCACCCTCAACGACGACGACCAGTCGATCTGGTCGGTCAGTGACAACGGCAGTGCCGGCCCCGTCGAGACGGCCAATGGCGTGATCAGTTTCGTCGTCAGCCGCACCGGCGCGGCCGGCAGCGCCGACATTGTGTTCTCGACCGTGGGCGGCACCGCCACGGCGGGCAGCGACTACACCGCCATCCCCAACCAGACCCTGCACTTTGCCCAGGGCGAGATGCACAAGGTGGTGATTGTCGACCTGCTCAACGACAGTGTGCCCGAGGGCGAAGAAACCATTTTCGGTGTCATCCATGACGCGACCAGCGGCACCATCCTCACGGCAACCGATAGCGTCAGCGTCTTCGACGACGACCAGTCCGACTGGCGGGTGGCGGCGATCGCGGGCAACTATGAGTCGTGGGGGTCGGGGTATTTCCTGGTGACCCGAGCCGGCAATTCGGAGGCCGCGGCCACCATCGTCTTCAGCACGGGCAGCAGCACCGCGACGGCGGGCGCGGACTACACCGCGTCGGTCCAGACCCTGAGCTTTGCCGCCGGCGAGTCGCAAAAGGCTGTTCGCGTGGCGATCGCCAGCGATGGCGTGGCCGAGGGCAACGAGCAGTTCAATGGCATGCTCAGCGAGGCCAGCGCGGGCAAGATCACGACGGCCAGCGCCGGCCTCGTCATTTCCGACGACGACACGAGCACCTGGACACTCGCCGGCCCCGGTACCGTGAGCGAAAGCGCGGGTTTCATGACTTACACCGTGAGCCGTAGCAGCGGCGCGGCTGGCGCCAGCATCGAATTCCTGGTCGTCGGCGGAACGGCCGATTCGAACAGCGATTTCACCAATCCGGGCCTGACGACCCTGAGTTTTGCCGCCGGGGAACTCAGTAAAACCGTCACCGTGGCGGTGACCGCAGACACCGTGGGTGAACTGAACGAGACCGTGACTGCGATCATCAGCAACCCCACCACGGGCATTCTGGGCTCGGGAGCCATCACTGGAACGATCGCGGATGACGACCAGTCCCTGTGGAGTGTGGCCGCTGGCATCAGCTCGGTTGAAGAAAGCAATGGTTTCGCCGTTTACACCATCAGCCGCACCGGCGCCAGTGCCATGGCCAACATCAACCTTTACGTGGGCATGGGCGTGAACGCGGCGACGACCACGGCCCAGGCCATGGCGGGTGCGGACTTCACGACGCAGACCTGGTCGCTGGTGTTCGCAGCCGGTGAGATGAGCAAAACCGTCCTGGTGCCCATCCTCAATGACAGCCTGGCTGAAGTCGCTGAATTCATGACGGGGGTGATTGCCAATGCCGACACGGGCACCATCGTGACCGCCTCAGCCTCCCCCAGCATCGCCGCCAGCGACCAGACGCGCAGCCTGTTCAGCATTGCGGCAAGCCAGGCCAGCCTGAGCGAGGACGACCCGCGCGCGGTCTACGTCGTCACCCGCAGCGGCAACCTGGCCGCGGCGCAAACGATTGAGTACTACGTCGCGGGCGGCACGGCCGCCTCGGGCGCGGACTACACCGCCCTGAGCCCGGCCACCCTGAGCTTCGCCGCGGGCGAAACCACCAAGACGGTGGCGGTGAACCTGCTGCCCGACGCCCTGGTCGAGGGCAGCGAGACCCTGATCGTGGGCTTGCGCAATGCCTCGGGCGGTGCGATCACCACGCCCACCGCCACGGTGACCTTGAGCGACGCGGAAACCGCGGCTACGGCCACCTACGCGATTGCCGCCCTCGCCAACGCTTACGAGGATCTGGGTGTGGGGGGCTGGACCATCACACGCAGCGGCGACCTGAGCGCGGGTGCGGTCACCTACTTCCGCACCAACGGCGGCACAGCCGCGGCAGGGGTGGGCAATGACTACACGGCCGTCACGACGCAGACGCTGAGCTGGGCGGCGGGGGAGGCCCGCAAAATGGTGCAGGTCACGCTGCTGAGCGATGCGGCCACCGAGGCCACGGAGACGATCACCGGGCAAATCGCCACCGACAGCGGCTTCACCGTGGGAACGGCCACAGCCGACCTGTCCATCCTGGACAACGACACCGCGGCCGGCGTGAACACTTATGCGATTGCCACCACGGGGACGCCCTATGAATCCACCGGTGTAGCCGCCTATACCATCACGCGAAGCGGTGACCTCGCGATTGCCAGCACCAGCTATTTCCATACGCTTGGAACCGGCACCGCCACCGCAGGTGCAGGCGCAGGCGGGGACTTCACCGCGGTTGCCGGGCAGACCCTGAGCTGGGGCGTGGGCGAAGTGACCAAGGTGGTGACCGTGGCCTTGACCAGTGACGCAAGCGCCGAGCGCAGCGAAACCATCATCGCGCAGATCGCCACCGACAGCGGCTTCACCACCGGAACGGCGAACGCCACCACCACGGTGCTGGACGACGACGCCCAGGCCATGGCAACCGGTGTGGCTGACACCCTGACCATAGGCACGGCCAGCGGCAGCTACCTGGGCGGCAGCATTCTGGACACCGGCGACCTGAACGACGTGGTGAC
The DNA here is from genome assembly GCF_943369675.1 of Polaromonas sp. YR568. Lineage (GTDB taxonomy): Bacteria > Pseudomonadota > Gammaproteobacteria > Burkholderiales > Burkholderiaceae_C > Polaromonas. The sequence continues at coordinate 86,716 of NZ_CALROB020000012.1, read as the reverse complement.
CATAGGGGCAACAGCGTCCACCGTCAACACGGTGATCAACCTGGGTGACGGAAATGACACGCTCAATACCAATACCGCAGCCCTGTTCCTGGTCAATGGCGCGCAGTACATAGGCGGCGCGGGCGTTGACACCTTGAAACTCGGTACCAACACGACGGCGTATAACTTCAGCACCACGGCTTCAGTGGGCAACCTTGTCAAGGGTTTTGAGATCATTGACATGACGGCCACGGGCAACCAGACCGTTAACCTGAGCTTGCAAGACGTGCTCGAATTCACCAGCGGCAACACGGTGGCGGACACGCTGCGCATCACCGGCAATGCGAGCGACATCCTGAACCTGCAGGCCCTGGGCAAGACGCTCAGCACGCCGGCGCCGGGAACGGGCAACCTGACGGACGTGGATGGCGTTACTTATGACGTAGTGGCGCACGCCAACGGCAATGCCATGGCCAACGACGTGAGCATAGGCGGTTCAACCTACGACGTGTACCAGTACCAGCACGGCGGGCATACGCTGACGCTGCTGATCAACACCTTGCTGTCGACCACGGTGGTCTGACGTGAACGACGCGCCAGCTCTTTCGTCTTCGCCGGCCGACGCACCGCTGCGCGCGGCCAACCGCGCCTATGGCGACAAACGCTGGGCCGATTGCGAGCGCCTGGTGCAGCAGGCGCTGGCGGCGCAGCCGGAGTCGGTGCAGGCCTGGCGGCTGGCCGGTGCGCTGGCCTTCCAGGGCAACCGGCCGGCCCAGGCCCAGGCGGCATTCGAGAAGGTGCTGGCTTTGGCTGCGGCGCTGGGCGGCGAAAGCGGCGAAGGCGGCGCGGACGACTGGTTCAACCTGGGCTCGGCCTTGGACCAACCGCGCCGGCCCGACCTGAGCGAGCGCGCCGAGCAGGCTTATCGCAAGGCCCTGGCGCTGGGCGCCACGGACAGGGAGGCGGTGCTGCGCCAGCTGGCCGGCATGCTGCGCGCGCAATATCGCTTTGCCGAGGCGCGCATGCTGTGGCAGCCCGAACTCGACATCGCGCTGGCGACCGGTGACAGCGCGGCACAGGCGCGGGTTTACACGGCGCTGGGCGCGGTGGCGCTCGAAGAATCGCGCTGGCCGGCCGCCAGGCCCTTGGTGGAGGCCGCGTGCGAGGCCGACCCGGCGTACGCGGAGTCGCAGTTCAGCCGCGCGCTGGGCTTGCTGGCCGAGGGTGACTTTGAGGCCGGCTGGCCGGCGCATGAATGGCGCTGGAAGGTGTCGCAAGCCCAGGGCAGCTGGCGCGACTACGGCACGCCCTGGGCGGGTGACGAACTGGGTGAGCGCATTTTGCTGGTCTGGGCCGAGCAGGGTTTGGGCGATGCGATGCAGTTCGCGCGCTTTTTGCCGCCGTTGCGGGCCGCGTACCCGCAAGCGGGTTTGCTGCTGGTGTGCCGCCGCGCCCTGCACCCGGTGCTGGCCGGCATGGCGGCGCGCGAGCGCATCGCATTGATGCCGGCGGAAGACGCGGTGCCGGGGCGGGTGCAGGGCCATGACGTGCACGTGCCCTTGCTGAGCCTGCCGCTGCACCTGGGCTGCAGGCTGGAGCAACTGCCGCCGCCGGCGCCGCTGGCCGCGAGCCAGGAGCGCATAGACGTGTGGCATGAGCGCATGACGCGCTTTTGTTTCGCGTCCATGCCGCGCACCGCCAGAGGAACAGTCCGCGGCCGTGCGGTGCGGCAACTGGGCCTGGTCTGGAGCGGCTCCGATGCGCAGACGATGGCGCAGCGCCGCAACATGAGCCTGGCCGACCTGGAGCCTTTGCTGTCGGTGCGCGGCGTGCAGTGGCACAGCCTGCAACTGGGCCCGGCGGCGGCCGACATCGCGACCTCGGCGTGGCAGGGCTGCATCGTGGACTGGAGCCACCACCTCACGGATTTCGGCGAAACGGCCGCGCTGATGAGTTGCCTGGACGGCGTGGTGAGTGTGGACACGGCCTGCGTTCACCTCGCGGGCAGCTTGGGCCGCCCGGCCTGGATGCTGTCGCGATTTGACGCCTGCTGGCGCTGGATGGCGCCGCGCGAGGACAGCCCCTGGTATCCGGGCCTGAGGATCTTCAGCCAGAACACGCCCGGTGAGTGGGCGGGCGTGGTTCGGGCCCTGGGCGGGCATTTGAATGCGGCGGCATGAAGGGAGCGGTATGAGAGAGGCGAGCAAAGCCTTGGTGCGGCGTTTGGCGGATGCGAGGTTCGCCACGCGTTATTTTGTGGGCAAGGGCATGGATCTTGGCCGTGGCCCGGACCCAATTTCGCTGTACCCGGAGCTGTTTCCGCGCGTGGAGCAGGTGAAAAGCTGGGATTTGCCCGAGGGCGATGCACAGTACCTGAGAGAGGTACCCGATGCCTCCCTGGATTTTGTGCACGCCTCGCATTACCTGGAGCACTTGCGCAATCCGCAGGAGGCCTTGCATCACTGGTTTCGCGTGCTGAAGCCGGGCGGTCACCTGGTGTGCGTGGTACCCGATGAAGACCACTATGGGCAGGGATGCTCCCCTTCCACCTTCAATGGCGACCCCAAGTGGACCTTCACCCTGTGGAAGGAAAAATCCTGGAGCGTGCGTTCGCTCAGCGTGTTGGAGTTGCTGCAGACGCTGGGCAATGCCGCGGAGGTGGTCAAGGCGGAACTGCTGGACGCTACGTTTTGCTATGACTTGCCGCGTTTTGGCCAGACGCTCACGCCGGCCGGTGAATCGGCCATTGAATTCGTGGTTCGCAAACGCACCGATGCGGAACTGGAAAGGGGCGGCCGGCTGCCGGACCCGCAAAGGCAGTTGACGCCCCACGGCTTGGCCTTGCTGACGGGACAGCCTGCCAGCAGCCATTGACTGAAGTCCCGTGAAGCGCATGGAGAGCCGGCTCTCCATGGGCCAGGATTCGACGCCACCATGAGCACCGCGCACGCCATGCATTCCCATGCCACCCTTTTCCACGCGGCGCTTGCCGCCCACCAGCAAGGCCGGCTGGACGACGCCCGCACCGCATACCTCCAGTTTTTACAGGCAGAGGCCGGCCATGCGGACGCCTTGCACATGCTGGGCGTCGTGCACCTGCAAAGGCGTGAGCCCGCCGAGGCGGAAAAGCGGATCCGCCAGGCGCTCGCACTGGAGGAAAAAGCCGCCCTGTTCGCCAACCTGGGCAACGCTTTGAAGGACCAGCGGCGCCTGGACGAGGCCGAGGCCGCTTTCCGGCGGGCGCTGCTGCTGGACCCCGATGACGCGAGCACGCACAACAACCTCGGTGTCCTGTTGAAAGAAGGCCGGCGCCCGGACGAAGCAGAGGCGGCCTACCGGCGCGCGCTGACGCTCAGGCCCGACTATGCCGAGGCGCTGAACAACCTGGCCAACCTGCTGAGAAAAAGCGGGCGCCTGGACGAGGCCGAGGCTGCCTACCGGCGCGCGCTGGAACTCCGGCCGGATTACGCCGAGGCGCTGAACAACCTGGGCGTCCTGCTGAAGAACAGCCGTCATACGCAAGATGAACGCGATGGCGCAGCGGCGCCCCGCGACGCGGCGCAGGCCACACCGGGCCATGCGAGGGCCTTGAACGACCTGGGCAACCGGCACCAGACCAACCGGCGCCCCGCCGAGGCCGAGGCGGCCTACCGCCAGGCGCTGGAGGCCTGGCCTGAGTACGCGGAGGCGCACAACAACCTGGGGGTGCTGTTGAAGAATGCCGAGCGCCTGGCTGAGGCCGAGGCGGCTTTCCGGCGTGCGCTGTCACTCAAGCCGGACTATGTCGCGGCCTGGAACAACCTGGGCAACCTGCTGCAGCTGGGCCGGCGCCTGGCTGAGGCCGAGGCCGCCTACCGGCAGGCGCTTGCGCTCAAGCCGGATTACGCCGAGGCCTGCAACAATTTAGGCCTGCTGCTGCAGAACAGCGGGCGCTGGCCGGAGGCGGAGGCGTCTTTCCGGCGGGCCGTGGAACTGCGGCCCGGCTACGCCGACGCCCACCAAAACCTCGGCAACCTGCTCAAGGAAAGTTCACAACCCGTTGAAGCGGAAGCGGCCTACCGGCGCGCGCTGGCGCTCAAACCGGACTATGCCGAGGCGCACAACAACCTGGGCCTCTTGCTCAAGAGCGACGGGCGGCTGGCGGAGGCAGAGGCGACCTACCGGCGCGCGCTGGAGTTCCAGCCGGACCGCGCGGAGATTCACAACAACCTGGGCATCATGCTCAAGACCAACCAGCGCCTGGCCGAGGCCGAGGCGGCGCACCGGCGCGCGCTGGAAATTGCTCCCGCTTATGTGGAAGCCCGCCTGAGCCTGTGCCTGCTGCTGCTCAGCACCCGGCGTTATGCCGAGGCCTGGCCGCTGTATGAGTCGCGTTATGCCCCGGAGCGCAAAACCCTGGTCGTTCCTTTTCCGTCCCTTCCCTGGCCGCAGTGGCGGGGCGAGTCGCTGGCGGGCAAGTCGCTGGTGATCTGGCCTGAGCAGGGCTTTGGCGACTACATCCAGTTTGTGCGTTACGCCCCTATGCTCAAGGCGCGCGGCGTCTCGCGCCTGACGCTGCTGTGCCGCGCGCCGCTGGCGGCTCTGCTGGAAACGGTGGACGGCGTGGACGCGGTGGTCACCGACGAAAGCCGGCTTCCCGCGCATGACTACTGGTGTTTTGTGCTGAGCCTGCCGCTGCATTTTTCGGTCACGGCGGAGACGATAGGCGAGGTGCCCATCCCCTATCTGCATGCCCTGCCGGCCCGTGTGGCGCGCTGGCAAAAGCACTTGCCTACAGCGGGCCGCAAGGTCGGGCTGGTCTGGAAGGGCAGCCCGGGACACGGCAACGATGCCAACCGCTCGCTGCCCGGCCTGGCCAGTCTTGCGCCGCTGTGGCGGGTGTCGGGTGTGGCCTTTATCAGCCTGCAAAAAGGTCAGGGCGAGGAAGAGGCTTCCTCACCGCCGGCGGGCCAGCCCCTGATCGCGCTGGGAGCGCAGATGGAGGACTTCGCTGATGCGGCGGCCATCGTGAGCCGGCTGGACCTCGTCATCTGCGTGGACACGGCGGTCGCGCACCTGGCCGGCGCGCTGGGAAAACCCTGCTGGGTGATGCTGCCCGCCGTCGACACGGATTGGCGCTGGGGGCTGGAAGGAAGCGGCTCAGCCTGGTATCCGGGCTTGCGGCTGTTCAGGCAGGCGCGGGCGCAGGACTGGCGCGCGGCAATCGACGAGATTACGGCCGCGCTGGACGCCTGGGCGCGCCCGGATGCGTAGACTCCGCCTCGCAAATCGCCCGGGCGCCGCAAGCCTGGATGAAAAACAAAAAAAGGGAGTGATGTGTGAGCAAAGTCGACAGCGAAGACAGCTGGATTCTTTTTGTGGTCGGTGTGGCGCTGGCCGCCTTTATCGTTTCGAAATTCTCGCCCCATCTTGGCCTGGACATGGCCACGGGCGGCATGGTGCTAGCTCGCCTCGCGGTGTGGGTGGTGGCCGTGGGGCTTTCCTGGAAGCTCTCGGATGAATTTCCCGCGCTGGGATTGAAGGCGATATGGCCCTTGCTGCTGTCGCTGCACTGGTTGTGCTGGTGGCCGGCGCTGGACTTCTGGGCCGTCAAAGGCGTGGCGCCCCACCTGGTTCGCCAGGAGATGCTTCCCTGGTGGGCGGCCTGGTACACCCGATGGGGCGTACTGCTGGGCATTGCCGCCTGGGGCTACATCATGAAGAAGCTGTTCGACCGCGACTGACACCCGCGACAGCCGGCCCGCGCGCGGGCTACCTACTTCTTGACAAACATCTCGTCGAAGGCCTGCTTGCGTGAGGCCCTTTGCTCCTTCATCCACCGCAGGCGGAATTTTTCGGCCTGGATTTCAAACTCGGCGGCCCGCCGGCGGTGGGACCTCGCCAGGCTGTCCAGCTTGATGTAGCCCGCCTGCCAGTAGGTGGCCCTTTCGGCCCTGGACTTTCGCTGCCGCTTCATCAAGCGCCAGCCGACGAGGGAGACGATCGCGTACAGCGCGAAAGGCAGATAAATGGACATTGCATTCCCCGCATTGATGGCTTCCATGTCATTCACCTCCTTGGTGGTGTTTCCCGGTTACCGCAGTTGCCTGCGCGACGGGTTTGTGACTCCGCCTGCTTGTGTATCGACTTCAGCGTGGTCGCGACGGTGCATGGGGCCCCGGGGTTTGGGGACGCTGCAAGGGACTCATGCGCTACGGGTTGTGCCCTGAATTTCGCGCGTATGGCCTTGGATCGCTGTAGTTGGAATGATCTCGCAATGTCGGCAGAAAGACATTGTTTGGCTATGCTTTTTCGGCATCACCTGCGTTGATTCTTGCATCGTGCCGGGCAGGCCCCGCAGCGGCGCAATGGCGGCCTGGCGCGCAGCGTCAAGAGCGGCGAGCTGGACGCGGCGGTGTTTGTCGAAGACTCGGAGCAGGAACTCAAGGGCATGCTGTGGACACCGCTTTATACGGAGCCGCTGACGGTCGTGGCAATTTCCCAGAGCGCGCCGCCCGGCAGCGACTTCAAGAAACTGCTGCGCGAGCAACCCTTTCTGCGCTTCGACCGGCGCACGCCCAGCGGCATACGCGTCGAGCAGACCCTGCGCAAGCTGGGTGTGGTGCCGCGCGACTTCCTGGAGCTCAGCTCGCTGTCGGCCATCATCGAGCTGGTGCGCCAGAACGTCGGCATCACCATGGTGCCGCACATCAAGAACGCCGACTGGGCCAACGACGCCTTGCTGCGCGTGCTGCCCTTGCCGGGCCGGCCGCCGACGCGGCTGATCGGCATGCTGGAGCAGGGGAAAGAGCACATCACCTCGGTGATACGCCGGCACCTGGTCGACCTGCTGGCCGAAAAGAGCGCGGCGCCGGCCGGCAAGTGAGGGGGCGTGGCGCGCGCTTTGTGCCGCGCCCACTGAACTTTTCGGCCCGGCCCCCGTCACACCTTCTTTTAACGGAGGGATAACCATGGCGTTCGCCACCAGCAACAACAACCAGCTCACTTCCCGCGCGCTCTCGGTGCTGCGCATCATCTCGGCTTACCTGCTGATCCAGCACGGCATGGCCAAACTGCTGGGCTTTCCCCACGTGGCCTACTTTGACGGGCTGCAGGTGATGTCGCTGATCGGCTTTGCCGGCATCCTGGAGCTGTTTGGCGGCGCGCTGCTGTTGCTGGGGCTGTTCACGCGGCCGGTGGCCTTTGTGCTGTCGGGCTTGCTGGCATTTGCCTATTTCATGGGCCACGCGTCCAAGGGCTTTGTGCTGTCGCCCATGCTGAACGGCGGCGAATCGGCCGTGCTGTTCTGCTTTGTCTTCCTGTTCCTGGCCGCCGCCGGCGGCGGCGCCTGGGGCCTGGACGCGTTGCGCTCTTCGCGCAAGTAACCAGGAACTAGGCCACTGCCTCGGGCCCGAAATGCAGGCCGTCGAGCTTGTCGGGGTTGCGCATGATGTAGATGTTGGTGGCCTTGCCTTCTTCGTTGTAGGCGAAGGTGATGGCTGCGGCGATCTCACCGTTCTGGCGCAACTGGATAGCATGGCCGCCGTTGATCTCGCAGGGCAGCCATTCGTAGGCGGCCCAGTAGCGCGCCAGCTGGGTGGCGATGAGGGTGAGCACGCTGCCCTTGCCCTGCACCACGCCTTCGATGGAGCTGACCTTGCCGCCGCTGTCGGCGCACAGGGCGATGTCGTCCGAGAGCAGGCCGGCCAGCGCCTCGGTGCTGCCGGCGGTGATGGCTTCGCGGAAGGCGGCGAGCAGGCCGTCCTGCACCTTGGGCGGCGTCACGTGCCGCACCTTGCCCTGGGCGATGTTGACGCTGGCGCGCGAGACCAGCTTGCGGCAGGCGGCTTCTTCCATGTCCAGCATTTCGGCGATGTCGGGGTAGGGCGTGTCAAAAATCTCATGCAGCAGGTAGGCGGCGCGCTCCTTGGGCGTGAGGCGCTCCAGCAGCAGCAAAAAAGCCATGCTCAGCGAGGAGGCCAGCAGCGCGTGCGTTTCGGGCGTCTCGTCGGTGCGGGTTTGTATCGGTTCGGGCAGCCAGGTGCCGACGTAGTCGACCCGGCTGCGCTGCGCGTCGCGCAGCATGTCTATGCAATGCCGCGTGCAGATCGCGGTGAGCCAGGCGGCCGGCGTGGCGATGCTCGCGTGGTCGGCCGCCAGCCATTTGATGAACACGTCCTGCACGGCGTCTTCGGCATCGGCCCGTGAACCGAGGATGCGGTAGGACAGGCCGAACAAATGCCTGCGCCTTTCTTCAAACACGGCGGTGGGGTCGATGCTGTTCATGGTGCAGGCCTTGCCTTAGTGTGCCGAGATCTGGATGCGGTTCCAGAGGTTGATCATGCCGATGGTAGCGGTCAGCGCGCCGATTTCCTCGTCGCTGAACAATGCACGCAGGCGGCCGCGCAGGCTGGCGTAATCCGTTTTGGGGTCGAGCACGGTCAGGGCTTCGGTCCAGGCCAGCGCGGCTTTCTCGGCTTCGCTGAAGTCGCTGACGTGCGCCCAGACCACGAGGCGGTCCAGCCTGTCGTTGCTTTCGCCGTCCTGGCGCGCTTCGCGGGTGTGCATCTTCACGCAGAAGCCGCAGCCGTTGATCTGCGAGGCGCGCAGGTGCACCAGGTGGTGGAGTTTTTTGTCCAGGCCGTGGCCGCCCACGGCTTCATGCACCTTGAGCAGGGCGGGGAAAACGTCGGGCACGACGAGGTCAAAGCGGACGGGAGCGGTGTTGGCGGAGGTAGCGGCGGCGGTCATGGTGTTTCCTTTAACGGTGGTTAAAAACTGGGTGTGACACCGTATTGACGATCCAGCTCTGCCGTTTGTGACGCCTCCCCTCAAAAAAGATGAAACCCATGAAAAATCGCCTGAGTCCCAGGGGAGTCAGGCGATGGTTCGGGCGCGGATGCAGGGAATCAGCGCGGCGCCAGCAAGGCGTTCATCGCCGAATAGTCCAGCTTGGGGCCCAGCAGCGGCGACAGGTCTTGTTTCAGCAAAGCTTCGACACTGGTCTTGGCGTATTGGTAAGCCACCTGGAAAGGGGCCGGCCCCACGCTGACGCGCCGCACACCGGCCGCCTGCAGCGCGGCAATCGCCGGCAGCCCGGGCATGGCCATCAGGTTGAGCGGCATTTGCACGGCGGCGCAGATTTCTTCCACCTCGGGCAGGGCCGTGAGGCCGGGCACAAAAGCGCCGTCGGCGCCGGCCGCGTGGTAGAGCTTCAGGCGCTCAATGCTGGCCTGGGCGGGGCTGCCGTCGACCTTGAGCTGGCGCAAATACACGTCGGTGCGGGCGTTGATGAACAGCGGCGTGCCTTTGAGCGCCGCGCGTATGGCGCGTATCTTGCCCGCCAGCAGCGCGGGCGCATCGCTGCCGTCTTCGAGGTTGATGCCCACGGCGCCCGCACCGACGAGTTCGGCGGCCAGTTGCCCCACCTGGTCCGGGTCGGCGCTGTAGCCGTCTTCCATGTCGACCGTGAGCGGCACCTTCAGGACGCGGGTGATGTTACGCACGGCATGCAGCAATTCTGCGGGCGGCAGCGCGCCGCCGTCGGCATAACCGCAGGCCCAGGCCAGCGAAGCGCTGCTGGTGGCAACGGCCGTGGCGCCCGAGGCTTCAAAAATCCGGGCGCTGGCTGCGTCCCAGGCATTGGGCAAAAGCAGCAGGCCGTGGGGCGCCTGGTGGAGTTCCAGGAACTGCTGGTGGTGAAGTGCGCGCATAAGCTGTCTCCGCTGGAAAAAGAGGAAGCCGCCAGCTTAGCAAGGCGGGGCGGCATCGCTGGCCATTTTCGGCCATTCCCGGCCACTTCCAGCCCTATATACGGGGGCGCCCCTTGAAAGCCGCTCAGCGCCTGCTGAATTCCACCTCAAACCGGGCCAGCCCCGCGTAGTCGAAACGCAAGGTCTTGCCGGCCGGCACCGTGAGCACGCCGGCATAGGAACCCGTGATCACCAGTTGCCCGGCCTTCAGGCCCAGGCCGCGCTCGCGCAAGAAATTCGCCAGCCAGTACAGTGGCGCGCGCGGGTGGCCGTTGGGGTGCTTGCCCTGCACGGTTTGCCGGGGCTCGTCACCGGCCTGCCAGCCCAGCTCAAAGGCCGGGCTTTCGGGCGCGTCCAGCTCGGGGCCCAGCCACACGCCGTTGTTGACCAGGCCGTCGGCCAGCATCTCGGGAAAGGGCAAGCCGGTGGCGTCGGTGTAGCGGTTGGCGCAGATCTCCAGCGCGGCATGCACGCTGCCCACGGCCGCGTCGACCTCGGCCTCGGTGTAAGGCTGCTCGCGCGCGGGGAGGTCCCTGGCCAGTACAAACGCCAGTTCGGTCTCGACCTTCAGGCTGTCCGGGGTGCTGTCCACGGGAAAAGGCACGGAACACAGCGCCGCGCGGCTGATGGCGGGCTGGTAAACCGGCCCGACCACCAGCTTGCCGGGGCTCGGCAGAGCCGCCTTCCAGCCGCCCACAACCTGGCCCAAGGCGAGGGTGACCGCCTGCTGCACCTGCCAGGCGTCTTCGAGGTCCAGCGGCCGGTAGCTTTCCGGCAGGCGCGGGCCGGGTTTTCCGCTGCTCCGCCTGGCGGCCAATTCCGCGGCGGCTTGCGTGATGTGTTCGGGGGTGAGCGACATGGTGCTTGGGGAAAGAGGTGACGGGTTTTTGACGTGGCTCAGTGTAGGCGCAGGCATGCGCAAGCCGGATTTTTTAGTGGATTGTTTCGCCTGGCGGCACGCCGCGGTGGTTTGCCTTGGCGCCCGTTGGCGCCGGCGGGCGCCGTCCCCTGTAGTATTCGCAGTCCAGCCCGTTTTTTGGGCCCATTCCTTTTTTAACCACCATGAAAAACTCCCTGAGCCTTGCTTCCGCCTTGCCTGTTGATGCCGCCGACGCCCTGCTGGTGGCGCGGGTGTGGGTGGAGGGTAGCGGGCCGGTGCTCGCGCTGGTCACGCCCGAAGGCGTGTTCGACCTTTCCAGCCTCGCGCCCACGGCCAGCCAACTGCTGGAGTTGCCCGAGGTGGCCAAGGCCGTCCGCGCCACCATGCCCTTGCTGCCGCGTCTGGCGGGCACGGCCGAGGTGCTGGCCAACTCGGCGGCCGATGCGCGCAAGCCCGCGCTGCCCTGGCTGCTGGCGCCCTGCGACCTGCAGGCGCTCAAGGCGGCCGGCGTGACTTTTGTGGCGTCCATGCTGGAGCGCGTGATTGAAGAGCAGGCGCGCGGCGACGCCAGCAAGGCCGAGGCGGTGCGCAAGGCGGTGGTCGGCGTGATCGGCGACAACCTCAGCAGCATCAAGCCGGGTTCGCCCGAGGCCGACAAACTCAAGGAAGTGCTGATCGCGCAAGGCGTGTGGTCGCAGTACCTGGAAGTGGGCATAGGCCCCGACGCTGAAATCTTCACCAAGAGCCAGCCCATGAGCGCGGTGGGCACGGGCGCCGAGGTGGGCATACACCCGCACAGCCACTGGAACAATCCCGAGCCTGAAGTTGTGCTGGCCGTCAATTCGCGCGGCGAGACGGTGGGTGCGGCGCTGGGCAACGACGTGAACCTGCGCGACTTTGAAGGCCGCAGCGCGCTGCTGCTGGGCAAGGCCAAGGACAACAACGCCTCCTGCGCGATCGGCCCTTTCATCCGCCTGTTCGACGAGAAATTCAACATCAACCATGTGCGCCGCAGCGACCTCAGCATGACGGTCACCGGTCCGGAAGGTTTTGAGATGAAGGGCGGCAGTTCGCTGAGCAAGATCAGCCGCGATCCGCTGGACCTGGTGGCCCAGGCCATAGGCGCCAACCACCAGTACCCGGACGGCTTCATGCTCTTCCTGGGCACCATGTTCGCGCCCACGCAGGACCGCCACGGGCCGGGCCAGGGTTTTACCCATGTGGTGGGCGACGTGGTGACGGTGGCCACGCCGCAATTGGGCAGCCTGGTGAACCGCGTGACCACGTCCGACAAGGCCGCGCCCTGGACTTTCGGCATCTCGGCGCTGATGAAAAGCCTGGCCAAACGCGGCCTCATTTAATCGCCATGCACACTTCCGCACTCGTTTTATTCTCCGGCGGCCAGGATTCCACCACCTGCCTGGCGCTGGCGCTGTCCAAATACGAACGCGTCGAGACCGTGGCTTTCGACTACGGCCAGCGCCACAAGGTGGAGCTGGAGGCGCGGCTCAATGTGCTGCGCGAAATCAAACAGCAGTTTCCGCAGTGGGCCCACAAGCTCGGCGAAGACCATTTGCTGGACCTGGCGGTTCTGGGCCAGGTCAGCGACACCTCGCTGACGCGCGACGTGGCTTTCAAGATGGAAAGCTCGGGTCTGCCCAACACCTTTGTGCCGGGGCGCAACCTGCTGTTCCTCACGCTGGCGGCGGCGCTGGCCTACCGGCGTGACCTGCAGGTGCTGGTCACCGGCGTCTGCGAAACCGATTTTTCGGGCTACCCCGACTGCCGCGACGACACCATGAAGGCCATGCAGCTGGCGCTGTCGCTGGGCATGGACAAACGTTTCCTGATCGAAACGCCGCTGATGTGGATAGACAAGGCCGACACCTGGCGGCTGGCGCATTCGCTGGGTGGCGAGGCGTTGGTGACCCTGATCGTGGAGCACACACACACCTGCTACCTGGGTGATCGTGTGCATCGGCATGCGTGGGGTTATGGATGTGGCAGCTGCCCAGCCTGTGAGTTGCGCGCAAGGGGCTTTGAACGCTACTCCGCGGCTGGCTGATCCGTTCTTGCTCCTTCCCCCGCTGGGGGAAGGAGTAACACCCGCCTAGGTCCGCATCAGGCTTTCCACGACGCAGCGCGTCACTACCGGCGGTTCCTCGCCGACATGAAACGCCAGCTTGCGTTCGCGCAGCGCCACGTCGCTGGCCATGACGCGGTCGAAGCGGCGCAGGTGTTCGGTCCATGACTCGTCGACGATCTGCTCGACAAAGCGCCCCGGCCGGTTCACGTCGCGCAGCAGTTCCCATTCAAGCGCGCCCTGGCGCAGGCGGCTGCGGCGGCTTTCCTGCATCAGCGCGCGGAAATCGTCGGCGCGCGCCGGGTCTATCAGATATTCAATCGTCACCACCACATTGCCCGCGCCGGGTGGCTCTTCGGCCACGGGCACCTTGAACTGGCGCGAGGGCGTCATGTCTTCCTCGATGCTGAGGTCGGACACCAGGCGCTGCGCCACCAGCATCATGGCCGTGCCGCTGGCGGCTGCCACCAGCAGGCCGGTAGAGACGCTGCTCCAGGTGGACACCTGGCCCCACAGCGCGGCGCCGACGGCGCTGGCGCCCATGATGGCCATCTGGTACATCGACATGCCGCGGGCGCGCACCCAGTCGGGCAGCGCGAGCTGGGCCGAGACGCTGAGCGAATTGGCGCAGGTGATCCAGGCCATGCCGTTGAGCACCATGGCCGGCACCGCCACCCAGCTGTTGGGCGCAAAAGCCATGGCCGCCATGGAGACCGACTGCAGCAGCGTGGAGCGCATCACCAGCACGTCGCGCGGCATCATCTGGCGCAGCCGTGGCAGGTTCAGCGCGGCGACGATGGCGCCGGCGCCCATGGAGGCCAGCAGCAAGGTGAAGGTGCCGGCATCGCCGCCGTGCAGGCCACGCGCCACCAGCGGCAGCAGGGCCAGCAGTGCGGTGGAGTGGAAAAAGAAGATGGCGATGCGCAGCAGCACCGCGCGCAGGCGCGCCGACTGGCCGACGAACTGCAGGCCCACGCGCATGGCGCTGACCAGGCGCTCGCGCCCCAGCGGGCTGGGCGCGTGGTCACGGCGCCAGCGCATGATGACAAAACCCGAGATCACCGACAGCACGGCGTTGAGCACAAAGACGTATTCGGTGCCGGCGCCGGCGATCAGCGCGCCGGCCACCAGCGGGCCGACGATGCGCGAGGCGTTCATGGACACGCCGTTGAGCGCCAGCGCGGCGGGCAGCTGCACGCGCGGCACCAGCTCCGGCACGATGGCGGAGAACACCGGCCAGCGCATCGCCAGGCCCACGCCGTTGGCAAAGGTCAGCGCCAGCAGCAGGGCCGGCGTCATGACGCCCGAAATCACGGCGATGGACAGCAGCGTGGCCACGCCGGCCACCCAGAACTGCGTCATGATGAAGTAGCGCCGCCGGTCCAGGATGTCGGCCAGCGCGCCGCTGGGCAGGCCCAGCAAAAACACCGGCAGCGTGGAGGCCGACTGCACCAGCGCCACCCAGATCGGCGAGGTGGTCATGGAGGTCATCATCCAGGCGGCCGCCACGTCGTTCATCCACATGCAGATGTTGGCGACCAGCCAGGTGCTCCACAGCATGCGGAACACCGGGCGTTTGATGGGGCCCCAGGCGGAGAGGTCGGCGGCCTCAGTCGCGGCGGGCCTGGACATTTCTTCAGGCATTCGCGGCGCTTCCCCCGGGGAGTTGGCTGGCGGTCAGGCTGTACAGGGCGGCTGAGCCGGGCGGCTGCTTTTGCAGCGTCCATTGCTTGTCGTGAAAGGCCGCCACATTGGGCCGGTGGGCAATGGAGACGATGGCGCCTTGCGACGATTTCACGAGCGCGAGCAGGCGCTCGTACAGCGTTTTTTCGGCGGCCTCATCGAGTGCGCTGGTGGCTTCATCGGCAAAGATCCACGTCGGCTTTTTCAGCAGCACGCGGGCAATCGCAAGGCGTTGCTGCTCGCCGCCTGAAAGTTTCTGGCTCCAGGCGTCTTCCTCGTCAAGCCGCGCCGTCAGGTCGGGCAGCAAGGCATCTTCGAGCGCCTGTTTGAGGGCCTCGTCGCTATAGGCCGTGGCGGGTTCCGGATAGGCCAGTGCATCGCGCAGCGAGCCGTTGGGGAAATAGGGGCGCTGCGGGATGAACATGGCATTGCCGGGTTTGGCGATGCGGCCGCTGGCAAAAGGCCAGATGCCGGCAAAGGCGCGGAACAGGGTGGATTTTCCGCTGCCGGAGGGGCCCTTGAGGAGGATGTGGTCGCCGGTCTGGGCCTTCAGCGACATATCCGCCAGCAGCACGGCGCCTGTGGGCAGCGCCAGCTGGAGGCCCGTGGATTCAAGCGCGTTTGAGGGGGTGGTGACGAGCGCGTTGTTGTCTTGTGTCTGGGCCGTCATGCTGTCTTCAAAGCTGGTCAGGCGGTCGGTGGTGGCGCGCCAGCTGGCCAGGGCGTCGTAGTTGTCCACAAACCAGCTCAGCGAATCCTGCACTTTGCCGAATGCCGAGGAAATCTGGATCAATTGCCCCAGCTGGATCGCGCCGCCGAAAAAGCGCGGCGCCGCAACGATGAAGGGGAAGATCACGGCCGCCTGGCCGAAGAAGCTCTGGAACCAGATGAGTTTTTTGTTGGCGCGTATCAGGTTCAGGTAGTTCGCCAGCACGGTGGTGAAGCGCCCGTCGAGCTGGCCGCCCTCCACGGCCTCGCCGTGGTCCAGCGCAATGGATTCGCTGTATTCGCGCACCCGCACCAGGTGGTGGCGCAGGTTGGCCTCGTAGCGCTGCTGCATGAAGTTGAGCTTGATCAGCGGCCTGCCGATGTAGTGGGCCAGCACGCTGCCGACCAGGCAATAGGCGACCGCGGCCCAGACCATGTAGCCCGGGATGCTGTAGCTGCTGCCACCCAGGGTGAAACCGAAGGGGCCCGACAGGGTCCACAGAATGCCGACAAAACTGACCAGGGTCACGACGGCGTTGAGCACGCCCATGGTCAAGGTGATCGTGGACGCGGTGAAAGACTGCACGTCTTCCTGGATGCGCTGGTCCGGGTTGTCGGGGCTGGCGTTGACGTCGGTGGTGGCCGAATAACGGGCGAGCTCCATTTTGTAGAAGGCATGGTGCGACAGCCAGCGGCGCAGGTAGTCGCGTGTCATCCAGGCGCGCCAGCGCATCTGCAGCAGCTGGGTCAGGTAGAACTTGTAGACGGCGATGATGATCGCGCCAAAGGCCAGGTAGCCGAACCTGGCCAGCTGTTGCCAGAAGACGGCCTGGTCGCGTTTTTCCAGCGCGTCGTAAAACACGCGGTACCAGTCGTTGAACTGCACCGCCATGTAGACCGTGCCCAGGTTGAGCAGCACGATGGCCAGCAGCAGGCCGCGTGCCTTCCACTTTTCCTCGGACCGGAAATAGGGCGCGGCGAGCGCGACGATGCGGCCCACAAAGTGCCGAAAAGCGCTGAACCTGGCGGAAAGGCTGGGCGTAGGCGTTGGGTTCATGGTGGTTTTGTTTTTTGAAATTCAGGAAAGCTGGTTGGAAACGCCGCTGGCCACATGGCCCGAGGGCACGTGCTGGGCGGCGGAATGGACGTGGCCGGTCTGGTCGTCAAAGAAAAAGTCGGGTTCGAATTCGCGCAGGAACTCGCCCTTGGCCAGGCCGCCCAGGAACATGGCCTCGTCGACCTCGATGTTCCAGTCCATCAGCGTGCGGATGGCGCGCTCATGCGCGGGGGCGCTGCGCGCGGTGACCAGCGCGGTGCGTATGCGCATACGCGAGGTGCCGGCCTGCTGCAGCCGGTGCAGGGCTTCCAGCAGGGGCTTGAAGGGGCCGGCCAGCAGCGGCTGCGAGGCCTTGTCGCGCTCGTGCTGCTGGAAGGCGGAAAGGCCCTGGGCCTGGAAGACGCGCTCGGCCTCGTCGGAAAACAGCACCGCGTCGCCGTCGAAGGCGATGCGCACTTCGTTGGGATGGGCGTCGCTGGCACGCACCGAATGCGGGTAGACCTGCGCCGCCGGCACGCCCGCCAGCAGGGCGTCGCGCACGTCGCTCAGGTGGGCCGACAAAAACAGGTTGGCGTGCAGCGGCTTGAGGTAGCGCCAGGGCGCCTCGCCGCGGTTGAAGGTGCCGCGCTCAATCTTGAGGCCGTAGTGCTGGGCCGAGCGGAACACGCGCATGCCCGAGACCGGGTCGTTGCGCGAGAGGATCACGACTTCGACGCGCTGCGCGGGCGCCGCCGGGCTGGCGGCCTCGCCGGCGCTTTCAGGCGCGTCGTTGAAGGCCAGCAGCTTCTTGACCAGCGAAAACGCCACGCCGGGCTTGGCCGGAACGTCCAGGCGTTCGAGCTGCAGCTTCATGTAGGCCGCGTCTCTTTTGACGCCGGGCGGCGGCTCGGCCGTCATGCCGGTTTCAAAGACGAGGTTTTCTTCCTCAAAGTCAAACAGCGCGCGCGACGAGATCGCCACCACGAGCTGACCATCCAGATTTGCTGCCATGTGTTTTGCCTTGCGGTTTTTTCAGGAGGGTGTTTGAAGTTCGAGTGTGCACCATTGGCCGTAGGCCGGTGCGTCTATTGGCCACTCATCGGCCCTGGCGATCTGACGCACGCCGCGTGCAATCAGTTCCGCCGCGCGGATGACACCGGCGTGGGTGATCCACAGCGTGTCTGTGTGGCCTTGCAAGCCGTCAAAGGCCGAGGCGACGCGCGCCATGACCTGGCGGGTGCTTTCGCCGCTGCCGCCCACGGCGTGTTCGGCAAAGGCGTCGGTCCAGGCCTGCAGCTCGGCGGGGGCGACGTCGCTCCAGGCGCGGCCTTCCCAGGCGCCGAAGTCCATTTCCTGCAGTCGTGGATCTGTTTGGTACGCCAAGTCGGGCCGCAGTTCGCGCAGGGCTTGCGCCAGTTGCGCACATCGTTGCAGCGGGGAGTGGGTGACGCGGGTGCCGGCGGGGAGCAAGCCGGCCAGTGCCTGCGCGCATTCGGCCGTGGCGGCCGGATCGGCTGCCACGTCTTGCCGGCCGTAGCAGATGCCGGGGTCTATCAGGGGTTTTGCGTGGCGGGCCAGCCAGAGTTTCATGGCTTGCCGGTGCTCACAAACTGATCGCCAGGCCGAGATAAAAGGCGATCTCGCAGACCTGCTGGGTCGCGCCCAGGCAGTCGCCGGTAAAGCCTTGCAGCCGGCGCTTGAACATCCGCCCCATCCACAGCAGGGCAATCATGGCAAAACTGCAGGCGACGATCAGGTTCCAGGCGTCCAGCGCGAGGACGGCCAGCGCCAGCGCGACAAAACACCAGGCAAAGCCAACCAGCAGCGCGCCCGGCGCGATCTGGTCGGCCAGGGGCCTGGATTTGGAGGCGGCCGTGTCGCCCACGTGCGGCAGCAGGTAGATCAGCAGCAGCGGCAGGCCGCGCGAGACGACGTGACCCGTCCACAGTGCGGCGCAGACGTACCAGCTGTCGAACGGGGCTTCTTCCCAGCCGGTGGGCGCGCCTTCGACCGAGCCGAGGATGGACAGCAGCGAGACCTTGCACAGCACGGCCAGCACCAGCGCCATGGCGCCGAAAGCGCCTACGCGCGAGTCTTTCATGATCTGCAGCACATGTTCCCTGTCGTAGCCGCCGCCCAGGCCGTCGGCCGTGTCGGCCAGGCCGTCCTCGTGGAAGCCGCCTGTCAGCAGCACGGTGGCGGCGGTGGACAGCGCGGCGGCCACCAGCGGCGTGAAGGTGGTGTCGGGCAGCAGGGCCTGCACAAGGGCGTACACCGCAGCGGCGAAGGCGCCGGCCAGGATGCCCACGCCGGGGAAATGCCCGGCGCTGGCACGCAGCAGCTCGGGGCTGTAGCTCACCCAGTCGGCCAGCCGCCCGGTGATGGGGATGCGGGTGAAAAACTGCACGGCGAGCAGGTACTCGCGCACGAACTGGGCGATGGCGGTCATACGGTGCCCATGACGGTTCAGGCGCCTTCTTTGCCGCTCACGCCGGCGGATTCGAAGCTGGCCATCTCATGGAGGAAATTCGCCGCCGACTGCAGCAGCGGCCAGGCCAGCAGCGCGCCGGTGCCTTCACCCAGGCGCAAGCCCAGGTCCAGCAGCGGCTGGGCTTTGAGGTGCGCCAGCAGCAGACGGTGGCCGTGTTCGTCCCCGCGGTGGCAGAACACCATGTAGTCCTGCACGGCGGGCGCCAGGGCCCGGGCCGCCAGCGCGGCGGCGCCGGCGATAAAACCGTCGACCAGCACGACGCGTCGCTCGCTCGCGGCCTGCAGCATGGCGCCGGCCATCATGGCGATTTCAAAGCCGCCGAGCGCGGCCAGGGCATCAAGAGGCTGCGTGACGCCGGCGTGGCGGGCCAGGGCATTTGCCAGCACCTGGCGCTTGTGCGCAAGCTGGGCGTCGTCAAGCCCGGTGCCGCGGCCTGTCGCTTCCTCGATACCGACGCCTGCGAGGCGCGCAAACAGCAGCGCGGCGGACGAGGTGTTGGCAATGCCCATCTCGCCGAAGGCGACGACGTTGCCGGGCAGGCTGCTCACCACGTCCATGCCGGCCTGCAGGGCGGCCCGCGCCTGCGCGGCCGTCATGGCGGGCTCACTGCGGATGTTGCGTGTGCCGTGCGCGATCTTGCGCTGCAGCAGTTGCGGGTGCGGCGCAAAGTCAGCCGCCACGCCGGCATCCACCACCTGCAGCGCAAAGCCGTGCTGGCGCGCAAACACGTTGATGGCGGCGCCGCCGGCCAGCATATTGCCGACCATCTGCACGGTGACGGCCTGCGGGTAGGCCGAGACCCCTTCGGCGGCAATGCCGTGGTCGGCCGCGAACACCACCATCTGGGGCTCGCGCAATGTGATGGTGTCACTGCGCTGGATCAGGCCCAGCTGCAGCGCCAGGCTTTCGAGCCGGCCGAGCGCGCCCGGCGGCTTGGTCTTGTTGTCGATTTTGTGCCGCAGCTTCGCCTCCAGCAAGGCATCGGCGGTGGGCTCAATCGCGGGCAGCAGCAGGGGCGGAAAGTCGGGAGCGTTCATCGGTGATCAGCTTGAGGCAGGCGGGGCAGAAGCAGGACAGCGCGCTGCCTTCCGGTGAGGGGGAGCGTTCGGCGGGGACCGGCATGACGTGGGGCAGTTGCACGCACCAGCATTCGGCATCGCCCGCCACCATGCCGCAGCGCAGGCCGGCGCCGCAGCGCGGGCACACCGAGGTGTCGGCCGATGCGGGCTTTGTCGGGGATGCGCCTTGTGCGTTCATGGCGGGTGTGCCGGGTCGGCTTTGCTTCAGCTTTGAAGAAAGAGCCGGTAAACCGGGTTGGCGGTTTCCTCGACATGGGGGTAGCCCAGCGTGTCGAGGAAGTCCTTGAAGGCCTTGTTGTCGGCCTTGGGCACTTGCAGGCCCACCAGGATGCGGCCATAGTCGGCGCCCTGGTTGCGGTAGTGGAACAGGCTGATGTTCCAGCCCGGGCGCATGCTGGAGAGGAACTTCATCAGCGCGCCGGGACGCTCGGGGAAGATGAAACGCAGCAGGCGTTCCTCCTTGGAGAGCGCGCTGTGCCCGCCCACCATGTGGCGTATGTGTTCCTTGGCGAGCTCATCATGCGTGAGGTCCAGGGTCTTGAAGCCGTGGCGTGAAAAATTCGCGGCGATCTTGCCGCTCTCGCCCTTGGCCGAGGTCGTCAGGCCGACGAAGACGTGGGCTTTGGCATCGTCGTTGATGCGGTAGTTGAACTCTGTCACGCTGCGCGGCCCGCCGGGCAACTCGCCGATGACCTCGCAAAAGCGCCGGAAGCTGCCGCGCTCTTCAGGAATCGTCACGGCGAACAGGGCTTCGCGCTCTTCGCCGACTTCGGCGCGCTCGGCGACGAAGCGCAGGCGGTCGAAGTTCATGTTGGCGCCGCACAAAATCGCGGCGTAGGTCTCGCCTTTGGTCTTGTGCCTGGCCACGTACTGCTTGACGGCGGCCACGGCCATCGCGCCCGAGGGCTCGACGATGCTGCGTGTGTCGACAAACACGTCTTTGATGGCGGCGCAGACGGCGTCGGTGTCGACGGTGATGAATTCATCGACCAGCTCGCGGCTGATGCGGAAGGTTTCCTCGCCCACCAGCTTGACGGCCGTGCCATCGGCGAACAGGCCGACGTCGCTCAGGGTGACGCGCTTTTTTGCGCTGACCGACTGCATCATGGCGTCGGAATCGTTCATCTGCACGCCGATGACCTTGATCTCGGGCCGCACGGCCTTGATGTAGTTGGCCACGCCGGAGATCAGCCCGCCGCCGCCTATGGCCACGAACACGGCGTCCAGCCGGCTGGAGCCCAGGCTTTGCAGCTGCATGAGGATTTCCATCGCGATCGTGCCCTGCCCGGCGATGACGTCCGGGTCGTCGAAGGGGTGGACGAAGGTGAGACCTTGTTTTTTCTCGAGCACCACGGCGTGCGCGTAGGCATCCGAATAGCTGTCGCCGCGCAGCACGACCTCGCCGCCCCAGGCGCGCACCGCGTCGACCTTGAGCTGCGGCGTGGTGGTGGGCATGACGATGACGGCGCGCGTGCCGAGTTTTTGCGCGCTGAGCGCCACGCCCTGGGCGTGGTTGCCGGCCGACGCGCAGATCACGCCTTTCTTGAGCTGGGCCGGGCTCAGGTGGGCCATCTTGTTGTAGGCGCCGCGCAGCTTGAAGCTGAACACCGGCTGCTGGTCTTCACGCTTGAGCAGCACCGTGTTCTTCAGCCGCAAGCCCAGGTTCTTGGCGGGCTCCAGGCTGGATTCCACCGCCACGTCATACACCCGCGCCGTGAGAATCTTTTTCAGGTAGTCGGCGGGGCTGAGCGGCTTGCCGGCGGGGGCTGTTTTGGGGAGGCTTTTGGCGGTTTTGGTCGGGGTGGGCATGGTTTTCTCGCAGCCTGACATCATAGTGGCGCAAGAAAAAGCGCCGCAAGAGACGGCAGCGGAAGCTGCGCGGCCAAGAAAAAAGGCCCAGACCTTGCGGTCTGGGCCTGTAAATCCACCCTTAGAGGAGGTGGAGGAGACAACCAGTGGCACAAAATACCTTGTGACGCGAGGGCAATCAGTATTGGTGCGATGATTTCAGTATAGCGGAGCAATGTTGCGCTGCACAATATCTTGTGGCGCAAACTCGACATTTTTCACGGTTTTAGTTATAAATTTTATGCATAAGGAGCGGATTTTATGGAATGCACGGTGAGCTGGACGGGCAACAGCGCAAGCACAGGGTCACGCTCCAACATGAGTTTCCTCGCCGAAACCGGCAGCGGCCACACCCTGGTGATGGACGGCGCGCCCGACGCGGACAAGCCTGAAAACGGCGGCGCCAACCTCGCGCCGCGGCCCATGGAAACCGTGCTGGCCGGCACCGGCGGCTGCACCGCCTACGACGTGGTGCTGATCCTCAAGCGCGGCCGCCAGGACGTGCGCGGCTGCTCGGTCAAGCTGAGCGCCGAAAGGGCGCCGGTGGATCCCAAGGTCTTCACCAAAATCCACATGCATTTCGTGGTGACGGGCAAGGGCCTGGCCGCCAGTGCCGTAGAGCGCGCCGTGGCCATGAGCCACGACAAGTACTGCTCGGCCACCATCATGCTGGCCAAAACCGCGGAGATCACCACCAGCTTTGAGGTGGTGGAGGTTTAAGCGCCGAATCTCAGAGGTAATGCGCCGTCGTCGTCATGACGCGCGCTGCCGAGCGCATCAGCGCCTTGACGGGAGCCGGCAACTGCACGGCGCCGGCCTGTTCGGCCTCCCGCGCATGCAAGGCCTCATCGTCTTTCATCTGCGCCACGATGGCGCGCGATTCATGGTCGCCTTGCGGCAGGCGCTCCAGGTGGCCGGCCAGGTGCGCCTCGACCTGGCGCTCGGTCTCGACGACAAAACCCAGGCTCAGGCGGTCGCCCAGCCGGCTGGCCACCAGCCCCAGGCCGAAGGCACCGGCGTACCAGAGTGGATTGAGCAGCGAGGGGCGCGCGCCCAGCTCGTCCAGCCGGGCTTTGGTCCAGGCAAGGTGATCGCCTTCCTCGCGGCTGGCCTGCAGGAAATGCTCGCGCAGCGCCGGGTCGCGGGTGCCCAGCGCCTGCGCCGCGTACAGGGCCTGTGCACAGACTTCGCCCACATGGTTGACCCGCATCAGCGCGCCTGACAAGGCCTTGTCTTGCAGGGCGAGCTCGGTTTTTTCGCCGGGCACGGTGGGGCAGGTGCGGCTGGCATGCGGCGTGGCGAAGAGGGTGCGCAATGCGCCGTCGGCGGCATTGAGCACGGTGTCGAGTGCGGTGGTCATGCCGCCATGTTAGCGCCGCTTGCGCGCAATGGAGGCGCCCATGAAAAAAGCCTCCCGAAGGAGGCTTTGCTTTGCCAGAGGGCCCGGAGTGATCCGGGGCCTGCTGTGCTTAGAACGTGTGGCGAATGCCCAGGGCGAGGTTGGTGGAGCCGACGCCGGCGCTGGACGTCACGCCACCGAGGAAGCCGTTGCCGCCTGGAGCTGCCTGGCCAAGGCCTTTATTGCTAAACCGGGTCAATACAGCGTTCAGATTGGTCCGCTTGGACAGGGCGTAGGTGTAGGTGGCGCCGTAAGAGCTGGTGTCCGCATTGTTCGGACGCTTGTCGTCAAGACGGTTATAGGCCACAACCCAGGTGTGCGGGCCAGTGGTCATCCTGTAGCCGATATGTGCCAGATTGGCATCCTGCCGCAGCGCATTGGAGTAAGCGTTCGCCACAACGCCCGAGAATGCACCCGCCAGAGCAAAGCCCGGGCGTATGGCTTCGAGCAGATCCGGATTTTCATCCTTGATCGTGGCGTACTGGCCGTACAGCGTGCCGGGGCCAATATCAACTGTCCCGCCCAGAACATTGTTGGTCAGGGATTTCTGGCCGACGCGGTTGTTTTTCTCGTTGTGGCCAAAGCCAACCGAGAAACCGTTGCCCTTGTAGATGACCATGCCGCCGAAGAAGCGGCCGGCGGAATTGCCGGCGCCTGCGACTTCACCGGCGCCGTACATCAGCGCGGCCGTGACGCCACCGGCCTGGATGCCGTACTGGATCGTGTTGCTCAGGCGAATGTCAAAGGTCGGAGGAAAGCTGCCAACCTGGCCTGCGGCAAGGCTGGACTGGGTTTGCGATGCGTCAAAGGTTGCGCCTACCAGGTAGCCCGGCGTGTACTGGCGGCCCAGGGTAAAGGCGCCGACTGGCGTGATCAGGCCTGCAAATGCCTGCCGGTCAAACAAAGCGTTAGGCGAGATGTTGACGCCAACGCCTGCGCCGACATTGGCGGCAATTCCGGTGAACACGGGCTGCAGTGCAGCTTGTTGTCCTGCAGTAAGGGTCGGGACCAATAGATTGGCAAATACCATCCGGTCTGGAAGCTGCGTGCCCGAGGGTGGCGTATTTGACGTGCTGCCCGTGTCCAGCTCAAAACGGTTTTCGAGTGTGAAGATGGCCTTGTAGCCGCCGCCGATGTCTTCGGTGCCGCGAAGGCCGAAACGCGAACCTTCCATGATGCCGCTGGCGATATGGTTGGCCGTGCCGTTGCGCAGGCCGGTGACGCGGTTGTAGCCGCCATCAAGAAGGCCGTAGACGGTCACGGTGCTTTGCGCCATGGCGGCCGTGGTGGACAAAAGTCCCATGATCGCAGTTGCAACGAGGGTCAGTTTTTTCATGGAGTCTCCAGGAGTTGTAATTGATAAGGAAGCGGTCGATTGGCGGAAAAATTTGGCGCCTGTCTTTACCCTGCAGGCCGTCTTTGTGAAGGAAAGATTAATGGCGATGCCGTGAACCGTAAAGAGTGCCACTACGGGGGGTATCACTTTCGCGACAGGGGAAAACCCGAGGTTGTTGCCGCTAGGGCAAAGCCCGGAAAATCCCCGGGCAAGCACCCCGTTTCTTCCCCGTTCCCCTCTGGTGCAGTGATGCGTCCGCCTTGGCGGAGAATGGCCTGAAGGCGTTTGAGCAGGGTGTTGAACGTCGCTTAGGGCTTCATCTCTATTTTTTATGCCGCGTGGTACGAGAGCCACATCTGGAGGGTCTGAATCGCCGGAACTATCCATGTCCAGCGGTTCATTCAGGGATGTGCGCGAACCGGGATCACCGCAGCCATCAAGGTATGACCCATTGCGATGCACGGGTAAAAAATGCGCCATTTTGGTGTGTTTTGACGCACCGAATGGGTTTGCGGGCACCCCTAAAGCGCAGCCTTGGAGGCGGGTGTCGCTGGAGGCCAACACTTGGGTATGAATTTTGCTAATTGAACGGATAAGGGCTTGGTGCAGCCTGTGACAGTTTGGTTAAATCGAACCAGGGTCGATCGGACAGCCCTTTAAAAAGTGTTTCGCAATGTATGTTTCCCACCTTTTTGGAGATTTCGAAATGATGAAAAAAAGCCTAGTTGCTTTGGCCGTGCTGGCCGTTTCCGGCATCGCTTCCGCGCAGTCCACCGTGACCATTTACGGTCTCGTGGACGCTTGGGTTGGTACCGTGAAGGACAACAACCTCAGCCAGTCCGGCGTGAACGTTGCGCATCCTTTTTCCGGTAGCGGCGGCGGCCTGCAGACCAGCCGTTTCGGCTTGAAGGGCACCGAGGATCTCGGTGGCGGCCTGAAAGCCAACTTCCTGCTGGAAGCCGGCTTTGACCCCAGCACCGGCGTTGCCAACAGCTACACCAACCCCTTCACGAACGCAACCTCCAACGCGATCTTTGGACGCCAGTCCTGGGTCGGCCTTTCTGGCGGCTTCGGTGAACTGAAACTCGGCAAAATGTGGACCCCATACGACATGGTCAAGGGTTCCGGTTCCGCCAACTTCGACTCGCTGCTGTTCGCGCCTTCCACCAGCGTCTGGTCCAGCAACAGCTACCAGGATCGTCCCGGCAATTCGATCTACTACGAAACCCCGAATTTCGGCGGTTTCTCGGCTGCTGCGATGTACAGCTTTGGTGAGAACAAGACCACCGCTGTCAGCGCCGGCAAAATCGCCAGCATGAACGTCGCTTACGCGAACGGCCCCATCGGCGCATCCCTGGCTTACCAGACCGAAAAAGCCAACGGCAATGCCACGTCGATCAAGTACACGCAGTTGAACGGTTCCTATGACTTCGGCGTGGTCAAGCTGCTCGGCGCATACGGCAACGTGAAGAACGGCACCACCCCCATCACCGGTGTGGCAGCGGACAAGACGAAGGAATACCAGATCGGCCTGGACTTCCCCGTCTCCAGCACCTTCACGCTGTCCGGCGGTTATGCCCGCTCCAAGAGCACCCTGCTGGGTGGCGTTCCTGACCTGAAGCGCACCGGCTACGGTATCGCAGGCCTGTACGCCCTGTCCAAGCGTTCGAACCTGTACGCAGGTGTCCAGACCGGCAAGGAAACCGGCGGCGCGACCGAGCGCAAGACCAGCACCTACGGCGTTGGCATTCGCCACACGTTCTGATCCAGGGTTGATCTGAACCCCGCGTGTGCGGGTTTTTCCTAAGAAGCCGCTTCATTGAAGCGGCTTTTTTCATGAGGTCGACTGAGGCGAAGTTGGAAAACCGGATTCTGGCAATAGGGACTTCCCGATGTTTGCGAGCGTTGTTTCTTTTCCACGTGTTGTCTTCCTCTGTGGCTTGATCACAACGGGTTGGTGGTTTTTTTGGGCATTCCTTTGCGCATTGAAGCCCAGTCTGGTGCAATAGAGCCAACTTCCCGAAAGGGGGTTGGCCCGGGTCTCTGGTGGAGCCGCAAAGACGCAAGTCCGACGTAGCCCCCGTGCCGGAGCCCTATGTTTAACCTTGGAGAAACTCTCAATGAAAAAGACCCTTATCGCTTTGGCCGCACTCGGCGCGATGGCTGGTGCAGCACAAGCTCAGTCGACCGTGACCATTTACGGTTTGCTCGACGCCAACATCGGCAGCTACAAGACCAACCAGGTCAATGCTGCTGCAACGGCCATCTCCGGCATCAGCCAGTCCAAAATTGACTCTGGCGGCCTGAACGGTTCGCGTTGGGGCATTCGCCTCAAAGAAGACATCGGTGGCGGCATGTCCGTTGTCGGTAACCTCGAAAGCGGTTTCAGCATCGATACCGGCGCTCAAGGTCAAGGCGCACTGTTCGGCCGTCGTGCCAACGTGGGTATTTCCAGCGGCTTTGGTACTGTGACCCTGGGTCGCAACTCCAGCTCCTACGATGACGTGTCTGCTGACCACGCCATGATGGGCGCTACCCTGTTCGATCCTTCGAACACCAACAACGGCTTCACCACCGCTCAAGCTGGCGCCATCGGCACCCTGGCTGGCAATGCTGTGCTGCTGAACCACGGTGTCAACGGCTCTGGCGCTCACGTGACCTGGGTTGGTTTCAACACCCGTTTCAACAACAGCGTCAAGTACGTCTCGCCTAACTTCGGTGGTTTCACCGGTTCGTTCATGTACGCCTTCGGCGAAGACAAGACGACCACTGTTGGCGCAAGCAACTCGACGTCCGCCAACCTGCGTTACGCCAATGGTCCTCTGCTGATTTCCGGCGGTTACCAGTCTGAAGGCGCTACCCGCACCGCAACGGCCAAGCCTGCTCTGACCAACACGCTGTTGAACGTTTCCTATGACTTCGGCGTTGCCAAGGTCGGCTTCGGTGCCAACCGCGCCAAGTTCAAGGACGTCACCACGACCTTCCGTACTGGTGTTGCCCATGAACTGGCAGCACAAAAAGAGTACAGCTTGAGCGTTGCAGTGCCTCTGGGCGCGACGACCCTGAGCGCTGGTTATGCACGTTCCAAGGGTGACGATCTGGGTTCCAGCACCGGCTGGGGCGTCCAGGCTCTGTACTCTTTGAGCAAGCGCACGACCCTGTACGTCGGCGGCGTGAGCACGAAGAACTACGAAAACGTGGCTGCCAACACCATGGTGATCGCTCCTACCAGCAACATCACCCGTACCACCACGTACGCAGCTGGCATTCGCCACACGTTCTAATTTGAAGCTGGCCTGACGCCAGTTTCTTATGAAGATCTAAAAGCCGCCCCGGGGAAACCCGAGGCGGCTTTTTTTTATGGGTTGAATGAGTGCGCCATAAATTCCACGGATTCTGAAACTTTTGTGCTTGAGCCGCGTTAAAACTGTCAGGCCTTCTTTGTCTGCCCGCTGCTTACAGATCACAAAAGTATGTTGTCGTCGCCCCCAGCTTGCTTTCTCATGACACTATCGCTGCATTACTTTTCCTTGAGATCGCTTCGTAGCTTGACGGCTGTCGCTTGCGTGACCGTGCTTGCGGCTTGTGCCGGAGTAGGTTCTTCCGCGCCCGCAGCCAGCCAGGACGTGAACTGGACTTCAACGTCGCCTGCCAACCCAAACTCGGATCTCCCTTCAAAGCCGGACATTATTACTTGGCAGCATTGCGCCTTCCCGGGTAAAAAATCCACACGCTATCGCGCTGTGCGGCTGGACGGACGCGATGCGGTCCTCAGCGAATCAGACAGCGCCGCCAGCATGCTGCGGCAGCAGCTTCGAGTCGAGCCTTCAGATCTGGGCAAACTCGGTTTCTCCTGGAAGGTGCCAAAGATGATCTCAGGCGCCGACATGACACAGCGCGATGGTGACGACTCCCCGGTGCGCGTGGTGCTCGCTTTCGAAGGCGACCGCTCGAAGTTCTCTGCCAAAAACGCCATGCTGTCGGAACTGGCGCTGGCTCTGACGGGTGAGCCGCTGCCGTACGCCACCCTCATGTACGTGTGGGGCAGCCACAGTGCGCCGGAGAGCGTGCTCATCAATACCCGTACCGACCGGATCCGCAAGGTGGTGATTGAATCCGGGCCCGCGCGGCTTGACCACTGGCTGGATTACGAGCGCGACATTCGCGCCGACTATGAAAAGGCTTTCGGCGAGGCGCCCGGAGCGCTGGTCGGCATTGCCATCATGACAGACAGCGACAACACCCGGCAAAAGACCAAGGCCTGGTACGGGCCGCTTCGCTTGCAGAGCAAGCCGATGCCTGACGCCGCCGGCCCGGCGATGACTGCGGTATCGGTGAAGCTCTCGCAAAGTCCCGTGTTTGCGCCGCCATCCCTTCAAGACTAATATTTAACCTCCTGACTCGGGACCTCACTGACATGCGCGCTCCGGCAACCCTTCCAAGTGCCTCATCCCTCCAACCGGCCGAGACGGTAGACACCGCCGACAGCCGGGACCGCCCGCCCCAATTGCGCGCCACCGGCCGTGCCTTTGCACAGATCGTGCAGTACCACCCCGAGCTGACCGCCTTCCGCCGCGATCTTCACGCCCATCCCGAACTCGGCTTTGAAGAGGTCTACACCTCCAGCCGCGTCGTGCATGCGCTCAAGCTTTGCGGGGTCGACGAAGTGCACACCGGCATCGGCAAGACCGGCGTGGTGGCCGTCATCAAGGGCCAGCAGTCCGGCAAGCCGGGTGCAAGGCCCATGGTCGGCTTGCGTGCCGACATGGACGCGCTGCCCATGACCGAGCACAACGAATTCGGCTGGAAGTCCTCCAAAGCCGGACTGATGCACGGCTGCGGCCACGACGGCCATACCACCATGCTGGTGGGCGCCGCCCGCTACCTGGCCGAGACGCGCAACTTCGCCGGCGATGCCGTGCTGGTGTTCCAGCCCGCGGAAGAAGGGCGCGGCGGGGCCGACGCGATGATCAAGGACGGCCTGTTCGAGCGCTTTCCCGTGCAATCGATTTACGCCATGCACAACTGGCCCGCCATGCGGCCCGGCACCATTGGCATCAATCCCGGCCCCATGATGGCTGCGGCCGACCGCATCACCATCGAGGTCACCGGCAAGGGCGGCCATGGCGCGCATGCTTACCTGACCGTGGATCCCGTGCTGGTGTCTGCTCACATCATCACTGCGGTGCAGAGCATCGTGTCGCGCAACGTCAAGGCCATGGACAACGCGGTGGTCAGCATTTGCGCCGTCAGGGCGGGCGAGTTGGGCGCCATGAGTGTGGTGCCAGAAACCGCTACGCTGGTGGGCACCGTGCGCACTTTCAAGCCCGAAGTGCAGGACCTGGTCGAGCGGCGCCTCAAGGAATTGTGCGCGGCGGTAGCGCAAGGATTTGGCGCCACGGCCACCGTCAAGTACGAACGCATCTACCCGGCCACCATCAATTCGCCGGCCGAATACGCGCTGGCCACCGCCGTGGCGGACCAGCTCGTGGGCGCGGAAAACGTCGTGAGCAACCTCGAACCCAGCATGGGCTCGGAAGATTTCTCCTTCATGCTGCGCGTCAAGCCGGGCGCCTACCTGCGCCTGGGCCAGGGCGAACAATTGCCCGACGGCAAAGGCGGCACCACGGGCGGCGTGGGCAGCCGCTTCCTGCACAACAGCTGCTACGACTTCAACGACAGCGTGCTGCCGCTGGGTTCGGCGCTGTTCGCCGGCATCGTGGAGCGTTCGCTGCCGCTGGCCTGATACCGCGCGGCGCCGGCGCTACCGCCTCATGCGTAGCGCTTGTTGCGCAGGTTGTTCTTCATTTCCTTGAGCAGCGGCTGCAGCTTGCTGCCGATGCGCAGCGCCACGCAGGTCGCCAGGATGTCGATGATCATCAGGTGCATCAAGCGCGACACCATGGGGCTGTAGCGGTCGTAACCCTCGGGGTGGTCGGCCGCCAGGTGGATGTTGCCGGCCGCCGCCAGCGGCGAGCCGGTGACGGTGATGACGATGGTGGTGGCGCCGTTCTTGCGCGCGATGTCGCAGGCGTCCATCAGGTCGCGCGTGCGGCCCGAGTTCGAGATCACCACCACGCAATCCCCCGGGCCCAATAGCGATGCGCTCATGACCTGCATGTGGCCGTCGCTGTAGGCGATGCTGGTGATGCCCAGGCGGAAAAACTTGTGCTGCGCGTCCTGCGCCACGATGCCCGAATTGCCGACACCGAAAAACTCGATGCGCCTGCCGGTGTTGTAGGTCGCCAGCAGCGCGTCGGCGGCCCTTTCCACGGCCACGGAGCTCGCGTCGTTGCGGTACTTCAAAAAGGCCGCCACCGTGTTGTCGATCACCTTGACCATCACGTCGCCGGTCTTGTCATCGGCATCCACGCTGCGATGAATGAAAGGTACGCCCTCACTGACGCTGCCCGCCAGCTTGAGCTTGAAGTCCGACAGGCCGTCGTAACCCATGCTGCGGCAAAAGCGCACAACAGTGGGTTTGCTCACATGCGAACGGCTGGCCAACTCGGTGATCGGCAAATTGGCAAAGGCACGCGGATCGGCCAGTACGAGCCGACCCACGCGCTGTTCGGCAGGCGCGAGAGAGGGCAGGGAGGCTTTAATGCGATCAAGCATGGCACGATGTCTTTCCCAACCAGCAGGGGCCGCGGGACTGGCTTTGCCAGACCGCAGGCGTAGCGGCCCCCTCGGGGGGCAGCGAACCACACGCAGTGGGGAGCGTGGGGGCTAACATTCTTCTGACCAGCAATAGCCGTCGCGGGCAATCATCGCGCTCGCCGCACTCGGCCCCCAGCTACCGGCGGCATAAGACCGCGGCGCGCCGGAATCATTGCTCCAGCTGTCCAGGATGGGCTCGACCCAGCGCCAGGCTTCTTCCTGCTCGTCGCTGCGCACAAAGAGGTTGAGCCGCCCATCGAGCACGTCCAGCAGTAGCCGTTCGTAAGCGCCCACTCGCTCGGAGCCGAAACGCTTGTCGAAATCCAGGTCCAGCTGCACCGGCGCCAGCGAGGGCGTGCCGCGCGCGTGGTGGTTGCCGGAACGCTGGTCGGCGCCCTGCGCCAGCAAGTGCAGTTCCAGGCCGTCCTTGGGCTGCAGGTTGATCACCAGCCGGTTGGCCACATTGGAGCCGGCCATCGATGTCTTGAAAATCGCATGCGGCGCCGGCCGGAAATTGACCTCGATGTGCGCGTCGCGGCCTGCCAGTCGTTTGCCGGTCCGTATATAAAACGGCACGCCGGCCCAGCGCCAGTTGGCGATCTCGGTGCGCAGGGCGACAAAGGTTTCAGTCCGGCTGTCGGGCGCCACGCCTTTTTCATCGCGGTAGCCGGGTACGGGCTCGCCGTCTATGGTGCCGGCCGCGTACTGGCCGCGCACCACGTGCTGGCCCAGCGTCTCCGGCGTCCAGGGTTTCAGCGAGCGCAGCACCTTGAGCTTTTCGTCGCGGATGGCGTCGGCGTGTGAATTGATGGGCGGCTCCATGCCGATGGCGCACAGCAGCTGCAGCGCGTGGTTTTGCACCATGTCGCGCAGCGCGCCCGTGCTGTCATAGAAGGCGCCGCGTTTTTCCACGCCCAGGTCTTCGGCGATGGTGATCTGGATGTTGGCGATGGTTTCGCGGCGCCACAGTGGCTCGAACAGCGAATTGCCGAAGCGCAGCGCGAACAAATTCTGCACCGAAGGCTTGCCCAGGTAGTGGTCGATGCGAAAGATCTGCTGCTCGCTGAGCACGCTGCGCACGGTCTTGTTGATGGCGCGGTTGGAGGCCAGGTCGTGGCCCAGCGGTTTTTCCAGCACCACGCGCGTCTGCGGGCCGTTCAGTCCGGCGGCGGCGATCTGCTCGCACACCGTGGTGAACAGGCTGGGGGCAGTCGCCACATACATCACCACCACGTCGGCGGGCCGCTGCTGCAGCCGCGCGGCGAGCCCGGCGTAGTCGGCCGGGTTGGACAAATCCATGCGCAGGTAACCGAGCAGCGCGGCAAAGCGCGAGAACTCCTCCTCGCTCGGGCGCTTGGCCAGCTCAACGTTGTCGAAGCGCGATTTGATCAGCGCGCGGTATTGCTCGTCCGACAAATCGTCGCGCGCCACACCCACGATGCGCCCGCCTTCCGGCAACGAACCATGGCGAAAAGCCTGGAACAGGGCCGGCATGATCTTGCGCCACACCAGGTCGCCGGTGCCGCCAAACAGGATGAGGTCAAAGCTCATGGTAAAAAAGTGTCTTGGTAATTAAGTTTCACATTCTATGGGCATAATGGTAACTCGACCCTGAACCCGCGAGATGCACGCCTCCAGGTGCTCCACGGTGTTTCATCCGGACCACTTTCGCGTTTTCCCCCAGCATCTCCGCCATGACCCAACTTGACGCCCTCAAACAGTTCACCACCGTGGTCGCCGACACCGGTGATTTCAAGCAACTGGGGCAGTTCAAGCCGCAGGACGCCACCACCAACCCTTCGCTGATCCTCAAGGCGGTGCAAAAGGCCGACTACCAGCCCTTGCTCAAAGACACGGTCGCGCGCTTCAAGGGCCGGCAGCTTGACGAGATCATGGACCGCCTGCTGGTGCGCTTCGGCTGTGAAATCCTCTCCATCATCCCGGGCCGTGTTTCGACCGAAGTCGACGCCCGCCTGAGCTTTGACGCCACTGCCACCTATACCCGCGGCGAACGCATCGTCGAGCTCTACCAGGCCGAAGGCATCCATATCGACCGAGTGCTGATCAAAGTGGCCGCGACCTGGGAGGGCATACAGGCGGCCGAAAAGCTTGAGCAGCGAGGCATCCACACCAACCTCACGCTGCTGTTCTCCTTCGCCCAGGCGGTCGCGTGCGGCCAGGCGAAGGTGCAGCTGATTTCGCCCTTCGTCGGCCGCATTTACGACTGGTACAAAAAATCGGCCGGCGCGGCCTGGGACGAAGCCGCCATGGCCGGCGCCAACGATCCCGGCGTGAAGTCGGTGCGCGAGATCTACAACCACTACAAACACTTCGGCATTGCCACCGAGGTGATGGGCGCGAGCTTTCGCAACGTGGGCCAGATCACCGCACTGGCCGGCTGCGACCTGCTGACCATCAGCCCCGAACTGCTGGCCCAGCTCGCGGCGTCCGATGCGCCGCTGTCGCGTGCACTCGATGCCAAGGCGGCCGCCGCGCTGGACCTTCCCGCCGTCAATTACGACGAGGCCGGTTTCCGCTACGCGCTCAATGAAGACGCCATGGCCACCGAAAAGCTGGCCGAAGGCATACGCGCATTTGCGGCCGACGCCGTGAAGCTCGAGCAACTGATGTTGGCGGCCTGAGGCATGGCCGTCCAGCCCCGCCTCCGTTGCGACCGCACGCCAGCCTGGGCCGCGTTGCAGGCCTGTTTCGACGCCCAGGGAAAGTCCTTTGACCTGCGCCAGGCCTTTGCGGCCGACGCCGGGCGCTTTGCGCACTTCAGCCAGGAAGCGCCACACCTCTTCGCCGACCTTTCCAAAAACCTGATCGACAGTACCAGCGAAGCCCTGCTGTTTGACCTGGCCGCGCAATGCCGGCTTGAACAGCACCGCGACGCCATGTTTGCCGGCGAACTGATCAACAACACCGAACAGCGCGCCGTGATGCACTTCCTGCTGCGGAGCCCGGCCGCCGGCGGCATGAGCGGCGACCTTGCGCGCGTGCATGAAGCGCTGGATGCCATGCTGGCCTATGCGGAGCAACTGCGCGCCGACACGGCGATCACCGACATCGTCAACATCGGCATAGGCGGCTCCGACCTGGGCCCGCAGATGGCGGTGCTGGCACTCGATGAATTCGCCATGCCCGGCAAGCGCTTTCACTTCGTCTCCAACGTCGACGGCGGCGAACTGGCCGGCGTGCTGCGGGGGCTCAAGCCGCAGAGCACGCTGTTCCTGGTCGCGTCCAAGACCTTCACCACCACCGAAACCATGACCAACGCGCACTCGGCGCGGCGCTGGTTCGAGGCGCAAGGCGGCACGGACGTCGCCCGGCATTTCGCGGCGCTCACGACCAACGTCTCGGCGGCGAATGCCTTCGGCATCACCACGACTTTCGGTTTCTGGGACTGGGTGGGCGGGCGCTATTCGCTCTGGTCGGCCATCGGTTTGCCGATTGCCATCGCCATAGGCGCGGCGGGCTTTCGCGAAATGCTGGCCGGCGCGCATGCGATGGACGAACACTTTCGCACGACGCCGCCGGCGCGCAACCTGCCGGTGCGCCTGGGCCTGCTCGATGTCTGGTACCGCAATTTCTACGGCTTCAGCAGCCGCAGCATCGCGCCTTACAGCAGTGCCTTGCGGCGCCTGCCCGCGTATCTGCAGCAGCTTGAAATGGAAAGCAACGGCAAGCGTGTCGATGCCGAGGGCCAGGCCTTGCCGTTCGCCACTTCCCCGGTGCTATGGGGCGAGCCCGGCACCAACGGCCAGCACGCTTACTTCCAGATGCTGCACCAGGGCAGTTCGGTGGTGCCGGTGGAGTTTGTCGCCGTCAGGCAGGCCGGGCACAGCCTGGCTGGCCATCACGCGACCCTGCTGGCCAATGTGCTGGCGCAGGCGCAGGCGCTGATGCAGGGCAAGGAAGACGCGGGCGGCCACAAACATTTCCCCGGCAACCGGCCCAGCACCTTTTTGCTGCTGGAGCGGCTCACGCCCGCCAGCCTGGGCGCGTTGGTCGCGCTGCAGGAGCACCGGGTGTTCGTCAGCGGTGCGATTTGGGGCATCAACAGCTTTGACCAGTGGGGCGTCGAACTCGGCAAGGTGCTGGCCAGAGACATAGAGCCGCGCCTGCAAAGTACCGATGTGTCCGGCCTTGACGGCTCGACGGCCGGCCTGCTGCGCAAAATTACCGGCTGATCCGCGCAACACTGTGCGTTTTTCCATTGCGGGGCCGCGCGCTTCCGTGGTCAACTTGCCGCTTCGCCGATTTTCGATGGCTTCGCACCATGTCTTCATTTCTTCCGTCTTGCCGGTTTTCCCCTCGTTTCACGATCGCCGTCGCCGCGCTCCTCGCGGCAGCCCTGGTCACCGGCTGCGCAACACACCCGCCCGCCGATGACGATGCCGACATCGACGAGCCGGTCAGCCAGGGCGGAACGCTGGGCCCGGCCGAAGGGGTGACGGGCACCGCCTGGGCCGAGATGTCGGCGCCGCCCAAAACCGGTGGCCTCAACCCTGACGACCTCCAGTGGGAGATATTCCGCGTGCCCGGCAAGCAGCCGGCCAGCTACAGCTATGTGCGCCATGAAGGCCGCGACGCGGTGCTCGCGAAGGTGGAGGCCTCCGGCAGCATCCTGCGCCATCGCCACCGCATCGAGCCGGAGCAACTCGGCCTCGTGCGCTTTTCCTGGAACGTGCCGAACGCGGGTGCCGGCACCAACCTCACGCTGCCGCAGCTCGACGATGTACCGGTACGCGTGGTGCTCGCATTCGAAGGCGACCGCTCGCGGCTGTCGATGAAAAACGCCATGCTGTCGGAGTTGAGCCGCTTGCTGACGGGCGAAGAGATGCCGTTCGCAACACTGGTGTATTCTTGGTCCCGGGTCAACCAGCCCGGCGAAGTCGTCGTCAACGACCGCACCGACCGCATCCGCAAGATCGTCGTCGACTCGGGCGACCACGGTTACAACGAGTGGCGCAGCTACGAGCGCGACATCCGTGCCGACTACCGCCAGGCTTTCGGCGAAGATCCGGGCGCCTTGCTGAGCGTCGCCGTCTTCACCGAAGGTGAAAAGAACGAAGGCCAGCTGCAGGCCTTCTATGGGCCGCTCAAGCTGGTCCCCGCTTCGGCCGTCGCGCGCAAGTAGCGCCGCGTTGGCGGGATGGTCCGCCGCCGTCAGCGCGCCCAGGCTAAAACCGGTAGCCCAACTGCACCGTAAAGCAGTTCGGGTCCAGCCCCACGTCAATCGTCTGGCCCGTGCTCAGCGTGCCGCGGGTCTTCAGCAGCGTCTTGGTGTAGCTGCCTTCCAGAAACCATTTGTCATTGAGCCTGTAGACGCCGCCCACCTGGAACGACGGTGCCAGCTTTGACTGGAAGGACACGCCGGTGGGCGGGCCGCCGGGGTTGGTGAGCGCCGTCAGCAGGTTGCTGCCCTGCTCGTTGTAAAACCTCACGTACGACAGGCCGGCGCCCAGGTAAGGCCGGAACCTGGCCTCGGCCTCGAAAAAACGGTACTGGGCGATCAGCGTGATCGGCAAGGCCTTGGTTTCGGCCACCTTGCCGAAGCCCGCCAGCACGCCGTCGCCGGTGACGTCATGCCGGAAACCCAGGCCCAGCGGCAGGTGCAGGTTGAGGTGGTCGGTGGCCATGTAGTTCACCGCGCCCGTCACCCGCGTGTCGTTGCCGACCCCCACGCGCACATTCGGCATGCTGCCTGTGAGGCTGCCGCTGTCCACGGACGGCTTGATATAGGTGACCCCGGCCGACAGCGACCAGCTGCCGGCTTGCTGCGCAAACAAGGGGGTGGCGGATGCGGCCAGGACGGCCGCGGCAATCAGGTGTTTTCTGGGAAAAATCATGGGAGCAGTGCGGGGATGTGGCTGGTTGACCGTATGAGGTGTTAGGGGGTTCATCCAGTAAATCGGTGAAATGTCATGGTAGCGGCAAGCGTCCGGTCATGGTGCATCCGGGGCGGTTTTAGGGGGAAAGGGTGAAGCGCGGGCGCAACGGCTTTGCCAAATGAAAACGTTCTTCGTACAAACTTGCGATAGCGCCTGCGGGAGGCGCCGCTTATGATGCGACGGGGAATACACCCTGTCTACACCTTGTGAGGAGGATCATCGCCATGAATTTCGGCCAAGCCATTTCCACCTGTTTTTCCAAATACGTCACTTTTACCGGGCGCGCATCGCGGCCGGAATTCTGGTGGTTTTTCCTGTTCCAGGTGATCGTCCTGGGCGTCACCGGCATGGTCAGCAGCATCCTGTACGGCATCGCCGCCCTGGCACTGTTGCTGCCGGCCATCGCGGTCGGCGTGCGGCGCCTGCATGACATCGGCAAGACCGGCTGGCTGCTGCTGATCGGCCTGATCCCGCTGGTCAACCTGCTGCTGCTGTACTGGTGCGTGCAGCCTTCGGAAGGCCCGAACCAGTATGACGAAGGCGCCGCACCCGCGGCGCCTGCCGGCACACCCGGCGAGCAATAAAAAAAGGGCCGCGAAAGCGGCCCTTTTTGATGGAGCGAGAAGCTCAGGCAGGCATTACATGCCCATGTCGCCCATGCCGCCCATTCCACCCATGCCGCCTGGCATGCCGCCGCCGGCGCCGGACTCTTCCTTCGGAGCTTCGGCGATCATGGCTTCGGTCGTCAGCATCAGGGATGCGACGGAGGCTGCGTTCTGCAGCGCGGTGCGGGTGACCTTGGTGGGGTCCAGGATACCCATTTCGATCATGTCGCCGTAGGTGTCGTTGGCTGCATTGAAGCCATAGTTACCCTTGCCGGCCAGCACGGCGTTCACCACCACAGAGGCTTCGCCGCCTGCGTTGTAAACGATTTCGCGCAGGGGAGCTTCGATGGCGCGCAGCACCAGCTTGATACCGGCATCCTGGTCCGGGTTGTCGCCGGCGATCTTGCCTGCGGCTTGCTTGGCGCGCAGCAGGGCCACGCCGCCACCGGCCACAATGCCTTCTTCCACGGCAGCGCGGGTCGCGTGCAGTGCGTCTTCCACGCGGGCCTTCTTTTCCTTCATTTCGACTTCGGTGGCAGCGCCGACCTTGATCACGGCAACACCGCCGGCCAGCTTGGCCACGCGCTCTTGCAGTTTTTCGCGGTCGTAGTCGCTGGTCGCTTCTTCGATCTGGACACGGACTTGCTTGACGCGTGCTTCGATGTCGGCAGCGGCGCCGGAACCGTCGATGATGATGGTGTTTTCCTTGCCCACTTCGATGCGCTTGGCCTGGCCGAGGTCGGCCAGCGTCACTTTTTCAAGCGACATGCCGACTTCTTCAGCGATGACCTTGCCGCCGGTCAGGCAGGCGATGTCTTCCAGCATGGCTTTGCGGCGGTCGCCGAAGCCGGGGGCCTTCACAGCCACAACCTTCAGGATGCCGCGCAGGGTGTTCACCACCAGAGTTGCCAGGGCTTCGCCCTCGACTTCTTCGGCAATGATCAGCAGCGGACGGCCGGCCTTGGCGACTTGCTCCAGGGTGGGCAGCAGGTCGCGGATGTTGCTGATCTTCTTGTCGTAGAGCAGCACAAAGGGGTTGTCCAGCAGTGCGGACTGCTTTTCAGGGTTGTTGATGAAGTAAGGGGAGAGGTAGCCGCGGTCGAACTGCATGCCTTCGACGACGTCGAGTTCGTTTTGCAGGGACTTGCCGTCTTCCACGGTGATCACGCCTTCTTTACCAACTTTGTCCATCGCGTCGGCAATGATCTTGCCGATGGATTCGTCGGAGTTGGCCGAGATCGAGCCGACCTGGGCGATTTCCTTGGAAGTCGTGGTGGGCTTGGAAGCTTTCTTCAGCTCTTCGGTCAGGGCCAGCACGGCCTTGTCGATACCGCGCTTCAGGTCCATCGGGTTCATGCCGGCGGCCACGTACTTCATGCCTTCGCGGACGATGGCTTGTGCCAGAACGGTGGCGGTGGTGGTGCCGTCGCCGGCGTTGTCGGAGGTCTTGGAAGCGACTTCCTTGACCATCTGCGCGCCCATGTTCTGCAGCTTGTCCTTCAGTTCGATTTCCTTGGCGACGGACACACCGTCCTTGGTCACCGTGGGGGCGC
This sequence comes from Polaromonas sp. YR568, assembly GCF_943369675.1. Lineage (GTDB taxonomy): Bacteria > Pseudomonadota > Gammaproteobacteria > Burkholderiales > Burkholderiaceae_C > Polaromonas. Next base: position 47,748 of record NZ_CALROB020000012.1, on the reverse strand, counting down.
CGAACGAGCGCTCCAGAACCACGTTACGGCCTTTGGGGCCCAGGGTTACCTTGACCGCGTTGGCCAGGATGTTCACACCCTCGACCATGCGTGCGCGGGCTTCGCCGCCGAAAATGACGTCTTTTGCTGCCATGTTTAATTCTCCAGATTCAGTTAATAAGGGGTTCGGGGCGGCGAAGAATTACTTCTCAACCACTGCAAACAAATCTTCTTCTTTCATGACGAGCAGTTCGTCGCCGTCGACCTTGACGGTCTGGCCGCTGTATTTGCCGAACAGGACGCGGTCGCCCACTTTGACGCCCACGGGGCTCAGTTCGCCCTTGTCGTTCTTCTTGCCGGGGCCAACGGCCAGCACTTCGCCTTGATCAGGCTTTTCAGCGGCGCTGTCAGGAATGACGATGCCGGAAGCGGTTTTGGTTTCGTTTTCCACGCGTTTGACGATCACGCGGTCGTGCAAAGGACGAAGTTTCATGAGAGCTCCTTGTTTGAGAACAATGGTTTGGGGAATCAAAAAACATCCACCTGAAAGTGGGTGCTTGTTAACTTTGGCGATTGGCGAGGCTTGTTAGCACTCAATACCATCGAGTGCTAATCATAGGGGCAATCTGGCCTCATTTCAAGGCAACGCTGCCTGAAAACTGCTGTTTTGCTGGTTTTATCGCTCGCGAAGGTATTGCCAGGGCGGACGCGGGCGTCGAGGCTTCGCTGAACCGGGGTGAAGGCCGTAGCGCACTGCTAAATGGGGGCTTGTCCTACACGCAACTCAGGCGCCGAAAACCCTGGATTCCCCAGCCCGCTGGCTAATATTTATCCAGGTGTTACAAGCCGCTTCGTTCTTTGACGGGGTGTAGCGGATTGTGCTTTTCAGGCCTTGTTGGCCCACAACCGCATCAGTTTTAAATAACCATGAGCCCTAACCCACCTCCTGCGACGAATTTCCTGTCAACCGGCATCCCCGGCCTGGACAACATCCTGAGCGGAGGCCTGCTGAAGGACCGCATCTATCTGATTGAAGGTGAGCCGGGCACCGGCAAGACCACCACCGGCCTGCAGTTCCTGGTGGAAGGCGCCAAGCGGGGCGAATCCGTCGTCTACATCACGCTGGCAGAGACGGCCGCCGAACTCGAAGGCGTGGCCGAATCCCACGGCTGGGGCCTGGACGGCATCCTTATCCATGAAGTGTTGCCTTCCGAAAACCTGCTGACGCCGGAGGCGGAATACACCATGTTCCATCCGTCGGAGGTGGAAATGGGCACGACCACGCAGATGATCCTGTCGGTGATTGAAAAGTACAAACCGACCCGTGTGGTGATCGACTCCCTGTCTGAACTGCAACTGCTGGCCGACACGCCTTTGCGCTATCGCCGCCAGGTGCTGGCGCTCAAGCAGTTCTTCGCCAGCCGGTCCTGCACCGTGATGCTGCTGGATGATCGCACCGCCGCCGGCATAGACCTTCAGGTGCGCAGCATCGCCCATGGCGTGATCACGCTTGAGCAGTCGGTGAAGGATTACGGCGCCGAGCGGCGGCGCATTCGCGTGGTGAAATACCGCGGGGTTGCGTTTCGCGGCGGCATGCATGATTACGACATCCAGTACGGCGGCCTGTGCGTGTACCCGCGCCTGGTCGCGTCCGAATCGCGCGTGATGGGAAAGCGTGAACAGCTCAAAAGCGGCCTGGGCGACCTCGATACGCTCCTCGGAGGCGGCCTGGAAGAAGGCACCAGCACCCTGATTGCCGGGCCGCCCGGCACCGGCAAGTCGTCGCTGGCGGCCCAGTTTGTCACGGCCGCGGCGGAGCGCGGGCAGACCAGCGCCATGTTCCTGTTCGAAGAGGCCGCCAATAATTTGCTGAACCGCGCCGACGGGCTGGGCATGAAGATCCGCGAGCCCTACGAAACCGGCACGCTGAGCATCCAGCAAATTGACCCGGCCGAGCTATCCCCGGGGGAGTTTGCGTCCGTGGTGTGCCAGGCCGCCGACCGCGGCTGCAAAGTCATCGTCATCGACAGCATCAACGGCTACCTCAATGCCATGCCGGACGAGCGTTTTTTGACCACGCATTTGCACGAGCTGCTGACTTACCTGGGCCAGCGCGGCGTCGTGACCATCCTGGTGGGCGTGCAGCAGGGCATGCTGGGCGGCCAGATGTCCACCACGGTGGACGCCAGCTACCTCGCGGACAACGTGCTCATGCTGCGTTACTTCGAGCACGACGGCGAGGTCAAGCAGGCCGTGTCGGTCTTCAAGAAGCGCGGCAGCCTGCACGAACGCACCATCCGCCAGTTTTCGATGTCGCGAAAGGGCATCCACGTGGGCGCGCCGCTGCGCGGCTTCCGCGGCATCCTGACGGGAGTGCCTGTGTATACCGGCAGTGATCCCGAGGTGGGTGCGGCCCGCGGAGGGCAATAGTGGAGCGGCGCATCGTCATCTGCGCGCCGACCGGGCGGGATGCCGCCTTGACCGCCAAAGTGCTCCAGTCCGTGGGGATCCACAGCATCGTCTGCGCGAACAGCGAAGAACTCATGGTGCAGCTGTCGCAGGGCGCCGGCGCCCTGCTGCTGGTAGAGGAGGTGGTCAGCGGCACGGGCATGCGGCCGCTGGCCGAGTATGTGGCCTCACAGCCGACCTGGTCGGACATTCCGATTTTGCTGCTGACCCGCAGCGGCGCCGATTCCCTGGACGTGCAGCGGGCCGTGGAACACCTGGGCAACGTGACGCTGGTGGAGCGGCCGGTGCGCACCATCGCGCTGATCACCGCCACGCGCTCGGCCGTGCGGGCGCGCGAACGGCAATACCAGGTGCGCGATGCAGACAAACGCAAGGACGAGTTCCTGGCCACGCTGGCGCACGAGCTGCGCAACCCGCTGGCGCCCATACGCACGTCCATGGGCATCCTCAAGCACCTTCATCCCGATTCGGGCCAGGTCACGCGGGTGCGTAATGTGGTGGACAGGCAGGTGACCCACTTGACGCGGCTGGTGGACGACCTGCTGGACGTGGCCCGCATCACCAGCGGCAAGGTGATGCTGAAAAAAGGGCGGATCACCCTGCAGTCGGTGATCAACCATGCGGTGGAAATCTCCGGTTCGGCGATGGAAAGCAAGCAGCACCGGCTGGACGTGCAGCAGCCCGACGCGCCGCACGTGCTGGATGCCGACCATGCCCGCCTGGTGCAGAGCGTTGCCAACCTGCTGGTCAATGCCGCCAAATTCACCCCTGCCGGCGGGTATATCGTGCTGCGCGCCGACGTCGCGGGCCCGGTGGTGACGTTTCGTGTGAGGGACAACGGCATCGGGCTGGAGGCGCCCTCGCTGGCGAAGATATTCGACCTGTTCGCCCAGACCCCCGTGCCGGGCGAGGCGCCTACCGGCCTGGGAATCGGCCTGAGCCTGGCCAGGCAGTTTGCCGAGATGCACGGCGGCACGCTCCACGCCTTCAGCGAAGGCCTGGGCAAAGGAAGCGAGTTCGTGCTGGCCATGCCGGTGGTGCTGGAAGGCGAGCAGCCTGAATCACCCGCGCCGCTTGCCGATGCCAGCCCGGCGGGAAATGCCAAAAAAATCCTGGTGGTGGACGACAACGTGGACGCGGCCAATACGCTGGAAGCCTTGCTGGGCATGGACGGGTTTGCGGTCACCACGGCCTACGACGGCCTTGCCGCCGTGGCCGCCGTTGCGGCGGGCAGGCCGGACGTGGTGGTGATGGACATCGGCATGCCCGGCATGAACGGCTACGACGCGGCGCGCCTGATCCGCCAGCAGCCGGGCAATGAAAAAATCGTCCTCATTGCCCTCACGGGATGGGGCCAGTCGACCGACAAAAACCGCGCCAGCCTGGCGGGGTTTGACCACCATCTGGTCAAGCCGGTGGACTATGACAGGCTGATGTCCTGCCTTGCGGGTTAGGGGAAATAAGGAGGGTACGGGCTGATTCGGGCTTGTCCTACACAGATTTCCTATCCCGCCGACGCGTCACGGCCGCAGGCGACCCTAAAGTCAAAACCCAGTTACTCCAAGCCTTGAAGGCCTCGACATGTTTCTAGACAGCTTCCCCCTGCAAACACCTGAAAATCGGGCCGTGCGGCCGCAGCGAGAGCCCGCTGCCGTAGAGGCGGCAAAGTCCCGTGGTGTCTGGCCTTTTATCGTGGCGGACAAGGGCTTGGTTGTTCCGAACACGCACGGGACGGGCGCCTCTGAATTGCCCGCGCCTGCTCTCCCGGCATCCGGCGGTTTTGTCACCTGATCGATTTGCACGAAAAGGAGACGGTATGAGCCAGAAAATCACCAAGGGCGGCAAGAATGACGCGGATGGCGGCATGAAAGCGCCGAAGGCCGGGCCCGGCAAGGACTCCGCCGGCGAATATGGTCGGGAAGGCACCAACAAGACCATTCCCCAGCCCAAGGCCGACAACGCGCCTTCAGAGGAATTAGGGAATACGCCGCACGTCGGGAAAACGCCTTACACGCGCGGCTGAGGCAACTCGTCAGGGGAGGTCAGCGCGGCTTGCGGCGCGGTTTTACGCAGCACGGTCAAAGGCAAGGTGGCAGAAATGGTGGTGCCGTCTACCGAGACAATGTCAAGACGGCCGCCGGAGGCCTCCACCCGGTGGCGCATGCCCTGCAGGCCGTGGCTGGAGGATTGCACCGCCTGCGGATCAAAGCCCCGGCCGTCATCGTGAACAGTCACCAGGATGTAGTCTTTGTAGCCCAGCAGGTTGATTTCCACATTCCTGGCTTCCGCATACCGCGCGATATTGGTCAGTGACTCCTGCACCAGGCGGTACACCGTCAGCTGGACGGTTTCGTCCACTTCAGCCGGCTCCAGGTTGGCGACGATGTTCAGGCCCGAACGCTGGCCGAATTCGCGTGTCAGTATTTCCAGGGCCGGCACCAGGCCCAGGTTGGACAGCGACGAGGGGCGAAGGTCTTCAATGATGCGGCGCTTCAGGGCGATGCCGCTGTTCAGCGTTTCAATCAAATGTTCAATGCGCGCGTGCAGGTCGCCGGCATCGGCGGCTATCCTGGCCTTGATGCGCGCGACATCAAGCTTGGCCGCGGTGAGCAGCGAGCCGAGTTCGTCGTGGAGTTCGCGCGCCAGGTGGCCGCGTTCTTCTTCCCGCACCTGCTGCAGGTGCGTCGCCAGTTCGGCCAGGCGGGTGGTGCGTTCCCTGACCTGGACGTCCAGCAGGTCGCGCTCGGCCTGCAGCGCAAGCTGCTGGCGCTGGCCGGCCTGGTTCAGGGCGGCAGTCTGGCGCAGGTACAGCCAGAAAGCCACGAAGGCGACGGCGGCCACCAGGGTGATGCCTATGCGGGTGAGCAGCAGGGAGCGGCGCACTTCCGCGTAGCCATGGGCTGTTTGCTGGTCGGTCTCGCTGACCAGTTGGCCGGCGCTGCTGCGGATGACGTCCATTTGCTCCCGGCCCACCTCCGTCGTCAGCACAAAGCGCCAGGCATCCTCCTTGCCTTCGTTTTTCATGCGGATGGACAGGTCCATCTCGGCCAGCTTGCGCTGCACCGTGCGTCCCAGCCGCGCCAGGGTGCCGATCTGCCCGCTTCGTGTGGCGAACAGTTCGCGCAACTGGTCCTGCGTCTGGCCGATATCGGCGATGGCGGCTTTGTAGGGCTCCAGGTACATGGTGTCGCCCGTCAGCAGGTAGCCGCGCTGCCCGGTTTCCGCATCCAGCACGTCGCGCAACAGCCGCTGCACATGGCCGCGCGCGAGCTGTGCTTGCGCCACGTCGTCCATGGCATCCATGGAGTTGTCATACGACAACTCGCTGATGCCGATCAAGGTGAAAAAAGCGAACAAGGCGCAGGCGATGTTGACGGCCATTTTTCGGGTGGTGCTTCGCATGGGTGCTTTCTTGTGAAGTGCTCGAAAAGGCGCCACCGATTGGGCGCAAACCTGCTGAAAATTGTAGACGCCGACTCCTCGGCAAGGCATAAAAAAAGCCACCCGAAGGTGGCTTTATGTTGCCGGTACTTGGCGGGCTGCGGCGTAGGACGCTGCGCTTTCGTCTGCCGCGCTTTGCTCGTAGCCTTACAGGCCGGCTGCCGCCTTAAGTGCTGCGGCTTTATCCGTACGTTCCCACGTGAATTCCGGTTCGTCGCGGCCGAAGTGGCCGTAGGCTGCCGTTTTTTCGTAGATGGGGCGCAGCAGGTCCAGCATCTGGATGATGCCCTTGGGGCGCAGGTCGAAGTGTTCGTTGACCAGGGCCGAGAGCTTTTCATCGGACAGCACGCCGGTGCCTTCGGTGTAGATCGTCACGTTCATGGGCTTGGCCACGCCGATGGCATAAGCGACCTGGATCTGGCACTGGCGGGCGAGGCCGGCCGCCACGATGTTCTTGGCGACGTAACGGGCTGCGTAAGCGGCCGAGCGGTCCACCTTGCTGGGGTCCTTGCCGCTGAAGGCGCCGCCGCCGTGCGGACAGGCGCCGCCGTAGGTGTCGACGATGATCTTGCGGCCGGTCAGGCCGCAATCGCCTTGCGGGCCGCCGATGACGAAGCGGCCGGTGGGGTTGATCAGGTACTTGGTGTCCTTGGTCAGCATGCCCTTGGGCAGCACCGGCTTGATGATTTCTTCAATGACGGCTTCGATGAAGGAGGCCTTCATCTTGTGCGCGGTCTCGCTCTGGTCGGGGCTGTGCTGTGTCGACAGCACCACGGTGTCTATGCTGTGCGGCTTGCCGTCCACATAGCGCATGGTGACCTGGCTCTTCGCGTCGGGGCGCAGGAAAGGCAGGCGGCCGTCCTTGCGCAGCTGGGCCTGGCGCTCGACGAGGCGGTGCGCGTAATAAATCGGCGCGGGCATCAGTTCGGGCGTTTCGTCGCAGGCGTAGCCGAACATCAGGCCCTGGTCGCCGGCGCCTATGTTCAGGTGGTCGTCGCTGGCGTGGTCCACGCCCTGGGCGATGTCGTTGGACTGCTTGTCGTAGCAGACCATCACGGCGCAACCCTTGTAGTCGATGCCGTATTCGGTGTTGTCGTAGCCGATGCGCTTGATGGTGTCGCGCGCGACCTGGATGTAGTCGACATGCGCGTTGGTGGTGATTTCACCGGCCAGCACGACCAGGCCGGTGTTGGTCAGGGTCTCGGCGGCGACGCGGCTGCGCGGGTCCTGCTTGAAAATCGCGTCGAGAATCGCGTCGGAAATCTGGTCCGCGACCTTGTCGGGATGGCCTTCGGAGACGGATTCGGAAGTAAAGAGAAAATCGTTCGCCATTGCGTACACTCCATGAAGTTTGTCGGCGCGTTGCCGGCTGGGGTGCTTCGGCGAACGCTTTAGCAGTTTGGTTTAATGTCGCCCTGCAAGTTGTTCAGTAACTCGGCGACAGCGCTCATTATATGACGGTCGTTTTTGCGCCGGTTTGGCCCCTCAATACCCCTTTTTTGCTTCATCGATGCCCTGGTTGTTCCGTTTCTTCGCCCTCTGGCCGCTGGCCGCCCTGCACGCTTTGGGCGGTGCATTGGGCTGGCTGGTCTGGGGTTTGAGCCCGCGATACCGCGCGCAATTCCGCGCCCATGTGGCGCAGGCCGGCCTGCCGTTTGAGCGGGCCCGCCCGGCCATTGCCGAGGCCGGGCGTTTCATCGCCGAACTGCCCAAGCTGTGGATGAGGCCCGCGTCGGAGTCCTGCCTGGGCAATGTGCGGGTGGAGGGCCAGGCCAATGCCGAGAGCGCTTTCGCACAAGGCCGCGGCGTGATTTTTTTCGGCCCCCACTGCGGCAGTTTCGAACTGGGCCCACAGGCGCTGGCCGAGCTTTACGGCCCCATCACCGCCATCTACCGGCCCGCGCGCAAGGCCTGGCTGGCGCGGCTGGAACGGCTGGCGCGCGACCGCGCCAACCTCACGGTGGTGCCGGCGTCCCTGAGCGGCATACGCCTGATGCACAAGACCCTCAAGGCCAACCAGGCTGTTGCGCTGCTGACCGACCAGGTGCCGCCGGAAGGGCTGGGTGTCTGGGCGCCGTTTTTCGGCAAGCCGGCCTACACCATGACACTCGCGGCGCGGCTGGCCCTGCAAAGCGGCGCAGTGCTGCTGCCGGTGAGCTGCGAACGCCTGGCACACGGCAAGGGCTATTTCCTCAAGATATGGCCGGCCGTCGAAGGGGTAGAGCCCGCCGATTCCGGCAAGCCGCGCGCCGACCTGCTGCAGGCCGTGACCCGGATCAACCGCTCCATCGAAGCCATCGTGCTGAGCCAGCCCGGCCAGTACCTGTGGGGCTACGCGCGCTACAAGACACCACGCAAGGAAGCACCGCTTTGAAGACTGCGCGCCAGATCGCCGGCCGGCTTGTGACCCGCGGCGGCATCCTCTTTATGCAATTGCTGGCCCTGCTGCCGCTGTCGTGGACACGCGGGCTGGGCGTGCTGCTCGGCTGGGTGCTCTATGCCGTGGTGGGCGCGCGGCGCCGGGTGGTGGACACCAATCTCACCCTTTGCTTTCCGGGGCTTTCCGCGGCTGGGCGGCGACGGCTGAACGTGCAGACTTTTGTCTACTTCGCCCAGGCCTGGCTGGACCGCGCCTGGCTATGGCATGCGCCCAAGGCCTGGGTGCAGCGCCGCGTGCATTTGACGGGCGCGGTCGAGGAACTGGCAGGCAACGCGCCGACGGTGATTTTCCTGCCGCATTTTGTCGGCCTGGACGCGGCATGGACGGCCGTGGCGCTGCAGATGCCGCGGCCCTCCACCACGATTTACACCGACCAGTCCAACAAGCTGGTGGACCGCTGGATACTGCGCGGGCGGCGGCGCTTCGGCAATTTGCGGCTGTTCGGCCGCGCGGCGGGCGTCAAGCCCATCGTGGCCGCGCTCCGTGAAGGCCAGCCGCTGTATTTGCTGCCCGATATGGACTTCGGCCCCGACGACTCCGTGTTCGTGCCTTTTTTCGGCATGCCGACCGCCACCGTGCCTTCGCTCTCGCGCTTCGCCAAACTGGGCCGCGCCAAGGTGCTGCCGCTGCTGCCACGCATCACCCCCACGGGCTACGAGGTGCAGGTGCTGCCGGCATGGGCTGACTTCCCCAGCGAAGATGCGGTGGCCGACACCGCGCTCATGAATGCGCGGCTGGGCGAGTACATCAAAGCCATGCCGGCGCAGTACTACTGGGTGCACAAGCGCTTCAAGACCCGGCCTGAAGGCGAGCCCTCGCTGTATTGAGCGGGGCCGTTGCCGGCTAACGCAAAAAATCCTGCAAGTACGCGGCCACAATCTGCGGCTGCTCGTGGACGATCCAGTGGGTTGCGCCCGCGATGCGGTGCAGCTCCATCCGCGGCACGTAGCCTTCCAGGCCATCGAGCAAGGCAGGCGGCAGGGCAATGTCGTCCAGGGCCCAGAGCACCAGCGCGGGCAAATGAACTTCCAGCATTTCGCGCGGAATCGTCACGGCCGCCGCGGCCGGATCGTTGTGCGGCGGGCCGGGCCGCGGCGGGCGCAGCGGCGAGGCGCGGTAGTAGTTGCAGGGCCCGGTCAGGCCCTGGCGCCAGATGGCGCGGTATTGTTCGCGCAGCGCATCGGTGAGCCAGGCATGCGGGCCGTCGACCGCGCCCATGTGGGTGAAAAACTCCCAGAGGCGGCGAAAATCGTCTTCGGCCAGCAGCGCCTCGGCGTCGGGGCGGATCAAAAAGTTCATGTAGGCGCTGGCATCCTGCTGCGCCGTCGACTGCTGCAGCTCGCGCAAAAAAGTGCCGGGGTGCGGGGAGTTGATGATGGCCAGCTTTTTCATCAGGGCCGGCTGGCCCGCCGCCAGGTTCCAGGCCACGGCGCCGCCCCAGTCGTGCGCAACCAGGCATTCGAGTTGCCCGCCTTCGAGCGCAATCAGCGCTGCGATGTCTTGCACCAGGTGTTTGGGCCGGTAAGCCGCGGGCTCGGCAGGTGCGCTGGATTGTTCAAAGCCGCGCAGGTTGGGCGCAACGCAGCGAAAGCCGCCGTTTTCGGGCTGGGCGAAATGCTCGAGCAGGCCGTCCCAGACAAAGGCGGCTTCCGGGAAACCATGCAGGAACATCAGCACGGGCCGGCCTTTGGCGCCGCTGGCGCGGCACGACAGGGTGATGCCGTGCGGCAAGGCCTGCAAACTGGTTTCGATCATGGCGCTACGCTTTCTGTCGATTGCCGGCAGCGCCGCCCGGTATCAATCGTTGATTTCGGGCAACTCTTCAGGCGCGGCCCTGGCGGGCTTGGCCGGCTTTTCCGCCGGATGCGCCCAGTCCCACAAATGCTGGGCAACTTCCTCGACGCCGCGGCGCTTCAGCGAAGAAAAGAGTTTGACGTCTCCGCCGCCGGCCTGCAGTCGCACAATGGACAGCGCCTTGGCCGCCTCGGTCTTGTTGAGCTTGTCGGATTTGGTCAGCAACACCAGGAATTTCAGGCCGTCCTCGACGCGCGGGCGTATCACGTCCAGCAGGATTTCGTCGAGTTCCGTCAGGCCCAGGCGCGGGTCGCACAGCAGCACCACGGCCTTGAGGTTGTCGCGCGTCTGCAAATAATTGCCCATCACCTGCTGCCAGCGGTATTTGGCTTCCTTGGGCACGGCCGCATAGCCGTAGCCCGGCAGGTCGGCCAGCACCGCGTCGGTTACCCCTTGCTTGCCGAGGCTGAACAGGTTGATGCTCTGCGTGCGGCCGGGCGTCTTGGAGGCAAAAGCCAGCCGGTGCTGTTGCGTCAGCGTGTTGATGCAGGTGGATTTACCCGCGTTGGAGCGGCCCACGAAGGCGATTTCCGGCACGTCGACGCGCGGCAGGTGCTTGAGTTCGGGCGCGGTGGTCAGGAATTTGGCCGTGTGCAGCCAGCCCATGGCGATCTTGGGATCGGGGGCGCCGGGCGCCGCGGGGGGCTGTTTGGGCGTGGAAGCTGAGGTCATGTCGGGCGGTCCCTGAAAGTCTGTTGCATGCCGGGGGTATGCGTGAAATGGGGCCAAAGCCTCTGTGGGCGGGGCTGCTGAGGCCCTTGGCCGGCAGGAAGCCGGTGGCGGCTTGCTGCGGCAAGACCCGAATAATCGGGGATGCCCAGAAGCCATTGTAAAATCAGAAAGTTATAAGTTTTGTGCGCCAACCAATTAAAACCCCCGATATGAAGCTGTTCGTTACTTCTCTCCTGGCCGCTTTGCTGGCCGTGCCTGCCGTGTCGTCGTTTGCCGCCGGCGAAGCCGCGCCCGCGCACGAGGCCGCCCCGGCCGCTGCTGCGGCCCCGGCCAAGGTTGCCAAGCCCGACCTGGTCAAAGGCGAGGCCAGCTTCACCGCCGTGTGCGCCAGCTGCCACGGCGCCGACGGCAATTCCGGCACACCCGCCAACCCCAAACTGGCGCAGCAGCACCCCGAATACCTGGTCAAGCAGCTGCAGGAGTTCAAATCCGGCAAGCGCAAGAACCCCATCATGCAAGGCTTCGCTTCGGCGCTGTCCGACGACGACATGAAAAACATAGCCTACTGGGCGACCTCGAAAAAAGCCAAGACCGGCTTCGCCAAGGACAAGGAACTGGTCGCCCTCGGTGAGCGCATCTACCGCGGCGGCGTGCAGGACCGCCAGATCGCCGCCTGCGCGGGCTGCCACAGCCCGACCGGCGCCGGCATCCCTTCGCAGTACCCGCGCCTGAGCGGCCAGCACGCCGACTACACCGTGACGCAGCTGACGGCCTTCCGCGACGGCGGCCGCAAGAACAGCGTGCCCATGGCCCAGGTCGCCGCCAAGCTGAACGACCGCGAAATCCGCGCGCTGGCCGACTACATCGCCGGCCTGCGCTGAGCCCGGGCCTGCCGGGAGGCGGGCCTTTTGTGCCGAAAGTACACGCAGGACGCCTGCCGTATTGAACCCAAGCCGCTAAAACCAATCACACCAAGGCGGGTCTTTCTGATGAAAGCCCGCCTTTTTTCTTTTTTCCCCTTGTCGGCTGCCCGCAGCCCGATTCCGGTTCCATTCAAAGCATGACAGTTTCCACCCAGGGTATGAAGGTCAATTGGGGCTCCCGCAGCTTGCGGGCGTCGGTGGAACTGCTGTCGTCCATGCGGTTTTCCATCTCGCTGCTGACGGTCATTTGCATCGCCTCCATCATCGGCACCGTGCTCAAGCAGGCGGAGCCGCTGGGCAACTACGTGAACCAGTTCGGCCCGTTCTGGGCGCAGGCCTTCAGCCTGCTGAGCCTGAACACCATCTACAGCGCCTGGTGGTTTTTGCTGATCCTGGCCTTCCTGGTCATTTCCACCTCGCTGTGCATCGCGCGCAACGCGCCCAAAATCCTGGCGGACCTGAACCAGCTCAAGGAAAACGTCCGCGAGCAAAGCCTCAAGGCCTTCGGCCACCGCGCCGAGGCCGCACTGGCCGAAGCGCCTGAAACCGCCGCGCGCCGCATCGGCCAGACGCTGGTGCAAAGCGGCTGGAAGGTCAAGCTGCAGCAGCGCCAGACGCCCCAAGGCGGCGGCTGGATGGTGGCTGCCAAGAAGGGCTCGGCCAACAAGCTGGGTTATATCGCGGCGCACAGCGCCATCGTGCTGGTGTGCATCGGCGGCCTGCTGGACGGCGACATGGTCGTGCGCGCGCAGATGTGGCTCAACGGCAAATCCATCTACACCGGCGGCGGCCTGATCGCCGACGTGCCGGCGCAATACCGCCTGAGCGACAGCAACCCGACTTTCCGCGCCAACCTGCTGGTGGCCGAAGGCACGCAGGCCAGCACCGCCATCCTGAACCAGCCCGGCGGCGTGCTGCTGCAGGAACTGCCGTTTTCCATCGAGCTGAAGAAGTTCATCGTCGAGTACTACTCGACCGGCATGCCCAAGCTGTTTGCCAGCGACATCATCATCCACGACAAGGAAACCGGCGAAAAAATCCCGGCGCGCGTGGAGGTCAACCACCCGGCCCGCCACAGGGGCGTCGAGATCTACCAGTCGAGTTTTGACGACGGCGGCTCCAGCGTCACGCTCAAGGCCATTCCCATGGCGGCGGCCAGCAAGCCGTTTGAAATCCAGGGCACGATAGGCGGCACCAGCAGCCTGACCAACGGGCAGGGCGAGGGCGCCGAAAAACTGACGCTCGAATACACGGCGCTGCGCGTCATCAATGTGGAAAATTTCGCCTCGGGCGGCAGCATGGGCGGCTCGGGCGCCGACGTGCGCAAGGTCGACCTGCACCAGGCCATCGATTCGCGCCTGGGCGCGGCCAACAAGACGGTGACGCAAAAAGAATTGCGCAACGTCGGCCCCAGCGTGAGCTACAAGCTGCGCGACTCGGCCGGGCAGGCCCGCGAGTTCCACAACTACATGCTGCCGGTCAAGACCGACCAGGACGAAAACAGCCCGGCCGTGTACCTGATGGGCGTGCGCGAAACACCGTCGGCGCCCTTCCAGTACCTGCGCATTCCGGTCGACACCGAAGGCGGCATGGAAAGCTTTTTGCGCCTGCGCGCCGCGCTGGCCGACCCGGCCCAGCGCGAACTGGCCGTCAGGCGCTACGCCAGCCAGGCCATAGGCCGCGACCGGCCTGAACTGGCGCAGCAGCTCGCGGCCTCCGCTTCGCGCGCGCTGGCGCTGTTTGCCGGCAGCGGCGCTGACGCGGCGGCGGCCGGCGGCGGCAACGGCAAGGCCGCCGGCCTGCAGGCGATTTCAGATTTCATGGAAGCCAACGTGCCCGAGGCCGAACGCAACCGCGCCGGCGAGGTGCTGGTGCGCATCCTCAACGGCGCGCTGTTCGAGCTGGCCCAGATGACGCGCGAGCAAGCCGGGCTCAAGCCCATGGCGCAGGACGAAAAGACACTGGGCTTCATGTCGCAGATGGTGCTGAGCCTGTCGGACGCTCATTTCTATCCCGCGCCCATGGCCTTTGAACTCAAGGATTTCACGCAGGTCCAGGCCAGCGTGTTCCAGGTGGCGCGCGCGCCGGGCAAAACCATTGTGTACCTGGGCTGCGCCTTCCTCATTCTGGGCGTGTTCGCCATGCTTTATGTGCGTGAGCGCCGCGTCTGGGTCTGGCTGGCGCCGCGTCTACCCCTGGGACAAGGAGCTCCCGCTGAGGGGGATTCGGTGTCAGAATCGGCGGCGAACAGCCAGGCCACCATGGCTTTGTCGACCAACCGCAAGACCATGGATGGCGACAAGGAATTCGAGATGTTGAAAACAAAACTGTTGCAGGGTCCTGTATGAATACCTCCACGATCAACACCACGGCGGTGAACACCACCACGCTCAAGGCCGGCGGCGACAGCACGCTGAGCCTCAACGAAGGCTATTTCGCCAAGCGCAATGTGCTGGACTGGGTGTTTGCGGCGCTGGTCGCCGGCGGCTTCCTTTATGCCTTCTTCCGCTACGGCGCCTTCATGGACGTCTACGAAAAAGGCATCCTGCTGGCCGCCATTCCGGCCGCCATCGCGATGGGCTGGTTCTGGCGGCCGCTGCGTGTGCTGATGGTGGTGGTGAGCGCCTTCGCGCTGCTGGGCATCGCCTCCTACCAGGGCGACCTGGCGCGCGCCGAGCAGGTGTTCTGGCTCAAGTATTTCCTTTCCAGCCAGTCGGCCATTTTGTGGATGAGCGTGCTGTTCTTCATGAGCACGATTTTTTACTGGCTCGGCATGTTCGCCAAAAGCCAGAGCAGCACGCTGGAGTCGCTGGGCTCGAAAATCGCCTGGGTGGCCGTCGGCATGGCGTTGATCGGCACGCTGGTGCGCTGGTACGAAAGCTACCTGATTGGCGCCGACGTCGGCCATATTCCCGTCAGCAACCTGTACGAGGTCTTCGTGCTGTTCTGCTGGATGACGGCCGCCTTCTACCTCTACTTCGAATCGCAGTACAACACCCGCGCGCTGGGCGCCTTTGTGATGCTGGTGGTCAGCGCCGCGGTCGGCTTCTTGCTCTGGTACACCGTGGTGCGCGAAGCCCATGAAATCCAGCCGCTGGTGCCCGCCCTCAAAAGCTGGTGGATGAAGCTGCACGTGCCGGCCAACTTCATCGGCTACGGCATGTTCTCGCTGGCCGCCATGGTGTCGCTGTCTTACCTGATCAAACAGCAGGCCGACGAAACGCGCTGGCACCGGCTCACGCCGCTGTGGCTGCTGGGCGTGGTGCTGTGCTTTGTGCCCATCGTGTTTCGCAGCAAGTCGCCGGCCGAAGTGGGCGGCAGCTACTACTGGGTGGGTTACCTGGCGGTGTCGGGGCTGATCGCCGCCGGCATCCTGCTGGGCCGCAAGCGCATCGCCGCGCGCCTGCCCAGTTTTGAAGTGCTGGACGACGTGATGTACAAGGCGATCGCCGTCGGCTTTGCCTTCTTCACCATCGCCACGGTGCTGGGCGCCTTGTGGGCGGCCGAGGCCTGGGGCGGCTACTGGAGCTGGGACCCCAAGGAAACCTGGGCGCTGATCGTCTGGCTCAATTACGCCGCCTGGCTGCACATGCGGCTCATGAAAGGCCTGCGCGGCACGGTCGCCGCCTGGTGGGCCCTGGTGGGGCTGGCGGTCACCTCGTTTGCCTTCCTGGGCGTCAACATGTTCCTCTCGGGACTGCACAGCTACGGAACCTTGTAGCCGCCGGCGAGTCTTTGTTAAAGCCCCTGGCTGAATCCCTGTAAGAACTTGCTGCGTATTCAGACTAACACCTAACAACGGATATTCAAGGACGCCCCCATGCTCATCAAGACCCACGCCAGCGGTTTCGACCATCCCGTTCCCAGCGAGATCACGCCGCAAGGCATTTACCACGGCCGCCGCGACCTGATCAAGCTGATGGCCACGGGCGCCGCCGGTGCCGCGATGGCCAGCTGGGCGGGACGCCAGGCCATGGCGCAGACGGTGCAAAAGCCCGGCAAGCTGGCGGCGCTGCCCGGCGGCAAGTCGGCGGTGGCCGGCGCGGTGACCATGGAAAAGATCACCGACTACAAAGACGTCACCACCTACAACAACTACTACGAGTTCGGCGTCGACAAGGCCGAGCCCGCCAAGAATGCCCACACGCTGGTGACCAAACCCTGGTCGGTCGCCGTCGAGGGCCTGGTCAAGCAGCCGAAAACCTTCACGCTGGAAGACCTTGTCAAGCTGGCGCCGCAGGAAGAGCGCATTTACCGCTTGCGCTGTGTGGAGGGCTGGTCCATGGTGATTCCCTGGGTCGGCTATTCGCTGTCCGAACTGATCAAGAAGGTCGAGCCGCTGGGCAATGCCAAGTACGTCGAGTTCATCACCCTGGCCGACCCCAAGACCATGCCTTTCGTCGGTTCGCGCGTGCTGGACTGGCCCTATGTGGAAGCCTTGCGCATGGACGAAGCCATGCACCCCCTGGCGCTGCTGGCTTTCGGCATGTACGGTGAGGTGCTGCCCAACCAGAACGGCGCACCGGTGCGCATGGTGCTTCCGTGGAAGTACGGCTTCAAGAGCGGCAAGAGCATCGTCAAGATCCGCTTCACCGACAAGGAGCCGCGCACGGCCTGGAACAAGGCCGCGGCGCAGGAATACGGTTTTTATTCGAACGTGAACCCCAACGTGGACCACCCGCGCTGGAGCCAGGAAACCGAACGCCGCATCGGCGAGGACGGCCTGTTCGCCAAGAAGCGCAAGACCCTGATGTTCAACGGCTATGAAGCCCAGGTGGGCCAGCTCTACGCCGGCATGGATCTCAAGAAGAACTTCTGATGGCCACGCTCAAGGCGGCAACGCAGAAGTGCTTGCTGCATCCGGCCGCCAAGCCGGTGTTGTTCATCATCTGCCTGCTGCCGTTCGCCTGGCTGTTCTACGGCGCTTTCACCAACCAGCTGGGCGCCAACCCGGCCGAAGCCTTGATACGCGCCACGGGCGACTGGACGCTGCGGTTCATCTGCATCGTGCTGGCGGTGACGCCGCTTCGCGTCATCAGCGGCATACCGGCGCTGGCGCGCTTTCGGCGCATGCTGGGTTTGTTCGTGTATTTTTACGTCGTCATCCACTTGTTGAGCTACAGCGGCTTCGACATGGGCTTTGATGTGGCCGACATCGCCAAGGACATCGCCAAGCGGCCTTTCATCCTGGTGGGGTTCCTGGCTTTTGTGCTGCTGACGCCGCTGGCGGCGACGTCCTTCAACGCCGCGATCAAGGCCATGGGCGCCAAGCGCTGGCAGTGGCTGCACAAGCTGGTCTACCTCATTGCGGGCCTGGGGCTGCTGCATTTTTTCTGGATGCGGGCCGGCAAGAACAATTTCGCCGAGGTGTTTGTCTATGCGGCGATCGTTGCGGTGCTGCTGGGCTGGCGTGTGCAGCAGTTCATCAGGAAAAAGAAGCTGCAGCCCGCTTACGGCGTGCGCGGCAAGCTGTCCTAGCGGCAGCCGCCGGCCGGCTGGGCTCCGGCCTCAGCCCTTGACCAGCAGTTCCTGCCGCATCTGGTCTTCCACGGTTTCGCGGCGGCGAATCAGGTGCACCTGGTCGCCGTCGACCAGCAGTTCGGCCGCGCGGCCGCGCGTGTTGTAGTTGCTGGACATGCTCATGCAATAGGCGCCCGCCGACATCACGGCCAACTGGTCGCCGGCCACCACGCTCAGCGCGCGGTCGCGGCCTATCCAGTCGCCGCTTTCGCAGACCGGCCCGACCACGTCGTACGTCATTTCGGCCGCGCCCTTTGTGGCGGCAGCCGTCACCGGGACGATGGCGTGGAAGGCCTGGTACATCGCGGGGCGCGGCAGGTCGTTCATGGCCGCGTCGATGATGCAGAAGTTCTTGTGCTCGCCGGGTTTGACGTAGAGCACTTCCGTCAGGCACACGCCGGCATTGCCGACCAGCGAACGGCCGGGTTCTATCATCAGCTTCTTGCCGCCGTAGCCGTGCGCGTCCAGCCGCGCCAGCAATTGCCGCCACAGCGCATCGGCCTCGGGCGGGGTGTCGTTGTTGTAGTTGATGCCCAGGCCGCCGCCGAAGTCGATGTGTTCCAGCGTGATGCCGGCGGCTTCAATGGCGGCCACCAGGTCCAGCACCCGGTCCATGGCGTCGAGGTAGGGCGTGGCGTCGGTGATTTGCGAGCCGATGTGGCAGTCGATGCCGACGACGCGCAGGCCCTTGAGCGATGCCGCATGCTGGTAGATGCGCAGCGCGTCTTCATGCGCGACACCGAACTTGTTGTCCTTCAGGCCGGTGGAAATATAGGGGTGGGTCTTGGGGTCCACATTCGGGTTGACGCGGATGCTGACGGGCGCGCGCAGTTGCAGGGCCAGCGCGACTTCCGATAGCACGTCGAGTTCGGCTTCGCTTTCGACGTTGAAGCAGCCTATGCCGGCAGCCAGCGCCTTGCGCATTTCGGTGCGGGTTTTGCCCACGCCCGAGAAAATGACCTTGCCGGCCTCGCCGCCCGCGGCCAGCACGCGGTCCAGTTCCCCGCCCGAGACAATGTCAAAGCCGCAGCCTGCGCGGGCGAACACCTGCAGCACGCCCAGCGAGGAGTTGGCCTTCATGGCGTAGCAGATCTGCGCATGGCGCCCGGCAAAGCCGCGCTGGTAGGCGGCCAAGGCGGAGAGCATGGCCGCTTTGGAATACACGAAGAGTGGCGTGCCGTGCGCGGCGGCGAGTTCGCGCAGGTTGACGTTCTCGGCAAAGAGTTCGCCCTCGCGGCAAGCGAAATGGGGATGGCCGGGGAGGGATGGGCGGGTCATGGGTAGTGGGCAGGCTGTGAGTGCGAAGGGTTCGACGTATCTTAAGAAGCGCGCGGCATGCGCGCCATGGCCGATTCAAGGTGACTGTCCGCCGCCGCCTTGAATTTGAAGGTTCAGGCCGGGGAGGACGAACGTTGGGACGGAATCAACGGGCGGCGGATGCCGGCAAGACCGGCACAGGCGGCACGACGGCCGCATCGTCCGGCGCTGCCGGAAGCGTGGTGGCGGGAGGGGTGGTCAGGGACGGCAAGGCCGGCGCGCCGGGAACTCTGGGCGGCACCGGAAAATAAAGAGGGCCTTTTTGGCCGCAACCGGCCAGCAGGGCGGCAGCGGCCACAATCGCGACAAGGCCATGCCGTAAGGCGGGATTGCGGGCGCGACCTAAAATTTGAGCTGAAGAAACCATAACGGGATTGTAATGACGGACCTTGAATACCAGGATTTGGCCGAGCGCGCGCTCCAGGCGGTGGAGGCCGCCTGCGACCGGATCAACGATGAAACCGATGCGGACATCGACAACCAGCGAACCGGCGGCATGGTCACGCTCACCTTTTCCAACCGCAGCCAGATCATCATCAACCTGCAAAAACCCCTGCAGGAAATCTGGATGGCGGCAAAGGCCGGCGGGTTTCACTACAAATTCAGCGGCGGTCGCTGGGCCGACACCAAGGACTCCAGCGAGTTTTTTGCCAACCTGTCGCGTTATGCCAGCGAGCAGGCGGGCCAGCCGCTGGTGTTCAAGGCCCAGGCCTGAAGCCGATTCGCTGCCGGAAATGAAAAACGGCCCTCAGGGGCCGTTTTTTATGGGCAACCCACCTTCGGGTCAATTCTTGAACAGGTCCAGGATGCGCTTTTTCTCGTCCGAAGGCGGCAGCACCTGGATGGGGCCGCCCGGCGCGGCCGGGCCGGCGGGCTGGCCCGCATTGGCGGCCGCCGGATCCTGCTGAACGCCCACGGTGCTGACACCGGAGCCGCGGGCGTACTCGCTGTAATACCACTCGCCTCCCACGTTGACGACGCCTTCGGGCGGCGGGTATTCGGCGACCGGCACGCCCTTGAGGGCGTATTCCATGAAGTTGATCCAGATCGGCAGGCTCAGGCCGCCGCCGGTTTCGCGGTCGCCGAGCTTCTTCGGGGTGTCGTAGCCCATCCAGACCGCCGCCGTCAGCGTGGGCTGGAAACCCACGAACCAGGTGTCGATGGAGTCATTGGTCGTACCGGTCTTGCCGAAGAGGTCGGGCCGCTTGAGGGTGGCCTGTGCCCTGGCCGCCGTGCCGGAACGCGCCACTTCCTGCAGCAGGCTGTCCATGATGAAGGCGTTGCGCGCATCTATGCCCCGCATGGATTCGTCCAGCGCGGGCGGCTTGGTATCGAGCAGAACCTTGCCGCGCTGGTCGGTGATCTTGCTGACCAGGTAAGGATTGACGCGGTAGCCGCCGTTGGCGAACACGGAGTAGGCGGTGGCCATCTGCATCGGCGTCACCGAGCCGGCGCCCAGCGCCATGGTGAGGTAGGCCGGGTGTTTTTCCGCCTCGAAGCCGAAGTGGGTGATCCAGTCCTGGGCGTAGGGCGCACCTATGGCCTGCAGGATGCGGATGGAAATCATGTTCTTGGATTTCTTCAGGCCGGTGCGCAGGCTCATGGGGCCGTCGAAGGTGCCGTCGTAGTTCTTCGGCTCCCAGGGTTGGCCGCCCGTCACCCCGGCGTCGAAGAACAAAGGTGCGTCGTTGACCACGGTGGCGGGGGTGAAGCCCTTTTCCAGCGCGGCCGAGTAGATAAAGGGCTTGAAGCTGGAGCCGGGCTGGCGCCAGGCCTGGGTCACGTGGTTGAACTTGTTTTTCTCGAAGTCAAAGCCGCCCACCAGCGCGCGTATTGAGCCGTCGCGCGGGTCCAGCGCCACAAAAGCGCCTTCGACCTCGGGCAACTGGGTGATTTCCCAGGTGTTTTTCGGTGTTTTCGCGACGCGGATCAGGGCGCCCCGGCGGATCTTGATGTTGGGGCCGGCCTTGTCGGCCAGGCCGGACTGCGCGGGTTTGAGGCCGTCGCCGGTGATCTCGACCGTTTCGCTGTTCTGGCGCAGGGCCAGGATGCGCTTGGGATTGGCTTCCAGCACCACGGCCGACATCACGTCGCCGTTGTCGGGGTTGTCGGTCAGCGCATCGTCGATCGCGTCTTCGGTTTCCTGCGGGTTGGCAGGCAGGTCGATGAATTTCTCGGGGCCGCGGTAGATCTGGCGGCGTTCGTAATCCATGATCCCCTTGCGCAGCGCTTTGTAGGCCACGGTCTGGTCGGTGGAGCGCAGGGTGGTGTAAACATTCAGGCCGCGGGTGTAGGTTTCGTCGCCGTACTGGTTGTAGACCAGCTGGCGCACGGTCTCGGCCACATATTCGGCGTGCACCCGGCCCGCGTCGGGCCCGGTTTTGACCTTGAGTTCTTCTTCCTTGGCGGATTTGGCCTGCTCGGCCGTGATAAAGCCGTTTTCCTCCATGCGCTCGATGATGTAGAGCTGGCGGGCCCGGGCGCGCTTGGGGTTGATGATGGGGTTGTAGGCCGAAGGCGCCTTGGGCAGGCCGGCCAGCATGGCGGCTTCCGCAATCGAAATGTTCTTCAGGGGCTTGCCGAAATAGGCTTCCGACGCTGCGGCAAAGCCGTACGCCCGGTTGCCCAGGAAGATCTGGTTCATATAGATCTCAAGGATCTGGTCCTTGGTCAGCATATGTTCCAGCTTGAAGGTCAGCAGGATTTCATAAATCTTGCGGGTGTAGCTTTTTTCCGCCGAGAGGTACACATTGCGCGCCACCTGCATGGTGATGGTGGAGGCGCCCTGGCTCTTGGCGCGGCCCACGTTGGCAAAGCCCGCGCGGATCACGCCCAGGTAATCGACGCCGCCGTGGGAGAAGAAGCGCGCATCCTCGATGGCGAGCACGGCGTCCTTCATGACTTGCGGGATGTCCTTGATGGGCGTCAGGCTGCGGCGCTCCTCGCCGAATTCGCCGATGACCACGCCGTCGGCGGAGAAAACACGAAGCGGAAGCTTGGGCCGGTAATCGACCAGGTCGGAGATGTCGGGCAGGTTGGGGTAGGCGACCGACAGGGCGACGGCCACGAACAGCAGGACGCAGGCGACGCCGGCCAGCAACAGCCCCACGCTCCATAAAAGGAACTTGACCAGCCAGCGCGGCAGCCAGGAACTGGTGGGGCTGCGCTTGGCCGGGCCGGGAGGTGAATCAGGAGAGGTTGGCGTGGAGGGCATGTAGGCAATCGTAAAGTCGCGTCACTATTATAAAAATCCTGGAAACCGGGGCGCACCGGGTTGACGGCGAAGCGCCACATTTTTACGTTTGCAGACGTTGTTTTGCCCGGGTCTGTCCGCCTGCGGACAATTGCAAGCGTCGGCTTTTGACAACGCTCTGGATGTCCAAAACAGGAAAAATCCTTACTGCACAAAGAGCTTACTGCTACTATTCAAGTGATTTCTTAAGTATGCAGGGCTACATATTAGCCGTCATTTGGGGACTGCTTTGATCTCTCTGGGATCGTTATTCAACCGCCAACAACCCGCATTGCTGGGTTTGGATATCAGTTCGTCCAGCGTCAAGCTGGTGGAGTTGAGCCGTGACAAGGCCGGCAACCTGGTGCTGGATCGCTGCGCGATCGAGCCCCTGGAGCGCGGCTGGATCACCGACGGCAATGTCGAAAAATTCGACGAAGTCGCCGAAGCTGTGCGCCGCCTGGTCAAAAAGAGCGGCACCCGGACCAAAAATGTCGCCATGGCGTTGCCCGCTTCCGCGGTCATCACCAAAAAAATCATCCTGCCCGGCGGCATGACGGACGCCGAACTCGAAATCCAGGTCGAGTCGGAAGCCAATCAATACATTCCCTTTTCCCTGGATGAAGTCAGCCTTGACTTCTGCGTGGTAGGTCCCAGCGCCACCTCCAGCGGCGACGTCGAGGTGCTGATCGCCGCCTCGCGCAAGGAAAAAGTGCAAGACCGGCAAGGCTTGGCCGAGGCCGCGGGCCTCAAGCCCATCGTGGTTGACGTGGAGTCCTACGCTTCACGTCTGGCAACCGCCCGCCTGGTCGAAAACCTGCCCAATAAAGGGGTGGACACCATGGTCGCCCTGTTTGAGGTGGGCGCTTTGACGACCAGCATGCAGGTCATCAGGAACGACGAGGTGCTGTACGAGCGCGACCAGGCCTTTGGCGGTGCGCAGCTGACGCAGCTGATCGTGCGCCAGTACGGGTTTTCGCCGGAAGAGGCGGAAAGCAAGAAACGCAGCGGTGATTTGCCGGAAGACTACGGCTCCGGCGTGCTGAAACCCTTCGTGGAAAGCATGGCCCAGGAAATCGGCCGCGCACTCCAGTTCTTCTTTACCAGCACTCCGCACAACAAGGTGGACTACGTCATGCTGGCCGGCGGTTCGTCCGCCCTGCCCGGGCTGACCGACTCCGTCACGCAGCAAACCTCGTTTGCCTGCCTCCTGGCCAATCCTTTCGAGGGTATGGAACTGGGTGACAGTGTGCGGGAAAAGAAAATGCGCCGTGAGGCATCGTCTTACCTGACCTCGTGTGGTCTGGCCTTGCGGAGGTTCCTGCAGTGATTCTCGTCAATCTGCTCCCGCACCGCGAAGCTGCGCGCAAGCGCAGGCGGGAAATGTTTTTTGCGACGCTTGGCGTGGCGGCCCTGGTTGGCGGCCTGATTTGCGGTGCCGTGTACTCCTGGTACCTGGCCCAGATTGAAGGCCAGCGAAGCAAGAACACCTTCCTGGCAACGGAGATCAAGCGCCTGGAAGGGCAAATCAAGGACATTGCCGCGCTGCAGGAGGAAATTGCCGCGCTGAGGGCGCGCCAGAACGCGGTGGAAGATCTGCAGGGCAACCGGAATTTGCCGGTCTATCTGCTCAGCGAACTGGTCAAACAGCTGCCTGATGGCGTGTACATCAACAGCATGAGGCAGGTTAACCAGTCGGTGCTGATCAGCGGCGTGGCCCAATCCAACGAACGGGTTTCCGAGCTTTTGCGCAATCTGGGCAACAACAGTCCCTGGTTGACCAAGCCCGAACTGGTTGAAATCACCGCCGGCACGGTGGCGCTGACCCAGCGCGACCAGCGGCGGGTGTCCAATTTTTCCATGCGCATTGGTCTGAAGCGTGCCAGTGAGCCGAAAGCGGCCGGATCCGCGCCGGCTGGCACGGCGCCTGCGGCCAAGACCTGAAACGGGCTGAACGATCATGGCAAAAACCCCTAACGTCTCCGTCGATTTTTCGGCGGTCCAAAACAGCTTGAAGGCCCAGTTCAGCGGGCTCGACCCGAATGACCCGCCCTCCTGGCCGGCGCTTCCGCGTTATCTCCTGTGCGTCGCCGTCACGATTGCCGTGGTAGTCGCGCTGTGGTTTGTGTGGTTGAGCGCCTCAGACGAGGAACTCGTGGCCGAGCAGGCCAAGGAAGTTAAGTTGAGGGAAGACTACAAGAAGAAACTGGTGCAGGCGGTCAACCTGGACGCGTTGAAAAAACAACGCGAGCAGGTCCAGCAGTATGTGACCCAACTCGAGAAGCAGCTTCCCAGCAAAGCCGAAATGGACGCGCTACTGTCCGACATCAACCAAGCCGGCCTGGGCCGCAGCCTGCAGTTTGAACTGTTCCGGCCGGGGCAAGTCAGCGTCAGGGAGTACTACGCTGAATTGCCGATCGCTGTCCGCGTCACCGGGCGTTATCACGATATAGGTGCTTTTGCGGCCGATATCGCCAACCTTTCCCGCATCGTTACCTTGAACAACCTGACCCTGGTTCCTGGCAAGGACGGCAATCTCACCATGGACACCACGGCCAAGACTTTCCGCTATCTCGACACCGAAGAAGTGGCACTGCAGCGCAAGAACGCGCCCAAAGGAGCCAAAAAATGAGATTTTCCGGTTATGCGCTCACGGGGAGCCTCATGGTGATGTCGCTCGGATTGGCCGGTTGCGGTTCGTCCGGCCAGGAAGAGTTGCAGCAGTGGATGACGGAACAGCGTAACGCGATCCGGCCTCGGGTGGACCCTCTTCCGGAGCCTACCAAATTTTCGCCGCAAGCCTATACCCAGGAAGGCTCCATCGAACCTTTCAGCAACCAGAAACTGACCCAGGCGCTCAAGCGCGACTCCAACCAGGCGACATCCAATGCGGCGCTGATAGCGCCGGAGCTGAGCCGGCGCAAGGAGCCCCTGGAGGCTTATCCTCTTGACGCGACGTTCATGGTCGGGAGCTTGATCAAGGTGGGCCAGCCGGTGGCGCTGGTGAAGGTTGATAACCTGATTTACCAGGTGCGGGCCGGCAACTACCTTGGACAGAATTACGGCCGTATCACGAAGGTGACCGAAACGAGCGTTGCACTGCGTGAAATCGTGCAGGATGCCGCGGGTGAATGGATTGAGCGGACGGCGACTTTACAGCTTTTAGAGGGATCAAAATGAACAAGCAGACATGGGCATTTGAGGCAGAGGGTACGGGAGGCGGCCTGAAGCGTTTGCTTGAACGTGTGTTGCGCGGCGCTTCGTTGAGCATGGTGCTGTCATTGCTGGCGGCAACACTGCCGGCAACCGCCCAAGCGCAAAATTCGATCCAATCGGTGACTGGCTCTGTTCAGGGCGGCTCCGAGATCATCCGCATCGATCTGGCCGAGCCTCTTGCCGCCGTTCCCACCGGATTCAGCATCCAGGCGCCTGCGCGCATTGCCCTTGACTTTCCCGGTGTCAGCAATGCCATGGGGCGTTCGGCACTGGACATGAACCTTGGAAACCTGCGGTCTGCAAACGTGGTTCAAGCCGGGGAGCGGACCCGGGTGGTGCTCAATCTCAAGGCGCCATCGACCTACAAGGCCGAAATACAGGGCAAGTCACTGGTGATCACGCTGGATTCTTCCGCTGCCGCGGCATCAATGCCTGCGCCGGTCCAGGTATTTGCGGAAAGCCGCAACCGCGATGTCCTGCCGCTCAAGGATATCGACTTCCGCCGTGGAACCGACAGTGCCGGGCGTATCGTCGTCGGCCTGACTAACAACGAAGTGGGTGTTGACATCCGCCAGCAGGGCCAGACCCTGGTGGTTGAATTCCTGAAGACGGCCTTGCCCGAAGGCTTGCGCCGCCGGCTTGACGTGGCGGATTTCGGCACGCCGGTGCAAACCGTGACGACCTTCCAGACAGGCGACAAAGTCCGGATGGTGGTGGAGCCCAAAGGCGCCTGGGAGCACAGTGCCTACCAGAGCGACAACCAGTTTGTCCTCGAGGTTCGTCCCCAGAAGATCGACCCGACCAAATTGACGCAAGGGCCGGGCTACAGCGGTGAGAAGCTGTCACTGAATTTTCAGAACATCGAAATTCGCTCGCTTTTGCAGGTCATTGCCGATTTCACGAACTTCAACATCGTCACTTCCGATTCTGTGACAGGTAGCGTCACGCTGAGGTTGAAGGACGTGCCGTGGGACCAGGCGCTGGATATCATTTTGCAGTCCAAGGGCCTGGGCATGCGGAAAAACGGCAATGTGCTGGTAATTGCGCCCAAGGACGAATTGGCCGCCAAGGACAAGCTGGAGCTGGAGTCCCGCAACGCCATACAGAATCTTGAAGCCGTCCGGACGCAGTCCTTCCAGATCAATTACGCCAAAGCCGCGGATATTGCAACCCAGCTCAGCGCGGCCGGCACGGGGCCCGCCAGCGCCCGCATCCTGTCCAGCCGGGGCAGCGTCATCGCCGAAGCGCGGACCAACCAACTTTTCGTGACCGACATCCCGTCCAAGCTCGAGCAGGTTCAAGGCCTGATCGCCAAACTCGACGTGGCGGTGCGCCAGGTGTTGATTGAGGCGCGGATTGTTGAGGCGGCGGATACATTCGGGAAGTCGCTGGGCGTGCGGCTCGGTGGGCAGCCCTTTAACCAAAACACCAATACGGCGTTCGGCGGCTCCTACAATGCGACGACGGCGGGTACCAACGCCGGCCAATTCCTGAACCTGCCGGCGGTGGGGCAGAACGGCTTCTCGGCGGCCACGTTTGCCGTCTCCTTGTTCAACGCCGCCAAGACGCGATTCCTCAACCTTGAGATTTCCGCATCTGAAGCGGACGGCAAGACCAAGATCGTGTCGAGCCCGCGGGTTGTCACGGCGGACCAGGTGAAGGCGCTGATCGAGCAGGGCACGGAATTGCCCTACCAGCAGGCCACTTCCAGCGGCGCGACCTCCATCGCCTTCCGCAAGGCCAACCTGAAACTTGAGGTCACGCCGCAGATCACGCCCGAGGGCAACATCATCCTGAACGTCGATGTGAACAAAGACAGCGTGGGCCGCGAGACTTCCAATGGTTTTGCGATCGATACCAAGCACATCCAGACGCAGGTGCTGGTGGAAAACGGCGGAACGGTCGTGATCGGCGGTATTTTTGAACAGAATGACCGCGACAACGTCACCAAGGTTCCGCTCCTCGGCGACTTGCCTGGTGTGGGCAATCTCTTCAAACAGACGACCCGCTCCTCGACCAAGTCCGAAATGCTGGTGTTCATCACGCCCAAGATGCTGACCAACGGATCTGCGCTTCGTTGAGCTTGCGCAGGCCGGGGCCGCCGTGAGGCGGGGCCGGTCTGGTGCGAGAATACAGGTAGTGACAGGCCCTTTGGGGCCTGTCGCGTTTGTGACGCCGGCTTTTCTTTCTTCCGTTCCTATTCACGCATCCGGGGCAAATGCCTCCCAGACTCCATTGAATGCAAACCCCTTGAGAATCGCCTGCGTGGGCCTGCCGGGTTCGGGGAAATCCACCGTCGGCCGGCACCTGGCGCGCAAGATGGGCTTGCGATTCATCGACTCGGACCAGGTGATAGAGCAGCGCATCGGCTGCTCCATCCGCGAGTTTTTTGAGCGCGAAGGCGAAAACGCTTTCCGCGATATAGAGCAGCAAGTCATCGACGAGTTGACTCAAGGCGAGCCGTGCGTGCTGTCCAGCGGTGGCGGAACCGTATTGCGCCCGGCCAATCGCCTGCATCTTCGAGAGCGTGCGCAGGTTGTCTACCTGCACTCCATTCCAGAGGAAGTGTTTCGCCGCCTGCGGCACGACCAGAACCGGCCCTTGCTCCAGGTCGCCGACCCGCTGGCCCGGCTCAGGGACCTTTACGCCGCCCGAGACCCCCTGTACAGGGAAACCGCCCATTTCGTCATCGAGACCGGCCGCCCTTCGGTGTCGACCCTGGTGAACATGATCCTCATGCAGCTGGATCTGGCCGGCCTGATGCCTTCGCCCTAGGCCCGAGGCGCTTGCCGGGCCGAGTACCTCTACACTTCCCCCATGCATGCAAATTCCTCCCCCACGGCGGCGCGGGTCCAGATCGAACTGGCCGAGCGCAGCTACCCGATCGCCATCGGCAACGGGCTGCTTGGCAACCCGCTGACGTATCAGGATCTTCCGAAAGCCGCCACCGCGCTGGTGGTGTCGAACACGACGGTGGCGCCCCTGTATGCGGCGCAACTGAGCCAGGCGCTGAAGCAGCGTTACGCCAAGGTGCTGCTCGTCACTTTGCCCGACGGTGAAGCCCACAAGGACTGGCCGACGCTGCAACTGATCTTTGATGCCTTGCTGGAAAACGGCTGCGACCGCAAAACAGTCATGTTTGCGCTGGGCGGCGGCGTGGTCGGCGACATGACGGGTTTTGCCGCGGCCAGCTACATGCGCGGCGTGCCGTTTGTGCAGGTGCCCACCACCTTGCTGGCGCAGGTGGATTCCTCGGTGGGCGGCAAGACGGCCATCAACCACCCGCTGGGCAAAAACATGATTGGCGCGTTCTACCAGCCGCTGCTGGTGGTTTGCGACCTCAACGCGCTGCAGACGCTGCCTGCGCGCGAATTGAGCGCGGGCCTGGCAGAGATCATCAAATACGGGCCGATTGCCGACATGGCCTTCCTGGAATGGATAGAGGCCAACCTTGACGGCCTGCTGGCCAGCGAACCCGCGGCCATGGCCCACGCGATCCAGCGCAGCTGCGAGATCAAGGCCTGGGTGGTGGGCCAGGACGAGCGCGAAGCCGGCCTGCGCGCCATCCTGAATTTCGGCCATACCTTCGGCCACGCGATTGAATCCGGCCTGGGCTATGGCGAATGGCTGCACGGGGAGGGCGTGGGTTGCGGCATGGTGATGGCCGCGCACCTGTCCGAACGCCTGGGCCTGGTCGATATGGCTTTTGTCGAACGGCTGACCCGGCTGGTTCAGCGTGCCGGCTTGCCGGTCAGGGCGCCTGTGCTGTCAGCCACAGACAATTCCGGCCGCTACCTGGAATTGATGCGCATCGATAAAAAATCCGAAGCCGGTGAGATTCGCTTTATCCTGATCGACGGCCCCGGCAAGGCGGCGCTTCGCAGCGCGCCCGATGCGCTGGTGCGCGGCGTGATTGACCGGTGCTGCGCGTGATGCCCCCGAAGGCCTGAACCATGAGCCTGGCGCCCTATGCCTGTGATCCCGCGTTATCGCGCGGCCGCCGTTATGCCGAGCCGGCAGCGCCCACGCGCTCCGAATTCCAGCGCGACCGCGACCGCATCGTGCATTCCACGGCCTTTCGCCGGCTGGTCTACAAAACCCAGGTCTTCCTGAACCATGAAGGCGACCTGTTCCGCACCCGCCTGACCCATTCGCTGGAGGTCGCGCAGCTGGGGCGTTCCATCGCCCGCACGCTGCAGCTCAATGAAGACCTCGTGGAAGCTGTCGCGCTGGCCCACGACCTGGGCCACACGCCCTTCGGCCATGCGGGCCAGGATGCCCTGAACGCCTGCCTCAAAGCCGGCTATCCCGAGAGCGCCGGCTTTGAGCACAACCTGCAAAGCCTGCGTGTCGTGGATGCGCTGGAAGAGCGTTACCCGGCCTACAACGGCTTGA
This sequence comes from Polaromonas sp. YR568, assembly GCF_943369675.1. Classification (GTDB taxonomy): domain Bacteria; phylum Pseudomonadota; class Gammaproteobacteria; order Burkholderiales; family Burkholderiaceae_C; genus Polaromonas. Next base: position 18,290 of record NZ_CALROB020000012.1, on the reverse strand, counting down.
ACCTGACCTTCGAGACGCGCGAGGGCATCCTCAAACACTGCTCCAGGCGCAATGCGCGCCATATCGAGGCGCGCGAACCGGGCGGCGTGGCGCGCCGCTTTGTGGAGCAGCCGGCCGAAGGCCCGCACTGGCAGCAACCCAGCCTTGAGGCCCAGCTCGCCAATCTGGCCGATGAGATTGCCTACAACGCGCACGACATCGACGACGGCGTGCGCTCGGGCCTGCTGACGCTGGAGCAGCTCGAGGACGTGGAGCTTTTCAGCCAGTACTGCCGCGAAACGCGGCTGGCCCATCCCGGCCTGCAGGGCCGCCGGCTGCTGTTTGAGACCATACGGCGCATGCTCAGCGCGCAGGTCTACAACGTGATGGATGCGACCTGGGCCGCCATTCACACGGCGGCGCCCGCCAGCGTCGACGACGTGCGCCAGGTCCCGGCGCTGGTCTGCTTCACGCCCGAGATGGCGCAGCAGTCCGCGTCGCTCAAGCGCTTCCTGCTGCAAAACCTTTATCGCCATCCGAAAGTGGTGGAAACCACGCTGGCCGCCAAGGAGGTGGTCCGCGAGTTGTTCGAAGCCTATATGGCCGACCCGGCGCAGATGCCGCAAGCCCACATCGACCGCTTCGATGGCATAGACGCGCCGCACGCCGCGGGCGCCAAGCCGGAGCGGGTGGTGGCCGACTACATCGCCGGCATGACAGACCGCTTTGCCGCCAAAGAGCATGAGCGCCTCAAGGGACGGGCTGCTTTTTCGGCCTGACATTGCAACTCGCGCTTCATCCGTGTGTCTGAGTTCAAGCCGGACACCACCCTCAACCCGCGCGCCGCCTGGTACGTGATCGCGGCTGGCGTGGTGGCCGCGCTGCAGGTCGGCAAGCTGCCGCCGGCCTTGCCGGTGCTGGGCCAGGTGCTGGGGGTTTCGTTGCTGCAGGCGGGCTTTTTACTGTCGCTCGTGCAACTCGCGGGGATGGCGCTGGGATTGGTGACGGGCCTGGCCGTGCAGCGTGTGGGGCTCAAGCGCAGCATGGTCAGCGGCCTGTGTGTGCTGGCGCTGGCCGGCGCGCTGGGTGCGATGGCCCCCAATGCGTATGGCTTGCTTGCCACGCGTGTGCTGGAGGGCTTGGGATTTTTGTGGGTGGTCCTGCCGGCGCCGGCCCTGGTCCGCCGGCTGGTGCCACCGGAAAAACTGAACGGCATGCTGGGTATGTGGGGCGCTTACATGCCCCTGGGCGCCTCGCTGGCCTTGCTGGCCGGGCCTTGTGTGATCAGTCTCGGTGCGCCGCAATGGGGCTGGCGCATCCTGTGGTGGCTGCTGGCCGCCATGGCCGGGGTGCTGGCGCTGCTTGTCGCCTGGCGGGTGCCGGCGGAATCGCCCGCAACCATCGGTGCGTCCGCTCATTCTTCCAGTGGCCGGCTGATAGGCGCGACATTGCGTTCGCGCGCGGCCTGGCTTCTGGCCATGGCCTTTGCGATGTATTCGGGGCAATGGCTCGCGGTGGTGGGCTTTTTGCCGTCCATCTACGCCCAGGCAGGTGTGGCCGGCGCCTGGGCGGGCCCGCTCACGGCGTTCGCCGCCGCCGTCAACATCATCGGCAACGTCGCTGCCGGGCGGCTGCTGGGCCGCGGCGTGCGACCGCTGGCCCTGCTGGGCACCGGCTTTCTGGTGATGGCGGGCGGCGCCCTGCTGGCTTTTGCACCGCAGGTTTCACCTGTGCTGCAGTACCTGGCGATCCTGGGTTTTTCCATGCTGGGCGGCCTGGTTCCCGCCACCTTGTTCAGCTTGGCCGTCCGGCTGGCCCCCGGCACGGACACCGTTTCCACCACCGTGGGCTGGATGCAGCAATGGTCGGCGTTGGGCCAGTTCGCGGGCCCGCCGCTGGTGGCCTGGGTGGCCGCCACCACCGGAAGCTGGCAATGGACGGGCTGGGTCACGGCGGCCAGTTCCGCGCTGGGCCTCGTGCTGGCGCTGCAGTTGCAGCGTTTGCCGGCCATGCGTGCGGTAGGGCGCATAGCGGCCCGGACCGGAAAAATATAAATACCAAAGCGGGACGAAAGCACAAACAAAAGGCCACAGCGAAGAACATGGGCTTATGACGTGTTGGCATTTCCCCGCTGTTTTTCCGGGCCGGCACGGATTACGCTTGCTATCTGCGCTCAGTTCGTGACTTTTTTAACAGTTGGCGCGCTTTGCGATGCAGGCATCAAACCTGCTTAGCTATTCCCTATCTCCAAAGGTGTTGTCATGGGCTTCAATAGGCGTCAATTAATTCTCAGTGGGGTGTCTGCGGGCGCCGCGGTAGCAAGCCCCGTGTTGTGGGCGCAAAGCAAGACCGCGCGGAAAATCGTCGTCGGGCAATCGGTGCCGCTCACGGGCGCCGCCGACCAGATCGGCCTGGCCTACCTGAATGGCGCCAAGATTTTTTTCGACGCCATCAATGCCAAAAACGGCGCGGGCGGCTACAAGATTGAAGTCAAGGCCCTGGACGACGGCTACGCCCCGGCCAAGGCCGCCGCCAATGCCAAGCAACTCATCGACGAGGGCGTTGACGCGCTCTTCGGCTTCACCGGCACGGCCAGCTGCGATGCCGCTTTCGCCGCGGCCAAAGCTTCCAGCACCTTGTTCTTTGCGCCCTTTGCCGCGTCCGATGCGCTGCACGATCCCGCGCTCAGCAACGTGTTCCATGTGCGTCCCGCGCTGGCCGATGAGGCCTACAAGATCGCGCGCCATTGCGCCACGCTGAACCAGGACCGCATCGCCGTGTTCGCCGAAGACGACGCCATGGGGCGCGGCGGCCTGGCGGCCGTCAACCAGGCGCTTATAGACCTGAAGCGCCCGGCCATCGTCGGCAGCGCGCTGTCGCCGGTCAACAGCGACAAGGTCGACGCGGCCGTGGCATTGCTGATGAAAGCGCAGCCCCAGGCCATCATCCAGGTCAGCCTGTTCAATTCGTCGGCGGCTTTTATCCGCAAGATGCGGCAGGCAGGTTTCGGCGGCCAGTTCCTGAATTTCTCGGTGGTCGGTATTGATCCGCTGTTCAGCGCCCTGGGCAAGGAAATCGGCGGCGTCGTGATTTCGCAGGTTGTGCCTTCGCCGCGCAGCACCGGCACGCCTATCATCAAGGAATACCTGGACGTGCTGAACCAGACCGACCAGACGCCGAGTTATGAAAGCGTGGAAGGCTATATCGCCGCCAAGACGTTTGCTGAGGGCGTTCGCCGCAGCGCTGCGGGCAGCGGCAAGCCCGACCGGGCCGGCCTGCAAAAGGCGTTTGAGTCCATGACGGATTACGACGTGGGCGGCTTTCGCGTCAATTTGCGCCCGAAAAAATACGAATCGGTGCGCGCCATCGACCTGGTCACCATCACGCCTGACGGCAAAGTGGTTCGTTAAACCTCCGGCCTCAGGATCGCGCGCAGCGGTTCGGGGCGAGAAATTGGGGTCAGATTCGAATACCATGGTGCAAACTCCATTCAATGCACCATGGCCCGTCTTCCCCGTCTGACGCTTCCCGGTTATCCCCACCACATGATCCAGCGCGGCAACAACCGGCAGGCCGTCTTTTCTTGCGCCGCCGACCATCAGATGCTGCTGGGCCTGCTCGGCGAAAGCGCCCGCAAATTCGGCGTCGCCCTGCATGCTTATGTGCTGATGGACAACCACTTCCACCTGCTGGCCACGCCTTCCACGGCGGACGGCCTGCCGCAAATGATGCAGGCGGCCGGGCGGCGTTACGTGCGCTACTACAACGACAGCCAAGGGCGCTTCGGCACCTTGTGGGAAGGGCGCTACCGCGCCACCGTGGTCGACGCCGAACGCTATCTGCTGCCTTGCATGGCCTACCTGGACCTCAACCCGGTGCGCGCGGGGCTGGTGGCCGAAGCCAAAGACTACCTGTGGTCCAGCCACGGCCATTACGCCGGCTTGCGGGTCGACAGCCTGTTGACGCCGCATCCACTGGTCTGGGCGCTGGGCAACACGCCCTTCGCGCGTGAAGCGGCCTACGCCGAACTGGTGCGTGCCGGCATCACGCTGGAGCAGCAGGACCTGCTGACGCGCTCGGCCCTCAGCGGCTGGGCGCTGGGTGGTGAGGATTTTCTGGCCGAACTCCAAAAACGCACGGAGCGCCGCGTGACCAAAAACCGGGCAGGGCGACCACCCATGGCGCCAAAAGAGGGTTCTTCAGCAGGTTAAGCGTGACCAGCCCTGAGTTTATTGCTATCAAATTTAATATGTCCCCAAATAAATCTTGATTGATTTTATGGGTATTTAATTAGAATCTGACCCCATTTAAAGTGCTTGGCATTGTTGTTGCAGTGCACTATGCTCCCATTCCCTGCGAAAAATTATGAACCTTGCGGATGGAAGCGTTGTCGGCCTTTTTTCGGGGCCATCCTGCATCGCCGTCATCCCCACCTGACGAGGAATTGCCATGACCACGGCTGCTGAAATCAAGCATTTTGAAGAAAACGGTTTGTACTCCGGAGCCCATGAGCACGATGCCTGCGGCGTCGGTTTCGTGGCGCACATCAAGGGGCACAAAAGTCATGCCATCGTCCAGCAAGGCCTGAAGATCCTCGAAAATCTCGACCACCGGGGCGCAGTGGGGGCTGACAAGCTCATGGGCGACGGCGCCGGCATATTGATCCAGCTGCCCGACGCGCTGTACCGCGAAGAAATGGCAACGCAAGGCGTTCAGCTGCCGCCGCCCGGCGAATACGGCGTCGGCATGGTGTTCCTGCCGAAAGAGCACGCCTCCCGCCTGGCTTGCGAGCAGGCGCTGGAGCGCGCCGTCAAGGCCGAAGGCCAGGTGCTGCTGGGCTGGCGCGACGTGCCGGTCAACCGCGACATGCCCATGTCGCCCACCGTGCGCGCCAAAGAGCCCATCCTGCGCCAGATCTTCATCGGCCGCGGCAACGACGTCATCGTGCAGGACGCGCTGGAGCGCAAGCTGTATGTGATCCGCAAGACCGCCAGCGCCGCCATCCAGAACCTGCGCCTGACGCACAGCAAAGAATATTACGTGCCCAGCATGTCCAGCCGCACGGTGGTCTACAAAGGCCTGCTGTTGGCCGACCAGGTAGGCACCTACTACCGTGATTTGACCGACACGCGCTGCGTTTCGGCGCTCGGTCTGGTGCACCAGCGCTTTTCCACCAACACCTTCCCCGAGTGGCCGCTGGCGCACCCTTATCGCTATGTCGCGCACAACGGCGAGATCAACACCGTCAAGGGCAACTACAACTGGATGAAGGCGCGCGAGGGCGTGATGTCCTCGCCGGTGCTGGGCGCCGACCTGCAAAAGCTCTACCCCATCAGTTTTGCCAGCCAGTCCGACACCGCCACCTTCGACAACTGCCTCGAGTTGCTGACCATGGCCGGCTACCCCATCAGCCAGGCCGTGATGATGATGATTCCCGAGCCCTGGGAACAGCACACCACCATGGACGAGCGCCGCAAGGCCTTCTATGAATACCATGCCGCCATGCTGGAGCCCTGGGACGGCCCGGCGTCCATCGTGTTCACCGACGGCCGCCAGATCGGCGCCACGCTGGACCGCAACGGCCTGCGCCCCTCGCGCTACTGCGTGACGGACGACGACCTGGTCATCATGGCCTCGGAATCGGGCGTGCTGCCCATCCCTGAGCACAAAATCGTGCGCAAATGGCGTCTGCAGCCCGGCAAGATGTTCCTGATCGACCTGGAACAGGGCCGCATGGTCGACGACGAGGAAATCAAGGCCACGCTGGCGCACAGCAAGCCTTACAAGCAGTGGATCGAAAACCTGCGCATCAAGCTCGACGACGTGGCCGGCAAGGCTGCAAAAGCCGCTCCGGTGACCGCGCCCGCCGTTTCCAACATCCCTTTGCTGGACCGCCAGCAGGCCTTCGGCTACACCCAGGAAGACATTAAGTTCCTGATGTCCCCCATGGCCGCCAACGGCGAGGAAGCCACGGGCTCCATGGGCAACGACAGCCCGCTGGCCGTGCTGTCCAACAAGAACAAGCCGCTGTACAACTACTTCAAGCAGTTGTTCGCGCAGGTGACCAACCCGCCCATAGACCCGATCCGCGAAGCCATCGTGATGTCGCTGGTGTCCTTCATCGGACCCAAGCCCAACCTGCTGGACATCAACCAGGTCAACCCGCCCATGCGGCTGGAAGTCAGCCAGCCCGTGCTCAACGTGGCCGACATGCAGAAGCTGCGCGACATCGAAGCGCATACCCAAGGCAAGTTCAAGAGCTACACCCTGGACATCACCTACCCGCTGGCCTGGGGCCACGAGGGCGTCGAGGCCAAGCTGGCGTCGCTGTGCGCCGAGGCGGTCGACGCGATCAAGGACGGCAAGAACATCCTGATCGTGAGCGACCGCGGCATCAGCGCCACGCAGGTCGCCATCCCGGCCCTGCTGGCCCTGTCGGCCATCCACCAGCACCTGGTGAAAGAAGGCCTGCGCACCACGGCCGGCCTGGTGGTGGAAACCGGGTCCGCGCGTGAAGTGCACCATTTCGCCGTGCTGGCCGGCTACGGCGCCGAAGCCGTGCACCCTTACCTCGCCATGGAAACCCTGGGCGAGTTGTCCAAGGGCTTGCCGGGCGACCTCAGCACCGAGAAAGCCGTCTACAACTACACCAAGGCCATCGGCAAGGGCCTGTCCAAGATCATGTCCAAGATGGGCGTGTCTACCTATATGAGCTACTGCGGCGCGCAGCTGTTCGAGGCCATAGGCCTGAACCGCGACGCCGTGGCCAAGTTCTTCACCGGCACCGCCAGCCAGGTCGAAGGCATGGGCGTGTTCGAAATCGCCGAAGAAGCGCTGCGCATGCACCGCGCCGCCTTCAGCGACGACCCGGTGCTGGCCAACATGCTGGACGCCGGCGGCGAATACGCCTGGCGCGTGCGCGGCGAAGACCACATGTGGACCCCCGACGCGATTGCCAAGCTGCAGCATTCCACGCGCTCCAACAACTGGAACACCTACAAGGAATATGCCCAGCTGATCAACGACCAGAACCGCCGCCACATGACCTTGCGCGGCCTGTTCGAGTTCAAGATCGACCCGTCCAAAGCCATCCCCATCGACGAAGTCGAGCCGGCCAAGGACATCGTCAAGCGTTTTGCCACCGGCGCCATGTCGCTGGGCTCCATCAGCACCGAAGCCCACGCCACCCTGGCCGTTGCCATGAACCGCATAGGCGGCAAGAGCAACACGGGCGAGGGCGGTGAAGACCCCAACCGTTATCGGCAAGAGCTCAAGGGCATCCCGATCAAGAAGGGCGAAACGCTCAAAAGCGTGATCGGCCCGAAACAGGTTGAGGTCGACCTGCCGCTGCAGGACGGCGACTCGCTGCGTTCGCGCATCAAGCAGGTCGCGTCGGGCCGCTTCGGCGTCACGGCCGAATACCTGGTGTCGGCCGACCAGATCCAGATCAAGATGGCGCAGGGCGCCAAGCCCGGCGAGGGGGGGCAATTGCCCGGCGGCAAGGTCAGCGAATACATCGGCTCCCTGCGCTATTCGGTGCCCGGCGTCGGTTTGATCTCGCCGCCGCCGCACCACGACATCTATTCGATCGAGGACCTGGCCCAGCTGATCCACGACCTGAAGAACGTCAACCCGCGCGCCAGCATCAGCGTCAAGCTGGTCAGCGAAGTCGGCGTCGGCACCATCGCGGCGGGTGTGGCCAAGGCCAAGTCCGACCACGTGGTGATCGCCGGCCATGACGGCGGCACGGGCGCCTCGCCCTGGTCGTCCATCAAGCATGCCGGCTCGCCCTGGGAAATCGGCCTGGCCGAAACCCAGCAGACCCTGGTGCTCAACCGCCTGCGCGGCCGCATCCGCGTGCAGGCCGACGGCCAGATGAAAACCGGCCGCGACGTCATCATCGGCGCGCTGCTGGGCGCCGACGAGTTCGGTTTCGCCACCGCGCCGCTGGTGGTCGAAGGTTGCATCATGATGCGCAAGTGCCACCTCAACACCTGCCCCGTCGGCGTGGCCACGCAGGACCCGGTGCTGCGCCAGAAATTCAGCGGCAAGCCCGAGCACGTCGTCAATTACTTCTTCTTCGTCGCCGAAGAGGCCCGCCAGCTCATGGCGCAGCTCGGCGTGCGCAAGTTCGACGACCTGATCGGCCGCGCCGACCTGCTCGACACGCAAAAGGGCATCGAACACTGGAAGGCCAGCGGCCTGGATTTCGCCCGCCTGTTCTACCAGCCCAACGTGCCGGCCGACGTGCCGCGCATGCACGTCATGGAGCAGGACCACGCGCTCGAAAAAGCGCTGGACGTGCGCCTGATCGAAAAATCGAAGGCAGCGATTGAAAAGGGCGAAAAAGTCCAGTTCATCGAGGTGGCGCGCAACGTCAACCGCACCGTCGGCGCCATGCTGTCGGGCGAATTGACGCGCCACCATCCGCAAGGCCTGCCCGACGATACCCTGCGCATCCAGCTGGAAGGCACGGGCGGCCAGTCCTTCGGCGCCTTCCTGGCCAAGGGGATCACCATGTACCTGATAGGCGACGCCAACGACTACACCGGCAAGGGCCTGTCCGGCGGCCGCATCGTGGTGCGCCCCAGCATTGACTTCCGCGGCGACGCGGTGAAGAACACCATCGTCGGCAACACCGTGCTCTACGGCGCGACCACCGGCGAGGCCTTCTTCAGCGGCGTGGCCGGCGAGCGTTTCGCCGTGCGGCTTTCGGGGGCCACGGCGGTCGTTGAAGGCACGGGCGACCACGGCTGCGAATACATGACGGGCGGCACCGTCGCGGTGCTGGGCAAGACCGGCCGCAACTTCGCCGCCGGCATGAGCGGCGGCGTGGCCTATGTGTATGACGAGGACGGCCTGTTCGCCACGCGCTGCAACACCTCCATGGTCTCCATGGACCGCATCGTCACCACGGCCGAACAGCACACCCATGACAAGGCCGACTGGCATGCCGAACAGAGCGATGAGGAACTGCTCAAGCGCCTGCTGCAGGACCACAACCGCTGGACCGGCAGCAAGCGCGCGCGCGAACTGCTGGACAACTGGAGCGAGTCGCGCCTGAAGTTCGTCAAGGTCTTCCCGAACGAATACAAGAAGGCCCTGATCGAGCGCAAGGAGCGCCGCCTGGAAGCTGCCACCGAGACCACCCGCGCCCAGGTCGCCACCAACCAGGAAGCGGTGGCCGCCAAGTAGGCGCCGCTGGACCTCACGCTTGCATGGAATTCATCGCCGCCGCCCGCGTCCCTTGCCGTAGTCAGGCACGGGCCGGCGGCCTGAAAAGTTAAAAGAATCGCACAGGACCTCATCATGGGAAAAATCACCGGCTTCATGGAATACGAGCGCATCGAGGAGGGCTACAAGCCCGTGCCGGAGCGCCTGAAGAACTACCGCGAATTTGTCATCGGGCTGGACGACGCGCAAGCCAACAAGCAGGCCGCACGCTGCATGGACTGCGGCACGCCGTTCTGCAACAGCGGCTGCCCGGTCAACAACATCATTCCCGACTTCAACGACATGGTGTTCAGAGCCGACTGGAAAAACGCCATCGACACGCTGCACAGCACCAACAACTTCCCCGAGTTCACCGGCCGCATCTGCCCGGCGCCCTGTGAAGCCGCCTGCACGCTGAACGTGAACGACGAGGCCGTCGGCATCAAGTCCATCGAGCACGCCATCATCGACCGCGCCTGGTCCGAAGGCTGGGTCAAGCCGGTCATGCCCAAGCACAAGACCGGCAAAAAAGTCGCCGTTGTCGGCTCCGGCCCCGCCGGCATGGCCGCCGCCCAGCAGCTGGCGCGCGCCGGCCACGAGGTGACCCTGTTCGAGAAGAACGACCGCGTGGGCGGCCTGCTGCGCTACGGCATTCCCGACTTCAAGATGGAGAAAATCCACATCGACCGCCGCGTCGACCAGATGAAAGCCGAAGGCGTGAACTTCCGCACCGGCGTGATGGTCGGCGCCTTGCCCAAGGACTCCAAAGTCACCAACTGGGCCAAGGAAAGCATCAGTCCCGAGCAGCTGCAAAAAGACTTTGACGCCGTGATCCTGACCGGCGGCGCCGAGCAGTCGCGCGACCTGCCCGTGCCCGGCCGCGACTTGGACGGCGTGCACTTTGCCATGGAATTCCTGCCCCAGCAGAACAAGGTCAACGCCGGCGACAAGGTCAAGGGCCAGCTGCGCGCCGACGGCAAGCACGTCATCGTCATTGGCGGCGGCGACACCGGCTCCGACTGCGTCGGCACCAGCAACCGCCACGGCGCCGTCAGCGTCACGCAGTTCGAGTTGATGCCCCAGCCGCCCGAAGAAGAAAACCGCCCCATGACCTGGCCTTACTGGCCCATCAAGCTGCGTACCTCTTCGTCGCATGAGGAAGGCTGCGAGCGCGAGTTCGCCATCTCCACCAAGGAGCTGATGGGCGAAAAAGGCAAGGTCACGGGCCTCAAGACCGTTCGCGTCGAATGGAAAGACGGCAAGATGGTCGAGGTACCCGGCTCCGAGCAGACCCTCAAGGCCGACCTGGTGTTGCTGGCCATGGGTTTCATCTCGCCGGTGGCTTCCGTGCTGGACGCCTTCGGCATCGAAAAAGACAACCGCGGCAACGCCAAGGCCGGCACCGACTTCACGGGCGGTTATGCCACCAACGTGCCCAAGGTGTTTGCCGCCGGCGACATCCGCCGCGGCCAGAGCCTGGTCGTCTGGGCGATTCGCGAAGGCCGCCAGGCCGCGCGCGCCGTCGACGAGTTTTTGATGGGTTACAGCGACTTGCCGCGCTGAGCGCCAAAACGGTCGAACAAACCCAGGCTGCGCCTGGGGCTCAAGGGCCTTCCTGCGAACGCCGGTCCAAGGCCGTCCGGCTCCAGCGCCGCCATGGTGACGGCGGGCTTACGCCGTTGTGCCGCCGGCACAGTCCTTACGGGTATTCATGTCTGGTATTACTTCCCGGGAAGCGCCAGGTCAAACCTCGTATCATTAGGGCATTCCCCTAGCACCGCCGACACGACCGTCGGCCTCTCCTTTTTCCATGGCCGACATCTCCGCTTCTTCACTGGTTGAATTCAAGGATGTGACCTTCTCCTACCCCGGTTCCGCGGGTGACCGCGTCATTCTGGACGGGGTCACCCTGTCCGTGCCCCGGGGCAAAGTCACCGCGCTGATGGGCGCCTCGGGCGGCGGCAAGACGACCGTTCTGCGCCTGATTGGCGGCCAGCAGAAGGCCACCGGCGGCGCCGTGCTGTTTGACGGCAAGGACGTCGGGAAATTGGTGCAGGAAGAGCTCTACACGGCCCGCCGGCGCATGGGCATGCTGTTCCAGTTCGGCGCGCTGTTCACCGACCTGAGCGTGTTCGACAACGTGGCTTTCCCGTTGCGCGAGCACACCGCGCTGAATGAGCGCCTGATCCGCGACATCGTGCTGATGAAACTCAACGCCGTGGGCCTGCGCGGCGCGCGCGACCTGATGCCCAGTGAGATTTCCGGCGGCATGGCCAGGCGCGTGGCGCTGGCGCGCGCCATCGTGCTGGACCCCGAGCTCATCATGTACGACGAACCCTTCTCCGGGCTGGACCCGATCTCGCTGGGCACCGCCGCGCAGCTCATACGCCAGCTCAACGACACGCTGGGCATCACCAGCATCGTCGTCTCGCACGACCTCGAAGAAACCTTCCGCATCGCCGACAAGGTCATCATCCTGGCCAACGGCAGCATCGCGGCGCAGGGCACACCTGATGAAGTCAGACGCTCCGCCGACCCGCTGGTGCACCAGTTCGTCAACGCCGAGAGCGAAGGCCCCGTGAAATTCCATTACCCCGGGCCGGGCGTAGAGGCCGACTTCGGCAACGCGGACGCGGCCAAAAAGGAGCGCGCATGAGCCGCTACAGCCCCGTGCGCCTGGTGTCCGACCTCGGCTTTGCCACACGCCGGCAACTGGCCGAGATGGGTTACGCCGCCCGGCTGATGTCGCGCCTGGTGGCCCTGAGCGGGCCGGCGCTGGCGCGCTTCGGCCTGGTGCGCGACCAGATTTTCTTTCTGGGCAACTATTCGCTGGCCATCATCGGGGTGTCGGGGCTTTTTGTCGGCTTTGTGCTGGGCCTGCAGGGTTATTACACGCTGCAGCGATACGGTTCCGCCGAGGCGCTGGGCCTGCTGGTGGCCCTCAGCCTGGTGCGCGAACTGGGGCCGGTGGTCACGGCGCTGCTATTCGCCGGCCGTGCCGGTACGGCCCTGACCGCCGAAATCGGCCTGATGAAAGCCGGCGAGCAGCTGTCGGCCATGGAAATGATGGCCGTCGACCCTATCCGACGCATCCTGGCGCCGCGTTTTTGGGGCGGCATCATCGCCATGCCCTTGCTGGCCGCGGTGTTCAGCGCCGTCGGCATCCTGGGCGGCTGGCTGGTCGGGGTGGTCATGATAGGCATAGATTCAGGCTCCTTCTGGAGCCAGATGCAATCGGGCGTGGACGTCTGGCGCGACGTCGGCAACGGCATCATCAAGAGTTTTGTCTTCGGCGTGACCGTCACCTTCGTCGCCCTGCACCAGGGATTTGAAGCCCAGCCCACGCCCGAAGGCGTCTCGCGCGCCACCACACGCACCGTGGTGGTGGCCTCGCTGGCCGTGCTGGGGCTGGATTTCCTGCTCACCGCGTCGATGTTCAGCCTTTGATGCGGCCTTTAGACCACCCTAAAACATTTTTAATCCGCCCATGAGAAAATCCACCGTTCCAGTGTTCGCCTTGGATGGTTGGTGCAGGGCTGCCCTTTGGGGCCACTGAAAGAAAAACCATGCAACGCTCCAAAAATGACCTCTGGGTTGGCCTGTTTGTCCTGATAGGGGGCGCGGCCATCCTGTTCCTGGCACTGAAGTCCGCGAACCTTCTTTCACTGAATTTCGACACTTCTTACAAGATCACGGCGAAATTCGACAATATCGGCGGCCTGAAGCCGCGCGCCGCGGTAAAAAGTGCCGGCGTGGTGGTCGGAAGGGTTGAAAACATCACTTTCGACGACAAGGCCTACCAAGCCAGCGTCAACCTGGCCATGGAGAGCCGTTATGTATTTCCGAAGGACAGCTCGCTGAAAATTTTGACCAGCGGCTTGCTCGGTGAGCAGTACATCGGCGTGGAAGCCGGCGGCGACGAGAAAAATTTTACTTCGGGAGACGTGATCAAAAACACGCAATCTGCCGTAGTACTTGAGAATCTGATCAGCCAGTTTTTATACAGTAAAGCGGCGGACAGCAGTTCCGGATCAGGGTCTGCACCGCCACCAGCGACGACAGAAAAAAAATGACGAGCAATAACACGATGAAAAAGTCAACAGGGTGGGCAGGCGCGGCGGTTCTGGCGGTGACGCTGCTTCAGGGGTGTGCAACCGGGCCGGGCGCCAATCCAACCGATCCGCTGGAGCCGTTCAACCGCGCCATGTTCGGTTTCAACGAAGGCGTGGACCGCGCCGTCCTCAAGCCAGTGGCCACCGTCTACCGCGACGTCACGCCCCAGCCGGTGCGCACCGGCGTCACCAGCTTCTTCGGCAATATTTCGGATGTCTGGGCTATCGTCAACAACCTGCTGCAGGGCAAGGGTGAATACGCCGCCGACAGCCTGGCCCGCGTCACGACCAACACCCTCTGGGGCCTGGGCGGCATTTTTGACGTGGCCACGGAATTGAAGATTCCGAAACACTCGGAAGATTTCGGCCAGACCCTGGGTGTCTGGGGCGTGGGTTCCGGCCCCTACCTGGTACTGCCCTTGCTGGGCCCCTCCACGGTGCGCGATACCGCCGGCCTGGTGGTGGACTCGCAGCTGGACCTGGTGACCCAGGCCAGCAATGTCCGCGTGCGCAATTCGCTGACGACGCTGCGCGTGGTTAACGGCCGCGCCAACCTGCTGGGCGCCGGTGACGTACTCGACCAGGCGGCCCTGGATAAATACAGCTTCACCCGTGAAATTTACCAGCAGCGCCGCAGCAGCCTGATCGGCAATGCCCCGGTCGAAAAGGAAGAGCGCTTCGATTTGCCTGAAGGTGCACCGGCGACGCCCGCACCCGCAGCCAAGTAAGAAGTGAAACAGGCTGAACAGGGCCAAAAAAGGCCTTGTTTAAGCGGTATCCAGACAATATTTACAAGACTGCCGAATAACTTCATCCCCAGACCGGAAGCAATCCCGCAGAATCTCCATCGAACCATCGGTTTCCAGCATGTAATGCATCGACCCTGATGCCGCAAGCTGGCAACCGCATGTTTCGCCACCGAAGGAACACCATGAAACGCAGAACCCTTGGCCATTTGTTGACCGCCACCCTCAGCCTCGCCTTGCTGGGCGCCGCGCCTTTCGTCCGCGCCCAACAGGTCGAGGCCCCCGACGCCCTGATCAAACGCGTGTCCGCTGAAGTGCTGGACAACATCAAGACCGACAAGGCCGTCAAAGCCGGCGACCTGACCAAGGTGCTGTCCCTGGTCGACAGCAAGATCATGCCCAACGTGAACTTCACCCGCATGACGGCTGCCGCCGTGGGCCGCAACTGGCGCCAGGCCACGCCCGAGCAGCAAAAGAAGCTGCAGGACGAGTTCAAAACCCTGCTGATCCGTACCTACTCCGGCGCGTTGGCACAGGTGAGCGACCAGAGCGTCAACGTCAAGCCGCTGCGCGCGGAGGCTGCCGACACCGAAGTGGTGGTGCGCACCGAAGTCCTGGGCCGGGGCGACCCCGTCCAGCTGGACTACCGCATGGAAAAGACCCCCACGGGCTGGAAGATCTATGACCTGAACGTGCTCGGCGTCTGGCTGGTGGAAACCTACCGTACGCAGTTCGCGCAGGAAATCAGCACCAAGGGCGTGGACGGCCTGATCGCCTCGCTGGTGCAGCGCAACCAGTCCAACACCGGCGCGGCCGCCAAAAAGTCCTGAGCGGACGAATTGCCGGTGCTGACGCTTCCCCCCATCCTGACGCACGCCGAAGCCGCAGGTTTTGCCCGCGGCCTGAAGCAGGCCGTGCTGGCCCAGCCGGCCGGCGTGGTGGCGGACGCGGGCGCGCTCAAGGAATTTGACTCCTCTGCTTTAGCGGTGCTGCTGGAATGCCGGCGTGAGGCGCTGGCCGCCGGCAAGGATTTTTCGGTGGCGGGCTTACCGCCCCGCCTGCGCCAGCTGGCGGGCTTGTACGGTGTGGCCGAACTGATTCCTGCCGCTGCGGCCTGAGCGCTGCAGCAGGTACGGCCGCTCGCAGCGGTCCCGCCAAGGGCATTCCATCGCCCTCCCGGCTGGAAAGCGGCATACGCCCTTAAAATGGCGGGCTCATGCCAGCGATCTCATTCCAGTCCGTCTCCAAAACCTACTCTTCCTCGCGAAATCAAACGGGGCCCGTCGTCAAGGCGCTGGACGACGTCAGTTTCGACATCCGGCAAGGCGAATTTTTCGGCCTGCTGGGCCCCAACGGCGCCGGAAAAACCTCCCTCATCAGCATCCTGGCCGGCCTGTCGCGCGCCAGCAGCGGCACCGTCAAGGTCCATGGCAGCGATGTGCTCAGCGATTACGCCAGCGCCCGGCGCAAGCTCGGCGTGGTGCCGCAGGAACTGGTGTTCGACCCCTTCTTCTCCGTGCGCGAGGCGCTGCGCATCCAGTCCGGCTATTTCGGCATCAAGCACAACGACGACTGGATAGACGAACTGCTGGTCAGCCTGGGCCTGGCCGACAAGGCCAACGCCAACATGCGCCAGCTCTCGGGCGGCATGAAGCGCCGCGTGCTGGTGGCGCAGGCGCTGGTGCATAAACCCCAGGTCATCGTCTTGGACGAGCCCACCGCCGGCGTCGACGTGGAGCTGCGCCAGACGCTCTGGCAGTTCATCGCCAAACTCAACAAGCAGGGCAGCACGGTGCTGCTGACCACGCATTACCTCGAAGAAGCCGAGGCACTGTGCAGCCGCATCGCCATGCTCAAGCAGGGGCGTGTGGTGGCGCTGGCGCAAACTTCCGAATTGCTCAAGGCGGCGTCTTCCAACGTGCTGCGCTTCAAGATCGACAGTGAACTGCCCGCGCACCTGGCCGTGCAGGCCCGCATCACCGGCCGCATCGTGCAGTTCCCGGCGCACAACGCCCATGACATCGAGCAATACCTCGCGGCGATCCGCGAGGCGGGCCTGGTGGCCGAGGACGTTGAAATCCGCAAAGCCGACCTCGAAGACGTCTTCCTCGACGTCATGAACAAAAAACCGGTGGCCGAAACCGCGGCCGTGGCGGTAGATCTCGCGAAAGTGGCAACATGACCGGCTGGCAAACACTGCTCTACAAGGAAACCCTGCGCTTCTGGAAGGTGGGTTTCCAGACCGTGGGCGCGCCGGTGCTGACCGCCGTGCTCTACATGCTGATCTTCGGCCACGTGCTGCAGGACCAGGTGAAGGTCTACAACCAGGTCAGCTACACCGCCTTCCTGGTGCCCGGCCTGGTGATGATGAGCGTGCTGCAGAACGCCTTCGCCAACAGTTCCTCCTCGCTGATCCAGAGCAAGATCATGGGCAGCCTGGTGTTTGTGCTGCTCACGCCGCTGTCGCACTGGCACTGGTTTTTCGCCTATGTGGGCTCCTCGGTCGCGCGCGGCCTGCTGGTGGGTGTGGGCGTTTTTGCCGTCACGGCGTTCTTCGGCCAACCTTCTTTTGTGGCGCCGCTGTGGATCGTGCTGTTCGCGGTGCTGGGCGCCGCGATGCTGGGCGCGCTGGGCGTGATCGCGGGCCTCTGGTCCGAGAAGTTCGACCAGATGGCGGCATTCCAGAACTTCGTCATCATGCCCATGACTTTCCTGAGCGGCGTGTTTTATTCCATCCACTCGCTGCCGCCCTTCTGGCAGAAGGTCAGCCACCTGAATCCCTTCTTCTACATGATCGACGGTTTCCGCTACGGCTTTTTCGGCGTCAGCGATGTTTCGCCCTGGCTCAGTCTGGGCATCGTGGCGACCGCTCTGCTGGTCGTCAGCGCCATCGCGGTGAATATGCTGCGCACCGGCTACAAAATCAGGCACTAAGCTATGAGCCCCCACGTTCGCGCACTTCGTGTCGCTCTCTGCCCCCCGAGGGGGCGCTGCGCCTGCGGCCTGGCAAAGCCAGTTCCGCGGCCCCTGCTTGCGAAGCCACTCCTCTCGTGCCCAATAGGTAAGCTATGACCAGCGAAGAATTGCAATCCATCATCGCCGCAGGCCTGCCCTGCGAGCACATCGAGCTGTCGGGCGACGGCCGCCATTGGTACGCCACCGTGGTGTCCAGCGCCTTTGAAGGCCAGCGCCTGATCCAGCGCCACCAGAAGGTCTACGCCACGCTGGGCGGCCGCATGCAGACCGACGAGGTGCATGCGCTGTCGATGAAAACCTATACGCCCACCGAATGGGCCAACAACAACGGCAACGCGAGCTAAAAAAACATGGACAAACTACTCATCAAAGGCGGCAAGCCGCTGGCCGGCACGGTCGAAATTTCGGGCGCCAAGAACGCCGCCTTGCCCGAACTTTGCGCCGCGCTGCTGACGGCCGACGAGGTGACGCTGCACAACGTGCCGCGCCTGCAGGACGTGGCCACCATGCTCAAGTTGATCCGCAACATGGGCGTGGAAGCCGAGCGTGGCGACGACGGCACGGTGCGCATCAACGCCGGCAAGCTCAGCTCGCCCGAGGCGCCTTATGAACTGGTCAAGACCATGCGCGCTTCCGTGCTGGCCCTGGGCCCGCTGCTGGCGCGCTTCGGCGAAGCCACCGTGTCGTTGCCCGGCGGCTGCGCCATCGGCTCGCGCCCGGTGGACCAGCACATCAAGGGCCTGCAGGCCATGGGCGCCGAGATCGCGGTAGAGCACGGCTACATGCTGGCCAAGTTGCCGGCCGGCCAGAAGCGGCTCAAGGGCACCAGCATCACCACCGACATGGTGACCGTCACCGGCACTGAAAACTTCCTGATGGCCGCCAGCCTGGCCGAGGGCGAGACCATCCTGGAAAACGCCGCGCAGGAGCCGGAGATCGGCGACCTGGCCGAAATGCTCATCAAGATGGGCGCGAAGATCGAAGGCCACGGCACGCGCCGCATCCGCATCCAGGGCGTGGAGCGCCTCTACGGCTGCACGCACCAGGTGGTGGCCGACCGCATTGAAACCGGCACATTTCTGTGCGCAGTGGCGGCCGCCGGCGGTGACGTCGTGCTCAAGCACGGCCGCGCCGACCACCTCGACGCCGTGATCGACAAGCTGCGCGAAGCCGGCGCCACCGTGACGGCGGGCGAGGGCTTTATCCGCATCCAGGCCAGCGGCCGCATGAAGGCGCAATCCTTCCGCACCACCGAATACCCCGG